>JANQLV010000014.1 GCA_028280415.1 Saprospiraceae bacterium
CTTGTTCTAATGTCAATTTTATAAACCGCATTTGGATAACTTTTTACCCAAATTTAATACTTTATCATTTTACCGAATTATTTATTCAGCATTACTTAATTATTTCCATAGTACGTTAATTGCTGTGGTGCATTGGATTTTTCTAGTATTATAGCAGTATCACCTCTATTTAATTGAAATAAGATTTCACCATCCTGATTGGCTTGATTTCTTATGTTAACTTTTTCTCCTTTTATTGAGAGGTATTCTTTGATGTTGAATTTTGAATTATCACAAGAATAAAAGAAGAAACAAGTGAGTAGTAGTAATAAAACTTTATTAATGTGATTGGCTTCTATATTGTTCATGTTTTTGTTTTTGGCGTTAAAGAATATACAAGACTATTAGAGGAGAAGTTTTTAAATCCTAATTACTATTCCAGTAAGATAAATCCTGCCCAATAATATGGATCGTATTTAGTCGACATTTCCAATTGCGTTTTTCTAAAAGCGTCATTTACATTATCACTTTCTAAATAGTGTTTGTAAAATGTTTCCATAAATATTATAGATTCGTAATCAGGAATCTCCCAAAGAGATATAATTAACTTTTCTACACCAGCATGTTTAAAAGCACGTTGCATTCCTAAGGTACCTTCTGTATTTTCTATTTGACCTAAACCTGATACACAAGTTGAAAGCACTATTAATTCAGTATTGTGTAGATTAAGATTGACAATTTCATACGCGGTTAGAATACCATCTTTTACATCTTCAGGAACTTTTCCTCCTAGCCAAGCATAATTTGCTCCGGTAAATACTAACCCGGACCGCATCATCGGTTGTTGTAGATTCGAAATTGCTTTGGGTATATGGAAATTTACCGATTGAGATTGTCTTTGATTTTTATCATCTGTTTGGAGCATAGGAAAAAAGAAACCATGAGTCGCGATATGCAGTATTCTCGGAGAATCGCTTGAACAGTTTTTTAAATTTTCTTCTGTAGCTTCTATTCCTATGAACTGTTGTTTGTTCCATTCTTTTGAATCGAGAAGATTAATTATTTGGTTAACTTCTTTTTCTGTACTTGGTAAAAAGCTCCAAGTCAATGCTTGTGTGTTTATTTGGGGTGAAGTATTTTGATCATTTTTTCCTTGAAAAAGATCAAAGTTTGCTCCGCCAAAACATACAATGGATTTTTCACGAGACGGATACTTTTCTTTTTCAATTTTGGCAAAATCTTTTAGTGTACCATATTGATAGAGTTGGTAATCTTCACATAAATGTTTCCCATCCTGGCTGGTCAATTGTGAGAATGCTACCTTATTGAGTAGCCCGGAGATAGAATAATGAATTTTAGTTTTATGCTTAAGGAAAAAATTGAATGGTTCCCAAATCAGTTGATATAAGTCAGAAGATAAGTCGATATCATTTGCATAGGTTAACTTTGCTTTATTCTCATAGTCAAAGAATAAGGATAATTGGTTTTTATTGCATAATTCAATCCATTGTGGATACTCCATGTATTTATCTACAATAATTGCAACATACTTATCCTCTTGCCTCTGATTACTGGTTTGGTCGCTAAAATCTAGAAATGCTATAGCCACCTCATTGGTGTCTAATTGAGTTCGAATGTTTTCCCATTTAATAATAGCTTCAAATTGATTCGTATATATTTCAACCTGTCGACTTATTACTTTTTCTAGGGAATCTGCTTTATGTTCTAAATCAAATATATCAATGGGGTTATTAGAATTTGCTATCTCATTTCCCATCCAGAATCTATAAATAAGTTTACGAGTCCGCTTCCACTCTTCATAAGGCCTCAATAAGTCTAGCTGCTTCGATTGGATAGTTTTTTTTCGAACATCCACTGTTATATCCAATGCTAAGGTCTTAGTTGCTAACAAGAGGTTTAAAGCTTCTTTGCTTAATTCAGGAATTTCCTTGATAGCTTCATTCGTAAAAGAGTAAAAGTCTTGAAGATAATATCTGACTTTGTTGTTTAGAAATTGAAGCTTCTCAACTTCACTCATAATTGGATAAATGTTTTTTATCTGGTATAATAAATTTTGAATCGCCTTTTGAAAATAATAATGCGCTACATGAAAATTGTTTTCTTCCCAATATAGGCCTCCCAAATTCAATGCTGTAGTTCCGTATGAAGGATGATTAATACCGTATAGTCTCTTTGTTATAGCTAAACTTTCTTTGTACAAACTTATGGCAGTATCAATTTTTTTTAGATCAACATATATACCTGCTAAATTATTGATTGAAATAGCGTATTCTTGATGACTTGGTCCTAGTTTTTCTTTTATAACCCTGTTACTGCGTAAAAATAATTGTTCTGCTCTTGAGTAGTTTTGTAATTCTTGTTCACAGGAAGCAAGGTTGTTTAAACTACGAGTAAAAGCCATAGAGGTATTACCATAGGTTTTTTCATTAAGCCTTAAGGCTTCTTCGTAATATTGTCTAGCTACCTCAAACTTATTTTTTTTCACTTTAAGAAGTGCCAGAATATTTAACTGGGTGGCATAATTCTCAGGGTCTGTATTGGGATCAATTAACTCCTTAGTTTTTTCGATATATACTTCTGATTTATCAAATTGCCCCAGATCGTAATAAACACTCCCTAGGTTGTAGAAAATAACAGGGAGTTTATCATGGGGAAATTGCTTGCCTACTAAATTTGTTAATTGTAAGGCACGAAGAAATAATCTTTCTGCCTCTGCTAAATCTCCGCTTGCATGATAGATTTCTCCTAATTCTTTGATATGCATTATGTAATCTAAGGAAGTTGTATCACTTTGATCACTTGACGTTTTTAAGGCTTGAACTGATATCTTTTTTGCCTTTTCAAATTTATTTACTTCTAGATATAGTGCAGCGATTACCTTTAACCCATCCCTATAACTAGGATCATTAGGGTGGATTTTTTTAATAAATTCTAAGGAAAGTTGCTCTGCCAAGTCATAAACACCACAATCTACATATACAGGAATACTTGCTTTCAGGAAAGTGGTATATTCTTTCGATTTATTATCTAGTTCAACTTCCGCTAGATATCGAGCCTTATCCATCCAGTAAATTGCCTTTGTACAATTTTTATTAAATGAAGCTATAATTGACTTCCTTAAATACTGTTCAAAACTATCTTGGGCGCCATTGTTGGAACAACAAATAAAGAACATTGAACACGTGAGAAGCATATTCAGAATGTTCTTGTCTTGGAATAATATTTTAAGCATAATATCAAATTAACCTAAATGAGACAATTCTATTGCAAATAGAATGAATTGCGGCTTTTTCACCAGACTGATTAAGTGAAGGTGTCATTTCATTTAGTGAATGAAACGATTGATTTTTGCTAAAAAGTGACCTGTTTTGTGTGGGATGATATTACATATAGACTATTCTCTGAAAATTCATTTATTCTACCAATACAAACCCTGCCCAATAATGGGGCTCATACTTCTCAGACATCTCTCTCTCTGAGTTTTTATAAAAGCAGCTCGAATGGAATCACCATTTAAGTAATAACCATAGAAAGTTTCCATAAACTCTATGGTCTCATTATCCGGTATTTTCCAAATAGATATAATGATTTTATCTACTCCAGCTTGTTTGAAAGCCCGTTGTAAACCAAAGATTCCTTCAGTAGATTCAATATCACCTAGGCCGGTATCGCAAGCAGATAAAACGACCAATTCTGTATTTCTTAAATCAAGATTGACTATTTCATATGAAGTAAGGACACCATCATCAATTCCTTCTGGTACTTCTCCACCTTTCCAAACATGGTTAGCTCCTGTGAAAATTAGGCCGGAGCGCATGAGTGGTTGATCTGAAAGAGAAATATTTTTTTGATAAGAATCTCCCATTAGTTGAATATGATTTAGTTCATTAGCATCCGTTTTGGGATCAGGAAGGAAAAAGCCATGTGTAGCAATGTGGAGAATTCGAGGAGAGTTACCAGAGAGTTTTTTAAAGTTTTGTTCTGTAGCAATTGTGTCAGAGTAGTTTTCTGCTTTCCATCCTGATTGATTAGATAATTGGCTTATCCTTTCGACTTCTTTTTTTGTGCCTTCTAAATATGGCCAGGATTCCATGATTTTTTCTCGGTGTTTAGAAAGGCTTGGTTGAAAATTTATTAAAGAAAGACTATCAATGTTGGGAGTATCAAAGGAAGTATCGAATGAATGATTAAAGTTTGCCCCCCCGAAAGTTGCTATTGTATTAGTAGAGAAATTTTTGGGCTGATTTCTTTGTTTGATAAAATCTCTAAGTGTTGTGTATTGATTCAGTTGATAAATGTCATTTAAGCGATTGCCTTTTTCATCGAGTAGTGTTTGAAAAGAAATTATATTTAGTAATCCGGAAGGAGAATAATGAACCGTAGTACTTTTTTTCAAGTAAGATTCTAATGGTTCCCAGATGAGTTGATATAATTTGTGTGCAACTTCGTTTTCGGAAATGTAAGTGTTGTTTTGATTTGCTTTTTCATAGTTTAAATATTTTTTTAAATCCCTCTTGAGGCAGAGTTTTATTAATTGAGGGGTTTTATCATCAGGACGAATGACTAAGGCCATATAGTAGGTTGTATCAGTCCAAGCCCTTCCATTAAAATATTTAAAATCAATAAAAGAAATACTCGTCTCCTTCTTTTCCAGATTGTTTCTAATGTCTTTCCATTGATAGGTAGTATTCTCTAGCTGGTTAGCAAATAAGTAAGACCTTCGACTAAGCGTTTTTTCTAATGAATCAGCTTTGACATTTTCAGTTTCTATGTTGATTGTACGGCTTTCTCGTTCGTGAATACTTAGTGTATTAGCCTTTGCTATTTTTGCCGCTGACTTAGCCAATGATCATAAAGCTTTAGTAAGGTTGAATCCTGAGATTGTAAAATCCTTTGTCGGATATTCACAAAAGTGGAAATTGCTAAGCCTTTGCTGCTCAAATTTAGATCTGCTGAAACAGATAAAAGCTCTGGAAAAGTATCTGAATGATTAATAGTAAAAGAATAATAATTTTGAAAGTGGAATTCAATTTTATTTTTTAAAAATTGAATTTTTTCGACCTCACTTAGGCTAGGATAAAGCTTTTTCAGTTGAATTATTTTACTTTTAGCGCTTTCAGTATACTTAGATTTTGCGATCTGGAAATATCCCATGTTATTATAAAGATTCGCTGATTGCTCTAAATTCACATTATAGTAAGGATGCTGTTTGCCCAAAGTTTTAAGAATGATTTCTTGGCTTTCTAAAAATAAGCGTTCCGCCTTAGCATACAATTCTTTTTTTGCGTATAATCTTGCTAAATTACCTAAGCTTGCAGCATAGTGAGGATGCTGATCTCCTGTCACTTCTAGAATGATTTGTTGACTATCAAGAAATAAAGATTCTGCTTTTTTATACGACTCTATAATCTGATATAATGCTGCTAGATTATTTAAACTAATTGCATAGTTAGATTGGTTCTTATTTTGTGGATTAGATTGAATTTGTAAACTTTCTAAAAGTAAAGATTCTGCTTTTTTGTAGAGCCCCATTTTTTTATAAAGTTCGGCTAAATTGTTCAAACCAGAGGCATAGTCAGGATGGTCTTCCCCTAATACTTCCGCCCAGCAACGTAAGCTTTCTTGATATAAAAATTCTGCTTTTTCAAATAAACCTAAATGTTGATAAATCCCTGCTAGATTATTTAGATTACTGATATAATATGGGTGATTGTTCCCAAATTCAATCAGCAATTGTTGTTTAGCTTTTTCTCCCCAAAAAATTGCCTTATTATAATCTCCAATATCATATGATATTAGCAATCTTCGACCAAGTTCTGACCCTGTAAGCCCTTCTCCAGTTATGAAATTCTTACTTCTACTTAGAATTCCTTGTTCGTTCCAGATAAACCAAACCCCTTCATGATGATCATTTTTATATTGCCCTTCAATAGCCAATTTTTTATTATTATGCCAACTTTTATATTTTCCATTCATTTTTCCTTTTTTATATTCGGTCTCTCTTTTTTTTTCCCCATTCTCAAAATACCATATACATAATCCATCCATGACTTTTTTTGGGCTTTCTGAAAGTAGTTTTCCCTGCCATTGAAGAAAACCTGACGAATAATAATCTCTTACTAGACCCTTCGGCACCCCGTGCTTATAAGTGATCAAACGATAATAGGTAATGGAATCTGGATCTTCTGTGATGCGCCAACTTGGAGAGTAGATGTAAGTCCATCGCCCATGCTTGTTACCGTTCTCATCATAAGCATTTGGAGATTCTGGAATTTGTTGACTATAGATGCTAAATGATATTACAAGAAAGAACAGAGAAAGAATAATTTTTAAATTCATGGCACTTAGATTAAATAAGGATGGAGAAAAGAGCATTTATCTTTAAGTATTGCTTTAAGGGAATGAGGTTATTCTGCACTACTAATAGAAGGAAAAAGTAACATAATATCCATAGTCGAGCAGTGGAATGATCTTTTCGTTTAGTGAAGGATAAGTGTTGTTAAGCTAGCTTTTTCTAGCTCGACATTATTGGTAGAAATCAATTGATAATTAATCAAAGTTATGGTTACTCAACCAAAACAAATCCTGCCCAATAATAAGGCTCATACTTCTCAGACATATCTCTCTGCGTTTTTATAAAAGCTTCTCGAATGGTATCATCATTTAAGTAATAACCATAGAAAATTTCCATAAACTTTACTGTCTCATCATCTGGTATTTTCCAAAGCGACATGATGATTTTATCTACCCCCGCTTGTTTAAAAGCTCGTTGTAAACCAAAGACCCCTTCTGTGGATTCGATATCTCCCAGGCCGGTATCGCAGGCAGATAAAACAACCAATTCTGTATTTCTTAAATCGAGGTTAACTATCTCATAAGAAGTAAGGATGCCATCATCGGCTCCTTCAGCTACTTTTCCACCTTTCCATGCATGATTAGCACCAGTGAAGACTAGACCGGAGCGCATTAGGGGCTGGTCAATTAAATAAGACATTTTGCTAAAACCTTGTAAGCTTGGTTTGTATAAATCGAGTTTATAAAACAAAGGATCTTGTGAGAGGTCTTTGAACTTATGCTGCTTTTCAGCCATTAAAAAGAATCCATGTGTAGCAATGTGCAGGATGTGTGGAGAATTGCCAGACAGAAACTTTAGGTTTGTTTCCGTAGCCAATGCTCCTTGGAAATCTTGTGTCAACCAATCAGAAGATTGAAATAATTCAGTAATGCTCTTGGTTTCCTCTATACTGCCATGAAGAGGTTGCCAGGCCCTTGTGAGTTTTCCTACTCTTTTGGGGAGACTGAATTGTTTGAGTTGCATTTGTGTTTTTGCGGTCTCCTCGATAGTGTTTTCTTCGTTTTCTATTTGGTCAAAGCTATTGCTACCAAAGCTTGAAATGGTATAAGTATTTGCTCGACTTGGTTGTGTTCGGAGTTTGATTAAATCTCTAAGTGTTGTATATTGAGAAAGCTTATATTTTTCGCTTAATCTATTTCCTTCAAAATCAATCAAAAGGTGAAAAACAATACGATTAAGAAGTCCTGAGGGGGAATAATGAATACTAGTATACCCCTCTAAATGGGGTGACAAGGGTTTCCATATTAGTTGATACAATTCACTTGCAAAATCATTATCAGTAATGTATGTTCCTCTTTCATTTGCTTTGTTAAAGGTCAGAAATTGCTTTAGATCTCTATCTAGACAGAGCTCAACAAGTAGGGGATAGTTATCTTGAGGCCGAATAATTAAAGCTATGTAATATATGGAATCAGTAAAACTTCTTTTATTAAAGTATTTGACACTCAAAAAAGAAATACCTGCTTCATCTTCTTTCAGATTCTTTTTAATGTCATGCCATTTGTATTGAAGGTTTTCAAATTGGTCTGCAAAAACTTGCGAATTTCTTACAAGTATTTTTTCTATGGAGTCAACTTGTGATTCTAAAACTTCTAATTTAAGACCCTGGTGATTCCTTGCATTTTTGCTCATAGTTAGAGCATCTGCGATTTGGCTTCGCTGCCTTTGCCATAATTCATAAAGTTTTAAATTGGTTGAATCTCCCGATTGAAGAATTGTTTGGCGTATATTCGAAACGGTGGATAAGATAAGCCCCTTGCTGCCTAGATTAAGATCCATTATTACACCCGGAAGTTCCGAAAAATCTTTATAATGTCGTATCCCGAAAGAATAATAAATTTGGAATTGATCATCAATCTCGTTTTCTACAAATAGGAGTTTTTCTTTTTCATTCAAACCGGAATAATACCTAAGTATTTGATTTTGTAGATTATTTAATCCTGCGAGAAAATGAGATTTGGCTAATTCATAAAAACCTATATTTTCATAAAGAATCGCTAAACCATAAAGGCCATGAGCAAATAAAGGATGCTGTTCGCCAAATAATTTAGCTGTTATTTCTTGGCATTCTTGATACAAAGGTTCGGCTTTTTCAAATAAGCCCATATTCAAATAAAGAAAGGCTTGGTTTCTCACGCTAGAGGCATAATAAAAATGATCCTTGCCATATGCATCCTTAAAGATTGCCTTGCATTCCTTGTATAATGGTTCGGCTTTTTTGTACTGCCCCATTTTTGTATAAAATCCCGCAAGGCTATTTAGGCTCGCGGCATAATCAGGATGCTTTTTACCAAGCAGGTTGGCCAAGATTCGTCTGCCTTTCTGATACGAATCTTCAGCTTTTTCATACAAACCCAATTTTTCATAAAGTCCTCCCATGCTAACTAGACTTCTGACATAATCTAGGTGTTCTTCACCCAAAACTTTCTTTAGGGTTCGTTGGCTTTCAAGATAAAGCGTTTGAGCTTTTTCGTACTGTCCCATTTTAATATAAAGGACAGCTAAATTATTTAATAAAGCAGCATAATCGGGATGTTCTTCACCCAAAACTTTCTTTAGAATTTGTCGGCTTTTTTGATATTGGGATTCAGCTTTTCCATACAAACCCAATTTTTGATAAAGTCCTCCCAGGTTAACTAGGGTGCTGCCATAATGTAAATGCTCTTCACCCAAAACGTTCTTCAGGATTCGTTGGCTTTTTTGATATTGGGCTATTGCTTTTTCAAATAACCCCATTGATTCATATAATTGCCCTAGTTCCCCTAGGCAAATAGCAAACTGAGGATGTTCTTTACCCAGTATATTACCAATTATTTGCACACTTTCCTTTAACTGGTGTTCGGCTTTTTCATATAGGCCCAATTCTTGATAAAGCTTACCTAAACCAAATAAGGTTAAAGAATAATTGGGGTCATCAATGCACTGTGAATTAATCATGTTTTGCAGACTTTCTTTGTAAAGTTGTTCTGCTTCTTTTAATAAGCCTTTTTCCTTAAATATCCTTGCTAAATTATACAAGTTGGCGGCATAAAGGACATAGTCTTTGAATTGCAACTTTTCAATGATTTGAAGGCTTTCTTGGCATAAAGTCTCCGCTTCATCATACAATCCAATATTGAAACATATATTTGCCAATTCATGAAGACAATAAATATAATCAGGATGTTGCCTACCAAGTACCTCGGTTCTAATTCTCAAACATTCTTGAATTAAAGGCTTGGCCTTTTGATAATGCCCTAATTGTTTATATAGTTTACCTAATGATAAAAGGATTGTCGCATACTCTGGGTGGTTCGTACCTAATGTTTCAGCAACAATTTTCCGGCTTTCCTGATATAATGTCTTTGCTTCTTCATAATGGTAGAGGTCATAGGAAAGAGTACCTTTTGCAAGGACGATAGCAGCATACTCTGGGTGGTTCGTACCTAATGTTTTGGCCATTATTTTCTGACTTTTATTGTATAAGGTCCTGGCTGCTTCATAACGGTCCCATTCATGATAAAGTGAACCTAAAGAAGATAGTATAGTGGCATACTCGGAATGGTCCGTACCATTTATTTTGCCTTCAATTTGTAAGCTTTCCTGATATAAGGTTTCTGCCTCTTGATAACGGCCCCACTCTTGATAAAGCATAGCTAAATTTTGCATAATCATTGGATATGAGGTATATTCTTTACCTGATGGATTTGCATATAACTGAAGTATTTCCTTATATAGAGGCTCCGCTTTTTCAAACAAATTCAAGGCTTTACATAAATTAGCCAGCCTATATAGGGTGTTTTTATAATTTTCATGTTCCCGACCTAATACTTTCGCTCTGATTTTCAGGCTTTCCTGGTAAAATGAAATAGCTTTTTTTAAAAACCCCATCTTTTCATTTAGTACGGCCAGATTATGAAGTGTAGTTGCATAAGAGGGATGTTCTTTATTAAGTACTTTGGCTGTAGTTATCAAACTTTTATAGTATAAAGAATCTGCCTTTTCGTAGAACCCTGTATTTTCATAGAAAAATGCCAGATTATTTAGGCCAATTGCATAAGACTCACTTTCCTTTCCTCTTACCAAGGCTCTGATTTTCAGACTTTCCTGATAAAAATGTTCTGCTTTTTTATTCAAATTCATTTTTTGATATACAGATGCCAGGAGACCTGAGGTGACAGCATAATCATGATTTTGTTTTCCATATAACTGAGCTAATATTTTCAGGCTTTCCAGGTAGGAAAGCTCTGCCTTTTCATACATGCCTAAATTTTCATAAATGGAAGCCAGGTTTTCTAGGGAAAGGGAATAATTTATATGTAGTTTCCCAAATTCTATAGCTGCTTGCGCGAGCGCTTTTTTACACCATAATCTCGCATTTTTATAATCTTCTTTTTGGAATAAAGAATAGGCTTTTTGATTGAGTTCTTCCAAATTCCAGCCTTCATTCATTTCTTTTATCAATCGCCCTGTATTATCCCAATATTTCCAATCACCTTTCCTTTGGCCGTCCTTGTATCGTCCTTTAATACTCAACTGACCATTTGGATGCCATGCATTATAAGCTCCATCTCGTTTACCAAAAATAAATGTGATTTGTTCTCTTTTCTGCCCATTCTCATAATACCATATGCAGTTACCATGTAGCATGTCCTCAAAAATATCAGCTATCAACTCCCCTTCCCATTGAATATTTCCAGATAGATAATAATTTCTAACTATCCCTAGTGGCGCCCCGTTTTCATAAGTTATCAAGCGATAATAAGTGATCGAATCAGGATCTTGAGTGAGGTTCCAATTCGGCGAATAAGTATATGTCCAGTGGCCATGTTTGTTACCATCTTTGTCATAAGCATTAGGAGATTTCGGAATACTTTGACTCAATACGAATATAGGTAGACATAGAAACACCAGCCATAGATTGGCTATGGTTGTATTTTTCATGATAATAAGTTTAAAATGATTATTTACCGCTTCCATCTAAAAGCCCAATTGGTCCAACCTGCTACAGTATCTCGGCTATTGATCTGAAAGATAACCTTTGCATGTTTATAGACCATAAACTTTCCTCCGTTACCGATTGGATATTCTTTCCAAGGTTTCCAATATTTCACATCATATGGATCACTATTTAAATTCTTTTCTTGCAATTTTGGATCATCACCGAGAATTTCGTTTTCATGACTACCTATTTTAATCTTTCGAGCAGTTGCTCCAGTATAATTTGGAAGTGTTCTGTGGAATAAATATTGTTTTTCTCCTTTCTCTATACCAATAATGTAGGATTGTTGAAGTTTTTTGAGAGAAATAATAATATTAATTGAGAACTCATTTTCAAAGTTAACTTGTGTGCTATTTGATAATGCTTTAACGAACGATTTACGTAGTCTGATATCCTCGATTTTCTCTTTTAGTCCAGGGCGTATTATTTCTGGAGATTTTCTATTTGTACTTACTAAATTGGGGTCTTCATTAGCTATTTTGATGTTGTTTTCAATCATAGTAGTTTCAGAGAAGTTAAATAATTCAATGTTATTATCAAGGAGTTTTTTAGCTTCCAGTAACATTTCATCTCTTTTATTGGTATCCTCTGTTAGGTCATATAATATTGCTAAAACAATATAAGCATTTGCTTTTGATCTTGGGCTTTTGGATAATTCGAGTGCTTTTATAGCTGCCTGATAAGCAGAAGCGTAGTCATCAGTTTTATTAAATCTCTGAGCTAATATTTTACACATAGCATAATTTAAATAAGCGGTATTCCATTCTTTGTTTCTATTAATCACCTTTTGGAAAATTTTTTCTGCTTTATTTAACTGAATCCTGATTTGCTTTATTTCATCTTCAGTGTATGGAGAACTTCGTGTCCCTCGCACCCTATTTCTTACAGAAAGCTCAATTGGTATGTAGTATTTTAACTCATCACTCTTAAATTGATCTAATGCCGCTAGAGTGAAGTTCGCGGCAGCATTATTCAAGATCAATAGATCCCCCGGCTTTTCCTTCGATAAATAGTCATAGGCTTCAGCCGCCAACTCAAAATCTTCTACTAGGACAAGCATTAAAGCTAATTCTTCAATCAAATCTAATGATTTTGTTTTGCTGAAAGATTGTATGGATTGCCCGTAGATTAAATTATTTAGTAGCAAAAAAAGAATGAGCAATAGGCAATAACTAAATTTATATGTCTTCATCTTTATTTGGTTTAAAAGTGTGATAAGCTTGTTCGAACTGATCGATTATTCTATGAGGATCAATTAATATTATTTGACATTTATTGTGATTGTCTAAGACTATTATTTTATCACCATTTTCTGAATAGAAAGCGTCTAATATAATATGATCAAAGACAAAGCTGGTTAACCATTCCCCCTTTCGATTCCAGATTCTCACAGTGTGATCACTTGAGGCAGTAACAATCCAATTACCGTCATGAGAAAAGTGAGCCTCGTTTACTGGCCCAAAATGATACAGTACCATAGGTTTTTGAGTAGATAGCTTTTGATCAGAATTCAAATTAAACAGATACGCATTTTTATCACTACAGGCAATTAATAACTCTGTACCATCAGGAGAAAATTCAATAGCATTAATGGTTTCTTTAAATCGTATGGAATCAAACAGTATCTGACTTTCCCAATCCCATAATCTTAATATTTGATCGGCATGTGCTGTTGCTATCGTTGGTCGCTTTCCTGTATGTGCAGCACTATGGGTGAGGTAGTTTTTACTAGCTCCAACCTCAGTAATGATTTCTTTGTTTTTTGAATTGTAAACATTGACTGAACCGAACCTTTCTACTATTAGAAAATAATTTGTTGAATGATTTCCCTTGACTGGGATAGCCTCTTTAGAATTTTTGTTTCTAAAATTATCAATCCTTTCAGATTTATATGAGCCATCATTATATTCCCATAGCCTTACTCCTTTATCTGATGCAACTATAAAATTATTACTCTCATTAGCTAAAAAAGTTATTTGATTAATGTTCCCCTGATTGGTATTTAACGTTCGAATAAGTTCACCCTCTTTTGTCCAAAACTTGAGGATTCCTTTTTTACCCCCGGCAGTGATAATTGTGTCAGAGGGAGAAATTGCTACTGCTTCTACAATTTCATTATTAAGTGTTTTTTTCTGCCATCTTGCCCAAACTTGACTATTGCCTAGTTTATCTGTGATAATGAATGCAGAGGCGTCCTCGGAAAAACTTATAAGTTTTGGGTTGAATTTAAGTTTAAAGAAATATATAGCCTGAACATTATCTCGCTGCCATATGAAACCTTCTTTTTCTTGCTTAAAATAAACCAATACAAAGGAATTGTCTATTGAAATATCAATTAAAAGATTTTCCTTTTTTAAAAGAAATGGATTTCCTAATGGAAACTTTATTTTTCCCCAAACTATTCCATAATGTTTAACAATCCAAAAGTCTGTATTTAGTGTATCTTTTTCAATTTCTATATTCTTTTGTGGCTTTGCCCCTAGTTCTGAGTTGAAAATTTTTAGCGGCAAAAATTGATTCAAGTCAATTAAAGCATTCATTGTCTGTAGATTTGAATCAAGAAGAAATGCTTCTTTTGAGCGTTTAAAAGCTGGCCATAGGTTGTCTGGATTTTGAGCTACCAGTTTTTTGGCAATCAATGCTTTTGAAACTGCATCAAATTCTAGTGATTTCTCAGCTACCAGTTTTTTCTCTAATTGCCAGAATCTGAAAATAGTAAATAGTATAGCTATGGTAATAACCGATAAAAATAATAAAATTCTATTTCTCCATTTTTTCCTTGATATAGACTTATCGCTATTTTTAATTAATAATTCTTCAAGACTACTTGGATGTCGCATTCCACTTTTCCCCTCATTCACAATCGCCAAATCTTTACTAGAAAGTAATGACCATTCTTCCTCAGGATAATTTGATAATTCGCGGCTCTCTAGTATCCGAATAGCTCGTTGACCAATCGCATTTGATTCATTAAACCGATTATATATAATAGGAGCTAGAGTATCGTGAGCTAGTCTGGTGTCTCCATGAACATCCAGTAATAAGTAATTATCTTTTAGCTGTTCAAGGAGTTCTATCGTATCTTTAGGGACATGCTTATACCTTTCTTTAATCTCTAATTGACTCCTTTGTTGAGGCGATTCAAAAGTGCTAACATGGAACTTTAATAGATCTAAAGCCAGGCCATTATCTTGGTATTTAGGTGTTATTTTTTTTAATTGCTGTTTTAAGAAATCAGTTAACCAAAGGCCTTCGGTTTTTATCTCGTAATATGCCTCTAAGGCAAATATGGGATTATCTGGGTTAGCTTTTATTGCCTTTTGCCATAGTTTGAATAAGAGTATTTGTAAAGTTGGAGCTATTGAAGCGGGAGCAGTACCATTAACTAGATCATAGGCAATTTCCTTGGGCAGTTCAGGATTGATATCTAAACCATAATGATTTTTTAATCTTTCACTATTATAAATACCTGAAACAGCCTCAATGATTCCCTTTCTATTAAGAGATTGGATGAATACCTTGGTGTAATTTAAATTATATTCTTGCAATAAACTTTCAAAGTCTGCTAGATGCTCTTTTCGAAGCGATAAAACAAACTTTCCTTTAATACTTTTATCATCATCATTAAAACAATGATTAAGTAATGATACAAGCATCTTTCTCTCATGATGATTTGAGTGAATTGGATTTGTTATGATTCCTTCAACCTGATCAAGGATAAATGTAAATACGTTATTTTTCTCTTCTTTAATCCAATAGGTTTTTATCTTTTTAGGAAGCTCACTACTAAAAGCCTGTATAAAATTTTCTCCAATCCCTTTTTTTAGATCTCTTCGTTCGTATTGAACAGTTTGTTCTTGTCTCAATCTTGGCAATAAACCTGCTTCTAGTAAAGAAGATTTTCCTACGCCGGACTGTCCGTATAGTAAAACAATTGGAGCAGATTTTACATCCGTTATCTGCATGTAAAGTCTTCTAATTTCTTGTCCTCTTCCAAAGAAGATTTCAGCATGTTTTTCTGTAAACCACTTAAGGTTCGGGAAAGGGCAGGTGGGAAGTATCTTCTGAGGAAGCTCTGGTAAGCCGAAAAGAGGATTATTGACGGCCTCTGGTAAACTCCAGTATTTTGATTCTTCTGCTCCGGGTCTAGATCGAAACTTCCAAGGTAAGAAACCTGTTTTTTGCTTTTCGTTAAGCACTACATCGTCGCGTCTCTTTTTACTTTTTATAGATTGCGTTATGGAAGAAGCTTCATTAAATGCTCTAACCAATGAAGTTCCTCCAGCCAAGCTATGATAAAATTTAATAGCAAAATCCTTTGCAAGTTCATCATAAATCAGAGAAGAAGTAGCTATAACATTTTGTACATTATTTCTAAAGTATTTTTCTACTTGCCCATAGGTAGAGCAGCCATTTAGAAATAAAAGCTTTAGTCCTTTTTGTTCTCCTAAGAACTTGGAAAAATATTCCACATCAATGGCTCCAGATTCTAATATCATTTCCAGACTATTAGCATGTCCTGCAAAATGAAATATTGCAATTCTGTCACGGTACAATTCGGAGTTGGTGAAAACTTCAAAAATGTGTTCAGCTTTTTCTACAGACTTTACAATGACCTCACATAACCCTTTTGCTTTAGCATTTAGTAGTATCTTATTTAATTCATCTCTCTCTTCTCTTAATCCTGGCAAGTGTTTATCCTTACTTAGCTGGTCATTAGCTATAGCTATAAATACAATGGGAGGTTTATTTTGGCTAAACATATTTTGGGGTTAAAAACTACTGCCTAGTTTTCGTAAAAAGTCATCTAGTTTAGGTTTAGATACACTTAATTTTTTACCATCTTTCATTTCTAAATACCCCCCATCACTTTTGTGAAATGCCAGTACGAAATCTAAGTTTACTACAGCACTTCGAGAAATTCGATGAAAAGAGTCTTTAGGTAACATTCCTTCTATAGATTTTAAAATCTTTACTGTTAAATAAGGTTTTTTACCATCTCTATGAATTATTGTATTTACGTTATCTGCCAGGCAGTACATGATCTCTTTAGTATGTATAACTACCTGACTGCTACCATCAGGGACTAAGATGCGGGGAATATCTTTCGAGGTTTGAATTCTTTCTGCTGCTGATCGGACCGCATTTTTTAATTCAGAGGGTCTTACAGGTTTCAATAAATAATCGATTGCACTCGTGCGAATCGCATCAATAGCGAACTCATCATGAGCTGTAATAAAAATTATTTCAAAGGGTATTTGCTGAACTTTACTAAGCACATCAAAACCGGTCATAGTTCCTAAATTGATATCGAGGAAAACCAATTGAGGTGCTTTATTCCTAATTGATCGAACGGCTGTTTCGCCAGTTTCGCATTTATCAATGATTTCTATTTCCGGACAGTGTTTTTTCAGTTTGAGTACGAGATTTTGCATTCCTTCTTCTTCGTCCTCGACAATGATTGCTCTCATTAGCTTTGGGTTTTTAATTTAGTAATACTTGGGAATCTAATGATTATCCGTGTGCCACAGGCTTGCTTTTTATGATTAAATAAGTCAATTATTTCGAATTCTGCCCCTTTGATTTTTTTTATGGACTCAATACGTTCTTTAGTAATATTAATTCCCCAGGAGGGACGATCTACCATAGATTGTATTTTAAAAGCCTTTGCTTTTTCTCTACCAATTCCATCATCTTCTACGATACACTCAATAATGTTAGATGAAGTTTTTTTAATGCTAATTAGGATATGTCCCGGGGCTTGTTTTTTTTGAATACCGTGAACAATTGAATTTTCAATGAAAGGTTGTAAAAGCATTGGTGGAATTTGTATCTCATCAATATTTAGTCCTTTTTGTATGTCAAAACTATAATTAAGGTTTTTACGCATTCGTAATTTTTCCAAAGAAAGGTAATAACTAAGTGTTTCAATTTCCTTTTTTATACTAATCAAATCTTTTTTTGAATTGCTTAGAATGAGTCTACATAAGCGGCTAAAATCAATGATGTATTCTGATGCTTCTTCATTTCTTCCTTGATTTATTAATGAATCAATTGCATTTAGACTATTGGAAATAAAATGTGGATTCATTTGAGAACGCAGGGATTCCAATCGCATGGATAATTGATTGTTGAGGAATCTAATCCTAGAACGTTGGAATAATGCGACGAAGAAAATTATAAGACCAATGAAGGAAATAATACTCCAAATAATAATTCGTTGCCTTTCCCGATTTGCCTGTTCTTCTTGAAAAACCTCCATTTTTTGAGAAGCGATATTTAACGCAATAGTCGTGCTATCAACAATTGCTTGATAAGAACTAGAAGTTTTGGCTAATAAATTTTGACATTTATTAAAATCTATTTTTAGACAAATTTTTGAAATTTCTTGTGCCGCTTTTTCAATATACTTTGTGTTTTTTTCCTTGACACCAATCTCAAGAACCTTTTCATAGTGAAAACTTGCTGAATCAAATAATACTTTACTTATTGGCTTATTATAACTCGCTAGGTTTTGAAAATTAGCTCCATATTGAAAATGTATTTCTGTAATCTTTAAGGGACCCAGTGACATCGCTTTGAAAAGAAACTGGTTGCTTTTGTCAAACCATTTTTTTTCTTTTGAGGCTTTGAATCGATTCGCTAAAAAAGTTGCATAATCTAAGTAAATACTAGCTTTTTGAAAATTATTACCTGCTGAATTGTATAAATTAATTGCTTTTTGGAATGCTGAATCAGCCAGGCTTAGCTCTTTTCGGTTCTCATAAATTATTGCGTAATTATTCAGTAATCTTGCTAAACTACTGGTGTCTTGGATTAGCTTGTAACATCTATAACTTAAGTCAAAATAATATAAGACAGTATCTGTATTTTTAGAAGTATATAGTTCAATGTTCCCAGCTGTGCGAAAAACGTCAGCCCATATCTTTGGGTGATTTTCTGGAGCTAAATTATTTTCTTTTAATACTTGCTGCGACTTTTTATTATAAATAGCCCCTGTCGGTTCATCATATAAATTATAATGTATTAAGGCTCTCAGGTTTAAAGCCCTACTCAGCCAAAGCGGCTTATTTAATTTCTCAAATAATTCAATGCTTATTTTTACATCAGCCAAGGCTTTTTGAAGTTGAATGTTTTGAGGATCCTCCTGGTTTAAAATAAAGGCCTTCCAGTACAACGATGTAGCTTTTTCGGCTCTTAAATTCGTGCCTTCAGATAACTGCTCTGCTAGTCTGGCAAGTTCTAAACTATACTGTGCCTGAGTATTCAAATATTGTTCAGAAAGTTTGAGTAAGAAAGCAATTTGTTTTTTTTTGTGTTTAAAATTATTCAGCTTTTGCCAGGTACTATCCGGAATAGTAAATGAATTGCCTGAGCTGGTACCCACTAGTGGCAATGGCTCTTTTTTTTGCATGCAACTAATAAATAGTAATAAGCTAATGATCAATAAAATAAACCTCGGATTATATATTTGCATAAAGGCATTAAGACTGATTTTTAAATTCTGCTATTTCGATTTCTAAGCGTTCTACTAGTGTTAATAATTCTTCAATTAAATTTCTAAGAGATTCTGAAAGTATATTATTTAAGTTAATATTTACTCGGTAGAAGGCTGCATTTTCTGTTCCATCTGGTCTTGGCCTGAGTTCTCTGTTTTCTGCCTCTGTATTTTCGGCATAAATAATCAAGTCTTGAATGATACGTCTGGTAGTATCATCTTCAATAGAGCTGATTTCAGCTAAAATTGCGGTTTTGTACTGAGCGACAGTGTTAAAGGTAGACATAGTAATTTCGTTTAAGGTTTTAAAAAATTGTCTTGTTCTTTCGTAAGATAAGTCGCTTTTTTAAAATACCCCAAGTGTTAAAAGTGAATCACACTTCTAGTCAAGGGGGGACTTGATTTGGTTTAGTGAGAATAAAAGCATAAAAAGAAGTAATTGTTTGATTAAAAATACTGACTAAATTAAATAGTCACTTCACTTGATCAATCCAAGGATTCACTTTATGACTAGAATCATACTACAACAGGTCGCTTATATTCGTGATATATAAAAATACAATTTAAAAAACTAAATGCGGTGCTAGTAATTATTAATTTAGACTAATTGAACTTAAAAATAAAGTTATATGACTTCTGAAAAACGTAAAAATGAAGGGGCTGAGGATCGAAATATTTATGTGCTTTCTATTGGAATTAATAAATATAAAAGTCCAGAAATAAGAAATTTAGGTGGTTGTGTAGATGATGTTAATAAGTTGAAAAAGTTTTTGCAAGCTAAATTTTCAATTTCAGATGCTCATTACAAAACAATTACTGATGAAGAGGCAACAAGACAAGGTATTATCAGGACTTTTCGTAATCACTTTAGCCATTTAAAAGATGGAGATATTGCATTGCTCCATTATAGTGGACATGGTTCTTGGGAAATAACTTCAGAAGAGTTTGCTAAAGCAGGGTTAGAGCCTCCAGGAGGAAGAAATGAATTAATTGTTTGTCAGGATAGTGATGATCCAGGTGTTTTTAATATAGCAGATAAAGAACTAAGAATGCTTATTTCTGAGGTACAATTTCCACGAAATGAAAAGCCTAAGAATATTCACTTTGTTTGTCTCTTTGATTGTTGCCACTCCGGTTCCTTAATTCGAGAAGATGATGAAAAGATAAATGTCAGAATGATATCAAGAAGAAAAGAACCAAGACCTTTGGATGCATATTTAGAAGGTCAGTATTCTTTAATGAAGGGAATCACCTTGCCTTCTGTAAATTATATTTCTTTAACGGCTTGTGCGCCAAGAGAATCTGCCATTGAGGATCGAAATGGAGGTTTGTTTACCAATGCCTTAATCCGTGTTCTTAATACTACACTCAGAGGAGGATATATACCAAGTTATTCTGAATTACATGCTATCGTTCGAGAAATAACTAAGAAAAATGCCAGAAATAAGCAGACGCCCCATTTTGAATATGCAGGGAATATAAATCCTTTTGATTCCTTTTTATTGCAGGGAGAAACAAAAAGGAACCATTATCCAGAGCTAATATTTAAAGATGGAGAATGGCAAATAGAAAGGGGAGCCATTCATGGGATTGATTTTGATAGTGTGAAAAAATTAGCTATTCCTATCTTTAAGCATTCAGAGCCTGAAAAAATAATAGCTTATGCCAAAGTTAATAATGTAGGGTTAGAGTACACAGCTTTACAGCTGAATGAGATAGATGCTGTTAAATTAAATACTGAAAATACTTATTTGATTGCTTTAACAGGGACTCCTTTACCTCTTAAAATTACAACTGAAGCCACTGGACTTTTAGTTCGTAATAAGTTAATGAAGGAATTTTTGAATGAGAAAAATAACTATAAGTTCTTATTAACGGAGATAGCTAATTATGAATTGAGGATATCCGAAAACCAATTATGTATTTTTAATCAAAATATAGATGTCCCACAATTGATATATGGAATCCGGCAGGTTGATGAATCAGCTATCCAACATATAATTGAACAATTATCTAAGATTAGTCGATGGGAACAGGTCAACTCAGTTTATACTCCTTTGCGTACTTCCATAGACCCAGATCAGCTTGATTTAAAATTTCAATATGAAGACTATAATGGAGTGCTTCATACACATAGCTTTGATACTGCTGAAAATGAAGATTCAAAAACCTTTCAAATTACGCTATCATACGATAAAGAACAAGGTGGTATCCCTTATTCTTTCAAGGTTATGAACAATACTGATCATAAGCTCTTTTATTATCTGATCCATTTAAAGAGTCATTATGCTATATCTCAAAAATATGAGGCTTATCTAAAGGAGGTTTATTCAAAAGAGATCATTGAACTTTATGATTCTACCAGCAATAATACTGGTTTAGGTATAGCAGATAATTATCAGAATGAAATTCAGGTTACTTTTCTTCTTATTACTTCTCGGACAAAGCTCAATATTCCATACGTTTTTGAACAGACTGGATTTGGTGCGTGTTTTGGACAGATTGTAGATTCTCTGGAGGAGTGGGAGGAGCGTTCTCCAAGAGGAATAAAGAGGGATGTCGCTTTGAAAAATCGTTCTAATGTGAATTGGGCTGTTAAAAGAGTAGAAATCAAAATCACATCCCAGTCATCCGTTTCAGCGTATCAAAAAAGGCCTGATTAAACGCATCATCTTTGACATAAAGTCGATACAAATCTAACTCTGTTTTCCGCTGACGGGACATGACTTCATCCAGGATTTTCCGCAGCGCTAAATCTTTATTCTGCTCGTCTTGGTTGTCGGCTACTTTAGTTTTGAAATCGGGGTGGGCTTTGATAGATTCACTTAGATTAATAAATTTTACGCGCTGATCTTCGGGCGTAGCATCCCAGCCTTGAAACCATCTTTCGTTAAATGATTTTATAATCTCTTCTAGCAGGTCTTTTTCCTCTTGTCCTCCATGTGCACCACGCGGATTAGGATTTTGCGGGTCTAATTCTGCTTCCGAGGCATCTAGTTTTATAGCTTCGTTTAGCTTAACTCGCTCTAAACCGTAAGTAGATAAGTCAACTGAATTTAATAGTCCGTCTATTAGATCATCCGCTCCGCTTTTCACGACTAAATGTGGGATTAAGAATTTTAGAAACCAAAACAATTTTTCCCATTTTAATACTTCGTAGGGTAGGATAGAGGCCATCTGTCCGTAGATTTTGACAAATTGCTTGGCCTTGATTTTAAAGTCCGCTTTTTCATCATCCTCTAAGTTTAGTGAGTCATTGAAGCGTTCTGCCGCAGTTGCGATGATGGGACTGAGTTCTTGTGCGTCGACACCGGCAAAATACTTGGCTACAAAATCTTCTACTTCTGCCCATTCATAGACACCGACTTCATCCAGGCTACCTTTTAGTTCATGCAAAACATTTACATCAGTCGCTTCGCTCAAGGTCGTAGCTGTATAAAAAGGATCGAAGGCTGTTTTTATTTCTTTAGTCGTGTTGAAAAAGTCTAGGATAAAAAGGTCTTCAGTTTTTTTGCCTAGTTTATTGGCAGAACGATTTAAGCGAGAAAGAGCCTGTACTGCTAAAACACCTTGGAGCCTTTTGTCGATAAACATGGTACACAGCTTCGGCTGGTCAAAGCCTGTGAGGTATTTATTGGCCACGACGAGAAGTCGATACTCATCCATGTCAAAATAACGGGCTAGCTTGTCGCTAATATATCCTGGATTAGAAGGTTTGGCGGTATCGAGCTTGGCAGGCATATCATTGATACTTTCTTCCATGTATTCTATGCCTTTAATTTTCTTTTTGCCAGAGAAGGCAACCAGTATCTTAAAGGGATTTCCTTTATCGTCCAGGATTCGATTCAAGGCTTGAAAGTAAAGAATGGCCGATTTGATACTTTGTGTTACGACCATGCCTTTTGCTTTGCCTTTTAGTTTTTTGCTCGTATAGACTTTGCGGAGAAAATGATCGAGCATGACTTCCGCTTTTGTACCGATCGTTTGTTGATGACTTTCTACATAAGCCTTTAATTTTTTTTGCGCTTTCCTGGTATTGAAGAGGGGATTCTCTGCAATGGATTTTTCAATCTCATAATAGCTTTTGTAGGTGGTGTAGTTGGCCAGTACATCTAGGATGAATCCCTCCTCAATAGCCTGCTTCATGGAGTATAAATGAAAGGGCTCGAATTTACCATCTGCTTTTTGGGTGCCGAATCGTTCTAAAGTAGCGGGCTTAGGTGTAGCCGTGAAGGCTAGATAAGAAGCATTACCTCGCATCTTACGTGCTTTCATTGCTTTGATAATCCTATCCTGCACATCTTCGGGCTCTTCTTCCTCTCTTGTTGTTTGTCCCATGGCCTGATTCATCTTTCCGGCAGCCGTTCCACTTTGTGAGCTATGCGCTTCGTCGATTACTACCGCAAATCGCTTATCACTCAGATCAGCAATACCGCCAACGATAAAAGGGAATTTTTGAATCGTCGTGATAATAATTTTCTTGCCTTGCTCTAAGCTATCCCGCAGGTCTTTAGAAGAGTAGGCTGGAGCAACGTCTTAATTTCCGAAAATTCCTTGATGTTTTCCCGGATTTGCTTATCCAAGAGTCGGCGATCCGTTACGACAATTACCGAGTCAAACAAAGGGCTATTCACATCTTTAGCTCCGGGGAGTCCGGCGTGTTCCGGGTAGCTTTCAATGAGCTGATAAGCGGCCCAGGTGATGGAATTGGATTTGCCG
This sequence comes from Saprospiraceae bacterium, assembly GCA_028280415.1. GTDB lineage: Bacteria > Bacteroidota > Bacteroidia > Chitinophagales > Saprospiraceae > JAHDHW01. The sequence continues at coordinate 23,554 of JANQLV010000014.1, forward strand.
GAACCAGCGGAGTGTTGAATAAGATAAGTATGTCCTACGCCATGACTACTTGCATGGCTGATGATTTTTCGGACCACATCCATCTGATGATAGCGCGGAAAAAATAAAGTCCGAGTTTTTAAAGCATCTTTGGGCTTACCGTCAAAGCGCACAAAATGCTGGATGATATTCGCTAAGCTATTCCGCTGAAATACTTCTTCCCAGAGGTAGGCAGTTTTGTGGCCAAACTGATTAACTGGATTACCTTTACCGTGATTGTTGCCTTTGTTGAAGGGGAGAAAGAAAGTCGAAGCTCCATTGAGCTTGGTGGTCATGTATACCTCATCTGTGTCCACTGCAAAATGCACCAGACATCGCCCGAATTGCAATAAGGGCTGTCGAATATCTCGATCGTATTTATATTGCTTGATGCCCTGTACTTTGGCACTTTGTCCGGTCCATGGATTTTTTAATTCCATGCTGATGATCGCAATACCGTTAAGGAAGAGCACCATGTCAATCTCCTGCAAGGGATTGTCCAGCGAATAGCGAACCTGGCGGGTACCGCTAAATTCATTGCTGGCGAAATTGTCTTTGACTCGCTGGCTACTACTGGCCAAAGGAGCTTGATAAAACAAGGTAAAGACAGCATCTTCTACTTCCAAGCCTTTCTTCAAAATACGCAGTACCCCATATTTTTTGATCATTCGATCCAGGCGTTCCAGTATCTTAAGTTTCCAGTCGCTTTGTCTTTGTAGTTTTTCTAATTCTTCTTTTTGAGTATTTTCTAAAAAATGCCGGAATCGAACTTCGTCAATTGCATACTTGGCATTATAATCCCCTGCGAGGCCAATATAAAAGCCATTGCCTGCCCGATAATGCGTTTGCTCGTTTTGCACATCACCCGCTGCTTTAAGTGCTTCGAGGGAAGTACCCGTGAGGGCTTTTTCGATAGCGGCCTCCAGGGTTTGTTCGTTGGTTTGGCTAGGCATGGGCTGTTTGCAATTTATTGATTAGTTCATCTTCAAATTCTTTGATTGTCAGACCTTGTTGAATATATGACAAAGGAACATAAGTTCTAAAGTCTCCGTCAATATGAAACACATCTAAGCGATCAGAATTTTCGTATAATGAAACCATTTCTGAATTTATTTTATTACCAATATCCATATTGATTTTAGTAATATCAAATAATTTACTGATCTCCTTTATTTCATACTTGTCTTCCCCAGAATATTTTGCCATGTCAACAGATATTAAGGCATAATTATCAGATTGTTTAAACGCTCTGATCGTTTGCTTTTTTGAAATCCTAAATGAACTGTTTTCATTCCATCTTGATTTCACTTCTACGAAATAAACTGGTACTTCTTTTAAAAAGATGATAATGTCTTGCCCATCTTGTTTATTGTCTATTGTTAATTCATCTTCTTCTTTGGGTTTTTGTACTCTATAGCCTAAGCTTTTAGTAAGGCTTTCCTGAATTAGCTTTTCAATCATCGTTCCAATGATATACTTGTGTCTGAAATCTGATTTTTTTTGTTTTTCTTCCTCTATTTTTTCCTGACCAGCTCTTATAACCTCAGCTAAGTCTGCTCTTCCTGCTATTTTGCCTAATAATTCAATAGTTTGGTTGTCTTGTGTTAAAATTGAAAACATACTAGTACGCAATTTAGGATCAATAATTTTACCTACTAATACCTCAAGTTTTACAGCATTTAATATGGGAAACCAGTCCTTCCATTTTGATTCTTCTTCTGTGATCAATTCAACAATTGAAAGGATTAATTCCTTTTGTTCATGGGAGGTTATTGGAGTGTACTTAATGATATCATTATTGAAAATCTTTTCCATCTCTTGCCCCAAATACTCAGGAGTAATTGAATCCTGATGATTTAGATAATCTGAAAATTCTTTTAATATTAAATGATTCTTAAGGTCTATATTTTTTAATTCTTTATAAAACTCTTTTAATTTCTTAGGGATGTGAGCATCAATTTTTAGTTCATTTTGAGCACATAATTGATAATATTGATTTGGATATGCTTTTATTTCATGAAGTAATGTTTTTTTGAAATCGTCATTTTGATAAACGATAGCAAGTACCTTACTTAATTGATCTATATTTTTATTTAGCCATTCCACACCTTTTTTAGTGATATCTAGTATAAGGTACCTAAAGATAGCTTTCAACGATGCACGATAATCAAAATCTTTTACATGGTTCTCAACCATTGGACTTGTCAGCTCAAGCTGATAAAAATTTTGCAGGTATATACTAAAAGATTGATTGATTACGGTGGTTGTGTTTATATGGATGAAACGAATAAAGGCTTTAATTTGCTCAAAGCTAACCAACTCGTTTTCAGGTGAAGCGTCGTGATGAGTATTGATATACTGAACAGCGTTTTCTTCGTGAAACAACGCGCTCTCTGTTGCTAGCTTTTCACTTAATAAACCAGCGTTTTGATTGATATCTTTTTTAAATGCCTCTCTATCATACTTTGCAAAGGTTCTTCCCAAAATAAATTTTGAGTCAATAAAAGATTTTGGTACTTCTTCAAATAGGACTTCGGTAATTTGGATCAAAACAGGGTCGATATTCTCAGGTTCTTTCAAAAATGAAAACCGATGAAACTGACCGTAGATATTGGGTAGAACTGCGAATTCTTCAAAATATTCTATTTTCGAATACTCATTCACGTATTTATAAAATAATATTAAATCTTCAGGATGAACAGTTTTGTCGATAGATTCTAATGCTTGTATTTCTTGAAATATTTCCTTTACTCCTTTAAAGTTAATTTTATTATTATTCCAGCTTTGTACCAGTTTTGACCAATCTTCTATCTCCTTAAAGTTGGGGATGTTTTTCCAAAATTGACTTGCAATATTATAAATTGATTGAAGATACTCTGGATTATGGAATAGGTCTTCTGAAAAGAAAAAGGCATGAGCAATGGTTTTTCGATCTTCCAAAGTATCGACAAGCTCAATGTATACTAGTTGATTGATAAAACCTTTTTTTTGATCGTTCCAAAAGTCAGGTTTATTAATTGCTCCTATCTCTTCGTCCCTGACTGATGTCTTGGCAATAAAAAATGGATCAACTATTTGCTGGGCATTTTTCTTTAGGAAACCCAGAATTAATTCCAGACTATTAATAAGTTCCCTTTGATTGACTTCTACATTCGCTTTTATTTCCTCATTATCATAAGATAGATACAAGGCATCTCTTTTTTCTTTTGGAGAAAATTTACCGGAATGAATAATTGAATTTATACCATAGTTTTCGGTACCTATTAAAGGGTAGAATAAAAAGAACTTTGGATAGGATACAAAGGCTTTATTACTTTTGAAATCTTCATCATAGGGCAAAATGACCCTGATAGTATTTGCCTGGTCTTGCGAGAATAAACAAACAAAAGATAGTTCGTTCTGATGCTTTTTGATTTTTATAATTTTGTATCCATCGTTTTCAATCACTTCTTCAGATTTGCTGAATTTGATCGTTTTATCTTTGTGTAATATTAACTCTACAGATGTAAGACGGTCATTAAAGACGAATACTAATGGAAGAATAAATTCCAAATAGTTTAATGCGGTATCTATGTTTTCAAAATGCCGCTGCTGTTCTCCGATATAATGAAAACTTGTCCAAGTATCATCTGATAGCCTTTCCACTTTTCCATCTGAATCAGCGGTAAGCTTTGCTGCTAAGTTGTCTTGCTCACTGATTTTATCCCTTAAACTCTTTCCTTCTTCCTCTTTTCTGTCAATGACGAAGTTATTTAGAGGAATAAATCCATCCTGAACCTCTACATACCCATTCAACTCTATAACCTTGCTATACAAATGAGTCGTAATAAATCCAGTGCCGTATTGACCAACTTGTTCTTCTGACGTACCCACTTCTTTATTACTTACTTGCTTGATTAAGCAGGCAAGAGAGTCCTCATCAAAAGACTTTCCATTATGTGCAAACAATAATCCTTTCTCTGTTCGTGTAATACGTATATGACAATTAGGAGAAAGATCAACCGCATTTTGAAACAGTTCCCATATCGCTCGCGGGGCATCAGCATCTTTTAATTCCTGTAAACCATTCCTGATTTTCGCAGCATGTTGATCAAAGTCTCTTATCCTGGATTTATCTTCATAACTCATTTTAAGTCACTTTTATTTTCCCCCTAACTGCACTGTCTATTAGCGTGATTTTGTATTCTTTCAACTGCTCTATCTGACGCTTTTGTAAACCTATTGCTTTGTCTATTTTTGAACTTTCTGACTTTATAAAATTCACTATTTTAGCCAGTTCAGAAAGATTTGGATAAGGCACTTTTAAGCTTCGAAGATCATTTCTTGATACTTTAAGTCTAACAGTATTGAATCTACCATCTCCTCTGTCAATAGCCATTATTCCCTTTCCTAAACTATATAGTTGGTTTTGAACTGTTCTACTCTTGAAGAAATTCTCATAGAACATTGTGATAGATTTGTTACCCAAAGGAGCATAATATGTATAATAAACAGGACTAACACAACCAAAATAATTAGAGACCCCTACTGCGCCTACAATCATATTCATACTATTAAATACTAAATCACCCTTGTAAGCAAGTTTATATTTGGAGAAATCATCTTTAAAACGGTCTAAGTTTGTTGTCTTTTCAGAATACAGAGTGACTCCTTTGTCTATTGAAAGTGACAATCTTTCCTTACTTTTTATTGGGGTATTCTTCTCATTTCGCTCAACCAAAATATCTTTAAATGATTTAATCTCCCAGTGCTCCGGAATTTCCCCAATCCATTCTATGCCTGAATCCTTGAATTTTACATTGGGGGCTAAACCTTTGGTTACGGCATTTTGAATGATGATTTGCTTGCGTTCTTTGAGCAGGACGATGAGTTGCTCTTTTTGGGCAATTGCACAGTCTATTTTTGTGGTTTTGGCCATGAAGGCCTTATTACAAAACTCACATGTTCGTTCGATTCGAATATTTGTAGACATAATGCAAAATTGAAGTAGTATGACTATACGAGACTTAATGTGGCATCAATTGACTCAAACTGTCATAAACTGCCATCTTCTATCCTATTTGTACCTCGAAGCTATGATAGGTACATATCTATAGATTGCAGGTACAGATGCGGTACAAATATAACGGTACTAAATATAGAAAGTCAAATAATAAGGAAAGAAAATTTATGTGCAAATAATTGATAATCAGTGTTATATGTGATTTTTAATATCGTTGAGCTATGGTGAGTTGTATCTGTTTTCGCCTACTACTTCCCAATACAAAAATTCGAAAAAATATTACCCAATAAATCATCCGTGGAAACTTCTCCGGTGATTGTACCCAGGTAATAAAGCGCCTGACGGATATCCATGGCAATAAAGTCGGAAGTGATACCGGTATTCATACCATTGAGAACAGCATTGAGGCTTTGATCCGTTTTACTCAGGGCATCATAATGGCGCGTATTGCTCACGATGGTTTGATCCATGAGTTGTGGATTTTCAATGACCGTTTGGTAAAGTACATCTTTGAGGTAGCCGATATTCATCTGGTTTTTGGCAGAGACCGGAATGAGGTTTTCTTCGGAAATTAAGCCTTCCCGATAATAGTCCTCAGGCTTGGTATAGGGATTGAGATCCATCTTATTGGCGATGAATATTTTTTTGCTATTGGCAGTGAGTGCCCGGCTTCCGTAAAGGAAGCGATCAAGGTCTTCCCAAAGTTCTTTCGGCCCGGAACTGATCACGTCAAAAACGTAGATTACGACCGTAGATTTCGAAATCTTTTCCATCGTGCGCTCCACACCAATTTGTTCGATCTGATCCTGAGCGCGGCGGATACCAGCGGTATCAATTAATCGAAACTGAATGCCTTTGATATTTAAACTTTCTTCGACAGTATCTCGCGTTGTACCGGCGATGTCCGAAACAATGGCTCTCTCTTCATTGAGTAAGGCATTGAGCAAGGTGGACTTCCCGGCATTTGGGCGTCCGGCAATAACGGTACTGACTCCGTTTTTGATCACATTGCCAAGGTGAAAAGAATCTATGAGTTTGCGGATGAGTGTTTGGATTTTGACAATCAGGTCTTTTAGATCATCCCGGTTGGCAAACTCGACATCTTCTTCAGAAAAGTCGAGTTCCAGTTCAATCAGGCTTGCAAAATCAATAAGTTGCTGTCGAAGTTCTTTGATCTCATCCGAAAAACCGCCACGCATTTGTCGCATTGCCAATTCATGAGAGGCTTTGGAGTTTGAAGCGATCAGATCGGCGACTGCTTCGGCCTGAGAAAGATCCATTTGCCCATTGAGAAAGGCGCGTAAAGTAAACTCTCCCGGATTGGCCATCCGTGCACCTTTTTTTATGAAAAGCTGAATCAGTCTTTGTACGATATAATCCGAACCGTGGCAGCTTACCTCTACGACATTTTCCTTAGTGTAAGATTTTGGTGCTTTGAAAAGAGAAACCAATACTTCATCAATCACATCTTGGGTATCGTCTTTGATTGTCCCGAAATGTATCGTATGCGTATCTTTTTCGGCTAGTGATTTACTGAATACAGCATCACAAATTTCAATTGCTTTGGGACCTGATAAACGGATAATAGCAATAGCTCCTGTTCCCGAAGGTGTTGCCAGGGCAACTATCGTATCGCTGAGGTTGTGGCTGGTATAAGACATGCCACAAATTTAATAGTTTTTTGATATTCGGGGTTCTTTATTCGATACTCGATTTTCGAAAATCGAGTATCGAATTCTAATACTTCTGATACCTTTTATACCTTCGATCTTTCCAAAAAGCTAAAAGGCCAATTAGGCTTAATACACCTACCGAGTAATAGACAAATACAGGAACAGGAACGGGATCTCCGGCAGCATAGGAGTGTAATCCGGATAAATAATAATTTACGCCAAAATAAGTCATGATTACCGAAGCCCAGCCAAACAGGGAAGCAAGGTTAAAGGCATAAGGACCCCGAAACCCCGGGATGAATCGCATATGTAAGATGAAGGCGTATATCAAAATCGTTATTAGTGCCCAGGTTTCTTTTGCGTCCCATCCCCAGTATCTTCCCCAGGATTCATTGGCCCATATACCACCGAGATAAGTACCGACGGTAATCATGAATAAACCGCCAATTAAAGTCATTTCACTGATCTGAGTCATCTCTTTTAAAATGCGGTTGACCCTCTGAGCATTTTTTGGATTTCGAAAAATGATAAAAATTAAATTCAAAGAACCAATCAAGGCGCCGAGCATCAGAAAACCATAACTTCCGGCTTCGAGCGAAACGTGGATTGTCAGCCAATACGATTTTAAGACCGGAACCAATGGCGTGATTTCCGGATCGAGCCAACTCAAACCTGCCACCATGAGAATGGTTGCGGCTAGTATATTTGTAGCAGTCAGCCCTCCTAGAGATTTTCTGCTAAATATTAAACCGGCCAGCACGGTAGTAAAAGCAATATAAATCATGGATTCGTAACCATTACTCCAGGGTGCCCGCCCTGAAACATACCAACGCAAGCCCAGACCAAAAAGGTGCAGAACAAAAGCGGCAAAAAATAATCCTTTAACGGCTTTAACCGGAGTCTTTAAATTCCAGCGAGGTTTGAAAACGGAGATAAAAAGCAGGGCCAAAAAAGAAAGCCCGAGTAATGCATAAATTTTACCCAAACGGCTGAATACATTGATTTTATTGAGTAGCAGTTCCGCATTTCGTTTCGTATCCGAGGGTATCACTGCTTTGCCGTATTTTTTCTGGTATTGATCCAATTCTCTGATCATCTGATTGGCAAATTGCCAGTCATTTGTCTGCATGGCGATTTGCAGTTCCGGAATATAGGCCGAATAAAACTCCTGGGCAAAAGTATGTTCTTGCTGTCGATGATGCCCTTCTGAAGGAGATACCCAGGTATTGTTTTCGTTGTGAGGAAGCGGGAATACTTTCATAAAACTTCCGGAGAAAACCATGCTGCAAATATTTACTTTCTCGTCCAGTTTCATCATTTCTTTTTCGAAAACACCTCTGTCTTTTTTTGGAGTGTTATAAGCGGCCCTGACGTACTCCCTCAATTTGTAAGAACCATCTTTTTCAAAAAAATCACTATACGCAATTAAATTTCCCAAGACCGGAGCAGGTAGAATTTTTCTGGTTTTTTCATGTTTGCCAGTTTTGATTAATGGAATGTCATACCAGTTTTTCGGATAAGCAGCCATTCCCAAAATGATCTGTTCCGCATTTAATCCATAGAGGGAATTTTTTCTGGATAGCTTTCTTAAAATTTCGCTACTATAAGTATTCATCGGTTTCATCCTGCCCCGGTGATCTTGCATGATGAGTTTTCCAAAAGCTTCTGCATGTTCCTTACTGATAGTATTGATATCACCGATAGGAGGGGGCTTGGCAAATGTTTTACCGGAACAGATGATAAAAACAACAATGATAGCTGCTTTACTCAAAGAGCTGTGCTGTATTTTTTTTAGGTTTTTCCGGAGTTGTTGAAAACGGCTTTTTTTATTAAAAAAAGTAAGAAGCATTCCAAGTGTGAGGAGCGCATAACCCAGATAGGAAATCCAGGTTCCCCACCAGTCATGATTAACGCTCAACCAGGTTCCCAGTTCATCCTGATCGAAAGAAGATTGAAAAAAACGATAGCCCTCATGATCGAGTACATTGTTCATGAAAATTCTGGTATCTTTTTTTAGGTCATGTCGTTTATCCAGTAAAGTTACTTCACTCGCATACGAGGAAGCGCTGTTTGTGCCCGGGTATTTTTCCAGTATAAATTCCCGAAGCGCCAGAGAGAAAGGAAGCTTTATTTCTTTGGCGCCATATGAGACTGCAAGACTAATGTCCTCAACATTAAATACTTTTGGACGTCCTGCAATCCCTTTGGCACCGTAGATATACTGCTCTTGTGTATCTGTTCCGCAACTTACTTTTATTTTGAGCCCAGCCATGCTTTTACTGGTCATCTTTTGATTAGCTGATTTTATTTCTACTCGGGCACTATTGGAAAAATCTCCAAAAACAAAACTGCGTTGGCCATTAGAATATAAACTACGTAAGCGCAGGGGGTGATACTGGTTTGCTGCGAGTGTATCTTTTTCTTGTGTCGCCATAACGGTTTGAGTAAAAGCGCTTGAAGCTTTAAAGCTCAGGTTGCCATTTTCGTATCGAATATTGAAACCGCCTGGTTCTTCTGTATTTCTAAAATTGAATAAAGTTCCTCGAATTCGGGAACGCTTTCCTTTTTCCAGGAAGTACTCTTCCCTGCCGTTTGCGCCGCCGATCACAATCTTGATTACCGGGGTACCACTATTATTTTCAACCATGGTCTCTTTCGGGTTAGGGATAAATTCACTGACTTCTACTGCTATTTCCCGGTTTCCAAGGAAATATGATTTTTTTAAATGGTTATTTCCCAAAGTGGCAAAGAGTACGGGTTCGTCGAAAGAATATTTTTTGCCATTTTTAACAGCATCAAAAACCAAATATTCATCAAATGATAAAATGCTGTCGGCTGAATCGCCCTCCCGGATATGCATCATACCTTCATAGCCGAAGTATCTGGTCACAGCTGCTCCTAATAAAATGATGATGATAGAAGCATGAAAGGCAAAGACGGCCCATTTTTTTTGTTGAATCAATCGGAAACGGAAAATGTTGACCAGAATGGAAATACCAAATAAGAGCAGCAACAATTCAAACCACCGGGATTTGTAAATTATCTTTTGGGCAGAACTTGTCCCGAAATCGTTTTCTATAAAAGTGGCTACTCCGATGGCCACTGCAAATAAAATCATATATAGACCGGCAGCTGAAGTAGAGAAAAGTTTGTTAAATATATTTTTGAGTATTTTCATTGCAGAAAAGTTTTGAAAACTGAATTAAAGAATGGTGGCAAGTCTTACAGCAAATGATATGCTTCACCTCAAGACCGCTTCTTCCATAATGATATCGTATCGATAACCGGCTCCAAAATCTTTGTCTAAAGCTATTTTCCCTTCCAGAGAGACTATTGCTCCAAGGGGAATGTTTTCAGCAGTGGTTACCGTCAGGTCGAGGTTTTCCCCTGAACCATCCTGAATGTGAATCCAGTTGCGATTCATGATTTTGGGATTTACCTTTACGCATTTTCCGGTAACCTTTATAGTTTGTCCTCCATAAGCAGATTTATCTGAAAACAATTTGGCAAGTGAAATTGCACCTGCATCTGGAGCAATTTTTTCAACTGTTAAATCGGGTAAAGCTTTACTGGCAACAATTTTATCAGCTACTTCTGACTTCCCGGACTTTTCTTTAGGATTGAATTTTTTTCTGATATTAGAAACCAAGTAAACGGTTTCAAATACGCGATCGAATTCTCGACTGAAAAAATTCTTTTTGAGCAAACCTCCTTTATAAATATAGGTGTCGCCTACCGCGATTTCCCGTTTAGAAATGGCGATCCAGAATTCTTCTTCCGCTTCTTTTACTCTCAGGTAAGAATACTTTTCTGTGTTTAAAATTTCTTCAACTTTGACTTCATGTTCCATGGAATTAGACGGTGGATGATTGAACGTAACATCCGGAACAGATTCGAATGCGGGAATACTGCTTTCACTTATTCCAACTGTTGTGGCTTCCGCTTCGATGACTCTGGGACCAGAATCACAGGCCGTGAAAAATAAAAAGAGAAATAAAAAAAAGCTGTGTTGTGCAAAAGGATTTTGAATTTTCATAATAATAAATATGATTTTAAAACCGCTTAATAATTCGAGCATTAAAGCGATGATATATTTGATTCGTATTGTCCAAAACACCTTCATAGAAAAGGTGCAGGGATAATTGTTTTTTGATTCTTAAGGATAAACTCATACCAGCAATATCCTGATGTAATACCCGACTCCCGATTTTATAGGTATAATCGACCCAACGATAGTAGATATCTCCACTTAGCTTCCCGCGGATAATTTCTTTGGAAAAGCGCGCTCCGAAAATCTGGCTATCTAAAAAATCAGTTCTCAAAAAATTGGCTCTCAAAGTAGCACGGACTTTGATGATCGGGATACTGCTGTAGGTGATATGGGTACTTAGGTTTTTCGAAGGATTGCGCCCGCTTTTTTGAAAACGCATACCTCCATGTGTGCCCCAGGATATTTTTTTGGTAATGCGATGATTAAAACTCAGTCGAAGCCCCTGCCTGCTTTCATCTTCAATCAACTGATCGATAAAACTTTTATAGGATTCGTAATAAATAATGTTTTTTCGAGTATCAAAGGATGCTGAAATTCGAAAGTTGCGATTGAAACGATATCTTAGAGAAGCGTATAAATTAGTAAGTTGAGCATTGTTTTTTACTTCATTATTTATTTTTTGAAAAAGGTCGATTTCCATAGAACCAAAGAAATTAAGATCCTTGGCCAGTGTACCCGAATGCTGAAAATAAACAAAGCGCCTGTCCGTATTCCCCGCATTCATTTGTTCCATTAAACCAATAGTAGTATGGGCGAATTTCGCTGGATTAGAGGAACCAAAACTGAGATAAGCACCAAACTGTAAAAGAGCCGGATTGAAACTGTAATCCCGGAAATCAGGACGAGTCCCGGCTATTGCTCCCACACTAAACCGACCCCAGCCTTTTTCAAATTGCAAGCCATCAATTGCTCCAATACTGGAAAATTTTTGATTGATTTTTCTGCCTAAGGTCAGGTGAGTACTTTTATCAAAATTGTATTTTACATTTAATGAATACACTTTCAAAGCATCAGCGACTTGAATAGAATCATTGAGCGTATGCCTGAAAGTAATATAACTTTCTACGGAAAAACGGGAGTCATTTAAATTATACCCTCTAAATGAAAAAGCATATCGCATTCGATGCCGGGTATCATAATCGGAGAAGTTGCTGTAAGAAGCTGCGGATATCCGACCTTTTATTTTTTCTTTAAATAATACTTCTTCTTCTCTGCCTTCTTCCGGTATGATCACTGGATCATTGTTTAGCATCAGCCTTTCCTCTTCGGTTTCAGCTAAGGCTTCTTCGGATGTGTCTTCTGTTTTTTTGATAACTGCTTGCAGGATAAATTTTGCAACTACTCTATCATTTACTTTAAGCTTTTTTGTGCCTAAGGGAAGGCATACCGTAGAGGAAGAAGATTTGTTTTCGACCCTAAGTACCGGAATCAGATCATTCGTTTGGTTGAGAAATAAAGTATCTCCCTGCTTGATATTCTTTGTAGATTTGAATTTTACATAAACTTTTTTTGATGAGATAAAGGAAACCGTTCCATCTTCTAAAATCAGCTGGCCCTGCGCTTGTAAAGTAAAAGCGGAAATGAGAAAAATTGCCTGAATGATATATTTCATTTTAAGTAGCGTTTTTAATTTTGGCAAAAACCAGCTAGGGATAAACGAGGGCAGAATAAATCTGCCTTTCGCTTATCGATCTAATTTTGGCATGAGGTAAGGGCTTAACAAGCCTTTGACCTCTTACCCCTTTTACACATTTTTACTAGTCTCCATTCGGATGACATGCAAAGCATGAAGTACTAACAAATTCATATCCATTTACGTCATCATGTTCATCAGCCAGATCGTTGGGATCATTGTGCTCATGACAATCAATACAACTAAAGAGTGAATAATTGCCGGGTGTTGTATGACATTCCGAACATTGATTCCATTCATTTTTGTGATTCCCACTATAAATAGGGAAGTACATTCCATCGTGATCAAAAGTAGCTGGCATCCAGTTCGGATCAGTAGTATGACAAGAAGCACAATCCATAGAAAAACCGAGTTGCTGATGGTTCGGATTAGTGGTTTGTTCAAAATCCGAAGCATGGCAAGCTGCACAATCTGTCGGTGTACCAGCATATCCGTTTGTGTGACAGCTATTACAATCCACCGAAGTATGCGCTCTGGTAAGCGGGAAATTGGTGTTATTATGATCAAAGCCTCCTTCCTCATTTCCATCCGGATGGCAAATCAGGCAAGCATTACTTTCGTAAACATAACCTGCGACATCGTCGTGGTCCCCATCTGTCTCGCCTCTTTCGTGGCAAGTCGTACAAGTGAAAATAGAATAGTTGCCTGGGTTTGGATGGCATTCCTGACATTCGGACCATTCTCCATTATGCGCTCCGCTATAAATCGGGAAATAATCAGCATCGTGTTGTCGATATTCGGCAGGCATCCAATCATGATCAAGTGTATGACAAGCCCTACAGCCCGTGCTGAAATTCAACGCCTGATGATTCGGGTTTTGTGCAGCTTCGAAATCCGTTTGATGACAAGAAATACAGTCCGAAGGAATGCTGGCAAATACGCCCGAAGTATGACATTCTGTACAAGCTATATCATGTCCTTTTTCTAAAGGAAAAAAATCGTGTAAAATATTATCTGCCGACCAGTCGAAGGCATTGATATCATGGCAGTCGATACATTCAGTCGAATAACCTGCTTCTATATGATTAGGCTCGGTCGTTGCCAAAAAATCGCCTAAATGACAATTGATACATTCATTGCCGAGTCGGTTAAATTGTAAACCGGTTTCTGAAACATGACAATCGTTACAACTAATTTGTGCATGCATACCCAGGAGGGGAAAGCCTTCATCCTGATGTATTTCGGTAATATCATCTACCAGCCAGTTTTCAACACTATGACATCTGGCACAGTCCGAGCCAACAGTCATATTATGCATATCTGTATGACAGGCAATACATTCGGTATTGGTTTCAGTGAAAACCAGTGCTTCGTGACAAAGCCGGCAGTCTGTAGCAGCGTGACCACCTTCAAGCGGAAAGGCAGTTTCATTATGATTAAACCGGATGGAATCCGGAGGCAAGGTGGAAGAACCATTTAAAATCTCTTTGGGACTAATAGGTTCGTCGAAATTCCAAAACTCCGCAGGAATTTCCCAGCTGTCAGAAGTATGACAGGCCGCACAATTCATTTTGAATTCCTCTCCGTGGGGAGATTGAGCCCAAAGGCCGAAGGCCATTCCCAGACAGATGATTATTGATGACAGTCTATACATTCGAAGCTGTTGAATTTATATTGAGTAATAATTTTTCCATCCTCGGTTTCCATTGGCTGATGACAAGCTTCGCAGGCAACGGTAGCATGTGCACCTTCAAGTGGAAATGCGGTTTTATCATGATCAAAATCGTCCAGGGTCCAGGCATCGAAACTATGGCATCTGGCGCAGTCTGTTACACCATCAACTTTAAATTGCTCATCGTGTACATTCTCGTGGCATTCGATACATTCCTTAGGGGAATTGGCAAAGCGCTCGTATCGGTTTTCCGCTTGCTCATCGGCGGAATGACAATCCATACAAGTTGCTTCGGCATGTTTTCCTAATAGTTCAAAGCCAGTCAGATTATGATCGAAAACATTTTCACTCCAATTATCCACTACGTGGCAGGCTTCACAATCCTGATTCGGATAATATTCCTCCGCTATATACCCTTCGTGTACATCTTCATGACAGTCGACACATCGCTCCCCGATATTTCTAAACCTCCATTTATCTTCGTTCAGGTGACAAGCAAAACAGGGAGTCGCTAAATGTCCTCCTTCAAGTGGAAACTTGGTTTGATTGTGCTGTTCTATTGTGTATAATGAACCTTCAAATCCATCCTCCGTATGGCATTCTGCGCAATCCGGGCTAATACCGTTTACCGCGAATTCTCCCTCGTGGTAATCAGAGTGACATGCGGCACATTCATTATGGGCTAAAGGTGCGGTCAGGCTTTCCGTATGACATTCCCGGCAATCAACAGTTTGATGTTTTCCTTTTAAAGAAAAATCGGTTCTATTATGGTCGAAGACTTCGGTATCGACACTGTAGAATGATTCTTCATTATGGCATTCTGCACAATTGCTCCCGAATTTGTTATCGTGTACATCTTCGTGACAGGCGATACAATCATTGGTTTTAACGCCTAACTGATCCTGAAACAGAGCATCCAGATCCACATCTGTATTATGACATTCCTTGCAATCCACTTTTTTATGGGATCCCTTTAAAGGAAAATTGGTTCGATTATGATTGAAACGCCTGGTTCTTCTCCAGGAATTGAAAGAATCCTCATTGTGGCACTGTTTACAATCTTTCCCAAGATTATTATCATGCACATCTTCGTGACAACTAATACAATTGGCAAATTCAATTCCCGCAAAACGTTGAAACTCTTTTCCGTTTCTAATTTCCTTTTGATGGCATTCAATGCATTCCACTTCCACATGCTTCCCTTTTAGCGGGTAATCCGTATCATCGTGATCAAAATACTCCGCAGGGGCAAAGGTCTCGGTAGAGTGACAGTTTGCACAATCGTTGGTTGAAAGGGTGTTTTGATGAACGTCTTCATGACAGGAGATACAATCGTGTTCGAGCCCCAGGAATGTTTTTTCCCGTTTGCTGATTTCAGGATTAGCGATATAATCCGATTTATGGCAATCCCGACATTCGATGCGATTGTGAGCACCAGTTAGTTCATAACCGGTGAGATCGTGATCGAAATTATCCTGATCAAAGCGGACCATATCAAAATTTCTACCGTGGTGTTCGCTATGACAAACGATACAGTCCTTGCCCCGGGCTTCTGGGGAGTTGTGAAATCCTCTGCGCTGATCCAGCAAATCCTGTATCTCGGAATGACATTCCAGACATTTTCGATTCTCTATTTTATTTCCAATCGTATGACATTGTGTGCAGTTTTTTACACCTTCCAATTCGGAATGCGCATGCGTGAGCTTGCCCGGTGATAACTGAGCCAATAAGCTATTTCCACATAGCACTAAAAAGAGCATGATATAAATATATCTGAACGTCATCTAAAGTTTTTGTTTGTCTTTTACAGCATAGTTATATGCTCGTCTTCTCCTGGCGTTTAATTATTCCTAACCGTATTTATCCATATTTTTTCATCGTGTATCCGAATCGCTTTGTGATTCTAACACCGGCTTTTTGCAAAAACTGGGTAGGTAATTCTCCGCCAGCAAAAATGTAAACCAAATCATTATCCACGGCAATTTCTTTTCCTTCATTATCTTTTATAAAGACCTGTTGTGTCTCGATTTTGGAGAGATTGGTATTATATCTCATATCAATTTTTCCTTCACTAATCGCCTCTAATATTTTTTCTCTGTTTTTGGGTTTAATTCTGCTAAACTTATCTTTTCGATAAGAGAGGATTACCTGATTTTGATCTGCTAATAATAAAGCGGATTCAACTGCTGAATCTCCACCTCCTACCACGACAATTTTCTTATCATGTATAAGTTCGGGTTCCAGAAGTCGATAGGCTACTTTCTCTGACATCTCGCCCGGGATTCCAAGCTTTCTTGGCGTTCCTCTTCGACCAATGGCCAGCAAAACATTTTTGGTTTTATATTCTTCACCATGAGCAGTTCTTACTTTGAAGTGACCATTTTCAGGGGTGATGGTTTCAACTTTCGTTTTTTCCTGAATATTGATCTCATTTTTACTCAGAGCTTCATCCCATAATTCAATGAGTTCGGATTTACTGGTGTTATACAATTTTATTTTTCCATAAAGCGGTAATTCCATAGGAGCGGTCATGACAATTTTGGAGCGTGGGAAAGTATAAACCGTTCCTCCCAGCGTCTCCTGCTCCAGTGTTCGAAATTGCAAATTGTATTTCTTGGCTGTTAAAGAAGCGGAAATTCCCGCTGGACCAGCTCCAACAATGATTAAATCAAGCGAAGAGAAATCTCTTTTATAACCAGTATTGACCATATTTTCCACGGCTGCTTTGCCCTGATCCACACTGTTTTTGATCAGCCCCATTCCACCTAATTCTCCGGCAATATAAATACCGGGAACATTAGTCTCGTAATTCTCGCTAACGTGAGGTAAATCGACTCCTCTTTTTTCTGTTCCGATTACAAGCGATATCGCTTCTACCGGGCAGGCATGAAAACAAACACCATGTCCCACACAATTAGAAGCATTGATCAAAGTTCCTGTCCCTTTTAAAACACCCAGGATATCTTTTTCGGGGCAGACTTCTACACATGCACCACTTTTGATACATGTACCCAAATCAATGACCGGATGCAGGGAAACAGGTTCGTGTAATCCTTCTTCTTTTGCTTTTTCGATCTTTGCTTCCACTATCTGCGAAGCCTTGTTGAGCTTTCTTAAATAGATTATGATAATGCTCGCACAAAACAGGACAGATGTACTATAGATGATGATTTCTTCCAGGGCCATATTCAAGGCATTATAATTTTAAAATCAAAAAATCCATTTATATCCTAATGCCAGTGTGATTGCAACATGGACTACTACAATGACCAGCATAATGATCGCAAAGGGGAGATGTGCTACATGCCAATACCTGAATAATTTTTGCATAAACTGTAGTCGCTCAATACGTTTATTAATGAGCATTTCATTTTTTATCAATCGAACCATTTTTCTAATATCCCGGCTGGCAAGCTTATTAGTCTTGAGTGTCTTTCTAATTTTATTCAGCTTTTGCCTATCCTCAAAGAACCTTTTTATAGTTCCGGTAATTAAATTACTCCTTGCCTGTGGCTGTAGTTGGATACTGGTCCGTAATGCATTTTGACTGGTTATATCCATTTCATAGGAACTACTCAGAATCGATTGAATATTTATTTTCGATGCTCGTATTTCATTTAAACTTAATTCCCGACCTTCAATTGATCTGGGGATTTGTATGTATATATACCGGCCAATAACTCCACTTACTACAACTGCTACCATACTCCAAAATGCAATAGAAACTATTCCACCAATTTTAAATGCGGTATGAAATAAAATCATTACAGGTCCAAGGCTGCATAAAAAAATATGGAACTCCAGCCAATATTTAAGTCGTCCCCATCTGGCACAAAATTTATAGCGCTTGCGAATTAAGTAAATAACTACCCCGACCAACATCAGTAATGTGCCTATTATTCCTAATCCATGACCATATAATCCGGCCGCTTTAAAGTTTTCGTGATCCGGATGATAAAATCTTTCTTCCATAGGGGTAGAATAATAGGAATATCCTTTATAACTCAGAAAAACAGTAGTAATGATTACTATTAAAGCCATCACGGAAATGTAAATACGGTGCGCTGTCTTTGACATAAATACTTCGCCTTTTTGCTAAAAGATTGTATTAGTTTATTTCCATATTTACTTTTGAGTTATTAAATAAGTATATACTACATATTTAAAAATCCTATTTAATGTCAGTACGGTGAGCAAAGTAAGGCGGGTTGCCTAGGCAATGTTTTAGACTAAAAGAATTTTTTTCTTTCTTTAAACGAATGGATTTTAAATTACTGGATTGCATATTCTGAAAATCTAGTTTGGTTATTTTCAAGGCAATCGAAAAGCAGAAATCCCCTAATTGACAGGAGCTTTTTTATGGAAGATAAAGAGGTGCGTTTTTTGGTGTAGAGAATTCCTGTTTAGCGTGGTCGCTTTTATAAAGGTTTTCTTTTTTTAGAAAGTCGATTAAATCTTCTTGAAGAATTTTTTCTCTGGTAGTGGAAAATTCCTGGTAATCGAGCGAAGTACTCACTTGACTATGCACAAGAATGAGCATACCACCCAGGATTAAAAGAATCAGCCAAATTTTAAAAAGGGGAGAGGACATAAGCTACTTCATTTTTGATTTATAATTCTCTGTACGAGAAGAAATACTACCCGGGTTGCCAGATTATCGATTAGAAAAAGGTATAAGTGAAGCGCTATGGTTTAATACAGGTTAGAATTTCAGACTTAGTTTAGGGAAAAATTGGGAACATCCGTTTTAGCCGTATTGTAAAAAGTAAGCATACTAATTTCTACATCCATAAATGAAGTAAGTGGCAAATCCGCAATCATATCCATAACCTCCATTTCCGAATCGGCTTTGAACACTGCCCATAATTTAGAGTTTTCCAGTGATAAGGCATAGTTAGTTAGTTTTCCCTCGACAAAAAAACGATCAATTGCCGCACGTTGATATGGGATTAATTTCATAAAATCTTCCGTTAGCACCTCCGGCATCGAAAAATCTACCATAAATTGATATTTATTATTCATTGTGCTCTTTTTCAGTTTTATACAAATCTATCATAATAATGATAATAAAGTCATAAAAGTTATCCACAATGCCTTATATTATTATGAATTCTGCATTAATGAAATACAAACGACTAAGCCTGATCATAAATTGCCAGATACTTCACTACTTTATACACTCGCATTAAGCTTTATTAATTTACTGCTTATCAGGCGAGTCATGCTTTTAACTTCAGTGTTCTTGACATCAGGATCGCCAGAATACTCATTATAATGGCGATATAACCTACATATTCGTAATGTTGCAAGCTGCCATCTTCCTGCTCTTTTATAATACTCCCTGCAATAAGTGAGCCGAGAAACAAAGCAAATTCGTTAGCCGAAGAGCGGACGCTCATAAAACTCGCCCGGTTATCAGAGGAAACTACCGAGGTAACCATCGTAGTAGCAGGGACGTTCCGGCCACTCGCAACAATAAAAAAAGAGGAAGTGACAACGATCGCTACCGTGATGGAAACGGGTGGAAGATTGGTAATGGCATAAATCGATAAAAGTGCCAGGACACTGGAAATTGTAAAAATTCTAACGTGACCGTACTGATCTGATAGCCTTCCTGCCAAAGGAAGGACCACTGCCGTCAGCAGCCCTCCGACCAGATAAATATAGGGAATCTGAAATTTTGTAAAACCAATATTTAACTCCATATAAGGAGCAATGAAAGGGATGATCGTAAAATGCCCCAGGATCAAAATAATGGTAAAAATCAATGCTCTTACCTGATTGGGATCTTTGGCAATATTTTCAAGGGCTTTGAAGGGGGCCTGATGAGTTGCTCGATGGCTTAGATGTTTAGTAAGCGAAGGCATGAATCTCCATAATAATAACATCATAATGCTGGAAATACTTCCGACTGCGATAAAAGGAGCGCGCCAGTTGAGGAGTGCGGCAATCCAGAGACTAAGCGGAACGCCTACCACAGAAGCTACCGAAAAAGCAGTCATGATCAGCCCCATAGATTTTCCTCTTCTTTCAAGTGGAGTGATATCTGCGACGATAGCCAGAACCAACGCGCCCAAGATCCCACCGAATAAACCGGTGAAAGCCCTGGCAAAAAGAAAGAATACATAGTTTGAAGCCAGGGCACAGGCGAAGGTTCCAAGAGTAAATCCAAAATAACAGATTAACAATACCACTTTACGATCATAGCGATCGACAAACATTGCTCCCAGCAAACCCATTATTCCGGCGGCGAGTGCATATACTGATACAATCCAGCTAAATTGAGTTGGGCTAATCTCAAAGATTTCCATAAATTCCGCACCTAGCGGCATAACGATCATGAAATCAACGATATGCGTAAACTGAGTAATTGCCAGCAGAAATAACAGAAGCCTTTCCTTGATCATAGAGTATTAATTCGAACCTTTTACAATAGTGAGGGATAGGTTTAAATCAGTTCGTAGTAAAAGAAAGTAAAAACAACTGAATAGCTTATATGTTTAGGTCCTGATAAATAAAAAACCCTTGCAACATAAGGCTGCAAGAGTTTTTTATTTTATATTGAAAATTGATTATCTGTTGATCCCTAACTTTTTCAGCGTTTCAAAGTCAAGATTTCCAACAGGCAGGCCATTATCTTTTTGGAATTTAACCAAAGCAGCTTTGGTATCTCTTCCCAATACATTGTCTGCACCGGCAGTTCCCACATCATAGCCACGAGACATTAGTGCTCGTTGTACCTGGCGAACCAGGTCAGAAGTGATATCGCTACCACAAACCACCTCTCTCCACTCTGTGAAACCTCCGGCTTTTACCAATACTCGCTTCGTAACAGTACGCGTTTCCGCAGGAACTTCAATTGTACGGGTAGTAGCAGGAGAAGTAACAACTCTTTTGGTTTGAGTACCATACTCCGCAGGAATTTCGATTACTTTGATACAGTCATCAGAAGGATTCTTGGCATCGGCAAAAGTATAACCCTCAGGACATCCGGTACGTACTCTTCTCGTGTATTCTTTGAAGATTGGATCTGTAGTTACTTTTTTGGTAGAAGCCGCTACGTCAACAACTCTTCTGGTAATCGTTTTAGTTTCTTCAGGGATAGTAATTACCTCTTCAGAAGCAGGAGATACCAATACTTTAGTAGTGATTGTTCTGGTTTGCTGAGGAACAGTAACTTCTCTGGTAGTAGCCGGAGAAGCAACAACGCGCTCTGTTCTTTTACCATATTTAGCAGGAATTTCTACTTCACGGGTACACTGCTCACCAACCTGGGTCCAACCCGCATCACAAGAGCCCATTACTTGCTTGGTGATGGTACGAGTTTGCTCAGGTACTTCCACCAAACACCACACTAGACAGTCGTTAGGATCGGCAGAAAGACAGTTTTTATCTGCTTTTTTCTTAACCCATTTAGTAGATGCAGGACGAGTAACGATCGTCTCAGTTACTGTGTTATAAGGAACTGGTTTTTTCTCAATACGACTGGAAGCCGCTTCCACTAGCACATTATCTACCGTTCTTGTTTCGTAAACCGCAGGAACAGTTTCCAGGCGGGTAGTCGCTTCTTTTACAATAACGGTTTGAGTTTCGTTTTTGTAAACAGCAGGCTTAGTTACGATTCTCGAAGAAGCTTCTTTTACGACAACGGTTTCCGTAACATTTTTGTAAGTAGCAGGTACTGGTACCATTTTGTAGCATTCATCGGTGCCGGTGCCATTTTCTGCCAAACCGTCCATATACCCCTCTGGACATCCTACTCTATATCTTTCCGTTTGAGTAGTATAAAGTGCAGGTTTTTTCTCGATACGAGTAGCCGCAGCTTTAATCAATACTTTTTCAGTTTCATTACCGTAAACCGCAGGAACAACTTCAACTCTTGAAGTAGCAGCTTTTACTACGATAGTTTCCGTCTGATTTTCGTATTCGTCAGGAATCATACACTTTGCATAACATTTACCTGGCTCTTGATTAGGGATATCACCAGGCTGAGCATAGGAAGCAAATCCTAAGAAAAGCATAAATGCAGCAGTGAGAATAAGGTTCAATCTTTTCATAGTTAAATGAATTGGTTTTGATTTATAAAATATTATTATCTCAGATTTATCTTAAACGTGTGATTAAGATCAATACAGTGCAATAGGTGCGAATATAGTGTTAATGAGATTGTATTATGAGCCGTAAGTTATAATTGGTAGAGAGGTAATGTGTGTTTTCCCTGTCACGATATGCAAATTTACGTTATATTTTTTGGATAACACAAATAATGTTTAGTAATTATTTTCGGGTGTATTCCGTGATCTGCAAACGCCGACATGGGTTTTACTACGTTATTTTTAAAGAGAATTTTAATCTCTTTTTTCGATGTGCTGTAAGCACTATTGGTTTCCTGACCTTCAAAGAACAAATAATCAACATCAGAAGCCGTCACATTTAGCTGGCTTTCAATGTTCAGACGTATATTTTTTTTATAGTCACTTCCAAATGTATTGTTATTTAATTCTACCCTGAATAATTTTCTGTTGAGGATGCTTTTTGATAAAAAAGATAATACAAAATCATCATGCTCGATCCAGTTTTTTAAACCGGAAATAATGTCAAAATCATCCAGACGCGCAAAGCTCTTCAGTAATTCATCCCGGTTTTGCCGAAAGGCCTCCGGACCTATATTTTGGTATAAAAACTTTTTCAGGGAAGCGGAGCAATCCAAGGCTATTCCCTGATTAGCCAGGTCTTTAGCTCTTTTCAGGGTTCTAATCAGCATTTGCTCGGCCACCAGAGAGGTTTTATGTAAATAAACCTGCCAATACATCAGGCGTCTGGCAATCAAAAACTTTTCAATAGAATAAATTCCCTTTTCTTCGACCACCAATTCATTATCCCGAACGGAGAGCATTTTTATGATCCGGTCATATCCAATGACACCTTCGGATACTCCGGTGAAAAAACTATCCCGATTCAGATAATCCATTCTGTCCATATCCAGTTGTCCGGAAACCAGCTGGTGCAGAAATTTTTTTTCGTATTGATCTTTAAAAATACGGATGGCTAAATTCAGTTTTCCCTCAAATTCATCGTTTAATGATTCCATAAACAGGATCGATAGGTCTTCATGATGTGCATTGACGAGCGTATGTTCCAAAGCATGGGAAAACGGACCATGGCCAATATCGTGTAGTAAAATAGCGATGCTGACCGCTCGTGCTTCTTCTTCCGTGATATCGATGTCTTTGGAACGTAATACTTCGATAGCCTGAGTCATCAGATGCATCGCACCCAGGGCATGATGAAAGCGCGTGTGTAATGCTCCCGGGTATACATAATGGGTTAAGCCAACCTGTTTAATGCGTCGTAGGCGTTGAAAAAAAGGATGCTCAATCAGGTCAAATAGAATTCCGTAAGGAACAGTAATAAAACCATACACCGGATCATTGAATATTTTCTTTTTATTCATGGCCGCAATTTAGTAGTTTCCATAAGGAAACCCTGCAAATTTAAGTTCTTATTCAGTGAAATAATAATAAGCTATATTTTCTTTACGTTAAGCTAGCATGAGTTGGCAATCAATGAAACATTTTCATCACTACCTGGACTGAAAATGATTAAAAAAGGTTGGATGACTTCCGAAAAAATTCCTGATTATCTTTTTACTTTTTTTAATAGGCAAAGACGACAGTTTGTCTATCGTTTATGAACAAATCAAGTATTTCTGCGTATTTTGAGAGGGGATTAGTAGGAAATATGAATAGCGGGATAGGCGGATCAGAGGGGAGATAAAAATATAGTAGAAAACATAAATAAGTAAGCAAATTGCAAGGCACAATAGCGGCCGATGAATTATAACCAGCTGAATACCAGCGCAAACCAAAATGGAAAATAATGGATAAAATTAAAATACTTTGGGCGGATGATGAAATAGACTTGTTGAAGCCCCAGATGATGTTTCTTGAAAAGAAAGGATATGACATCATTACGGTCACTAATGGGCATGATGCGCTGGAAGAATGTGAAGAATCCAATGATATTGATGTGGTTTTTCTGGATGAGTCAATGCCAGGGCTTACAGGACTGGAAACGCTATCCAAGATCAAACAGTCAAAACCTAATCTTCCCATCGTTATGATCACCAAAAACGAAGCGGAGAATGTGATGGAAGAAGCCATTGGAGGCCAGATTTCGGATTACCTGATCAAACCTGTAAATCCCAATCAGATTTTGCTGACGCTTAAAAAAATTGTGGACTCCAAGCGATTGGTACAGGAAAGTACGGCTACCAATTATCAGCAGGATTTTCGACAGATTTTAATGGAGATTAATAGTGGTCTGGATTTTAGGGAATGGGTGGATATTTATCGGAAAATAATTAACTGGGAAATTAAAATTGATGCTTCCAATACTACGGAAATGAGTGAGATCCTTTCCATGCAAAAAAGCGAGGCCAATAGTGAGTTTTCGAAATTCGTCGTTAAAAATTACGAGAAATGGATGAATGAAGAAGGTGAAACTCCTGTAATGTCCCATAACTTACTCAGAAGAAAGGTATTTACAGAGCTAAAGTCAGATGTTCCTACTTTCGTGCTGTTACTGGATAATTTGCGTTATGATCAATGGAAGGTTATAGAACCAATTCTATTGGAGCTTTTTAAAGTGGAAGAAGAAGACTTTTTCTATTCCATACTGCCAACGACTACGCAGTACAGCCGAAACGCAATTTTTGCTGGAATGACCCCGGCAGATATTTCCAAACACTATCCCGATTGGTGGCTGAATGATAATGAGAAAGGGGGAAAGAATATGCGCGAGCACGATCTTTTGGCTGAACAAATTCGTCGTACTTTTCGCAAGGAAATTAAGTTTGACTATTTAAAAATCACTAATGCTCAGGCCGGACAAAAGCTACAGGATAACATCCTCAACTATGTCCATAATGACCTTTCGGTGATCGTTTATAATTTCATTGATATGCTCTCTCATGCCCGTACGGAGATGGAGGTACTGAAGGAATTGGCAAGTGATGAAACGGCATATCGCTCTCTGACTAAATCCTGGTTCGAAAACTCTCCGCTCTGGACTGCTTTGCAAAAAGTCGCAGATAGAGATGTTCAGCTAATTGTACTCACAGATCATGGTACAATCAGAGTTAAGCAACCTTCCAAAGTTGTAGGAGATCGTGAAACGACGACTAATCTTCGTTACAAAGTAGGGCGCAATTTGAATTATGATAAAAGAGACGTTTTGGATTTTCGGGATCCTTTAAAGGTTGGTTTACCACGACCGAATGTGAGCTCTACTTTCATCTTTGCCAAGGAAGACAAGTTTTTCTTGTACCCGAATAATTATAATCATTATAACAATTATTACAAAAATACTTTCCAGCATGGAGGTATATCATTGGAAGAAATTGTTTGTCCGGTTGTGAAACTTAGAACGAAGTGATTAGACAAGAAAGCTGAGTCATTCTGAATTTAAGCATTTCGAAAGGGGGGAGGATATTAAACGCTTTTAAGTTCCATGGAAAAGGTATCAGGTTTTGGTAGCAGGTGATCCCGAAAAACCTAATGCCCAATGCCTGACACCTATTCTCTACAAAGCGATAAATAGTAATATAATATTCGATTTTGCAGTGGAAAAATTGAGTGAAATCTGGGATAACTTTTATCGCTCTATTCTTACGATCGTTCCCTCATCACCTACGATGTAAACTTCTTCTTCAAGCATATAAACATCATGAAAATCTACTTTGGGAAGTCCCTTAATGACTTTCCAGTTTTCTCCCCCATTGCTGGTTAACCAGCAGAGGCCGTTTTCTCCAACGATGTATCCATTTTGCTCGTCGATAAAATGTAAACCCAGGAATGGTTTATCGGCAACTGTTATCGCATCTCCTCTTCTCTGATGCTTCCAGTTAAGCCCATTATCCGTAGTTTTTAAAATCGTACCATTATATCCGACCATATAGCCGATTGTGTGGCTCGGAAAAGAAATTGCCTGAAAGAAATCGCCTGAGACTTCGCTTTCGATCCAGGACTGGCCGCCATCTGTAGAACGAAGAATTAATCCATAACCGGCAACGTGTATAGTTTGATCATCAGAATAGCAAACGGCATTAAGCTGGTTGGGAAAAGTATCTTTATAAGGGACGAGATAATTATTGTCTACGACCATAATTGCTCCCTCATCAAAAGCAATACCGCCGACCAGAACCCCTTCGTTTTGACTATTGAAACAAACATCTCTGAGTATATCCCAACGGGGCATACGATGAAAATTCCAGGTGGGATCGCTGCTTCCAGCAGAAGTGCTGAATAAATAGCCATCAATTCCGACCGTATTGCCGAGGCCTTGTTCATTGAAATGCAGTCCAAAGAGCTGCTTATTGGAAATGGAGTCTACGGACCAGTTCTGGCCTCCGTCCAGGGAATATATATAAGAACCACTATACCAGGTGTTCCCGCCAACTACATGCCCGTTAAGGGCATCAGTGAAATGAACGCCTCTTAGATTTGTCTCCGTACCGGAGTTGAGTTTTTCCCATACTACTTCGATTGTATCTTCCTTTTGACAGGCAAAGAAGAAAACACAACAAAGTAAATAGCAAATGTGTTTATATTTAATATTTAGAGCCGACACTGTCCTTAGGAAGCTTTGATTTTTTCTTTAAATTAGCTTGTTCTGCTTCTTTAGTCGTTTTCAGTCTTCGGGCGAAGGTTGGAAACGAAGCACTGCCATAATGAGAAAAATTTTGATCCGTTACTACCGGGAAAGTATAATGATTCATAAAGCTGGAAAAGAAGGCGGTTAGTTCCTCTCTTTTTACATTTCTTGAATTTACCTTCAAATGGTAAGCAATATGCTTGATCTTTCCATTTTTATCCCAGAATACATTGAGCCAGACTTTTATTCCTTTTATATCATAATTAATACTACTTGCATAGGCTTCCATTTCTTCCAGCATGCTCAGCCATTTATCGAAAGCAATATCCATATCATCGTTGCAGACTTCCAATAATACTTTGGAATGTTGATCATATAATTTTTGATAAGCCTTTTCGTGTTCACCCAGAATAAAAACCTTAGGTAGAGCAGTACTGTCCGCTTTTGTCAAAACAGAGCGACTCGTTCCATATATGTTTGAAACACAGCACAAACTAAACAAGAAGATGGATATAAAAAATCTCATTATAAAATATAATTGGTTGAAGCATTGGATATAACTACCTTATGCACAGGCATTGAATTTAGCTATTTCCTCATCTTAATTATTAATAAATATCGTTATCCCGGGTGTAAAAACAACGATGAAATTTAGTTTTCAGTGATTCCTTAAGAGTGTGAGATTAAGTGCAGTTAAATAAAGTCCTTTCTACAAAAATAGGTAATATAATAAACAATCCATTTAACTTTTTAACTTTTTCTAATATAAAAACTCTTTTCAAACGATAATTAACACAGAGCGATAATAATTTAACTTATTCAAGCTTCATTCCATTTATTGCTTCTGATAATTGCCAGTTTATCGATAGCAAGTATACATTTGTAGAAGATGAGAGAAATCGAGGTAGATAAATATTAAGTTTAGTGACAAAACTTAAATTTTTATCTATGAAAAAAAACTTTCTGTTCATCACAACACTTATTTTTACTATGGGGCTACTTTATTCATGCACCCAAAAGGCATCTTCAGATGCCGGTAATACTGAAACCGAAAACTCAATGACAAAAGAACAAGAGACCTTATTACCGGGAGATATTTCCCTGCCGACTTCTTCTGAAGAACTTCAGGAACTTATTGCAGCATCCAAAGGAGATTTTAAATACTCTGTAGAAGATTTTTTTAAGAATCCTGAAAAGACTGGCTATCAATTATCTCCGGATGGAACCCATTTTTCCTATATGGGCCCTTATGAAAGAAGACAAAACCTTTTTGTACAGAAAATAGGAGAAGAAAAAGCCATTCGGATCACCAGTGAAACAGATCGGGATATTGCTGGTTATTTTTGGGCCAATGATAACAGAATCCTCTTTGTAAAAGACAGTGGAGGAGATGAAAACTTTCAACTTTATGCCGTAGATAAAGATGGGGCCAAGTCGAAAGATCTTACGCCTTTTGAAGATGTACGGATTTTAATAATTGATGATCTACGGGATATAGAGGATGAGATTATTATCGGGATGAATAAAAATAACCCACAATTATTTGAACCCTATCGATTGAATATTAGTACGGGGAAACTCGAACAAATCGCTGAGAATACCAATCCTGCAGAACCTATCGATAGCTGGATGACCGACCATAATGGAAAAGTTCGAATTGCTTCGAAGGTAGTTGGTGGTACTAACACTACTATCATGTACCGGGAAAGTGAGGACCAACCTTTCAAAGATGTACTGACAACCGATTTTCGAGAGCAGGTCCAACCTTTATTTTTTGATTTTGATAATGGAAATATTGTTTATGCAGCTTCTAACCTGGGACGTGACAAGAGTGTAATTGTCAAATTTGATATGGAGACGGGTAAAGAAATAGGCGAACCTATTTTCGAACATCCCGATGTAGATGTAACAAACCTGGGCTATTCCCGAAAGCGTAAAGTATTGACCAGTATTTCGTATAACACGGAAAAGACTCATTTTCATTTTCTGGATAAGGAGCGGGAAGCCATTCAGCAACGACTGGAATCAGAGCTAAAAGATGTGGAAGTATTCGTGACGAATATGAATAAAGCGGAGGATAAATTTATGGTCAGAACGATGAGTGATCGCTCTTTGGGAGCTTATTATTCCTATGATCGAAAAACGGATGAATTGATCAAAATTGTGGAGGTAAGTCCCTGGATCGATGAGCAGGATATGGCTGAAATGCGCCCGATAAAATATCAAAGCCGGGATGGAAAGACCATCAATGGCTATCTCACACTGCCTAATGTGAAAGAAGCTAAAAACCTGCCTGTAATCATCAACCCGCACGGTGGCCCCTGGTATAGAGACAGTTGGGGTTTTAATCCGGAAGTACAGCTTTTTGCCAATCGTGGCTACGCTGTTTTACAAATGAATTTCCGCGGTAGTACCGGATACGGCAGGGATTTCTGGGAAAGCAGTTTTAAGCAATGGGGCAAAACAATGCAGGATGATATCACCGATGGCGTACAATGGCTAATTGATCAGGGGATTGCCGATAAGGATAGAATTGCCATTTACGGTGGGAGTTATGGAGGCTATGCTACTCTGGCAGGGGTTACCTTTACCCCGGATTTATATGCCTGTGCGGTAGATTATGTTGGGGTCTCTAACCTGTTCACCTTTATGAAAACTATACCACCCTACTGGAAACCTTATCTGGATATGATGTATACAATGGTCGGAGATCCAGAGAAGGACAGTTTAATGATGGCAGCCGCCTCTCCGGCTTTGCATACGGATAAAATCAAGACACCGCTTTTTGTAATACAGGGAGCCAATGATCCCCGGGTTAATATTGATGAATCTGATCAGATTGTCCGGTCTTTACGAGAAAGGGGCGTTGAAGTACCATACCTGGTTAAATATGACGAAGGGCATGGTTTCAGAAATGAAGAAAATAGGTTTGAATCCTATAAAGCGATGGTTGGATTTTTTGCGAAACATCTACGGCCTGACCTAGCAGGCTAGTCGACAAATAAGTGTACGAAGTGGGCCTTTGACTTCATTTAAAGCGCCTACTTCTTACCATTTTGAATGCTTTGTAAGGCTGCGAATTTGTCTTTTAGGTCGTTAAATTTTGTATAATCATCTAAAATGATGGGGTTTTTATAGTGTAAAGCATTAATTTGCAGGCGTTTATGGTTATAGATATTATTTTTGCAATTACATTGGTTTACGGTTTTTACCTGGGATTTTCCAAAGGAATCATCAGTACTGTATTTACCGTTTTGTCCTTGCTTTTCGGATTAATGGCCGCTTTCAAGTTTGCCCCTGCTACGACAGATTTCCTCGAAAAGGTTTTTAGTAGCAATAATCCATTGATGTTTCTCGCCGGTTTTTTATTGTCCTTTGTCGTCGTAATGGTCATCATTCGCACGATTGCCCGGGGATTGGAAGGCCTGTTGAAAACCGCTAATATTAATTTTATTAATCAATTAGCGGGAGGTGTATTACTAGGAGGAATACTGGTATTATTGTTAAGTGTTTTGATCTGGTTTGGGGATCAGGCACATTTAATAGATTCTAAAACCAAATTAACTTCAAAAACTTATCCCTATCTGGAAACTTTTCCTGCGGAGGCAAAAGGAATTGCCTACCGATTCAAACCGATGTTCGAAGAATTTTGGAATGCTTCTCTCGATATGATGGATCGACTGGAAGAAATGAGCATTGAACAAACTGAGAATTCTGATATTTATGACTATCCAGAAGAAGAGGAAGGAAGTTAAAGTACTGATCATCGACAATTACGATTCTTTTACTTATAATCTTTATGATTACTTTTTACAATTGGGAACGGATTGTAAAGTGATCAGGAATGATGAAAAGACCTTTTCGGATTTTAAGGATATTAACTTCGATATATTGGTGTTGTCTCCCGGGCCACAGCGTCCGGTAGATGCCGGGCGAATGATGGATTTAATTGATTTTTTTCATGATAAGAAACCTATTTTGGGTATTTGTCTTGGGCATCAGGGCATCGGAGAATATTTTGGTGCAAAACTCGAGAAAGCAGTATTGCCGGTACACGGAAAAACTTCTACCCTTTATCATCAGGGGCATCCTGTATTTCAATCCTTACCCACTAGCTTTGAAGTGATGCGGTATCATTCGCTTATCCTGAAAAACATAGATTCAACGCCTTTAAAAACCATTGCTTCTACCCCGGATGGAGAAATCATGGCAATTGCACACCAAGCTTTGCCCATCCTGGGGCTTCAGTTTCACCCCGAATCGATCCTGACTGAGTATGGACTCAAGATGTTAGAAAATAGTATAGACGTACTTCTTCCCGATATGGTATGATCGGGAAGCAGAGCAGTTCTTTTATAACATTAAACATTTTGACATATTAAATCAATTTTTGCTTTTCAATTGTTGAGTAGATATACATTGAATTACTTTGTGAAAAAGGCTTAAATGTAAAAAGCTAATCCCTTTATTGATTGTATTGAAAAGCAAATTGTCTTATGTCGGATTTTTGGAAAAGTATAAAAAATATTTTTAAAGCTGCGGAGGAAAGCACTTCTAACCAACCAGTGATACACGAAGTCATAAAACGCTCGGAAAAAGAATTAGCCGATTACGAACGTTGGAAAGAGACCGTGGGGAAACGCCGGTTTTTGGATTGGTTGAGAAGCGAACATTCTAATTATAAAAAAGACCCTCATAGCACGGATGCCGCTATTGATTTTCTGAATACTCCTTCTACCAAAGGCTTTGTGATTCATTTTTATAGAATGCGGTATAATAACTGGGAGATCATTCACTTTTTTGATTTTTTAAAAGAACAGGTTTTGGCGCTGGATTATAAAAGCTATCTATCTGATACCAGAACCTATAATCGAAAAGATTGGGTAGAGCGAACAGATCGCCATTATTTAAAACCGCCTACGAATATTCGAAACCCGGAGCTGGGTAATTTTGATCAACGGTTTGGAAATATAACTATAGAGATTGTTTTCCGGAATGAAAAAATATATCTGCTTAAATTTAGTGCCAGTATTTATAAAGACAGACTGTACAAGGAAGCAGAAGAATTTGACGAGCTGTTGAAAGCGATTTATTTTTAATGATAGGGTAGATTTTCCTAAATACTTAACAGCCTGTTAGAAGATAAGCGTACAGTTTCTAATTCTCCCAATTCTTCTTCTCCTGCTCAATATGCTTAAGTTTAACCTTGACGCCAAATTTGGTTTTCAAATGTTTGGTCATCGCGTCGGCAGAGTAAACTGACCGGTGTTGTCCCCCTGTACAGCCAAAATTGATCATTAGGTTTGTGAAACTTCGTTCAATATAATTTTCTACTACCGGGTCCACGATATAGAAAATATTGTTTAAAAACTGATCAATATCACTATGTTGTTTCAGGAAATTGATAACTGGCTTGTCTCGTCCGGTTAGTTTTTTGTAAGGTTCATAACGCCCGGGGTTATGGATTCCCCGACAGTCGAAAATGAAGCCTCCGCCATTTCCGGAATTATCTTTCGGGATACCTGCTTTATAAGAAAAACTATTTACAGAAACGGTTAATAAGCTGGTGTTCCCCCGTGAGGTATCGAAAGGATCAAACTGATTCGATTCGGCAATTGCATTGAATGCCTTCATCAATTCTGGCAGCTCAACTTTGAGCTGAATATTTTTGACAAACCAACGGATATTGTTGACCGCAAAAGGAATGCTGTTAAGAAAATGCTCTTTACGTTCGTAGAGACCTCGAAAACCATAAGTGCCAAAAGTCTGGATTGAACGGATCAGGACATAGCCATAGTAGAATTCTATAAAGGCATCCCGATCGATCTTTGTAAGCTGAGAGGCAGTGTCGAGGTAAGTATTCAGCAATACTTTTCGGGTTTCGTGAGGAATATTAGCTTTGGCCTGATAGAGTAAGGAGGCAAGGTCGTATTGCAAAGCTCCCCGTCGCCCGCCTTGATAATCGATAAAAAAAGGTTCGCCATTGCGCATCATGATATTTCGGGATTGAAAATCCCGCAGCATAAAATATTGGCAATCGGCTTGCAATAAATAATCTGCAAATGTGTGGAAATCTTTTTCGAGCGCCTGCTCATCGAATCCGAACCCCGCCAGTTTTAAAAAATAATACTTAAAAGTATTAAAGTCCCAAAGCATGGATTGCTTATCAAAATCCGATCTTGGATAGCAAACGGAGTAGTCCAGATTTTCTGCCCCCTTGATTTGAACAAGCGCCAGCTTCTGTACTACTTTTTCGTACATTTTGAGCAAATTCGGAGGGAAGTCTTCGCCTTTTTGTAAAAGAAAGCTATACAAAGTAGTCGCACCTAAATCCTCCTGGAGATAAACCTGTTGCTCCGGATTACTAGCGTAAAGCTCCGGAACGGGGAGTCCCTTTTTATTCCAGTCCTTGGTCAGGCTGATGAAGGCGTGGTTTTCTTTGCTATCATTGCCATAAGTCCCAATTGCGGCTTTACTTTTTCCCTGTAAACGATAATAGATTCGATTACTACCGGAAGGTGCCAAGGGGAGAACCAGATCAGCTTCTTCTCCTGACCATTGCTCAAATAAATCACTGAGGTGCGTCTTATGATTTTTGGGCATAATTTATTGATTGATCGTTTGCCAGAGTAAGTCTTTTAGCTCCGTCAGCCCTTGTTGTGCAATTGCGGAGATAAAAAGATGCGGAATATTTTGCGGAATCTCTGGACGAAGTAAATCCTTTAGTTCATCATCAATCATATCAGACTTAGTAATCGCCAGTATCCTTGGCTTATCCAGTAATTCCGGATTAAATTGTTTTAACTCATTGAGCAAAATATTATACTCTTTCTGGATGCTTTCGGTATCACAGGGAATCATAAAAAGTAATACCGAGTTTCGTTCGATATGTCGTAAAAAGCGATGACCGATGCCTTTGCCTTCATGTGCTTTTTCAATAATTCCCGGAATATCTGCCATTACAAAAGAACGGGTATCCCGGTATTTGACAATCCCGAGGTTGGGTACCAGCGTGGTAAAGGCATAATTGGCAATTTTGGGTTTTGCTGCTGTCAATACTGAAAGCAGCGTAGACTTGCCCGCATTTGGGAAACCGACTAATCCGACATCTGCCAGTACCTTAAGCTCCAGGATTTTCCACTCCGTCTTTCCCGGTTCACCGGGCTGAGCGTATCTGGGGGTTTGATTGGTAGCGGATTTGAAATTGGCATTTCCAAGTCCTCCACGACCACCGGCTACTAAAATGACCGTTTCATCATGCTCCGTAATTTCACAATCGATTTTACCAGTTTCTACATCTCTGGCGATGGTACCTAGGGGAACTTCAAGGATAATGTCCTTGCCATTAGCTCCGGTTTTGAGGCTATCTCCACCATTCTCGCCTCTTGAAGCGATGATATGCTTTTGGTATTTCAGGTGCAGTAGTGTCCAGAGTTGTTTGTTCCCTTTAAGGATGATATGCCCACCGCGGCCTCCATCACCACCATCGGGTCCGCCCTTTGCAGTGGTTCGGGTCCGCAGTAAATGCGCCGAACCTGCTCCACCAGCACCTGTCCGGCAACAAATTTTTACATAATCAACAAAGTTCTGCTGCGCCATTATTTGTATTATAAGTAACCAATCCCCGCTTCAGAATGAATCGATAAAATTTGAATTAGCTACTTGAAGTTAAAAAGCTTTAGAGTCCTTCCAGTTCGGTACAAATCCGATCAAATACTTCGTCTAAAGAACCGAGACCATTGACTTTTGCAGATTTATTAAAATTACTGTAGTAGTCGTAGACCGGCGTGGTATTTTGTTTGTAAACTTCTATTCGGTTCTTGACGGTTTCAACATTAGCATCATCAGATCGTCCCTCTATTTTTGCGCGTTCTTGCAAGCGGTTAATAATCTCCTGATCGTCTACATCCAGTGCAACCAGCTTGTTAATGCTTTGCCCCAGAGAATTCATTAATTTGTCCAAAGCATCCGCCTGGGGTATCGTTCTGGGAAAACCGTCGAAGATAAAACCGTAAACACCTTTATTTTGAATCACTCTTTGCTTTAGCATTTCAATTACCAGGCTATCCGGAACTAAATTACCTGCGGTGATATATTCTTTTGCTTTTTGTCCTAAAGGAGTATTATTCCCCATTTCATAGCGAAACATATCTCCTGTTGAAATATGAAAGAAATTGTATTTTTCAACCAGTTTTTTAGCTTGGGTACCTTTTCCTGAACCAGGAGGGCCGAATAGAATTAAGTTTACCATATTCAGTATTTTGTTTAACGAAGCCGCAAAAATAAGAATAAATCGAGATAAAAACTGGAGATTAAAGCTTTAGCATTCTATTTTTAATCATTTTATAAAAACTAAACGGCACATTTAGTAGATAAGTTCTATTTTTGGAACCTGTTGAAAACCTATTATGCGCTTGATGCTAAATACGTCAAATATCTGAAATCTAACACTATGTCATATACTGAAAATAACCGCGAACGGTTGGATGCTTTTTTTTCCCAATACGAAGGTGCAGGGCTGAAAGCTGTTTTTGACATTGGTACGAAAGCCGGGCGGATTTTAATTGCCCCCAAGGCGACGCCTTCCCGTGAAGGGTGGAACGCTTCCTCTTTTTATAATGATGGGCAAGCGTTTTTTCTGGGCAAGGATGTCAATCCGTATTTTCGTACAATTGATGTAGAAGAGAGTGAAGCTTTTCGAAAAGTACTTCAATTTATGAAGGATTACAAAACGCTACTCCTGGAAAAAGGTGTAGGACCAGAGGATATCACGGCGGTGGGGACGGCGGTCTTTCGCTGGATGGTGAACCGGGATCAAGTAGTTAAAAAGATAGAAACAGAAACGGGAGTGAAAATGCTGGTGATTGATGAAGAAAAAGAGTCTCTGATTTCTATGTATTCAATTGTGTATACGTATAATTTTTCGATGAGTGAAAAGTTGGGCGCGCGGAAATTCGAAGCGGATGATGCCATCCTGCTGATTGATCAGGGAGGCGGTTCGACAGAGGTATCTTATTTTTTTCCAACGAATATCAACAAATTCGGCGTATCCTCCATAGATGAATGCGGCACCGTTGCTTTACAGAAGCTTTTTTATACTGTAAACTCCGATGATCTGGAAAGCCGTACAGCACCGGAGGTAAATTATACGGCAATTCCCCGCCAGTTTGACCGAATGGAGCGATTTGTGGATCAGATTATCGATCAATGGGAAGGCTATCCGGAACTGGCTCAGAAAAATATTATTGCTTATGCTATGGGATCGGCTTTTTCTGCAAGTTTGCCCAGGCCGCCCTGGTCAGAATCCAATCCTAAACGGAAGCGCAATAACTTCACCCAACACAATATGGGGCTTTCCAAAACGAGAATTATGGAGCTGGTTCAGGAGTTTCACGATAAAATTGATGATAACCTTGAAGAGGTCTGTGATCTATACAATCTTTTGGAGCGAAATGATAATTCCATAACGCGAAAGATGGAAAGCGAATTAACGGTGAGTTATGGTTTGCCGGTTTATTTGAAATTGATGGAGAAATTTAATCTGCGCGATATCAGTTTTGCCGGTTTTGGGCTTCGCTATGGTATTTATATTTATGATAATGTATTCAAAGGGGCACTTGATGACCTGCTTGTTGAAGACTTAAAAATGGATGAAGAGGAAAAAGAGTCTATTGCCTGGGAACGCATTCGTAAATACAATACAGCTGCGGCGTATGAGGCTTATTTAGACAAGTATCCGGAGGGAGCTTTTTCTTTTATAGCTCAAATAAACCTGGAAAAAATTAAAAAGTAACCGGCCAGGTTACTCTGCAAATTGTGAATCCGAAAAGTCAATTTTTGAGAATTACTGAATACCAGGAATTCAAGCAGAGAACATCAAAAAAGCTGGTCGAATCTAATCAACCAGCTTTTGAACATTTAAACGAAAATTACTAGCTCTTAATTCCCTTTTTGAAGCGCGAAGCCTCTGGAGAGAGGCCTCGCAGCCCCAGGCTTAAGGAATGTTTTCATAGCTTTAAGCAAATAATCTTTGCCGACATCTATTCAACTATCACTCCTTTGGGCCTTTATCTTCTGTTTCTTCTGTTGGCCTAACTTCTTTCGACTCAAGTGCTTGAGTTTCGGGAGTTCCCAGATACTGAGGCAAATTCATACCTGCCATATTAAACAGATCGTTTAAAGGTGGTACAGATTTATAAAGTCCTGAGACAAACTTAGAGGTAGAATTACCATCACTGTCGCCATTACCTCCTTCCCATACCGTGACTTTATCAATTTTGATGTTTTTAATAGCTTCTACTTGCTGAGCGACCAGCTCTTCCAATTTATCTGCGATCAACATTAATACCGCATCTTTGGAGTTTCCTCCGGCTGCCTTCACGATTTTTTCAAACCCGTCTGCTTGTTTGCTAAGTATTTCATACATACCTTTCGCTTCGGCTTCTCTTTTCATAAAAATGGCATCGGCCTCTCCTTTTGCCAGTCTTCTGATTTGCTCTGCTTCAGCCTCTGCATCAATCTCCAGTTTGCGTTTTTCGATTTCTGCCCTTACGATTACATCTGCTTCTTTAGTGGCTAATTCACGAGCTGCACGAGCCTGTTCTGCCTCTTTTTCGGCCAGATAAGCTTCTTCCAAACTTTTTGCTTTTTGTATTTTTTCTGCAGCAGTAGCTATCCTCAAAGCTTCCGCTTCTTTTACTTGTCTTTCGGCATTAGATTGAGCAATTTTAATTTTTGCTTCATTTTCTCCATCGATAGACTTGGCATTGGCATCCGCTTCCCCGATTTGCGCATCGGCATCGGCAGAAGCTACTTGAATACGTTTGTCTTTATTCGCCTTGGCTTCTCCAATAGAACCATCCCTGTTCTTTTCAGCAACGCTCCTTTTGGCATCATTGATTGCTTTGGCAGCAGCTTCTTTACCCAAAGCTTCGATATAACCGGATTCATCCTGAATATCCGTCACATTTACATTGATTAGAGAAAGTCCGATTTTTCTGAGTTCGGCCCCGACATTAGAGGATACATTTGTCAAAAATTTGTCCCGGTCGCTGTTAATTTCCTCAATATCCATAGTAGCAACAACCAGACGCAACTGACCAAAGATGATGTCTTTTGCAATGTCTCTGATCTGATCTTTATTTTTGCCCAACAGCCGCTCGGCAGCGTTTAGCATTGTACCTTCCTGATTGGAAATTGCAACAGTAAAACGAGATGGAACATTTACCCGGATGTTCTGTTTTGACAAAGCGCCCCGTAAATCTACATCAATGGATATCGGTGTAAGATCCAGGTATTCGTAATCCTGAATCAAGGGAACTACAAAAGCTGCTCCCCCGGCCAAACATTTTGCTGAACCAGCTCCGGTTTTACCGTAAATAACCAGAATTTTATCCGAAGGACATCTTTTATATCGGGTTATGAAAAGTATAAGAATACTTAATAAAAATACGACAACAAGGATTGTGATGACTCCAATGATATCAATACCCATACGCTTGAATTTTTAGTGTTGTTTAATAATTAGTTGATCTATGTATGATTTGACTAAGGCATAGAATATCCGGATCAAGTGTATCGTGGTCAAAGCCATTTTAGCACTTCATCTTGGGTATACCTTATTCAGGGGATCAAAGTATCCCTTTGATCCTTTAAGTTAAAATTTTGGTTTTAAAACCCCTGTATTAAATATTATGAAAATTATACTTCTAAATAGTTGCCGGTCGGTTCAACAAGCAAAATGTCGTTGTTTAAAACTTCTAAAACTTTTACCGCTGTACCGGAAGCAATGGCATCACCGTCTGTCACCGCATCCAACTCCTGAATGGCGCCTCGAATTTTGACATGTACCCTACCAGAACCATTTTTATTTGCCGGAATCGGAATATAGACTTCTCCATTTTTAAAAACTGCCTTTTTCAGATCTACTGTTCCGGATTCTTCCATTTTGTAAAAAGTGAACATCGCATAAGCAACACCTAACATCGCCAGCATTCCGGCGGCAAAGGATACTGTAATGGCCAACCACAGAGCACCACCATTACTGAGTACCATGACACCCGTCCAGCCAAAAAAAGTAAAAAAAGCGATAATACTTCTGACGGACAACACGGTAAATCCCGGGTCAAAATCGGCATGAGCTTCGAAATCGCCTCCAACTTCGGCATCACTGTCGAACTCCAAACCTATTATGCTAAGAACAACTTGTATAAGGAAAAGCACACTGAAGATCAGGGCGATTGCCCAGAATACTTTTTCCGCATTGTTGAGCGGATTCCACCATTCTTCCATGAATAACAATACCATGGTTTTGATCAGTTGATACTTTTCGGAGTATTACAGTAAGGTTGTTAAAGCAACACTCTCTTGATGATAGTCTTCCAAATTTCGATTCTAAAGATCGTCCACAGGATCATAAGTTTTCGAAATCATAGCAGACAATAAATTTTGTTTACAATCTTAAATATGCTGCAAAAAGTTAAAGTTTTCATAATCTATCGACAAATAACGTTGGAATCTCGGCAAAAGAGCAACAATTTCTACTAAAAGCTTTCTGATGTATCCGAATGATGTCTATCTACATACGAATTGCCGGGCTCCTTCGATGAATTGAGGGTTTGTATCTATTTGTAATGGGGAGATTTAAATTTAAATCTTGCATTAAAATTTTAAAGAGGTTCT
Organism: Saprospiraceae bacterium; assembly: GCA_028280415.1. GTDB lineage: Bacteria > Bacteroidota > Bacteroidia > Chitinophagales > Saprospiraceae > JAHDHW01. The sequence goes on from JANQLV010000014.1 coordinate 62,938, forward strand.
TATTTAAAGCTATACTTTCTTTTTAACTTTACAGGCATTCTCGCCGGTGCGAAAATCAACCGGTTAATCAATCAAAAACTTTTCATCTTGGACGTTAAATTATTTTCCGGAATCAGCTCTGAGTATCTCGCAGAAAAAATAGCAGATTTTTATGGATTTCCTTTAGGAAAGAAAACACTTCTGAGATTCAGCGATGGTGAGATGCAACCCATCATTAATGAATCCGTTCGGGGGTCTTACGTATTTTTTATCCAATCTACTTTTGCGCCTGCCGAAAATTTATTGGAGCTGTTATTATTAATAGATTCAGCGAAAAGAGCTTCAGCGGGCTATATTACAGCTGTTATTCCTTATTTCGGATATGCTCGTCAAGATCGAAAAGATAAACCGCGGGTTCCGATCTCTGCCAAATTACTGGCTAAAATGATCGAAGCAGCCGGAGCTAATCGGATTATGACTATGGATTTTCATGCGGATCAAATCCAGGGATTTTTTGATATTCCGGTTGATCACCTGAAAAGTGAAGCGATTTATATTCCTTATTTTAAGGAGCAGGATTTGTCCAATGTGATCTTTGCTTCTCCGGACGTAGGAGGCGTCAAAAGGGCAAGAACTTATGCCAAATATTTTGAACGGGAACTGGTTATATGCGATAAGTATCGGAAAAGAGCAAATGAAGTTGCAGGAATGACCGTAATTGGAGATGTAAGCGGGGCAGATGTCATTCTGGTTGATGATATAGTAGATACGGCTGGCACGCTTTGCCGGGCAGCGGATATTCTGATCGAAAAAGGAGCCAAGAGTGTACGAGCTATCTGTACGCACCCGGTACTGTCGGGGAAAGCTTATGAGAATATAGAGAATTCGAAGATTCAGGAAGTTATCGTATGTGATACGCTTCCACTTAAACAGAAATCCAAAAAAATAAAAGTGTTGTCCACTGCTAAATTATTCGCTCGTGCGATTCGGAACACACATGAACATCGCTCAATCTCTGCACTTTTCGTAGATGGTTAATGATTTTATGCCTACTTCATAGCGGTAGTTCTAATCGTTTTATGGCTCTATATATAATATAAGCTATAAGTATTTTTATAGTCCGTTGTAAACAATAGCTATATTTTTCCTGTAAATAGCTGCAATATTTATAGAAAATCACTATCTTTGCGTGCATTTTCGTGAAATGTAGATTTATATTATTAAAAAAATTAAGAATTTAGCATAAAGCTTTTTGTTATGGAATCAATTGCAATTACAGGAAATCCAAGAAACGAGCTCGGTAAAAAATCTAGTAGAATGGCTCGTCGTGAAGGACAAACCCCTTGCGTAATTTACGCGAGTGGTCAGGATAACGTACACTTTGCGGCTGAAACCAGCAATTTCAAAGAATTAATATATACTCCTGATTTTAAAATTGCAGATATATCTGTATCCGGAAGTAATTATAAATGTATCGTCAAAGATATTCAATTTCACCCTGTTACGGATGAAATTTTACATATTGACTTTCTACAATTAGTAGATGGACGTTCTATGAAAGTAGAGATTCCGGTACGTTTTAAAGGAATTGCTCCTGGTACTAAAGCAGGAGGTAAATTGACTCAAAAACTTAGAAGAGTTAAAGTAAAAACTACGCCAGAGCATCTCACGGATGAACTTTATGTAGATATTACTCAACTTGACCTTGGGCAATCCGTAAAAGTGAGAGATATTGAGTTAAAAGATGGAATGGAATTAGAAACCTCTCCGGGTATTCCGGTTGCCTCAGTGATTGTTCCAAGAGCCCTACGTAGTGCTCAGGCTGGCAAAGAGGAGGAAGGAACAACTGTCGATGAAGAATAATCAGTTCTTAAAAATAATTTTATAAAAAAAGGGTATCAATCTCAGATTGATACCCTTTTTTTATAAAATTGTAGCCTAAGCCGGATTTCAAATTCTTCATTGTTGATTTAAAAACAAAAGATAATGGGGCATAATTTAAGAGTAAGTTTGATACAAACAACCCTGCATTGGGAAGATATTTCGCAGAACCTCAATGCCTTTTCCCAAAAGATAGAAGACCTTAGAGGCAAAACGGATTTAATCATTTTGCCAGAAATGTTTACTACGGGATTCAGTATGAATGCAGAGAGGATATCAGAAACGATGAATGGTAGTACAATGCAGTGGTTAAGAGAAAAAGCAATGGAAAGCCAGTCGGCCATTACGGGGAGCTTTATTGCGGAAGATCATGGCAAGTATTACAACCGACTCATTTTTATGCAGCCCGATGGGCAATATTTTCAATATGACAAGAGACATCTTTTTACCCTGGCAAAAGAACATCATACCTATCAGGCAGGGCAGGAGCGTCTTTTAATCGATTGGAAAGGGTGGAAAATATGCCCCTTGATTTGTTACGACCTGCGTTTTCCGGTATGGAGCAGGAACACAGTGGATTATGATTTGCTCATCTATATAGCCAATTGGCCCGAAACCCGGGCTATGCATTGGAAATCACTCCTGAAAGCCAGGGCCATTGAAAATCAATCTTATACCATAGGGGTAAATAGAGTAGGAAAAGATGAGAAAGGATTGGTTTATTCAGGGGATTCGTCCTTGTTTGACTATTATGGAGAGCTACTCTATACCGTTTCAAATGTTGAAGATATTTTTACTACTCAAATATCAAAAGACAAAATGCAACATTATCGGTCTAAACTCAACTTCTTACCGGATCGCGATTCTTTTCAGATTTTATAATAAGGGGATTAATTTACACGTTTTTAGGACACTTTCGAATCTTAAAAGCAGATTTTCGAGTATAAAAAAAGCGACCCAATTTTTTGAGTCGCCGTACTCGTTGAAAAAGTTTTTTGAAAAATAACCCTATTAACTAACCTATTGACAACGAGTGTTTCTTTAAATCTAAAGTTTGAATATAACAAACTTTAGCTGGCTTTTTAAAAACCGATATATGATAAAGAACGATCTAAAGGTCAATATGTTGTTTGCAGTATTGCTATTTTTTACTACTGCCTGCTCTGTTAACCAGTCTACTGTACAACAAGCAAAGAGTCCCGGCAAGGTTGAGGGCATTAGCCATATCCGCAAAAATGTAGAACAATACGCCAAAAAACAGCTTGGTGCCAAATATAAATACGGTGGTAAAACACCTAAAGGTTTTGACTGCTCGGGCTTTACAGGATATGTGTTTAAAGCATTTGATATTAGATTGAGTGCAAGTTCGAGATTGCAGGCCAGAGACGGTCGATCCGTTAATTTAAAATGGGCAAAGAAGGGAGATCTTTTGTTTTTCGGGAATAGTGGTAAAATAAATCACGTTGCCTTGATTCTGGATAATAATCGAGAGGGGATCGAAGTCATCCACAGCACATCTTCCCGAGGGGTAGTCGTAGAAAATGTATCCAAATCGCCTTATTGGAAAAGAAGGATCATGTTTGCCAGAAATGTAATTGGAGCAAAGTGAGGAAATCTCAGGTTCCAAATCCAAGGCTGAACCTGGAATTTGGAACCTGGAAATATTCATATTAGTTGTTCAAAATCAAAGGTAAACCTCCTTCCTGGCCACCAACGATTACAACTTTTGAATTGGTAGATTTTGCTAACTCAAGTGTCGCTTCAATGCCTTTGTCCTGCAGAATTTTATCCGTCAAACTTGCATTTAGAATTTTATTCGCATCAGCTTTGGCTTGAGCCTCGATTACTTTTCGCTCTGCCTCCTTTCGTTCTCTTTCCAAACGGAATTCATACTCTAGAGATGCCTGCTCCTCTTTTAGTTTACGTTCGATGGCTTCCTGAAGTGTAGTGGGTAATTCAACCTCTCTGATCAGGATCGCATCCAGTTCCAAATGTTTCTCGGAGATGTTTTCGGATGTTCTTTGAAAAATTTCATCCTGGATAGTCTCTCTTTTACTGGAGTATAATTCTTCTGGTAAGTATTTACCGATTACTTCCCTGGTTGCAGAACGGATTTCGGGTATAATGATTCTGTTCAAATAATTGGGCCCGATTTCATCGTGGAGGAAACCTATTTGCGCCGGTAAGGGGTTATAGCGATAAGAAAGCTCCACCTGAATATTCAAACCGTTTTTGGAAAGTACGGTCATTTTTTCCAATCCTTCATTGGTACGAACATCATATATAAACATGTGATTCCAGGGAGCAATAACATGGAATCCCTGACCGTAGATATTTTCTTTGTCCAGTCCGCCTCCAAACCTTTTAAAAAGCACTCCTTTTTTTCCGGGTTCGATAGTTAAAAATATGCTACTGGACAGCGCTAGAATGATAATGAGCCCAACCAGAGCAAATATTCCAAAAGTAAATAACTTATTTTGTTTCATGATATAAAATTTTGTATGAAGCGTTTTCTCAATTATAACATATATCGAATATAGAGGTTTGGTAATTTCTATTAAGCTCTTTTTTATATGGACGAATATATCTTTATTTAACCTAATTTTGACTGATTAAACTCAATAAATTGTGATTTAATAAAACTTGTAATATTATTTTCTCATTAAAAGATGAAATAGGGCATCCTGAATTACAGTTTCACATGGATAAATGTGATATTTTGAGCCCGAAAACTGATAAATGCGATATATACTTACTTTTCTATTACTCTTTTCAACATTTGTTCTTTGTGGACAAAGAGCGGAACGATTGCCTTTTTTGCAACCCGCAGATACTTTGAATAAATGGCGATTCTGGGGCAGTGCAGCAACGGGAACCCTTATTTATACCGGGACGATGATTGGGCTTAATGAAATATGGTATGCCGAATTCGAGCGTTCCAGTTTTCAGTTTTTCAACGATCTTGGAGAATGGGAAGATATGGACAAATGGGGACATCTAACGACCGCATATGTAGAAGCAAATTGGGTTTATAAAGGTGCCAGATGGACCGGACTGGAGGATCGAAAATCTATTTGGCTGGGAGTCGCTTTGGGCTCTCTTTTCCAGGCTTCGATAGAAACATTGGATGGATTTTCTGCTAAATGGGGGTTTTCAATACCCGATATTGCGTATAATACAGCCGGTGTTTCATTATTTGCAGCTCAACAATTAGCCTGGAATGAGCAAAGAATTCTGATGAAGGTTTCTGCTCATTATAAAACGTATCCCGATACCGAAGTACAATCCGTTAGCGGAAGTCAGACTAGCTCTTTGAGGAATCGGGCGAATGCACTTTATGGCAGACACTATGCCGAGCGGTTTTTTAAAGATTATAATGCACAAACGATCTGGGCATCGGTAAATCCTCGTTCTTTTATGAAAAAAGAATCTTCCAGGATTCCTTCCTGGCTGAATATTGCAGTAGGCTACGGAGCAGAAAACATGTACGGAGGATTTGCTAACGAATGGAATGAAAATGATGTGTTTTATAAACTAGAGGGAGATGAGTATAAAAGGTATCGCCAGTTCTATTTGTCACTCGATATTGATATGACACGTATAAAAACCAAAAGTCCTTTTCTGAAAACAGTTTTTAATATTATAAATGTGATTAAAATACCTGCACCAACCCTGGAAATCAATACCCTTGGGCAGGTTCGATTCCACCCCATATATTTTTGATTGCTTATTGATATTGAATATTCGAAAAAGAGAAGCACACAATTATCGGATACTCTGTTTGCGATAATTCTTTTTGAGCAAGCGAAAACGCTTTGGACCATACCATAGCCATAAGCCAGTGAGGATGAGAAAGATGAGTCCCCATCCGAGCATATTCATCGACAGCAGTTTGAATAATTGATTGATGATTGATCCGTCGTGCAAGGCTTCTATCCAGTCAGAATGCCTTTTGGCAATAGATTTGACTTCTCCGGTAGTTCCATCAATTTGTACTTCCCAGTAACCTTTATCGAACAGTACTTTGACAATCCCTTTACCAGGTCTTATATCCAGCCGATCTACAGGATTATCTTTTTGTTCCGGGTGAGTCGTATAAAGCGCTTGTCGAGCAAGCGAATCGATTTGGAACATTGGGAGCCAGGTTTGTAAATTTTTACTTACTCCTTTAGTGGTAGGCGGCTGGATAATAGCTATTTCTTTCTTTAATGATAAAGCAATTCCAGTCACTGCACTGATCAATAAGAACAATGATAAACTTGTACCTAGCAGTTTATGAAAACGTCGGGACTTCCGGAGATTTTTTATATATTTTTGAAAAGCCAAATTGTCTCAAATCCTTATTTAAGCAAAGAAAATCCCAAATATAGTGTTTTTAGAATAGAAGATTTTCAGGCTATTCGCCTTTCGCCACTTGACTTACATTTTGAAAGACGAATAACCTGAAATTATCATTACGGAATTGCCGGAAGTACCTTGCCACTCGCTTCGCCAAAACCTACACGAACACCATCCTTTTCACACCATCCTTTCATAATCACGGTATCGCCATCGAGAATGAATTTGCGCTCACTTCCATCGGGCATTTTGATACTGTGTTTGCCACCCATAGAAATTTCAAGCATCGAGCCATAAGAGTTTTTATTCTTCCCGCTGATCGTCCCCGAAGCCATCATGTCGCCTACATTAACATTACAGCCATTTACGGTGTGATGGGCTAACTGCTGACACATATTCCAGTACATGTATTTAAAATTGGAAAGACTGACTCTCTTGGCCTCCGAACCTTCAGGCTGGATTTGTACCTCCAGTTGAACATCATAATTGCGCTCACCCTCATATTCGAGATAAGGTAAAACCTTGGGCCGCTGATTTGGGCCTTTGACCCGGAACGGTTCCAGGGCATCTAGTGTAATAATCCAGGGGGATATATGCGAAGCAAAGTTTTTCCCGAGGAAAGGACCGAGTGGAACATATTCCCATTTTTGAATATCCCGGGCCGACCAGTCATTAAACAAGGTCAATCCGAAAATGTAATCCTCCGCCTGATTAGTAGTAACCGGATGACCCAATTCGGAAGATTTACCAATAACAAAGGCCATTTCCAGTTCAAAATCCAGCAAGCGGCAAGGACCATAAACCGGTTTTTTAGCACCAGCGGGCATTTGTTGTCCCTTAGGGCGACGAATTGGCGTACCAGAAACGATGATAGAAGATGCTCTTCCATGATAACCAACCGGAAGGTGCCGCCAGTTAGGGAGCAGTGCATTTTTAGGATCGCGGAAAAGTTTACCGAGATTAGTAGCATGTTCAATACTGGAATAAAAATCGGTATAATCACCTACTTTGACCGGGAGAAGCATGCTTACTTGCTCGGCTGGATAACTAAAATCGGCAATCAGGTCTCTCGAATTCCATTTTTTTACTCTTTTATTGAATAAATCGGAAATACGATCTCTGACTGCCCGGGTAGTCTTTTTGCCCAAAGCCATAAAGTCATTGAGATAAGTATTGCGAAATACAGATTTAGGAATACGGAGATCGGCGAAATAGCCAAGATCATTTGCTTTAGCTAAGTCAATGATCAAATCGCCAATTCTGGTACAGACTTTTGGCGCATTATTTTTATATTTAAAAACGCCGAATGGAATATTCTGAATCGAAAAATCGCTGTCAGCCGGAATTTCCAGCCAGGATTTGATTTTCGGATTATTTGCTTTAATCATAGTGGTTTTATTAAAATTAGAATCTTAAAGATTATTGTGCCATAAAAACAGCATTACTGAAAAAGAATTTGCCTTGTTTCCAAAAACCTCGGTAAATCGGATTATCGACCATATAGATCACTTTGCCACGCCCCATTTCCTGCACGCCGAAAACAAGGGTTTCCTTCATTTTCTTTTTGACTTTTGCTCCGGCAAAACCAAGTACATCGAGCTTTTCAGGAACGTAAGCGACATTCCATCCATTTTCAAGGTATTCATAACGGGCAGAGCTTGTTTTTAGAGAATAGTAAAAATCCGGAACACCAAAGGCGAGGGGGTGGGTATTGTCGACCTTGAGTCTGAATATAGCACCGGGCATTTGATTACTAATAGCATCTCTGTCTTGTGTGCCAAATGTCTCCAGCCGATGATTCATTTTGCGCGCGGTTTTTTCAGCATCGGACATTCCTGCATCCCCATTATTCGATTTTCTTTTTATGCTAAACCCATCTTTCCCGGCTAAAGAAGAAATGGCATAACCGATAGCGATAAGCCTGCCTCCCCCTGAAATCCAGCTCCGTAACTTTTCTAGGGTTCCATTATTAAGCCTGTAGCTTCCTTCCTGCATGATGATGACATCATAATTTTTCAGATTAGGGCTACTTAGTTGTTTATCAGATAATACAGTAATAGGGTAGGCAATATCTTGTTCGAAAAAATGCCAGGTGTGTCCAAAAGCATTTCCAGAAACCCGATCACCATGTAAAAGTGCGATCTTCGGCATTTTTAATAAGGTCATTTTATTGGAACCCAGATCATGACCGGAATCGGAAAAGCCTGTTTGGGTAGCTATTAAATGTTTTTCATTTTGAGCGGCAACAGCCTGTACAATTTTATCAAACTGATTGTTCTTTCTGTTATCCGCCCGGGTAATAACCAAAGTACCTGCCGGATAATCCTGTCCGGATAGTTTAAATGCTTTTGCAGAAGTTCGAACCTTGATCCCCTTGCCAAGAAGTGCCCCGAGGAATTTTACATCATTAAGTGATTTCCAGTGAGCCAGGTAAGCATAAGGTTTACCGTAGTTTGCAGGCCGCAGGAAAGCCGGGAAATTATAAGATTGATCCGGGTTGATTTTTTCGGTACTGGCATAGGCTTCCAGGCCCAGTGCATGGGGCGCAGACCAGGCCGTGATATCATAAGTTAGAGAATCGATCAAAAATGGATCAGGCTCAAAAAGTACTTGCGTCAAAACACTTTTTGGCTGATAAGCGCTGATAATCAAATCCTCCTCTGAAATTGTATAAGGTGTATCTTTATTCTCCGCATAATTATAAACAGAAGCTTTAATCGCTTTGCTGATGCGGCCATAGCGGATGCGATGCTTATCGAGGAACTGACTAAGTGTTTTTAGTCTTGCCGGATCATTATTCGCGGAAATGATAAAAGTTTTGTATTTACCTTGTGGTTGACTAAGTGCGTCTTTAAAATATTGTTCAAAATTGTTTTGAAGCTTTTCAGCATTATTTGCACTGATTTCTATATTGGAAATGCTGGTAACAAGATGGTGATCAATGCGATCTCTAATAGTTAGTGTATCACCATTTTCCATTAGAATAGCTCTTCCTGCACGTCCATGTCCGGCTTGTTCGTGAGTCATACCAATTGCTCCATTGAAAATAGGATAAGTATCTCCGTAGCTTGGATAGAACAAATCAAAGACTTCCCGGGTATAATAAAGCCATCCCTTTTTATCGAAGTAACTGGCGTGGTTTTTCCCAATATCGTGCTGAAAACCTCCTTGCCAATCTGTAATGTATTGATGATAAGGTTGAGCGGCCGGGGCAAAATAATAAGGAGAGTTATGCCCCATTTCATGATAATCAACATGGATATGCGGCATCCATTGATGATAAATCTCCAGTCTTTGCTGGGTTTCTACTTGTGTCTGCCATGCCCAGTCCCGGTTGAGGTCGAATAGATAATGATTAACACGTCCCCCTGGCCAGGGCTCATTGTGCTCGCGGGATTCCGGGTTGGGGTTGGGAATCAGGTTAGCTGCGTTCCAGTTCCAGTGTGTATATCTGGAGTAACCATCCGGATTAATAGAGGGGTCCATGATAACGACCGCATTTTCCAGCAAATCCTGAATCTTTTTATTATTGGGTCTGGTGAGTTCATAAATAGTAGCCAAAGAACTTTCGGATCCGCCCGCCTCATTCCCGTGTACACCATAACTTAACCAAACTATTGCGACCGGTTTGTAATCTGAAGGTTTGCCTTCCATCAACCCTGCACGTTTAAGGTTATCCGTACGGATCGTTTCCAGGTTTTTCAGGTTTTCAGGAGAAGAAATGACTGCCCAGATCAAAGGTCTTTGCTGGTAGGTTTTTCCGTATTCTTTTAAAATAATTTGCTTGCTATTTGCTGCAACATGTTCGAAATAATCTACAAGTAGATGATGTGGAGTAAAATGTTTACCATATCCGGTAGGGAGAAATTCTTCCGGAGATTGTAAGTTTTGCCCCGGGACACTTAGACTTAGAAACAAGGCGATGAAAGTCAGTAAAAAAGGACTTTTTATCATGCTATAGTGATTTGATTTTTTCAACTGGGCGAAGTTAACAAATATTCCAGACACAGTAGCTTTCTTCGTTTATCTGTGCCGGATTGTTTACGAAATCTGTTTCAGGTAAAAGAATGATTTTGGAAACTATTGTAATCATTCAAATAGACTGGGAAAAGTTTTGGATAAATGACTTAACTATATTTTGATATAACACTAAATCGTTAAGGCCGATAAGTGTTTAGAACTATTGGAAATAAACTTGATCATTTTGGATATAATAAATATTGGAGACCTTGCTGAAGGTTTATACTTGAATACACGTTGATGAAAAGCTGCTTGGAAAATATTTATAAAATAAACCTGTGAAGGCTTTAAAATACCGCTTCGGCAATACGCTTGATCGTATCCGCATCGCCCATCGTGTAATAGTGCAAACAGGGCGCGCCTTTTTTCTTTAGTTCTCTGGATTGTTCAATGCACCATTCTATCCCGACTTCTTTAACCGCTTCTGAAGTTTTGGCCTTATCAAATTCCTTGGTGAGCGCTTCGGGCAGGTTGACATGGAATAAGCGTGGGAGAGAATTAAGCTGATACTTTTTAGTAATAGGTTTTAACCCGGGCACAATAGGTACTTCGATTCCGGCAGCTTTGCAAGTTTCCAGATATTTGAAGTAGGCTTCATTATTGAAAAACATTTGTGTCACAATGTATTCCGCCCCGGCTTCAACTTTTTGTTTTGTAAAATTCAAATCGGAGTGAAAATTAGGTGCTTCAAAATGCTTTTCGGGATATCCTGCTATGCCAATACAAAAATCTGATTTTTCGCCATTTTCAATATTCACATCCAGATACTTACCTTTATTCATTTCCGCTACTTGCTTTACTAAATCAATGGCGTATTTGTGACCATCCGGTTCAGGGATGAATTTTCCATCAAATTTCCGGGCATCCCCTCGAAGGGTGAGTACATTATTTATATTTAAAAAATTTAGATCAATTAAAGCGTTTTCCGTATCTTCTTTTGTAAATCCTCCGCAGATTAAATGTGGAACGGCATCAACTCCATACCGGTGCATAATGGATGCACAAATTCCTACGGTACCGGGACGCTTTCGGATGGACGTTTTTTCGTAATATCCACTTGGACGCTGTTTATAAATAAATTCTTCCCGGTGGTAGGTTACATCAATAAAAGGTGGTTTAAACTCCATGAGTGGGTCAAGCGTATCAAAAATCGCTTTCATACCTCCACCTTTAAGTGGCGGCAAGACTTCAAAAGAAATCAGGGTTTCTCCCCCGGCCTGTTCGAAATACTCTGTAACCTTCATTTTAAGCTGAGCTAATTGATAAGCTGCAAAACTACAAATTAGTTTATTAAAATAAAGGAAAATTCAACATTCCTCCCTGTCCGGGTTTCTAATCCATATTAACGAAAACTAAAGGAAACGGATTACTATTTTTTCTTCTTTTTCTTTTTAAAATCCCCGTTTTTCCAGGAATCGAAGAACTTCTTCCAGGCTATTGGATTATAGATATTCATGGGGGGCGTTTGCCCGATGTAGTAGTATTGTCTGGATTGCTGGCGCAAATAATGATCGGCATGTTCATTACCATCAAGTGCCACGAGTTCTCGCCCTCTGTCCAGGGTTTCCTGAGCAAGGTTCTCTATTGCTTTTTCTTGCATTTCTTTGGTGACATCCATCGCCAGGAATTCCAGCTTGAAATGCTCTTTACTGGGCCAGGGGAATACAATAGTTTCCGGTAAGTTGATCGTATCCTGACTCATCAGTTGTATTAAAGAATAACGATTATCGGTAAGCGTATCCGGAATTTTTATCTCAACAGTGCGATAACCAACCGCTGAAAACCCAATACTGTCCCCTCTTTCCACAACAATTGAGAAAAAACCTTTAAAGTCGGAGTATGTACCACGACCTTTTCCTTTTATATATACATTGGTGTAAGGAACTGGAAATAGTTCAGTATTGCTACCGTCCAGAATCATTCCTGAAAATTGTATCAGGTTGCTATCCTGTGCTACTTGCGCCTTCGTAGTCGTCAAAAAACAAAACAAAAAGCAAATTGGCAATATATATTTCATCGACTCATTTTGATATTGAAGATACGATATTCTACTATTATAAACGTATAACAAAGATATCTGTTGACGGCTATTGGTTGTATATTAACGCTTTTTTAACGAAAAGAATTGATTTTACGGGGAGTCAGATAAGCTAAACAAGGCTATAAAAACGGGACTTATTTAATTTTGTCTTTGAAGATTAAATAAGTCCCGACTTTATTTTGGATTATTGAATCGAAATAATTTAGAATCCGACAGCTAAATCGAGGACTTCCTGCATACGATCAACATAGTGGAACTGTAAGCCTTTGATATAGTCCTGATTGATTTGCTCAACGTGCTTTTTATTATCCTTACAAAGGATGATTTCGTTAATTCCCGCTCTTTTAGCGGCGAGAATTTTTTCTTTTATTCCGCCAACTGGCAGCACTTTACCACGTAACGTAATTTCTCCGGTCATCGCCAAATGAGGTTTCACGGGGCGCTTGTTGAAAGCGGAAGCCAGTGCAGTGAGCATAGTGATCCCTGCCGAGGGGCCATCTTTGGGAATTGCGCCTTCGGGAACATGGATATGAATATCTTGTTCTTCAAAAATACCCGGATTAATGCCCAGGGCATCACCATTGGACTTCAGATAACTCAGGGCCGTTGTTGCGGATTCCTTCATTACATCTCCAAGGTTACCGGTAAGTGTCAATTTCCCTTTTCCTTTACTTAGGCTGGATTCAATAAAAAGAATATCACCACCCACCCTTGTCCAGGCCAGCCCGACAGCAACGCCATGAGATTGTTGTTCCTGATAAAGATCGGTACTAAATCTACTTGGGCCAAGGATTTCTTTGAGCTCCCCGGGTTTTACGGTGATGTTATATTTTTCTTCCATTGCTACTTTCTTGGCAGTAGCACGCATGACGCCGGCAATTTGTCGATTCAGGGAACGTACGCCGGATTCCCGGGTATAGTCCTGAATGATTTTTTGAATAATATTATCCTTAAGCTTGATTTGTTTGGCTTCCAAGCCATGCTCTACTCTTTGTTCGGGAATCAGATGCTGTTTAGCAATCTCTATTTTCTCTTCCATGGAATAACCACTGATATCAATGATTTCCATGCGGTCGAGTAATGCGGGCTGAATGGTGCTTAAAGAGTTGGCGGTTGCAATGAAAAGTACTTTGGATAAATCGAATTCTATATCCAGATAATTATCGTGGAAAGTAGAATTTTGTTCAGGATCAAGAACCTCGAGAAGCGCAGAAGAAGGGTCCCCTCTAAAGTCTTTTCCTACTTTATCGATTTCATCAAGAATGAATACGGGGTTAGCCGTTTTTATTTTTTTCAAATTCTGGATAATGCGCCCGGGCATTGCACCAATATAGGTTTTTCGATGACCGCGAATTTCGGATTCATCGTGTAAACCACCGAGAGACATACGGACAAACTTCCTTTTCAAAGCATTCGCTATGGATTTGCCTAAAGAAGTCTTCCCAACGCCGGGAGGACCTACCAGACATAAAATAGGCGCTTTCATATCTCCTTTGAGTTTCAAAACCGCAAGATGTTCCAGAATACGTTTTTTAACTTCTTCCAATCCAAAATGATCCTTATCCAGTACCTGTTTGACTTTCTTTAGATTGAAATTATCTTTGGAGTACTCATTCCAGGGAAGCTCGATTAATAAATCCAGGTAATTCATTTGTACAGAATATTCTGCTACCTGAGGATTCATTCTTTTGAGTTTGGATACTTCTTTCTGAAAAACATCTTCAACTTCCTTAGTCCATTTTTTCTTTTTAGCTCTCTCAATAAGCGTCTTGATTTCCTCTTCCTGCGGACTCTGTCCGAGTTCTTCCTGAATGGTTTTAAGCTGTTGATTGAGAAAATAATCACGCTGTTGTTTTTCAATATCTCCTCTTACTTTGGATTCTATCTTGTACTTCAGCTCTAGTAGCTGGAGCTCGTTATCCATATGTTCCAGAATAGCTTTTGCTTTTTCTTCCGGATCACTTATTTCCAAAACGGCCTGTTTAGCAGAAACTTTTATACCTAAATTGGAAGATATAAAATTGATGAGGAAAGTACTGTTTGTAATATTTTTCAACATCACAACTGCCTCGGAAGGAATGTTAGGAGATAGCTGGATGATCTCCTTAGCCATATCTTTTATTGAAGAAATGACTGCTTCATATTCCAGATTGCCCTGTTCCGGACTTTTCTCTTGCAGCACATTAAATTTACCAATCAAATAAGGATTGGTACTTATAAACTCTTCGATTGTAATTCGTTTGCGCCCCTGAATGATCGCGGTAGCCGTGCCATCCGGCATTTTCAATAGTTTTAGGATACGAGCAACGGTACCAACTTTATAAAGATCCTGTGGAGTGGGCTCTTCTACTTTACTGTCTTTTTGAGAAAGAACAGCAATGATTCTATCTTCTTCGTAAGCTTTGTAAATTGCTTTAATGGACTTGTCTCGGCCGACGGTAATTGGGATGACAATGCCAGGGAATAATACTGTGTTCTTTAAAGCAAGAACAGGAAGCATTTCCGGAAACGTTTCATTTGAATTTAAGCTTTCATCTTCATCCAAAGAAAGTAAAGGCATAAATTCACCATCTTCTTCCAGGTTATGCGGTAAAAAAAAATCTTCAAAAATACTCATATATTCTATTTCTCTTCATAATTTATGAAAGATACCCAATCATAAATGTAATGTCAAGCTGTCAGTAATCTAGTTACTAATAACTCTCTTCTTTCCTGGTCAATATATATGCCACGTGAAAAAAAAGGTTTTTATGACATCTGGAGCAGCTGAAAATGCGCCATTTCGTCAGGTTTACCCAATTCCTGTAGCTACATTATTCATACTGATGTTTAAAAAAATTAATTGTAATCCCTGAAACAATTTTAATACTAAACAAATGATTCAGGATCAAAATTGTTTCGGGAAATAAGACAGGGCTATTAAACAGATTCTGTTTCTGCCAATGTTTCTTGCTGATCTTTAAGGCTTTCTTCATCCTCCTCTAATTCATCTTTTTCGACTTTAAGATTATCTATAATGAAAGTCTGTCGATCCGGGGTATTTTTGCCCATATAATAAGAAAGGATTTTATCAATACTGGTATCTTCTTGAAGAACGACGGGTTCCAGACGAATATTTTCTCCGATAAAATCTCCGAATTCATCGGGAGAAATTTCCCCTAAACCTTTAAAACGAGTAATCTCTGCTTTTCCTCGTAGTTTTTTGATTGCTTCCTGCTTTTCTTTTTCGCTGTAGCAGTAAAAGGTGGACTTTTTGTCCCGAACTCTAAAAAGAGGTGTTTCAAGGATATACAGATGGCTATTGCGGACTAAATCAGGAAAAAACTGAAGGAAAAAAGTTAACAATAATAATCTGATGTGCATTCCGTCAACATCGGCATCCGTAGCAATTACTACTCGATTATATCGAAGATCATCCAGTCCGTCTTCAATATTAAGTGCGTGTTGAAGCAAATTGAATTCGTCATTTTGATAGACCACTTTTTTGGTCATATTATAACAGTTCAAAGGCTTACCGCGAAGACTGAATACCGCCTGGGTTTGAACATCCCGGGCTTTAGTAATCGAACCACTGGCTGAATCCCCTTCTGTGATAAAAATTGTGGTTCTGGCTCTGTCTTCTTCTGGAGATTTACGGGAGCTGTCGTTGAAATGAATTCGGCAATCCCGGAGTTTTTTATTGTGCAGATTGGCTTTCTTTGTTTTATCCCGGGCAATTTTCTTAATCCCGGCAATTTCTTTTCGCTCTCTTTCGGACTGTACAATCCGTTTTTGTAACTCCTTGGCCGTTTCCGGATTCTTGTGTAAAAAGTTATCCAGCTCTTTGGTAAGAAAATCATTTACAAAAGTTCTCATGGTTGGACCATTCGGAGCTACATTTTGTGAACCGAGTTTCGTTTTGGTTTGCGATTCAAAAACGGGCTCTTCAACGCGTACACTTATTGCAACTATGATGGAAGCGCGAATATCCTTGGCATCGTAGTTTTTGTTAAAATGATTTCGAACGGTTGCTACTACGGCCTCTCTGAATGCATTCAGATGGGTACCTCCCTGAGTAGTATTTTGACCATTTACGAAAGTATGATATTGCTCACCGTATTGTTGCCCGTGTGTAAGCGCTATTTCTATATCGTCGCCTTTCAAATGGATGATCGGATATTTAATCTCGTCGTTTGCCGTTTTACGTGTTAACAGATCGAGTAAGCCGTTTCTGGAGACAAAGGTTTTACCGTTGAAAATAATTTTTAACCCTGCATTGAGATAAGCATAATTCCACAGTTGTGTTTCAATAAATTCTGTACGGAATTTATAGTTTTTAAAGATTGTAGAATCGGGCTTGAAAACCATTAAGGTACCATTCGTCTCCTGCGTTTTGGAAATATTGGCGTTTTTGGTAATTTCTCCTTTTGAAAACTCTACAACTTTGGTCTTTTTGTCTCTGACTGCCTGAACCTTGAAATAATCGGAAAGTGCGTTTACAGCTTTTGTTCCAACTCCATTGAGTCCGACAGATTTTTTAAAGGCTTTGGAATCATATTTTCCTCCGGTATTGATTTTCGAGACACAGTCTACAACTTTACCCAAAGGAATCCCCCGGCCATAATCTCGTATGTAAACCGAGTTTTCATCGATTTTTACCTCTATTGTTTTTCCGAACCCCATAACGTATTCATCTATGGAGTTGTCAATGATTTCTTTTATTAAAATATAGATACCGTCGTCCGGTGAGGAACCGTCCCCAAGCTTACCAATATACATTCCGGGACGCATTCTGATATGTTCTCTCCAATCCAGCGAACGGATATTTTCTTCCGTATAATTTACTTGTGCCATCTCTTTTGTTTTTCTAGTGTTTCTACGTCTCAAAGATAATAATTTTTAAAGTTAGTTTAATATACGGTCAACGTCGGCATCTGTTGAAAATCCATAAAAAGTAAGTTCGCACCTAATTAACGTTAAAAAGGCACGAACATTTAACTTAACCACTATGAAGGAAATACAAATATTTTTATTGTCCTATATTCGAAAATTAAGTGATGAAAAACGAAAGAAGAGAAATAGCTTAACAGGCTTTAAGCAAGTTAGTTGCATTAAGCGTTTTCACTTCTTCGACCATTTGCGGATTGATATCTTTGGGGATGAAATCAATTGCGGATTTGCGATCATCAAATATTTCAATTTTCATCTCTTTGGCAAATACCTTGGCTAAATCTCCCATGTTTTTGGAATAGGAAGTACTCTTGCCAAATGCGAGGAAGAGATCAATTACAGCCATTCTGATAATTTCATATTTATCGAGATACATCAACATTTGCAGCAAGTTCTTGCCCTTGTAGTTTTTCCCTACCTGTTTCATTTTATCTTGTAGCTCTTCGGCAGAATATCCCAGCAATTGAGCCCGATACTCCCACCATTTATGTGGATAACCTGTTTGTTGCTCGTACTTCTTCATATGCTCTTTTTCAACTGACTTCTGGCAACTGATCAAACCCATAGCTTTGGTAAGCTCCAAGACAGTAACAATTTGCTCTTTTGAAAAGGTATCATTCTCTTTGATCCGGTCCTCAGCTCTTTTAAGATACCGGGCATATTGTTGTTTGACTTTGCTATCCGAACCCAAAGTGATTAGTTTGGCAAATTCGAGCGAAATATAGAAATCCTTGCGCCTGGAAAGCTTTAAATTCCGCTGAGCATAATCCTTTAATACTTCTGGTTGTCGAATATCGTCGCTGAATGCGTAAAAATCAGTCAACCATTTTGCAATATTGCTATTGTATTTGTGTTGAGGCAATTGCAAAGCATCGTACAGATTGGAAACAGTGACGACGTGAGTTCCTTTTTTGCTGATAAGAATTTGCAGTTCCATGATTTAAACATTTTTAAGGTACAGCCCCTATTGATTGGAGCATACTTGTTTAAAAATGTCTCTCGTTGATATTATTCCTGCTTTAAGGTTTTGATAGAGGTTTATAATTTGATAGTCAAACCTCTCTTCTAAGCTAAAAACAAACTATTTTTGTTTGAATATGCTGCAAAATAAAAACATTTGTTTATAAAATCAACAATTTGTTTAATTTATTTTATATTATAAAACAAAAAAATACCGACTTGCTATTTTTAAAACGCGGATGAAACAAATAATTAAGGCGGAAATACGGGAAAATAAGTTGATTTTACTGGTTTTTTTGACCATTGCCAGTCTGGGCTTGTTTTTGTTTGTTTTTTCTTTTAATAAAAACATCTTTTTGATGTTTTGGGCAATAGGTATCACTTTTTTGGGTTCATTTTTTGCCTGGCGGCGCTTTATTCTGATTAAAAAACGCCAGTTCCCATTATCGAATCTGCTTAGAGATGAACCTGAAAAAATTGTTTGGGTCTATTCAATATTGACTCAGCGAATGCCTTTTGGATTTGAGGTTAATCAAACCGGGACCATGTATTTCAAATTGATTGATGGGGATGAATTGACAGTAAGTTTACCGGCTGATCAACTTAAATCGGTTTCCCGATCTTTGAATACACGTCTTCCGCATGCTACTTTTGGCTATACCAAAGAAAGGGAACAATGGTTTATGGCTCATCCGGCAATGTTGCTGAAAGATGAGGAGCCATGATAAAGAAACCGGTCTCCGGTTCCGAAGGGAAAACAGGGCGTAAAACGGAATTTGAAATTTGTAAATTGGAATGTAAAAGTATCTTTTACAAAAAGGCATTGACTATATTTGTGTTATATCTTGCATACTATGAATTTTCTCTTTCGCAAAGTTAATATAGCCTCATTGGTCTTCTTTCGCATCGTCTTTGGAATACTTGGTTTTGCAGATGTTTTGGGTAGCTGGATTGGTAAACATTTTATTGATAGAGCTTTTCAAACAGAGAATTTTCAATTCAAGTATTATGGCTTTCAATGGGTAAAAACATTACCAGATCCCTGGTTGTCGATCATTTTTATCATCACGATGTTTGCAGGGCTTTTTATTGCCCTGGGCAAATGGTATCGCTACGCTGCTTTCATTTTTGCTTTGGGTTTTAGCTATATCTACTTCCTGGAAAAATCCTACTATCTCAATCACGGATACCTGACTATGCTTATGAGCTGGCTCCTCATTTTCATGCCTTTGCACCGCAATTATAGTCTGGATGCCTTGGAGAGACCGGAATGGAGAAAGAACTTTGTACCCTACTGGCCGCTGTTCACTTTGCAATTCATGATGGGGGTGGTTTATTTTTACGGTGGAATAGCGAAAATTAATCCCGACTGGCTTAATGGTATGCCGCTTAAAATATGGTTGGCCCAAAAAGCGGATATGCCCATTCTGGGGTTTATCTGGGAAAAAGAATGGACCGCCTATTTTATGAGTTATGGTGGCCTGTTACTGGATTTGCTCGTCGTCTTTTTTTTAATTAACAAAAAAACGAGAATTTGGGCATTGGGTTTTGTGATCTTTTTTCATTTGAATAATCTGATTGTTTTTCTCATTGGGATTTTTCCCTTCCTTTCCGTTACGCTAACGCTTTTGTATTTCGAACCGGATTTTCCTATACGTTGCTGGAACTGGCTGGAAAAACGGATTCCTGCCCTGCAAAAAATTAAAGTTAAGTGGAATACCTGGTTCGCAACCGGAGAAAATCCGGAACTGACTTATGCAGCCAGACCTTCCTTCTTTATAAAGAACGGTACAATTGTACTCATGGCGCTGATGTTGCTGCTGCCGTTTCGGCATCACCTCTTTAAAGGGGATGTAGCCTGGACAGAGGAAGGGCATCGATACAGTTGGCGAATGATGTTAAGGCAAAAATTTGCCTATGGAAATTTTACCATAAAAAACCCTCGAACAAATACCATCGAAAAGGTTTATCCCAAAAAAATGCTAACCAAAAGGCAACTTAGAAAAATGCGGACCCATCCGGAGATGATTCTGCAATTTGCACATCATTTGAGGGATGTTTATAGCGCAAAATATGGACATGAAGTAGAAGTTTATGCTGATATTAAAGCCAGACTAAATGGTCGAAAATACCAGACTTATATTGATCCGGATACAGACCTGGCAAAAGAGAAATTCGAATTCTTTAAACATGCAGAGTGGATCGTGCCTTTGGAGCATTAATAATGCTTGAATGTAATAATGATTGAATGCTTGAATTAATATACTAAGCTTCATTCAAACATTTATAAATCTACTCTTCCAGTCCTTTTAACTGTTTGATCACTTCCGGATGTTCTTTTAAAAATTCATTAAAACGATCACGACTGGCGATAAAACTTATCTTCTTGCCAAAGGTGGCGGCCTGTTTTAGATAGATGTGGACGGAGCGGAAAAGGTAATAATCTTTTTCTTTGACTTTTTCGATCTGATGGTAGGGATAGCGTACATTTTTATAATAATTAGTTACATAAAAAAAATGCTCATCCATTTCTACTCTTTTGAGTCGCATGACTGCCCAATACAGAAAAAGGATCATCAGAATAAAAAATATTGTAAAGCCAATTCTAAAAATTCCAATAGGTAAGCCCGCGACCACATTTATACCATCTACAAACCAGAAAGCAGTGGTCATCGCACCAAAAAATACAATATAGCCAGTGGTAATGCCATATTTTAATAAGAGGGTAAGCGAAGATGAAACATGCTGCATGATGAATGTCAATTTGGCCGCAAATCTAAGGATTTATTTTCTCTTCTAATGCTTCCTTTTTTTCTTGTTTTGCAATTACACGCTTTGAAATAATTATACTTACTTCATATAAAAAGTAGAGGGGAATACCAATAAGAAATTGGGTAATTACATCCGGGGGAGTAATGATCGCTGCCAGGATCAGAATAACGATAAAAGCATGTCTCCGATAAGATTTTAGAAAAGATGGCGTAACCAATCCGATTTTAGTCAGGAAATAAATGACTACCGGAAGTTCAAAAACAACTCCGGCCGGTAGCGTAAACATGGTCATATAATTGACATATGAAGAGATCGAGGGCATATTAACTGCGCCGAGGTTATAACCTGCTAAAAAGGTTACGGCAAATGGCGATACAATGAAGTAACCAAAAAGTACGCCTGTCACAAATAGTATTGAACATACCAGGACCACTCCGCGCGCTGCTTTTTTTTCATGGGGATAAAGTCCTGGCCTGATAAAACGCCAGAATTCCCAGAAAATATAAGGAAAACCCAGGGTCAGGCCAATGAGCAGTGCAAACTTAAAATGGACTAAAAATTCTTCACCAAACTGAACGGCTTGAAGCTCAAACTTTGGAGGGCTAAAACATAAGGTTTCGGAAATGCTGCAAATGAGTTGATAGGTCCAGAAATCGGGTTTTCGGGGCCCGTTCATAATAAAATCAAAAAACTTCTCTCCTCCGATAAAAGCCAAAACGCCAAATAACACGACTGCAATCCCCGAACGTACGATATGCCATCGCAGTTCTTCGAGATGCTCCAGAAAAGACATTTCTTTCCCCTTTTCCTCTTCCAATTTATCTACATCAATCTGATCTAGTGCCATGTTTCTTTTTGGATAAATTTTACTTAAAAACAAAAATAATAAAAAAACGCACCATCAAGGTAATCTGGTATATCAATAGACAGACGGTTGCGAGCGCATTTCAAAAAAATCAAAGAATACCAAAGCTATAATTAAATGGACATCTTATTTAAAAAAAAGTTTAAGTCCGACTGTAACTTTCCCCAGGCCACCGCATTATGCTAATAACTCGCCACCTGAATTTATTAAGAACAAGACACACTAGGATTTAAAGATTTTAATTGACTTTTCATCGCTTGATGATGAGACTGGAATACTATATTATATGATAAAAATTTAAGCTATAAAAACGAATCGCTTAATCTAAGCCTTGATTTCAAAACGACCGGCCTTTCTATCAGGACTTATCTCTTCATTAGATAAGCTGGAAAATTTGTGCCTCTGATGTTTGTATGTACTCGTACTGGAGTGGTGGATACCCCATTAGGTCGAGCCTTGATGACAGTCAATTATTGTAGCTATTTACTAATTCTAACAACGGAAAATTATGTCAATACCTAAAGAACCGCGGCAATTAATGATCAATCTCATGTATCTTGTCCTGACGGCGATCCTTGCACTAAATGTTTCTGCCGAGATTTTAAATGCCTTCCTGGCGATGAACGACAGTATTTCGGAGAGCAGTGCAATCGTTGCAAAATCCAATCAACAAATCATTTCCGCGATTAAGCAGCAGGCAGATGCTTATTCGCAGTTTAATCCACTCCAGGAAAAAGCATTGGAAGTAAACCGAATCTCTCAGACCTTTGACCGATATATTGATAACCTGAAAACAGAGCTTATCGAAAAATCGGGAGGTTATGATGAGGAAGGAGCACTCAAAGGTATCAAGGATAAAGATGTAAGCACCCGTATGTTTATAAATGAAGGGAAAGCTACTCAGCTGAAAGAAAAAATCACTGCCTTAAGGGAGCAATTATTGGCAACCATTGAAAATGCAGAAACACGTGCGCGCCTGTCTGAAAGTATCCCCTTAAATGTTAAGCCCGTTCCGGAAGATTCAGATAAGAAAAACTGGGAAGAATTCAATTTTCAACAAATGCCTGTAGCGGCGATTTTACCATTGTTGAGCAAATTTCAAAATGATGCTAAGATATCTGAAACGGCAATTTTGAACTATTTTTTGAGTAAAACAGATGTCGAAACGATGAAGCCCGATGCCTTTGAAGCAGTAGTAGCTGCGGATAAGAGTTATGTAATCCGGGGAGAGGATTTGACAGCCGAGATATTCCTGGGAGCCTATAGCAGTACTGCAGATAATATTGCTGTACGAGTAAATGGACGAAACCTGCCCGTACGTGATGGGAAAGCGATTTTCAATATAAAACCGGAAGATCTGGGGACTAAGGAGATGGATGTACTGATCGATGTGACCAATCCGGTTAGTGGTGAAGTTAAATCTTATAAAAAGAAATTTAAGTATGAGGTAGGAGAGCGTTCGGTAGCCGTTTCGGCGGATAAGATGAATGTGCTATATGTTGGAGTAAAAAATCCGGTAACGATCTCGGCTGCTGGAATTCCTAGTACTGAAATGCAGGTAAATGCGGAAGGTATACAGTTGGAAAAAATAAATAATAGCCAGTTTATCGCCAGGCCTGCCCGTCCGGGAAAAGCTGTAATTACCGTAAGCGGCGGCGGTCTGAAACCGACTTCTTTCGAATACCGGGTTAAGAGGATACCTACACCATTGCCGGTGCTTGGTGCACATAAAAGTGGACGGATGAAGCCCAATGAATTTAAAGTTTATGATCAGGTCAAGGCAATTCACGAGCATTTCGATTTTGATGCCCGGTGTTCGATTACGAGTTTTGAAATAACCCGGGTCCCCAAGAAAAAAGATCCGCAGGTCAATGAAAACCGTGGTGGCAAATTTGATGCCCGTACTCGCCGTATTGTCGGGCAGGCAGATTTCGGAGATGTGTATTACTTCGAAAAAATCCGGGCCAAGTGCCCTGGAGATAATGATATTACCCGCAAATTAAGCAGTATGATTTTCAGAATTCGATAATAGTTGATAAGATGATAGGTCTCTACCGATGCGATTTTGTACTGGTCTACCCGGGCATCAGACTGGCGAGTTATCAAGTCTCGATGCTAAGGGAAGCAATAGGGCAGTAGTCAGTCTTCCGGAGTCCGCCCGTCTGGACTTCGGGGACTGTTTTTCTAAAGAGTCAAGTTCCGGTTCAAAATTAATTACAAAAAATGTTGCCTTGAAATCTGTTTGCATGCACTCAGTATCTGCTTTGGGCTTATTTGTTTATTAAAAAAAGAAATCCAATGAAATACCTCATTTTAATTCCCATTTGTTTGTTTTTTATGGAAAATATAAATGCTCAGCCTCTGGATGATATTGTCGAGCGAAAATTGATCAAAGAACGAAAAGTCCTGACCTACCAGCCCATTCGGGAAGCGGATATTTTCTGGGAAAAGCGGGTCTGGCGGATTATTGATGTGCGGGAGAAAATGAATTTGCCATTTGTATACCCCCAGGCACCGTTGTTTAAAATCCTGGAAGAAGCTGCACTCGAAGGACAGATTGCATTATA
Organism: Saprospiraceae bacterium; assembly: GCA_028280415.1. GTDB lineage: Bacteria > Bacteroidota > Bacteroidia > Chitinophagales > Saprospiraceae > JAHDHW01. The sequence continues at coordinate 87,290 of JANQLV010000014.1, forward strand.
CAGTGCGGAAAATGATAAGTTTTCTTATTTGCTCGATACCACGGAAGTCCGGAATATTTTTTATTCAAAAGATACCATAGAGGTACATAATCCGGAAACTTTAGAACCCGAATTGCGAATTATTGAAGATATGGTCAATTATGAGAATGTCAAACGCTTTCGGATTAAAGAATTATGGTTTTTTGATGAAAATACGGGGACACTGAACGTTCGAATCCTGGGAATAGCACCTTTGATTGAGGAATTTGACGATAATGATAATTTTAAATTTGAAAGGCCAATGTTTTGGGCCTATTATCCCGAATGTCGAAGTTTATTTGCAAAGCACAAAGTAGCTAATCCTTTTAATGATGCGGCGCTGATTAGCTGGGAAGACCTCTTTGAAACGCGTATGTTCGCCAGTTATATTTACAAAGCATCCAATATTCAAGATAACCGGATTAAAGATTATGCGAGTGGAATAGATGGCTTAATGGAGGCGGAGAAGATCAAACAGGAAATTTTCAACTTCGAACATGATTTGTGGACTTATTAGGAGAGACAGGATGAGCGCTTGACTGGACTTAGGAAAATGAATGAAATTTGTTTACCTTCTTATGCACTTGTCAAGCGGCTTGTCGGCCTTTTCGTCGAGCCCTCAAAAGCCTCCCTTTATCGAGTAAATCCGGCAACAAATCACAAAATCTTAAGAACATTATACAGCTAATTGAAAAAAATGTAGCTTTGCACCGCTTACACGGCATATATGGACATACTTCTCAATATTGGTCTGTTTATAGTCAGTTTGACGGTGCTACTCAAGGCTGCGGATTATTTCATTGATTCGGCGGAAGAGATTGGTCTGTCCCTTGGAATATCACCTTTTATCATAGGCGTTACGATAGTTGCCTTTGGTACTTCGCTACCCGAACTGGCTACCTCCCTGGTTAGTGTTTTTGAAGGACAATCGGAGATCGTAGCGGGTAATGTTGTCGGTTCGAATATTACCAATATTGCTCTGGTACTCGGTTTGGTAGTGGTTATTGTAAAAAATATCAATGTTCCTAAAACGCTCTGGAGCATTGATATACCCTTTCTAATGGGTTCGGCCTTTTTACTTTGGTTCACCATCCGGGATCAGGAATTCAGCCTGGCCGAAGGAATATTGTTTTTCTTTGGCATCGTTATTTTTCTGATTTATTCCCTTAATTCTGATGATGATAATGATGATGAATTTCGCACCAAAGCATCATTGAAGACTTATATTATTTTGGTGCTGGCGGGCGTCGGAGTTTGGCTAGGGGCAAATTATACTATAGTAGCAATCAAATTTCTATCCGCAAAAGTTGGGATTGATCCCGATATAATCGCACTTTCTGCTGTTGCTTTGGGGACTTCCCTTCCGGAGGTGATTGTCAGTCTGAATGCGGCGCGCAAAGGGAAAACGTCTATTGCCGTCGGAAATGTACTGGGCTCGAATGTTTTCAATACTTATGCGGTAATGAGTATCCCATCTTTTTTCGGCGAGCTTAAAATCTCGGATACAGTGGTTTCCTTTAGTCTCCCCATGATGCTGGTTATGACGCTCCTGTTTGCTTTTATGACCTTATCCCGGAATATTTCCCGCTGGGAAGGCTGGGTCTTATTGATGTTTTATGCTTTTTTCTTGTTTGAACTATTTTGATCTCCCGAGATTAATTGTATTTTTGTTATTGGGTTATAGCTCAATTAAATAACACCGCCGCTCTTGACCCCGGAAAATTTCTAACCACAATCCCACGAGACATTTTACGATTTCAAAATCTCTACTAAACTTTGAGTTAACAGACCTGAATTAACTTTACAGTTCTGTATACTCTATAAATAACATTTAAGGTTGAAGCTCTTCGATCTTACATACTCACTGGTTTCGAAACACAAACATTTAGATAGAATTAAAAACTTTTCAAAACAAAAATTATGAAGAAAATTGTACTATTATTTAATATGCTTTGCTTGGGCTTTTTTTTCTGTGAAGCTCAATTGATTAATTGGCAAACAGGAAGTGGTGACCCTTGTGCGGGTACAGGTAATGGAACTGCCAACTCAACTTCTGATGCAGCTTGTATCACTATAGTTGATCTTTGTAGAGGAGGCGGAATTAATTCTGCTAGTGGTGGAGATTTCAATTCAAATGGATTTGATACTTCAAATTCAGATTGCAACGATGCTATAACAGATGATGATTGTTTAACTTGGGGATTCGATGTTGCTGCGGGTTGTTCCGTTGCTGCAGGTTCAGTGATTGAATTTCAACTCGATAGAAGTAATACTGGCCCTGGAAATTACTGTCTGGATGTAGAAATTGGCTCGGGTAATGGTTTTAATACTATAAGTACAGGTACAATTAGTTCTTCTACAGGATGTGTTAGTGATCAGGTGAATGCTACTGATATTAATGGACCGATAACTGTTACATTCAGATTATGTGCCTGGGGGGCATCTGGTGGTTCTGGTACTATGGATATTGAAGATGGTATTGCGAGTTGTGGAGGTGCAGAAGGTGGAATTTCCTTGACGGAGCTTGTTCCAACACCAGTTAATTTTACTTTTTTCACCGCCAGACCAATGACTAATAAAGCGATAAGCCTAGATTGGTCTACTTCATCTGAGGAAAGCAATGAATATTTCAGTATAGAACATAGTATAAATGGTCGTGATTTTGTAGAAATCGACCAGGTACATGGAGCACTTAATTCGGATATAGAGCGTTTTTACAGCTATATACATAAAAATGCTGTACAGGGTGTTAACTATTATCGCTTGCGTCAAGTGGATACAGATGGAACTTATTCTTATAGTGCTATCGAAGCTGTTACTTTGACTGGTAAAATGGAAGTAAATATTTTCCCGACATTAGCTGAAAGTCAGATGACCCTTGCTGTTTCCGCAGAATTGGACAGCGATGTACAAATTGAAGTATACAATATTCTTGGACGGTTGGTTATTACGGATATTCTAGAAAGAGGTGCTACTCAAACTATTCTCAATGTAGCAAATCTGCAGAAAGGCCAGTACCTTGTACGTATTTCTAATGGTGCTGATGTTCATACCTCCAGATTTATTAAGAAGTAAACCCCTCTCCATAAATAGCACTCCTTGAAAAGTGCGAACGGAATCTTCTAAGATATCGAAGATTCCGTTTTTATTTTCCGCTTTCATCTTTTTCGAAAATCATGTATCTTATATGTTCATTCCGAAGGCCACGTAGAAACCAAAACAATAACTATGAAAATATCTAAATATCTTCTTCTAGTGGCTTTGCTTACAGGCTCATCTGCTTTTATGAATCAATCCAATTGGATTGACCTTGATCAGGGTCTGGTAGCTTATTATTCTTTTAACGATTGTGATGCCCGGGACGAAAGCGGCTTTGAATCACATGGAACGCTTTACGGTGGTGTAGATTGCTGGTGTGGTATAGAAGATGAAGGACTTTTATTTGACGGGATTGATGATTACGTCCAGTTCGAAGGTATTGTTAATCGCTATTTCACTACCTCGGACTTTACGGTGAGTTTTTATTTTAAGTCCAATCAGTATACGGTACTTAAACAAAGTCTGCTTTCCAAAAGAGCGAATTGCGAAGATTATAATACACTGGACTTTCGCCTTGATCAAAATTTAAAACAAGTAGAAACAGAGGTCCGCGAAACGCCGCTTAAAGATTATGGGGATATTTCACCGGATACCGGCGGAGAAGGCTGGAAACACCTGGTGCTGGTACGCAAAGGCACCAGAGCCTATACTTATATTAATGGCATTCCCCAACAGGAAGGTTTTAGATGCAATGGGATCGATCTATCCAATGATGCCCTGCTATCCTTTTCCGATAGTCCTTGTATTAAAGATGGAAGAATTGTTCGGTTTAAGGGAGTTCTGGACGAATTAAAAGTCTATGACCGGGCACTAAGTGATGAAGAAGTATTCGAATTGTATTTACTGAATCCGATTGAGAAGGCAGTACAGGATTGTGCTACCTGAAAATTAAAGGATTTGACTTTAAAATAAAAAACCCAGATTCCAGCATTGATCAGTGTGGAATCTGGGTTTTTTATTATGAAAAAAGGAATTTATTCAAATGCGATTTATACTAGAGTTTAAACTTTCTGCAAAACTCTTTGAAAAACGGCTCGAATCTTCTTTCCCCTTCTACCGACTCCAGAATCGATTTATAAAAGGAAGGATGAGTAAATATTTTGAGATCGGGTAAAGAGTTTTTAAACATCTTCAGACCGTCTTTTTTCATCGCCTTTTCGGCAACTTCATTGGATTTTCGCTGATTACGTCGATTGATAAAACCGTAAAACTTAAAATCATCCCCCATATTTTTCTTATCCTCCGCAGCTTCACTAAGAATTTCCGCAAAGTCCTGACTGGATAATACATCCACTTCATTTCCAACTACGGGAACAAGTACCGAATCACAATTATATAAAAGCATGACGGTAGCCGTATCTTTCTTTTTATCGGTCATTCGTGGAATATCGATAAAAATAACATCGTAATCTCCTCCAAAACGCTTCAAAAAAGTCTGTACTTTACGCGGGGTCAATTCTTCAACTTCGATAGCCGGTTCCTCCTCATATTGCGCTCTTTCTCTTTCGTACATTTCCATAACACTACCCTGACTATCACAATCAATAATCAGTACTTTTTTCTTTTTTCGCTTTGCCAGGGCAACAGCCAATAAAATACTTACACAAGATTTTCCAACACCTCCTTTGCTATTTGCCACGCTAATGATTCTGGTATTGTTTTTCATTCTTAAAGCTTTTTGAATTTTCCTACAAGTTTAACAAGTTTTTGTCGAATCTCAAATAAAATAAAGGTGAGAACGCTTTTCAATCTTCTTTATTCGTAATTCATTATGTACTAGATGCTGTTTGATATCCTGAATTCGGAAAACGAACGACGAAAATCGAATCGCGAATAACGAAAATCAAACCGAATGCTTACCTTTGCAGGTATTATTTATACAACATAAACTGTTCAATCATGTTTGGAAATATGGAAGAAATGCAGAAGCAGATGAAAGCAAAGCTTTCTGCAATCAAAGTTGAGGCGGAAGCAGGTGATGGCGCAGTACGGGTAACGGCCAATGCTGCCAGAGAAATTTTAAATATTTCTATCAATAAAGAAATGCTCAATTGGGAGGATAAAGAGGAAATAGAAGATTTGGTGATGGTAGCCGTCAACAGAGCCCTGGCTTTAGCTACTCAAAAGGAGGCGGAAGAAACGCAAAATATGATTAAAGACATGATGCCTCCCGGAATGGGGGGACTTGGAGACCTTTTTGGTTAAAATATTGTTGTGCTAAATTCGTTTAGAAAGGAGTTTATAAAGTTGAATAGAATAATGAAGAATCTTTTTTCTACGGTAATTATGTTTTTTCTGGCATTTTCGTCAAATGCTCAAACCACCGAGGATTTGGTGGCTTTTTATAGCTTTAATGATTCTACTGCCAATGATCAAATTGGTGGTGGTTCTAATGGCACCTTTATCGGTGATCCTCAATTGGTCTGCGGTGTAGACGGACTGGCTCTGAGTTTTAACGGTTTTGATGATCACGTATTATTTGTCGGAACCGTGAATGATTTCTTTGAAGATGATGATTTTACGCTGGGCTTTTTTATTAAACCAGTAAGTGTTCTCGGAACTCAAACTGTTTTTTCCAAAAAAGAGACCTGTGATGATGAAAATGCTTTTGCTATTCGATATACACCTACCGCTAATAGCATTACGGTCGAAATGAGTGAAAATCCTAATAAAAGAGTAATTCTTACAACACCACTGGATGCGGATAAATGCTGGCATCAGGTGACCGTTGTACGAAACGGAGGGGTCGTTCGGCTTTATGTAAATGGTACATTGCGCGAAACCGGAACAACCCTATCCAGGATCGATATTGCCAATGATGCAGTCTGGGCTATTGCCGATGGTATTTGTGTTGGTGTAACGGATAACCCTTATGGTGGTTTACTGGATGAAGTTCGGCTTTATGACCGGGCACTTAATGAAAGGGAAGTCAGAGGGCTTTATGAACCATTGATTCCCGATAATATTATCACTTCGGATACGACGGTATTCCTTGGAAATGATGTACAGATTGAGGCTGGAAATACTTGCGCGGATGTTATTATGTGGGATCCAACAAATAATTTGGATGATCCTACGATCACCGAACCACTTATTTCTCCCGTCCAAACACAGACTTATACGGCAACCTATACAGATAATGTTTTTACCTGTGTTGCCACAGATTCGATCAGAATCACTGTGATTGATCCCGCTGATCTGGATTGTAGTAAGGTCTTTTTGCCCAATGCCTTTACGCCTAATGATGATGGGCGCAATGATACTTATGGCATTTCCAATCCCTATGCAGTTGCGGATTTGGTCTCTTTCGAAATTTTTGACCGTTGGGGCGCAAGAGTTTTTATGACAACCGATGCTATGGAACAATGGGACGGAAATTTTAAAGGCCAGCCAATGAATCCCGGTGTTTTACTTTACAAAATTATTTTCCGTTGCGATGGAGAAGAAATTGTTGATGTAGGTAGCCTTACGATAATTCGCTGACTTTTTCTTATTTTGCCAACTTATTGTTAAGTCAAGTATACACTTAATGAGAATTATTGGTGGATTATACATTTTCTTCCTGTTTTTGCTTTTTTCTTGCAATGATAATCCGACAGCCCAAAACTCGGTTTCAAATGAAGTTAATCCACCGCCCGCTTCAAATAGCCTTTCCAATAATAGTGATGCAAAAGAGCAAACCGAAGACTTAAAGGTGCTAAATCCTGAATCCGGGCAAGAAGATACAGTCCTCGAAGCAAGTCCTAAAGCCTCGACAAAAGAGGTTTCTGATGTGAAAAAGCAGCCAGAAGCAGCAAAGCAGCAACCAAAAAAGATAAAACCTAAAAATCGGAAGAAACCCGAAATTGAATTTAAGGAAGCCGTTTTCGATTTTGGAGTAATCAATCAAGGGGACAAAATTGAACATGATTTTGTTTTTAAAAATACCGGAAATGCGGATTTGGAAATTCTAAATGTTGATGTAAGCTGTGGTTGCACTGTACCCACTTTTCCCTTTATGCCTGTTGCACCCGGGGAGGAAGGAAAAATAGGTGTTATTTATAATAGTACCGGCAAATTGGGAAATCAAAAGCCAATGATTACAGTTGTGGCCAATACCAGACCTGCCAGGCATAAAATTTATCTAAAAGGCGTCGTTGACGCTGAACGTTCCGGTGAATAGAAAGTGCGAAAAAACTATTCTACTTGCTTGTTATGTACATGTTTTGACATTTTATCATAAAAAAAGCAACTTTGGAATAAAATTCGCGCTCTTGTGCTAGACGATAAAGCCAATTTGTAAAACTGATAAATGTCAGCAGAAAAAATACATAATTTACTCAATCGCAGTGATGATGAATTTCTAAAGCGTAATCTCAAGATGGCATTAAAAAATGCCAGAAAAGCTTTAGAACTCTCCGAACAAGATTCCTATACTAAAGGTATTCTCCAGTCTAATTTGTTATTGGGCAAAATTTATACAACTACGGGAAGATTTCAGGCTGAACAAGGGCACTATCCTACCGCTTTAAATTATATCAATCGCGCGGATGAACTCAGCCAAAACCTATCTCAAAATGGGCATACCATTGAAATTTGTCTTGCTTATGGGGACGTTTACCAAAACCAGTTAATTCTTGATAAAGCGGCTAGTTCGTATCAGCGAGCGCTGGATTATGGTCGGAACCAAGCGGGAGAGCAAGGGGTAATCCGATCGCTGTGTGCCTTGAGTAATCACTACGTATTAAAAAAGAAACTGGATAAAGCTTTTGAATTGGTGAGCGAAGCTTTAGAGCTGCTTAATGATGATACCCCGGCTTCGCTTAAAGTAGCGGTATACAATCAGTTGTGCCAGGTGTACATAAAAAAACAGGAATATGCTAACGTATTGGACTATTCCAATACAGCGCTGAAACTGAGTCGGGAAACGGGAGAAATAGAAAAAGAACTGATAGCGCTTAATAATATCGCAGTGTATCATGGAACCCGGGCAAATTATAAGACGGCGATGGAACATTTGCTGGAGGCCCTTGAAAAGAGCAAATCTATCAATTTTCGATACAACACTTCGCAGAGCCTTATCAATATTGCAACGATATATGCTTCACTGTATAACTATCAGGAAGCCATTAATCGTTATGAGACAGTGTTGGCAAGTTACGATAATGTGATGGATGATTATACCAAAGTCATTGTGCTGAACAACCTGGGGAATATTTATTATCAATCAGATGATCCTCAAAAAGCAATTGATAGTTTTGAAATAGCCTATCAAATGGCTAAGAAGATTGCCTATAAAGAGATGATTGCTCATTGTCTGGCGCAAAGAAGCCGGGCCAAAGCAGCTTTGCGTGATTTTAATTCTGCACTTGTCGATGCAGAAATTGCCCAGGATTTATTTTCTGAACTGGGAGATATCAATGGGAAGCAAATCAATCTGATCAATTTTGGTAATATTTATTTTCATAAAAAAGCTTATGACGAAGCCATCAAGTTGACGAGTCTGGGGATTGTTGCTGCCAAAAGGATGAAAGACGAGGAAAGCGAAATTAGAGGCTATCAAATACTGGCAAAAATATATCAGGAGACAGAGGATTTTCAAAGGGCTTTGGATTATCAGCTAATCTATTCAAAAGCGCAGGAAAGATTCGCTAAAGAACAAAGGAGTCGGCAAGTTTTGGATATGGAAATCCAGTTTGCTATCCGTGAAAAACAGAAAGAAATTGAACAACTGACCAAAGAAAATGAATATCAGGCCTTGCTATTGGAGCAGAGTGATCAAATTGCTAATCAAAATGTCCAGTTGCTTCAAGTTAATGAAGAATTGCGCCAGTTTGCCTATGTCGCCTCACATGATTTAAAAGAGCCGCTGAGAATGATTGGTAGCTATACCCAGTTAATTCACAGAAAGTTTGAAAAATATATTGACGAACAGTCCGCTCCGTTCTTTGAGTATGTAAGCGAAGGTGTCATCAGGATGAATAACCTATTGGATGCCCTGCTCAAGTATGCAACAATTGGTAAGACTGAACTGGAGATAGAAACGGTCAATTTGCAAGATGTACTTGATATCAGTAAAATTAATTTGCAGGTTAGTATCGAAGAGACAGATACAGAAATTATTGTAGATGAGCCTCTGCCGATCGTTCGATCTGTTCAGTCTTTGCTGATCCAGCTTTTTCAAAACCTCCTCAGCAATGCGATTAAATTTAGAAAAGACGGATGCAAACCTCAGATTCACGTTTATGCCAAGGAGGATTCGGAGTATTTCAAGATTTTTATAAAAGATAATGGGATAGGCATCGATCCGGAGTTTCAGGAGCGCATCTTTGTTATTTTTCAGAGACTGCACACTCGCAACCAGTACGAAGGTACAGGAATAGGTCTTGCCGTCTGTCAAAAAATAGTTCAACGCCTGGGAGGGACAATTAATGTTAATGCTCAACTGGGAGAAGGCGCAACTTTCAGTTTTACTATTCCTAAGCGTTAGAGAAAACTCAAAAGCCAAGTACAACAATTAAGTGATACTTGGCTTTTGTGTTAAACGATTTACTCTTTTTTAATGGAGTAATGTCAAATCACCTCGATAAAGTAAGGTAACTCCATCGGTAAACTCTACTTCGATCAAATAGATAAAGACTCCCGGGTTCATTACCTTTCCATTGAACCTGCCATCCCATCCGGCATTTGTAAAATCACCAACAGGCAAGTCCAGTCCTTCGTATACCTGCTCTCCCCAACGATCAAAGATTCGCATAAAATTGATGTTTTCAACACCGACACCACTATACACAGAGAAGACATCGTTGAATCCATCGGCATCCGGAGTAAATACATTCGGAATAAATATATTTCTGTTTTTATCTACTTCAACCTGTATTTCATCAGTTCCGGTACATCCGTTAACATCGGAAACTACAACGCTGTACAAGGTCGTTTCCAGAGGCATTACCAACACCTCATCACATACAGAATCCTGACAGAGTAGTGTACCATTGATCGGGCTTGCGAACCACAGGATAGAATCTACAGCCAGGAATGATTGTATTTGTGCATCCAATTCTATACTATCTCCCAATTCAATTTCTACATCTGGCCCAAGATTAACATTGACCGGAGATGGCTGATTGATAAAAGTATCTAGTTCAGCGCTACACTGGAATCCCGGTGATGCATCGAATACCATAATCGTGTGTTGTCCGGCCAGTACCGGAATACTTCCACTGGTAATCGGGAAGATCGGACCATTATCGACGGAGAAAGAATAAGGTGGACCATCTCCTCCAAAAGCGGTATCGATAGAAATAAAGGTTTGAAAACCAAAGCATAACGGTTCAACAATCGTATCCAAAGCGAAAAATATTGGTGTTGGCTCATTCACAACTCCCGTAGCGATATCATTACATCCGTTTTGATCTGTTACAGTTACGGTATAGGTTCCTGCCGGTAAATTATTTGCGACAGAGGTGTTCGATACATTATTTGTCCAGCTATAAGTTGCAAGCCCCGGATTACCACCTTCCCAACTCACTTCCAGCATCCCATCTGCACCTCCCGAACAGTTGGCATCCATCTGTCCTGTAATGGTGGCGACTAATAGATCCGGCTCAGAGATTTCTGCACTGTATTGGAAGGTACAACCATTTGCATCCGTAGCAATACCGGTATATATTCCTGCCGGTAAATTTTCTATGGTTTGACCACTTACATTCGGGTTGGTCCATTGATAAGTATAACCCGGTGAACCACCCGTGACGACTATCGTTGCACCTCCGTCCATTGCTCCAAAACAGCTGGCTGGAGTACTGGAGCTGGCTCCGTCGATTTCGATGGGAGCTGGTGCACCTACTGATATGCTATCGATTGTTACGGAACATAAACCATCATTTACTTCAAGTGTAATAAAACCTTCACAGAGTTGCATAGCCGTACTTTGCGAAACTCCAGAGAAGGATTCACCGGACTCCCAGTTAAAATTATACATTCCGGTTCCGGCAGTACCTCCTGAAGCAAGGGCGGTAAGTTGCCCGTCACATGGAATTCCCCCATTACAAGTTGCATCAACTGGATTAGTAAGGACGACATCAATGTCAGGGGGATTAGCCAGGAATATATTGGCAATTACCGTATCACCACAATTACCCGAATCGGTAACAGTCACCGTATAAGTACTGTCTCCTACCAGGTTTGGTAATAATGGGAAATCACTGCTCGTACCATTACTCCAGACATAGTCATATGGAGCGGTCCCACCGCTAATAAATACCGTAACAGAACCATTGACATCTCCCGGGCAATTTGGAATTGATGTTTGGGAAGAATCAAATACCAGTGGCTGCGGTGCGAATAACATAGCGGAGTCTATCGTGATACATCCATCCGTAGCAGTGATAGTGACATAATACGTTCCGGGGCCAATCCCGCTGATTGTTTCATCTGCTCCGGGTTGTACCGGATCCCAGTTATAGGAATCAATCGGTGCATTACCAGCTACTGCATTGACGGTTAAACTACCATTCATATCCGTTGGACAGGAAACTGAAGTGGAATCCCAGTTGATAATTACCGGAGGCATTGGTGCATTGATATCAATACAATGCACAAGCTGGCAGTTATTGCCATCCGTGACGGTTACACAATAAGTACCGGGAGTCAATCCACTAATATTAGGACCAACCATAGCATTATCCCAGGCGTAATCATAATTGCCTCCCGGAGGTGGGACACCACCTGAAGCTAGAATAATAATCGCGCCGTCATTTCCGGGACCATTACAGCTTACATGCTGTAAATTGATGGTGTCAATAATTATTTCTGGCGTAGAGATTCCGGTCCCGGCTACTTCTGAACAGCCAGCGGCATCCGTTACGGTCACAAAATATTGATCATTTCCAAGGTTGTCAATCATGGTAACACCGGTTTCCATATTTGACCACACATAAGTATACGGCCCTATACCGCCCAGGGAACCAGGGTTCGTAATTTCCATAGTACCATCCATCACATCGAAACAACTGGGAGGAGTCGCAGCAATCCCGACGATCAATGGGTTTGCATCAAAAATTTCGACATTGGCAACTTGCATGTCACCATTATTATCGGTAAGTGTTACTTCATAAGTACCTGGGGGAAGCGGGCCATCACCAACTGGCATATTGTCCCCAACAACATCGGAGTCGCCATCCATGGAAATTGTCCCTGAGCCAAAAATTGTAGCATCAGCGGTATTTACCCAAGTATAAGTATAAGGAGGTATTCCTCCGGTAGTTGTAATGGTAAAAGTTCCTGCATCAGGGCCTCCCAAAGGAGAGCTACAACTGGTGAACGTTAAAGTAATATCTCCGGCTACGGTTACCGAACCGTCTATACCATTAAATCCTAATGGCGGGAAATCTCCGCCCGGATCGGGCCCCAAAACCTCTATTTGTGTTAAATCACTGGAAAAGGTAATTGGTGAACTACTACCAGGCATACCTATTATTTCAAAACAGATTTCGAAAATACCAGTGCCATTAGGTAAAGACTGTCCTGCAAAAGAGGCATCAAACCAACTAACCGTCAGGGCATCTGTTGGATTTGCCGGTCCAAATTGAATGTCAGCTAATGCTCCCAGATTATTAACTGAAGAAGATATTGGTGTGGGTAATTGCAATACAGTTGGATCCCAATTCATAGTGAACTGGAAAGACAAAACAGCATTAAAATTATTTACATCCACTTGTACACAAACCGTACTACCCGGATTACCAAACTCTTCTGATACATCAAAAATAATATCCTGACAAGCGGTCATATCAATAGTGAAACTGGCACCACAGCTCACACCATCTTCAACAGTTACGGTATAAACTCCAGACCGTGGTACGGTGAATTCTATTAAATCACCATGTGTAAAATTGGCACCACTGATATCTGCTTCTACAGTAGGATCCGAATTAAGCGTAATACTAATATCCGAATAATTACTTCCATCGAGTTCGGGAAGTCCACCACCAATATTAAATGATCCTACACAGTTTCCATTTGCCGAGGGATTAATGTTTGCGGCAGTGATTTCATTTAGATAAGTTACCGTAAAAGCGGCATTGGTATTTACATTGATACATGGTCCAACTACACCGGAACCATCCTGCTCAAATCCAAAACCTGCAAAATTATCCAAAGTGATTGGTGCAAACCAGATGGTTGTTGGCGCACCAGCACTAATGATGGATTGAATCAGACCATTATTGAAGAAGGTTGCATTTCCATTGATATCGATATCATTTTGTACGGCAGTTACCATCCCTGCATTAATTTCGATATGGCAATTATCTGCAAGAATATCGGCCGCCGTTGGGCCGGTGGCAGTGGGTGGACAATTATAAAATACATAGCTAAAACCCGGAGCGGTTGCCGGTTGCGGATCTCCACTTAAATCGCCACCAAAATGCTGAATCTCCATAGAATCGCCTAAACACAGAAAAAGAACATTATCGGATTGGGCACTTGGAAACAGCGTTTGAGTAGCCGTACCGCCATCAGGACTGGCTCCCGGAGGACATGCCAGGGTGAAGGAGGTATTTTGGTTTGAGGGATCAAAACCGATATCTATGGATTTCGGTATTTGTGTAAAAGCAATAGATGCTATGAATACAAAAAGGGCTAGTGGGATTAAGCGTCTAATCATAAGTAGCTATTATTTTTACTTCGAATGTTTTTCTTTGATTCAAAGTATGAACATATCGGGTATAAAATTCCGGCAAAAATAGACTAAGGAAGCGGACTTCATAGAATATTTAGCCAGATTTAATAAAAGAATTTTTGATTTTGGTTTGTGCTTTCAAGCATTTTGGTGATCTGCCTTTAATTTAGTATTGTTCAAAAAACAGGCTTTTCCCTTTCGCTTGACCTGGACTATGTTTGTTTAATCTTTATCAGAAAATCCGAGTTAATTCTCAAATTAACGATGATTTTAATATAACAAAGTTAGTTCCAATTTTTTTGAGTTTATGTTTCAACTCGAAACGGTTTGTCAAAGTACGAAATATTAACTTGCTTTGCTTAGAGATTATTGCTTGATCGACGGGTAAATTATAAGCTAAAACTAAAGCAAAAGTACATTAATATAATGGTAAAAACATATACTTTGCAGGCTTTTCTTTGCTTTGTCAGGTAGCAGCCAATCTGTGGATTATATGATTTGCCCCCGCAGAATAACCTTTTCTACTAAATTGCTTCCAAAAGCATAGGGAATGAATGCTATAGAAGGAATGGGCTTAGTAATGAAAAGATTGGCTATTTTCCCTTTGCTAATACTTCCTAACTGATCTCCCAGTTCCATAGCAAAAGCGCCATTAATAGTAGCGGCATTGATTGCTTCTTCGGGAGACATACGCATTTTGATGCAGGCGAGGGAAAGGACAAAAGGCATTCGACCGGAAGGCGTAGACCCGGGATTGAAATCTGTGGCCAGTGCTATGGTCATACCGGCATCCAGCATTTTGCGCGCCGGAGGATAATGATCATTGATAAAAAACGGAGCAGAAGGTAACAATGTTCCGATAGTATCGGATTGTAAGAGGCATTCGATTTCCTCATCATTGATCACTTCCAAATGATCTACAGAGATTGCCCCATGCTTAACAGCAGCCTGGATTCCCCCCATAGAATTGAATTGATTAGTATGAATTTTGGGTTTTAAGCCAAACCTGGCTCCCGCCTCCATAATTTGTTCTGTCTCTGCAACTGTAAAAGCTACTTTTTCACAAAAGACATCAATATAATCCGCTAATCCTTCATCCGCTATTTTAGGGAGCATATCTTCGATAAGTAACTGGATATAAGCGGCCCGGTTTGTTTTATAAGCTAAAGGCAAAGCATGTGCGCCAAGAAAGGTTGCTTTGATTTGGAGACGGCTGTTTTCTTTTAGTTTTCTGATTACTCTCAGCATCTTAAGTTCTGCTTCGGTACTCAACCCATAACCACTTTTGATCTCAATGGCCCCTGTACCGTAGGATTGTACTTCTTCCAGCCTCAGCAGAGCCTGATCATAAAGTTCGGCCTCTGTAGTTTGTTGTAGTCTTTGCGCAGAATTGAGAATCCCTCCACCTCTTTGCGCTATCTCTTCGTAGCTGAGTCCATTGATACGATCGACAAACTCGCCTTCCCGGCTACCAGCAAAAACAAGATGGGTATGTGAATCGCACCAACTGGGGAATACCATCCGGCCATCAGCATCGATAATATGGTCGGCATTTTTCGGACAAGTATCCATATTGCCAAAGGCCGCAATTTTTTCATTCTCGATGAGCAACCAGGCCTTATCCAGTTTTTCGAGGGTTTGCATTTCCTTTCCGGACAATGCTGTTTGGGAAGTTGAAAGCTGTACTAATGATTTGATATTTCGGAGCAGTAGAGAGGACATGACTTTTTTTCACAAATATAACAAGTCAGGGGATATTCACTATCCCTTCTCCGAATTTCAAAAAGTGCCTTCTCTATTTCATCATCGACAAATCCTTAATCACTCCTTCTAGGCCTTGTTTTTTTATACTTTCACGATAATCAATGGCCTGCTGCCGGCTAGTAAATTCTCCAACCAGAATTTTGTAAATAGGCTGGTCTCCATCATTTAAAATATGAACAATGATATGTTGATCAAACAGCTTCTGTATTCTTTCTACTTCCCGCAATACATTTCCATATTCTCTAAAAGCTCCTATTTGAACGCTAAAACCTTGTGAAACCTGTCGACTGACCGTAAAGCGATATAAACCATCTCCCTGGGGCATAGGTTTTTCTGCTTTTGCAGGGCTGATGCTAATGTTTTCTTCTACTCGAACTGGTATTACAGGTTGCTTGTCCGGTCGGGATACTGTCGTATTAGTAGGTGTTCTCATTGGAGAATGAGATTCTTTTAATACTGGTTGATTAGCTGCCGGGCGGTTCGTCGTACTGGCATTATAATAATTATTTTGATTGCGGGCAGAAGGCGATGAAGCACTGTTAGTACTAATGACCTTTATCCGATTGGCAGGTGTATTGTGTTTTTTCAATAGATTAAGCATGGTTGAAGCAGGAAGTGCTTTATCGTATTTTTCCAAAAGCTTTCCTTTCGAATTGAAAATGATGATCGTCGGAATGGTTTGAACATTGTAAACCTGTTTCAAAGCAATACCATCAAAAGCATCAATGTCGATCCTGACCGGGATATAGTTTTGATCAATGTAATTAACAATAGTGGGATCCGAAAAAGTGGTTTCTTCCAACAGGCGGCAGGGCGCACACCAGCTTGCAGAAAATTCGGCAAAATAAAGTTTACCTTCTTCTCCTGCCTTTACCTTGGCAGAACTTAAATTTCCTTGAAAAAACTTGACCTTACCAGGGGAAGCATAGCTTAAAAGAGGGAAAGCCAAAAGAATTATAAGCCATCGAAACATCATAACGCTGAATTTTTCAGTTTTCAAAACAACCTGCAACACAATTTGGAGTTATCAGGCTTGCATGTTTGTTTTAAAAGATACGGTACAAATATAATACCATATATATTATAAAATAACGTAATTCATTGAAGATCAGCTAGATATATTCGTCTCAATTTGATTTTGTAAATAAAATGTTGATTTTGAATTGTTTATTGATAGTAATTAATTGAATATGTATATAAAATAACTTTGTTTTACTGATAAAAGTATTTCTTAACATAAAAATTCTGGAAATTTTAGTCGATAGGCTTTTCGACATACTAGGCGTATTTATTAAGACTCCCTTAAGAGGTAAAAGTTAAACTGTATGGGCAAATCAATTGCAGGAGCAAAATAAAGCAAGTGCTGGCAAAGCTTGCTGAGTGGTCGGTATTCCAGTCAAAAACGGATTTCCGGGGCTCTTGAAGCAGAAAGACTAGCCAGGTCTTTTATGATTATTTATCTGTAAAATAGAGATCAAATACAAAATGCTTGAGGAAAATTGTCTGTAAATAATGCTCGAAAGTCGGGATTTCCTTATCATTGCACCTGATTAATACAAAGGGAATAACGGAAAACCCAAAAAAAGGACTTAATTCAATTTTCTACTATGGCAAGGAGACTAGCAGCAATTACGGGAATTCAAGGTTATGTGCCGGATTATGTATTGACAAATGCCGAATTGGAAACGATGGTGGAAACAAGTGATGAGTGGATTGTTAGCCGAACGGGGATCAGGCAAAGGCATATCCTGAAAGAAGAGGGAAAAGCCGCTTCGGATATGGGAAAAATAATGGTCGAAGGGCTGCTCAAAAAGACAAATACCAAACCTGAAGAGATCGATATGTTGCTGTGCGCCACTATTACCGGTGATATGGTGTTTCCGGATACGGCAAACACTATTTCCGAGAAAGTAGGTGCAGTTAATGCTTTTGGCTATGATATTAATGCAGCTTGTTCCGGTTTTTTGTATGCTTTGACTACTGCTGCCAAATTTATCGAAACGGGGACCTATAAAAAAGTTGTAGTGGTTGGGATGGATGTGATGTCCTCTATCCTGGACTATTCCGATCGTACTACCTGTATCATTTTTGGCGATGGCGGCGGTGCGGTATTATTAGAGGCTAATGAGGAGGGTAATGGTGTAGTTGACTCTATATTGAAAGCTGATGGTATTGGGCGTAACTTTCTCCATATGAAGGCAGGAGGTTCCCTTAAGCCAACCACCCTGGAAACTGTTACTGCAAAAGAGCATTTCGTATATCAGGAAGGCCGAACGGTATTCAAATATGCGGTGAGAGGCATGGTAGATACTGTAAAGCAAATAATGGAAAGAAATAATCTTTCTAATGAGGATGTCAACTGGGTAGTTCCGCATCAGGCGAATATCCGGATCATACAATCCGTTGCCAGTGGGCTTGATTTCCCTATGGAACGGGTAATGGTTAATATTCAGAATTATGGAAATACGACCGCCGGCACATTGCCATTATGCCTTTGGGACTACGAAAATCAGTTGAAAAAGGGAGATAATATCATTCTGACTGCTTTTGGAGGCGGCTTTACCTGGGGGGCGACTTTTCTGAAATGGGCATATGATCCGGCCTAAACAGTTTCAAGAACTTATTAAAAGCTGAACTTGTTTTATATAGAGCGGTTTTTTGTTCTGTCACTTTTATTTGGCTTGGATTCAACGAAATTTTTGCCTGGTTTCCGATTAGTCAGTGTCATTTCTTATCTTTGCATCGCTTTTTTTAAAGCAATACTATTTTTGAAAAAATATTTTAATTAATCCATATGGCAAATACTTCTGAAATCAAGAACGGACTTTGTTTAAATTTCAATAATGACGTTTGGAAAGTAGTTGAATTTTTGCACGTAAAACCAGGAAAAGGCCCCGCATTTGTCAGATGTAAACTGAAAAGTTTGACAAACGGGAAAGTTGTTGATAACACCTGGCCATCCAGTCATAAGATTGATATTGTCAGAGTGGAACGAAGAAAATACCAATATCTATATACTGATGGCGAGTCCTATCATTTTATGAATACGGAAACATTTGAACAAATCGCTTTTCAGGAGGACATGTTAGATCATCCTAAGCTATTAAAAGAAGGGAGTGAAGTTGAAGTACTTTTTGACTCTGCCAAAGATGTAGCTTTAGTGTTGGAAATGCCTCAATACGTTATTTTAAAAATTGAATATACTGAACCGGGAGAAAGAGGTAATACCGCTTCAACAAACGTGATGAAGCCTGCCACTACCGAAACAGGAGCTCAAATCAAAGTGCCTTTATTTATTAATATAGGCGATATGGTAAAAATTGACACCGCAACCGGAGCTTATTCCGAGCGGGTAAAAGTCTAATT
Source organism: Saprospiraceae bacterium (assembly GCA_028280415.1). Classification (GTDB taxonomy): domain Bacteria; phylum Bacteroidota; class Bacteroidia; order Chitinophagales; family Saprospiraceae; genus JAHDHW01. The sequence goes on from JANQLV010000014.1 coordinate 106,200, forward strand.
TTTCCGAAAAAAACCGGATATCGGACGAAAGTTTATTTTTTATAGCTTTTCGTTAAAAAAAGTTTTTGAAATTCAGTAGCTTATTCTCCGAAAGCCGGTTAATTCCAATATTGTAAAAAACTCAAAAAGTTAACAAATGGATTTCAAAGAAATTCAGGAGTTGATAAAACTTATCAACAAGTCAAATCTAACTGAATTTAAATTGGAGGATGGAGATTTTAAATTATCCATCCGCACCAAAAAATACGGCAAACAAAAGAGCCAGGCTCAACAGCAGATCGTTTCTGTGCCTACTGCACCATTACAGCCGGTTCAACAACTCGTTAACCCTTCAGTTCCTCCGACACCGCCAACGCCGCCGCCCGTGAAGAGTGAAGCGGCAGCCTCTGATAATCAAAGCCAGCAGGAAGCAGCATCAAATGAAGGCAGTAAAAACTATATAGAAGTACGTTCGCCGATTGTCGGGACCTTTTACCGCTCTTCTTCTCCTGACAAACCTCCTTATGTCAAAGTTGGGGATGCCATCGAAGTAGGGACAGTAGTATGTATCGTTGAAGCCATGAAATTATTTAACGAAATTGAATCAGAGGTTGCAGGTAAAATTGTAAAGATCATGGTGGATGATGCGACCCCCGTAGAATACGATCAGGTACTGTATTTAGTTGATCCGGAAGCTTAATTGCACCTTTCCTATAACCAAGTACTATGCAAAAAACTTTTGAAAAGATACTAATAGCCAATAGGGGAGAGATTGCATTGCGGATTATTCGTACCTGTAAAGAAATGGGTATCCAGACCGTTGCGGTTTATTCTACTGCTGATCGGGAAAGCTTACACGTAAGATTTGCCGACGAAGCAGTATGTATTGGCCCTCCCTCTTCTGCCGAATCTTATTTGAGTATTCCAAAAATTATGGCAGCCGTGGAAATTACCAATGCGGATGCTGTCCATCCCGGATACGGTTTCTTAGCGGAAAACGCCGATTTTGCTGAAGTATGTGCGGAATATGGAATCAAGTTTATTGGTCCTACACCTACACAAATACGCAAAATGGGAGATAAGATCACGGCTAAAGATACAATGATAAAAGCCGGAGTTCCAGTAGTACCCGGCTCCGGTGGTCTCCTGAAGGATTTAAAGCATGGAAAGGAAGTAGCCAAAGAGATTGGTTATCCCATCATGCTTAAAGCAACGGCCGGTGGTGGTGGAAAAGGGATGAGAATCGTCTGGTCGGAAGAAGAATTTGAATCCGCCTGGAATATGGCCCGTCAGGAAGCTAAAGCGGCCTTCGCGAACGATGGAATCTACGTCGAAAAATTTATCGAAGAGCCTCGACATATTGAAATACAGATTGCCGGAGACCAATATGGCAACGTTATTCACCTTTCGGAAAGAGATTGTTCTATCCAGCGTAGACATCAAAAGCTGGTGGAAGAATCCCCTTCACCCTTTATGACGCCGGAGCTGAGAGAAGCCATGGGGCAGGCAGCTATTGAAGCAGGTAAAGCAATTAATTACGAGGGCGTTGGTACGGTGGAATTTCTGGTAGATAAGCATCGCAATTTCTACTTCATGGAAATGAATACCCGTATTCAGGTAGAGCATACCGTTACCGAAGAAGTGATCGACCACGATTTGATCAAGGAACAAATTAAGCTTGCTGCGGGAGATAAAATAACCGGAGGCAATTATATTCCTTCAATGCATGCCATCGAAGTGAGAATTAATGCGGAAGATCCTTTTAATGGCTTCCGGCCAAGCCCAGGTAAGATTAGTTCCTTCCATAGTTCTAAAGGGCATGGAGTTCGCGTTGATACGCATGTATACGCGGGATATACGATTTCTCCTTATTACGATTCGATGATTGCCAAACTGATTTGCCGGGCACAGACTCGTGAAGAATGTATCAAGAAGATGGCAAGAGCGCTGGATGAATTTATCATCGAAGGAGTAAAGACTACAGTTCCTTTCCATCAGTTACTCATGAGAAATGAGCAATTTAAAAAAGGAGATTTCCATACCGGATTTCTCAATGAATGGGATTTTGTAAGTGAAGTCAAGGATAGTAAATCTAAACCTGCCTGATGGACATAGTTTTTGAATAAAGAAAAATATTAAAATAAAAGAGAGCCTCATCCAATTTTGATGAGGCTTTTTCGTATTTATGAAGGATGAAAAGCTTTTGGAGATTACTAAAGTATATTAAAAGTTATAAAGGATACGTAACGCTCAATATCCTGAGCAATATCTTAATGGCTTTGTTTACAGCCTTTAGTATTCCCGCAGTAATACCCTTTCTGCAAATACTTTTTAATCAGCAACCTCAAATCGCAGTTGCTCCGGAAGTGAAATCTATTGACGATTTGGTTGATTATTGTAAATACCTCTTTAGCCATTCGATGGAGGTGAACGGAAAGGAGACGACCCTGATTTATATGTGTGTAGTGATTATCGTTTTGTATCTCCTTATCAATCTGTTTCGCTACACCTCTCTGTTTGTAATGGCCCCCGTTCGAAATGGTATTGTGAAGGATTTGCGAAGTCAACTGTTCGATAAAATCCTTAGTATGCCGCTTTCCTATTTTTCCGAAGAACGGAAAGGGGATTTGATGTCCAGGATCACAGCCGATGTCCAGGAAATCGAATCCAGCATTCTCAATGTATTGCAAGCCTTATTCCGGGAGCCGATTATTATTATATTTTGTTTGGGGATAATGATTTATATCAGTCCCGGGCTAACTTTATTTGTACTGGTGCTCATTATTTTTACAACTTTCATTATTGGAAATATTGCAAAAACACTGAAGCGGAAATCTTCCAAAGCGCAACAGAAACTGGGGGATTTGATTATTATTATTGAAGAGTCTCTGTCTGGAATGAGAATTATCAAAGGATTTACGGCCGAAGCATATCAAAACCAGCGATTTGAAGAGCAAAATGAAAAATATAAAAACTTGCTGACCAAGGTGATCCGCAGAAGGGATTTATCTTCGCCACTTTCCGAATTTTTAGGGATCTTGATTGTTTCGGTATTGCTATGGTACGCTTCTCGCAGAGTTTTTGATAATGAACTTGATCCTTCTACTTTGTTTGGTTATCTCTTGGCTTTTTTCTATATACTAAATCCGGCGAAGGCTTTTTCCAAAGCATTTTTCAATGTACAAAAGGGAATTGCTGCCGTAGAAAGAATCGAAGAGATATTGGATGCAGAAACCAGTATAAAGGAAGTGGAAAATCCTCAACCTTTGAATAGTTTCCAGCATAAAATTGAATACAAAGAAGTATCTTTTAAATATGAAAATGATGCCAGGCCGGTATTGAAAAACATTAATATTGAAATACCAAAGGGAAAAATGGTCGCATTGGTCGGAGCATCCGGAGCGGGTAAAACTACGATAGCAGATTTGTTGCCAAGGTTTTATGATGTGAATACCGGGGGCATATTTATCGATGGGATCAATATCAAAAATTATTCAATCAAGGCGCTGCGTTCTCTGATGGGCATCGTTTCCCAGGAAGCCATTCTGTTTAATGATACGATCTTTAACAATATACGTTTTGGGGTAGAAACGGCTACGGAAGAAGCTGTTATAAAAGCAGCGAAAATAGCAAATGCCCATGACTTTATTATTCGAATGGAACAAGGTTATCAAACGAATATTGGTGATCGGGGGAGTAAATTAAGTGGAGGGCAAAGACAACGTTTGACGATTGCGAGGGCGATATTGAAAAATCCTGCTATTTTGATTCTCGATGAAGCGACTTCTGCACTCGACTCCGAATCTGAGAAACTGGTACAGCAGGCTTTGAATAAATTGATGCAAAAACGGACCGCTATCGTAATAGCCCATCGACTTTCCACGATCCAGCACGCGGATGAGATTATCGTTCTGGAAGAAGGGGAAATTGTTGAGCGCGGGACACATGAAAGTTTGCTTGCTCAAAACGGTGCCTACAGCAAATTAGTTGCTTTGCAGGCTTTTTAGCTGAAAAACTACCAAATATCTCCTGCCTTTTTATTGCATGGTGCTGCAATTGCGAATATTAAATTCCACTTAAAATCTAAATGTTGGTTTCAAATGCACTCAGAAAATTGTATTTTTATCTTCTAAACATTTTTTGGCTATGAAGTTAACTTTACTTTCATTCATATTAAGTCTTTTTACATTATCTGTGACAGCACAGATTACTGTAACGAATACAACATTTCCGGCAGCAGGGGATACTCTGAAAACGGTATTTGATGGTATGCCTACAGGTATTATCATCAACCCGAATGGTGGTTCAATCGATGCTTCCTGGGATTTTAGTGGATTACAGGGGATGTTGACAGAACGTGTTTTCCGTCCGGCATCAGAAGGGGACGCTTTTGCCCAGTTTCCGGATGCTGATTTAGTACTGAATGTTGGTATTGCCGGGGAAAATTATTACCGTATAACTGATAATAATTTTGAATTAATCGGATATCAAGGTCCGGATCCGGCTAATTTGGGCTTAAACCTGCCGGTAGTTGTTTCACCGCCAATTGTGGAAAGAAGAGCGCCACTCGATTTTACAGATAGCTATACGACGGAAGGGGCGGTAGTTGTAGCGATTTCTGCGGATGACATTCCCGGAGGGGTTTTAGATACTTTTGATATTACTCCGGATTCTCTGCGCATTCGGATTAGCAATGATCGCAGTAATTTTGTAGAGGGCTGGGGGACTCTGACAATTCCCGGAGGAACATACGATGTGATTCGCGAAAAACGGGTGGAACTTACGGAAACCCACCTGGATATTAAAATAGGTTCTTTGTGGCTTGATGTAACGAATGCTGTTGGTTTTGATTTTCTGGGAGTAGATACGACGACGACTTATAATTTTTATAATGATAATTCAAAAGAACTTATCGCCAACGTTACCGTTGATAATGTCAATAATGATGAGGTATTATTTGTTGAATACAAATTCAATGATGTAACGACGAATGTGCGTTATATCAATAATGGCAAACCCGATATTCTGGCTTATCCAAATCCGGCCATTGAAAGCATTCGATTGGAAATGATGAATTTACAAAGTGGGAAGTATAAGGTAAGAATTTATAACATCCTCGGAGTTGAAGTTTGGAACAGAGAGTATAATGTCAATGGCAATCGAATTGTAAAAGTAGACCTTACGAACTTCCGAAAAGGAACTTATCTCTACAGCCTGGATAATGAAAATGGTAAAACTATTTCGACCAAGCGCCTTATAGTAATGCGGCCTTAGCAATATTATTTACTGCGATTTTATTGTTGAGCCATTATTGCCTATAGGCTACCGCCGTTTGTAATCAATCTTCAGTTCTACAAACGGCGATTAAATATATAAACCACTGGGCACATCCGTATTATCACATAAAATCCATGCAACCTCAATTCTCTGCATCTGTCATTAAAGTGCGGACAAAAGAAACAATATGAAAAGATTAGCTTTGTGTTTTGGAATTTTACTCTTATCCCTTCAACTATTTGCCCAGGATCAGGAAACGGTTTTTGGATACAGTGGCCTCAAATTAACGGGAGTTTGGGGTGGTCCATCATTTGCCTTTTCAGGAATCAGTGATCGCAGTGAATATTTCAGAGGCGGATTTGGCGGACTGGAATTTAATAAAAGTATCTACGTAGCCTATGCTGCTTATTGGCTAAACGACGAAACGGAACTTCCTGAATTGGATAATGACGTGGATTTTCGATACCGGGGATTATTACTTGGTTATGCATTTAAACCAAACAAAATTGTCCATCCGAAAATCACGACTTTGATAGGTGGAGGGGAAGTTAGTATAGACCTTGGAAGTACCGTTTCTGATCAGGTATTTGTTTTGCAACCTACCGCCGGAATAGGGATCAATGTATTCAAATGGTGGCATATTGATGTCTTGGGGGGATACCGCTTAGTCACCGGAATGGAGGAAGATAATTCAGACTTATTATCGAATAGCGAGGTTTCTGGCGCTTTTGGCGAAATTAAACTGAGATTTGGTATTTCCTGGGGCTGGTATTAGTTATAAGCGAGATATATGGCAATATAATGTCCGATGCTGCCAGCTAAAACAAAAAGATGCCAGATAGCATGATTATAAGGTATTCTTTCCAAAGCGTAGAATACTGTTCCTGCCGTATAACTTAAGCCACCAATCAATATCCAGGTAAAAACTGAATTGGGCATGTCGTCCATCATTCTCGGAATGATAAATACGGCCATCCAACCCAGGAAAATGTAAAAAGCCAAAGACACCCACTGCCATTTTCCAATTAAAAATATTTTGTAAAGAATGCCAAGGACAATTAAGCCCCATAAAGTCAGAAGGTAATACTTTCCGAAGCTATTGTTTTCGTACAATAGAACAAAAGGCGTATGTGTACCGCCGATGAGCAGGTAAATGGCGATATGATCAATCTTTTTCAGAATTGGTTTCAAAGACTTTCGCCATACACTGTGGTAGACTGTAGAAGCCGTGTACACTGCGAGTAGAGAGAAAAGGAATAAAGCAAGGCCAATAATCTGCTGATTACTGGCATTTTTTATACCCAAGTTCAGAAGAAAAAAGGCTCCGATTAAGGTGAGAAAAATACCAATGCCATGTGTAATTACATTAGCAATTTCCTGCTTTTGCTCAAAATTCATAAATGGCTTTTGTGCGAAGTTAATTAAAAAACAAAAGGCTTTACCAATAAGGTAAAACCCAGCCATTTATTGCTTAAAAATAGTTAATATCTTATAGTTAAATTTTGCTTTCTACCGACAATTATTAGCCAACCCAGGTATATCCACCATCGGGTCCTCGGGATTTTTTCTCGAAATCGGATTTTGTATTAGTGGTAAAGCTCTTAACCTTTAGACTTTCTAATTTTAACTTAGATTTTTTCATCTTTGAGTCCGGTTTTGGATAGTGTTTCAATTAAATTAAACTTCCCGACTAATAATCATTACAGATTATGCAGCCATTTTTGGTTTAAACAAGGGATAAAGGTTATATATTTCAGAGGGAGTGAAAGAAGACAGCCAGTTTCTATCTTAATATATTATTTTAATAGATATGTAACAATTATAATGCCAGTCTTTTGTACGATGAAACACAAATAAATGTTTTATTTTATATATAATTTTTTATTTATTAACACAATGTCTCAAAATTTAGACCCAGATACTTTTATAGAGACAAACATCCCGGTTATAAATATCGACCATCCTGCTGCTGAAAAGCATGATGTAGCCTTGTATATCAAACGCGAAGATCAAGTACATCCTTGTATCTCCGGAAATAAATGGCGAAAACTTAAATATAATTTACTGGAAGCGCGGAAAGCGCAACGAACGACTCTCCTTACTTTTGGTGGTGCTTTCTCAAACCATATTGCAGCGGTTGCCGAAGCCGGTTTTCTTTTCGGCTTTAAAACGATTGGAATTATCCGGGGAGAGGCCCCTCAGGGTTTTAATCCTACCTTGGAAAGAGCCAGGGAGAATGGAATGCGCCTGGAGTTTATTAGCAGGAGTTTGTATCGGAATAAAGATATTGCACTGAAACAAATTCGTTTTGACCAAAGTGATACCTATTTGATTCCTGAAGGGGGAACCAACCACCTGGCATTAAAAGGTTGTGCAGAAATTATAAGGGATTGTGAGATTACCGAGCCCATTGATTACTGGTGTACAGCCTGTGGCACGGGAGGTACAGCGGCAGGAATGATCACCGCCCTCGATGCTGGCCAGCAAGTTCTGGGCTTTCCGGTATTGAAAGGAAATTTCATGGCCAATTCGATTCGGGATTTATTGAAATTGTTTAATAGTTCTTCCGAACAGTGGGAGCTTTTTGAGGATTATCATTTCGGAGGTTATGCCAGGTTTACACCAGAATTGATTCATTTCATTAACGAATTTAAAAAAACGTACGCTATTGCACTGGATCCCGTTTATACCGGGAAGATGGTTTACGGAGTAGTTGATTTAGTCAAAAAAGGATATTTCCGGCCCGGGAGCAGGGTGATGATGATACATACCGGAGGTTTACAGGGGATTGCGGGATTTAATCAGCGCTTTGGAAATATAATTCAGTAAAATGGGATATTTACTCGTCATGCACCTTGATGAGGGATTCCGGCTCGGTAACTTCAATGATAGGTAGTTCCACATAAAAATCCGTCCCTTCTCCGATCACTGTGTTAAAATAAATCTCGCCATTAACAGACTCGATGATATTTTTGGAAATAGCTAATCCAAGGCCGGTACCGGAGCTTTTTGTAGTAAAATTCGGTACGAATACCTTATCCTTTTTATCATCCGGAATTCCGGTTCCATTATCACTGACTTTTAGGGTGACAATATCCTGATCCCGATAAACAGAAATCTCAATTTTACCATCTCGATCATCCGGGATAGCTTGTTGAGCATTTTTTACCAGATTATTCAGTACTCTGATTAAATGGTTTTTATCTGCATAAACGGTATAGGTCTCTTTCGGAAGATTAAGACTTATGTCTATATTACCCTCTTCTCCATCGTGGAAAAGATCGTAAACGGAAAGTACCAGATTATTAAAATTGATATTCTGATTTTCGGCCCGGGGCATTTTGGCAAAATTGCTGAATTCGGAAGCGATTTGTGCCAGATTATCGATTTGCTCGATCAAAGTATTGGAAACTCGTTTCAGCAGCGGCTGAATATTATCGGGATTGGATCGAAAGGCATGCTGGAGGTATTGAATACTCAACTTCATTGGCGTCAGGGGATTTTTGATCTCATGCGCAACCTGTTTGGCCATTTCCCGCCATGCACCTTCTCTTTCAGACTGAGCCAGTCGATCTGCACTATCCTGTAGTTTCCGGATCATTTTGTTATACTCGCCAATGAGTGCGCCAATCTCATCTTGTGTATTCCATTCCAGTGGCTGATTGCGGATACCCAGTTTCAAACGTTTCAGCTTGTCGCCAATTACAGCTATCGGTTTAGTGATAGAGTTGGCAACAAAAATAGCCAAGCCACCCGCGATCAAAAGTAGAAAAACGTAAATGTTTAACAAGGTACTTAATAAGACCGTCACATCACTTCTCAGGCTACTGGTCTCGGAATAATAGGGGAGACCGAGGAAAGCAATAGGCTTATCTTTTATTCTCAAAGGAATATAAGCGGCTTTATAAGTCAGATTACCCATCATCTCTTTTTCCTGAGTATAAGTGGTAATGCCCTGCTGCTTCAGCGCCCGAAATGCCGGAGCAGTCATTTGACGGGATATGATGCCTTTATTAAAAATATCTTCTTCTGAAGAGGCGACTAATTCGCCTTTGAGATCATACATGTTGACATCTAGCCTGTGAATTCTGGAAAGCGGCTTAACGATGTCCAGCTTGGATAAATGCTCTTTATTCGGGACAAAAGTCGAATCACTATTTTCGAGCAACAGGCTTATCTCGTGCAGGGCGTCTATTTCTATTGAGCGAGTTTTTCTTTCCAGTCTTTTGGAGTGATATTCATTCGTCAGATTGTTAAAAAACCAGATAGTCGCTACTCCAATAAAAAGGAAAGACACGATGATCATTCCGATTACCGAAAATTGTATTCGATGCCCCAATGATGGTTTTTTGGTAAGAAAGAAATTAATAGACTCAGGCACTATCTTATGGAAATAATCAATAAATGCAAATATGAATACGAAGATCAAAAGCGTAGAGAAAATATAGGAAAACAGCGAAATGGCCTTTTTTAAATGATCTTCTGTTCCCTTTCCGATGATTACCACAATATCTCCCGGAGCATTGTAAATCAGCTCTGATCGATTATCAACAATAGCTTCTTTGAAAGCGTCTTCTTCCGGTAGCTCACTTAATGTTAGTGTATTTCGATAGACTTTACCTTCATAATCGATTCGCCGGTTATTTTTGTATACGGCATAATCGTATTTATGCAAATGTTCTAGCCCTTTGAAAGGTTTGTCATTGAGCAGCTCGGTATAAACTTTGGATTGTTCTCTTCGTTGTCTTTTTACTTCCAGCACCAGCATATTCTCGGAGCCAGGAACATTCAAATCGACCAGATAAGATGATTTTCCAAGATCGGTCGACCAATATTTTACATGCTCATCTGTCGTGTAATCTGAGGATTCAATTTTGAATTCTATATCGTTCCAGTCTCTTTTTTGTCCCCGGATAATGGATGCTCCGTATTTATCAAAACCGGATAGATCATAGGTATAGTTATAAAACAGATAATTATCCTTGATAAAATATTTATCGATTTTTTTACGTAGAATTTCTTCTTCTACTTTGAATGGGGAAGGCGGAACATCGGATAGCAAAGAGCTATCCATCATTATCCTGGTTTTCAAGTCTTGTAATGATTGCTCTACGATCAGGTCTTTGGTATCTGTCAATTCCTTGGCATAAGCCATTCGGGTTAATTCATCTTTAAAACCATTATAACGGAATAAGAGAATAGACGGGAAAGCAGCCAGAATAACCAGCCAGATCAGTAGCCAGGTGAAGTTGACAGAGTTGCTGTCGATAAAAAGATCAAATACCAAAATAAAAACGAAAGCAATTAACATCAGATAAAGTGGACTGATCACAAAATTGATCGAAACCAAAAATGGCAGACAGAGCAATGCCGCCAGACCCAGAGCCGTCAATCTTTGATAACGGCTAAGCGATATTTTTTTGATGGTCATCATCATACGATGACTAAAGAGAAACATGGCGATCAATAATAAGATCAATCCCATGATGGCCAGAACACTGTTCGTACCTAGGTCAAAAATATTGTTGAAATCAAAGTTTAATGATGTATCAAAGACCAGGGTTTTAAAAACTGCTGTCAGAATTAATATAGCCGCCAGAATCGCCAGATAGTTAAGAACGGTTACTCTGAACTTTGTACGTTTACTCAGATGGTCGTAGGATCTTACCGGAAACTCGCTGTGGAAAAAAGCCATAATCCAGAAGAGCAGACCAATATTGAGCAGAAGATCTCCCAGAGAGCTACTTAAAGCGGTGTCAAAATTTTTGGTAAAAAGTGATAATTCTTCAAATTTGTTTCCAAAGCCCAGAAAGTAGGTCAACAGCCTGAGCCCAAAGATAGAGATGATAAAAAATGCAGCGCCTTTTAATATCTTGTCCTGATGGATAAAATGTTGTGCGATTTTATGTAAAAACAGGGCAATAGCCATCAGTGCAATCAAGTATAAAAAGAAAGTACTCTTTAAAGCTTTCTTATCGACTACTACGCCTTCGCTCTGCAGATAGCACAAAACTTTTCCCGATTTGGATACAATCGGATAATCTCCTTCGTAAGCAATTTTGATATTGTCCGGGATACGTTCCTCCGCGGTAAAGACATCATGTAAATAATCACTTTCGATTCCAAACTGGTATTTGATTGGTATCAAAGCGGTGATTGTATAATTGCTCAGATCGGTACTTTTATAAGACTGCCCGATAAGTTCGTAATAACCATTCTTCAAACGCTTAAACTCATACGTACGCTCGGGCTTGATTGACTGCAAATCTTTAGCCTCGGGGATAATAATATTATTGGTCCAGAAAATCAGTGAATCCCCCTTGTGGATAGAGATGGAATAAGGCTTTTCGGCAAGTTCTTCTACGAATTGAAAATCCAGGCCCTGGGTTGGAATATCTACAGTGTTTTGCCCGGAAAGCTGTCGACTAATAAATGCTTTATTTTCAAAAAAAGTTTCTACCTCTCTTTCCTGCTGATGCAAATACTCATTAATAATTTCAGCATAAGCATATACTTTCGACTTTTTGCTAAACCAAAAGTCAAAAATCACTGCAATTGCTAAAACAATAATCGCTAATGCTAAATGGAAGTAGAGCTTCTTTGTCATATATGCTTGTTCAGCAGCTTAAATGCTAGCTTGTATTTTGTGGTTGAAAGAGATATAATTCGATTTTGCATAGGCCCTTTATATTAAAGATATCTTCTACAACCTTTTCCAATCTTAACATAGCCGCAAATTTTAATCCAAAACGCCAGGAATCGGCTGTCAATTATTCTTTCTCTGGTTTTAGGCTGTTTTTTCCACTATTTAAAGTGTTTTTTATTTAATAAATGGGTTAAGTGTCAGATCAATAAGGCTTTACAAATTATAAAAATAGTAAATAATAAATACTTGTGGAGAAATATTTTAATGATGTGAAACTATTTATGGGCATTTCCACGTATTTTTATAGTTCATTTTTCGTTTTTCGGCTTTTTTAATATGAAAACCGGGTAGCGAAAAACATAAGCATAATATTGGAAACCGCTCTATCGCTCCGATATTTATTGTCGGGGAGGAAAGTCCGGACAACGTAGAGCAACCGTACCATCTAACGGATGGGGTTCCACTCCTGATCCCGATAATTGTCGGGGGAGAGATGTTGGAATACAGAGAGTGTCGCAGAAAATAACCGCCCTGACACCTGGTGTCGGGGTAAGGGTGAAAACGTGTGGTAAGAGCACACGACGCCCCGGTGTAAATCGGGGGGTGGATAAACCTTACGGGTTGAAATGCCATGTACATCCCGATTCTGATGTTCTCCGAAGGAGAAATAAGAACTAGGCTGCTCGCTTAGTCTCTTGAGGTCGGGAGGGGTAGGCAGATAGATTCCGCCAGTGATGTCGGAACCAGATAAATGATAGAGGCCTCGATACGAAGTATCGGGGAACAGAATCCGGCTTACAGGTTTTCAATATTATGCTTTTTAATATTAAAGTGATTCGCGGTAGCGATCACTTCATCCTATAAATTCAATCAAGTGAAATTTCTAATCTCTTTACTGAGTAGTTTGATCTTACTCACATCTATCCATGCCCAATCTGGCTGTACAGATCCTCAAGCAGTTAATTATGATTCCTCTGCTACAGAAAATGACGGCTCTTGTGAGTATGCTCTTACAGAATATCCGCCTGTTGAAATTGCTACCCTTCCTATGACTTTATCGGAATGTTCAGGACTGGCCTGGTTGCCTGGCGGTTTATGGATACATAATGATAGCGGAAATGACGATAACATATTTCGCATAGATACAACGACAGGTGCAGTATTACAAACGGTTATTATAGCAACGGCGGATAATAATGACTGGGAAGAACTGGCTTCCGATGATCAGTATCTCTACATTGGTGATTTTGGAAATAATCCAGGTAATCGGACGGATTTGAATATATTGAGAGTAGATCAGGATGACCTGGGTGCGGTAGCTGTAAACGCTGAAATTATAAGTTTTGTGTATAGCGACCAGACGGATTTTACGGAAAACATGAATAACCATAATTTTGATTGTGAGGCGATGTTTGTACATAATGACAGTATTCATCTTTTTACAAAAAACTGGGCGGATAATCAAACCAAGCATTATGTCTTACCGGCTATACCGGGGGCGCATACTGCCGAACTGGTAGAAACATTCGATGTAGAATTGCTGGTAACCGGAGCGGATATAAGTGATCAGGGGGTAGTGAGCCTGATTGGCTATAATTCCATAGGTTTTAGCTTTATGTGGCTCCTTTTTGATTATGAAGAATCATTTTTCTTCTCGGGGAATAAACGGAGGATAGCTTTGGGCTTTGGGCTGGATACCGGACAAACTGAAGGTATTGTTTTTCGAGAAAACGGATACGGTTATATTTGCTCGGAAAGGTTTGAAGCCGGTCCGGTTTTGACCCCACAAAAATTGATGTCTTTTGAATCTTCTCAATGGACTGGTTTTTATACCAACACGAACCAACTGGATTTAGGCTATGACTTTTTAATCCTGCCAAATCCCGTGTCTACAGATTTGAATATTCAGCTTTCTTTGCCTGTGGACCGGTGGCAGATTTATGATATACAGGGTCAGTTGATTCGTTCAGGAAATACGACTTCTTTTACTCCGGTTATCCATATAGATTTGAATGAGCTTAGCAGTGGACAATATTTCTTTCAGATTATAAAAGACGGAAAATCAATGACAAAAGCCTTTGTCAAACAGTGAGACAGGCTGGTTCAGGGAATCATAAATAACAATTACTATAAAACAAACAGCCCGGATACTCAATGAATGAATACCCGGGCTGTTTGTTATGATAATTAAAAACTACTCGTCATCTGAATCAAAAGCAGCAAAATCGAAAAGTAAGGAGAATCTCAAAGTATTATCAAGCGGATTTCTCTGGTTGGTTGTAGGAACAAGATAAGAGAAATTCAGACCGAAAACATTATACTTCAAACCGAGACCCAGGGTAAAGTACTTTCTATTTCCTTTTGTTACGTTTTCAGAATAATAACCTGCCCTTACGGCAAATTGCTCATCATACCAGTACTCCACTCCAATAGAATACATCAATTCTTTAAATTCTTCTGATCCACCACCTGGAGCATCACTAAATGAACTCAAAAGTCCGGCAAAAGTAGATTGTTCCTTATAATCCGGAATACCATTTCCATCTTCATCACAATTATCCCCCAAACAAGGAGTTGGCACTAATAATTTATTGATGTCTGCCGCAACAGTAAAAGAGTTAAATTCATCAAATTCGAATTCCCAGGCAGCACCTATTCCCAGATTGGCAGGTATATAATCTCTGTTGACCGATTTTGTATAGGATATTTTAGAACCCAGATTGGTAATTGCACCGGCTACTGTTAGATTGGAAGTTCCACTTTGCAATTTTACTGGTGTGGTATAAGTTAAAGAAAAATCAGCCGCACCGGCAACTCCGGGAGTAATTTCTACATCTCCGATACTTTGTCCTGCCGCCAGATTAGAGAAAATAAACTTGGGCGTAACCGCTACAGATAGTTTATCAGAGAGTTTTCTGGCATATGCCACGGCAAATTCAAATTCATTTGGTCTACCTGTACCTAATGGTTGTCCGTTATCGTCGGTAAAGGAAATTGTTCCCAGGGAGAAATAACGAAGACTGGCTCCGATGGTTTGACCATCAGAAATTTTCTTGTAACCGGTCAGATAAGCCAGATATACATCTTGTAGACCAAGCGCTCTTAACCAGGGAGTATAAGTTGCCGAAACCGCTACATCGTTTTCTACAAAAGCCAGTTTTGATGCATTGAAATGCATGGCATTAGGATCAGCAGAAATGGCTAATCCAACATCTCCCATCGCTCCGGAGCGAGCATCCGGGACGATTCTTAGAAAGGGAACAGCAGTAACGATTGTATTTGGGCAGGGATCACCATTTGGTAGTTCATAGTTCCCGCTACCAATTGGATTTTCGACACATTGAGCCGAAAGCTCATTTGAGGTAACAAGTGCCACAATCAATACAAGTAGAGTAAAAATCAATTTTTTCATGATGTCATAAATCTTTTTTCAAAAAAATTCCTGCAAATATAATGAAATGTTAAAGAAGATATTGTACGGAATCCTTTTTTAAGAACACATATTTTTTATTAAATAATTTCAAATCGTTAATACAAGCAATTTGTACATTTTTGCCGCAATAATAGTCATTATTCTACTTAATATGAACTAGTTTGAAGGTATTATTTGTCTTGAATAAACCCCTTTAAAGCTAAGCAAAGATGGCGAAGTAAGCATTCTTACTCCATGAATAGAGAATAATGTTCTCAACATTGATACCATATTATTTAGTATCAAGGCTGAACCGCTATTAGTATCAAAGGTGAAATTGTCGTAATGGCCAGAACACTGAAGCTATAAAGAGAGGTCTGGTTTTTCTTCGCGGTTTTGCATTTTGTTTACATTTACTAAAATGCAAAACCGCGAAATATATTGTCAAAAAGTGTGTTTTTATGATTTTTTGCTCAACTTATTTTAAAATAACAAGTTTTTCAAAATCTGATTCAGAAGTTTTCAGATCATCCGAACGCACTTTCACTTTGTAAAGATATACTCCTTTAGCCAGGCGCCCTCCATAATCATCTGTTCCATCCCAATGAATACCTGAAATCCGGCCCCCATCTGTAAATAATCGCTCACTGATGGTTTTTACTATTCTTCCACTAATCGTAAATATTTGAATCTGTACATCCAGTCCCTGATCTTTAATATTGTGTTCAAACTGGAAATTGGTAGAAGTAGTAAATGGATTCGGGTAGTTTAATACGTAGTCAAGCGCGATATCTTCATCCGAAGCTACTATAAATTCCGTGAAACCTTCTCCGGAATTATTCGCTACATCCCAGGCTTTTACTTTGATAGTATATAATCCCGGTTCTAGATTGAAGAGCGGAAAACGAACTTCTCCTTTGGTATAATCATCCAGTTCCGATTCATAAAAATCATTGAGAATGTAGGTCTCCTGAGTATTTTCATTCAATACTCCGGTAAGGTCGTGGCCAATACTGTTACCGACAACATTGATACCGTTATCATCCGATAGTTTTACTAAAAGAGTAGGATTAGGACTGGTAATTCCTCCGGGGGCAAAACTTTCATTATTCATAAAAACTTCTACCAATGGCCCCTGGTCATCATTTATAGCATTCGGGTCTGTACTCCCGATAACAAAGCGGTCAAAATACCCTCTTGCATCCATATTCTCCCCATCATGGGCATAATAACTTATCCTTCCCAATCCTAGTTCGTAGTTAATATCCTTTGGAACAACAAAAGTGAATGAAAATTTGCCATTTGTCACGCTTGCATTACCCCTGAAAATAATATTTTGCTGAAGGTTGAAATTCTTGATCGGAAAACTTCCGGGATCTTGCCCCAAGGTCGATACATTGATTACTTTATCGTATATCGTAGGTTGAACGGTACCATTGAAATCGTTAATTATATTGCCATTGAAATCGGTGACGACTCCTTCAATGGTTACGCGCTGCAAAGCCCGGATAGTATCCATGAAATTAATGTCGATGTCTGCGCCATTAATTTTGGTCGTGGCTATATTATAGGTTGGTATGGCTAATTGCATAGAAGGATCACCAATCAAAGCGAATTTACGTGAATTAGTTTGCAGTGTATCCGCAGAATTTGAATTTTTAGAAATTCTTAAAATCTCTCCAATGGATTTGACTTCTTGTCCAGGGCTTTGGAAAATAGAGTCAAAAACAGCAGTGGTTAATCGCCTGTTGGCACTGGAGTAGACCGCTCGGGTCGTCGTATACAAGGCAATGGCCCCGCTATTGTCTTTAAGAAAAACCTGTTCTCCTGCAGAGGTAATAGATGGTTCATCATATCCGGTAAAAGAACAGGTTGCTGTTACGAAAAGAGGGAAACTGGTTGTATTGTTCCAATCCTCAATATCACTATTGGTCAGCACTCTTTCCTGTGCCCAGCCTCTTGAACCACCATGACCCATGTAATTGACTATCATAGTACCCTTAAAAATATCTCTGTCAATAGCTTCCGTTGCCTTTGGAAAGCGCTCTCCTCCGGAAGTTGAAATTTGCTGATAAGCATCAAAAAAGATTTTATTAACATTGAAAACGCGTTCTCGCAATCTAAGATTCTCACTGATTCCATCAGCTTGCGTAACGTGGATGGAATTATCCTCATCATCAGCTACGAAAGTCACTCTGTTCCTCCAGTCTCCCAAATGTTCCGGATTGGTATCGTATGCTATAATTTTGTTGACCACAATGTCTGCTTCAAGAGCCGTTCTCACCGGAATTCTGCCTACTGCGATATCTAGTGCTCCAATTAATTCTGCTCCTTCACCTTCAGTTAATAATCCGAAAAAGTCATCAGAAGGAAAGGCTCGAATGGGATCGAGAGAGTTTCTGGTTTCAAAAGGAGGTACAAAATTTTTACCTAGGCCGGTTACATTTTTAAAATCAAAAGAGCCGTCTCCAAACAATAAGAGATATTTGAATTTATCGGGATTCCTGTCATAAAGCATTTTAACGAAATCTCTGATTGCCGTCATATCTCTCCTGGCACAGGCAAATTCATTGAAAACTTGATCAATGTCGACTAATTCAATATCCAGATTACTATGCGCCCGGCGATGTTCTGCTAATTTTTGGGCAGCTTCGGCAAAATCTTTATGGTAAATGATGGCCATATGAACATCATCAATTCCATGGATATTCTGATTTTCGATTTGTTCGCCGACAATTGGCGAAGGGAAATTTGCATTAGGGTTGAAAGCTACAAATTCCTTAAGAATATCCTGGGTATTTGTGCCAAAGCTCAGGTTCGTACCATTATTGCTGTGATCTTGTATGATTGGATGGAGGGGATCAGTGATGTCCCAAACTACTGTATTTCCAGATACATTCGAAAGCTGAAACGTAGAGGAACTATGATTCATAGTATTCTGATCTCTGAACATAAATTGATCTCCCGACATCGAATTGTTAGCTCTGGTATTGACTTGAATATAATCGAGCCATCCGATATTGGTACCATCGCCAACCGAAGGGTATTTGATCGTGACGGTGAAATTATTGTTATTTAGGTTAATAGGTTCGTCTATGATGGCTATCCGGGCATAAAGGGATTCGACATTGGTCCAGTTGACACCATTAATGGTTTTCGAAAATTGTTGACCAAGTGCTTCTACCTGAAAGCTATTAGTCGTTTTTCCTCTTCCCGCAAAGGCTACCTTCAAATTCGCGGAAGCCGATGATGCGAGATTAGGGATAGAAAAATCGTAGGAACGCTCCCTCGTAGGATTAAATGGATCACCATACCAGTCTCTTCCCGAACCCTGAGCCCCATTGGCTTCATTTAACAAATTGAAGCGATCTTCTTCAAACCGGGTATACCAATCGTGTTCTGTAGAAGTATAGGCCGTACCTGATACAGAGGGCTGATTTGTAATCCTCAATCCATTTTCAGCTCCAATTTTTACATAATAATAATTGAGGTTCGAATAAAAGTTTTTCGGGCGATTATAAACTTCATTAAAACTGTCATAAAACCATTTGTCAGGACCTTCTGCATAGAAAAGGATATAATCAGAATCGTTAAATTGACCATCTTCACCGCCCACAATTTGTATAGGCAACTCCTTTACATCATCATATCGCTCTGTATCAATCAACTCTGGTAAAATACCTCCACCTATACCCAGTATTCGGATTTTATCGGGATTAATGTTATCAATGTCGATACCTGCACGTTTTAATGAATCGTATGTGATTTTATGAACACCGGATTCTGCAACGCCAAATTTGTATATACTACCATTGGACAATTCGGAGTTATAAGTGTAGTCCGTTCTGGCCTGGCCATTAGCGGTTGCTTCGAAATCCAGTCTTATTTCAAAAGAAGTAAGCCTTTCGAAATTACCGGAACCAGCTGTTCGGATGGGAATCAGGCTATAATAAATGTAGTAATTGCCCCGATCATTGAGTACCTTGGTATTGACAATTATGTTTTCGGAAAGGTATTGATCATCGGCCGTTGTTTTTTTATCAAAGGTTTCATATTCCGCATCAATTAATCTGGCCCTGGCTTTACCATAAGAGGAAATGGGCGTACGTCCGGAATAAATGGGTAAAGAAGGGTGCACATCGCTAAAAGTAGCGCTTTCAAAATTCCAGATTTCGGTAGGGAAATTTCCCGTAGGATTATGAATAATGGGGGATTCATCCCAATTAAGACTTGCCTTAATATTAATAGTCTGAGCAAAACCAAAAGAGAAAATGGCAGAGAAGACAATAAGTAATAAAAAGTTTTTCATAATTGCAGGATAGTTAAGAGATTTTGTATATCAAATTACAAAAGAACACAACAATTTTGGTGTTTTTTAGTTCGTTTAGTAATTTGTTATTGAAACGTTAAGATACTTTAACTATTGCGCCTAAATTGGCAAGCCTTAGACTTTTTGTACAATTTGATATATTCAAGACAATACTGATTGTTGACCAAAAATATTGATTAAATGAAGAGAGGTGTCCTATTTATTTTGTTTTTAGTAGTTAGCTTGTTATCGGTGCGGGCACAAGATCCCATATTTAGTCAGTTTTATGCGGCTCCCTTGCAGATCAACCCGGCGTTTACCGGGAATACTTACGCGCCACATATATCTTTAAATTATAGAAATCAGTGGCCTGCCTGGGCAAATGGAACGAGTGCTTATGTTACTTATGCGGCCTATTATGATCAGTTTTCCAAATCCTTGAATAGCGGGTTCGGGCTTTCCATTCTTACGGATGATGCCGGAGGTGGATTGATCACTACGAATAAAATTAGTGGTTATTTTTCCTATCGTTTACAGGTGGTGGATGAATTTTATTTAAAATTTGGAGTTGAAGCCAGTGCAGTACAGGCCCGTTATGGCTGGGATAAATTTCAGTTCTTAGATCAGATAGATGAAAGATTCGGTTTTATATCTCCGGGAGGAACGCCTTTTCCAACCGAAGAAGTCCAGCCGGATGACCTGAATACGACCTATTTTGATGTTTCCGCAGGGCTTTTGGCTTATAATGAGATTTTCTATGCCGGTTTTTCATTAAAGCATTTGAATACTCCCAATGAGACATTGCTAAACATTAATGATAATATTAATACGGGCCTTCCAATGCGGGTTTCTCTACATGGTGGTTTAGAGTTAAAAATTCGTGAAGGCAATAATCGCCGCGCTGCTTCGTTTATATCCCCGAACCTAATGTATGTTCAGCAAGGTGATTTTGGACAAGTGAATGCCGGAGCCTTGGCTAATTGGGATGCAATATTCGGAGGTCTGTGGTATCGACATGCTTTTACTAATCCGGATGCAATTATTACAGTAATAGGTGTACAAAAAGGGGTTATGAAAATCGGCTATAGTTACGATATTACGGTAGGAAGTTTGGCCGGTCAAACGAATGGTAGTCACGAAGTATCTTTGATTCTGAATTTCGACCGAGGAAAGAGAATTGATTACAACGATTGCTTTCAGCTCCTGAGGTAGTTAATTTATTTGTAAAATTACTTGAGAACCCACCATAAAAAGGCATTGATTTTGTATCAAATGAAATATTAAGCTTTTTAATAGCTCGAATTTTCATTTTTTCAATATATTTGTTGGTCATTTTTAATAGAAAATTATTTAAAACAATGAAAAGACTGTTGAAGTTAGGATTTCTTCTCGTCCTAGGTGCCCTGATTTTTAGTTCTTGCGGAAAGAAGGAACGCTCCGCCACAACCGGTTGGAAATATAACGACCAAAAATGGGGAGGTTTCGAAAAAAGAGATTATGAAGGCCAGGCTACCGGACCCAATCTTGTACTTATCGAAGGAGGTACTTTTACAATGGGGATAACTGACCAAGATGTGATATTTGAATGGAATGCAATCCCTCGCCGTGTTACTGTTTCTTCTTTTTATATGGATGAAACAGAAGTTTCAAACATCGATTACAAAGAATATTTATACTGGATTAAACGCGTTTTTAACGAGTCTTATCCTGAAGTATATTTGAGTGCTTTACCCGATACCCTGGTTTGGCGTGAAGAACTATCTTTCAATGAGCCGTTTGTAGAGACTTATCTGAGACATCCTTCTTATGATAATTATCCGGTAGTTGGAGTAAACTGGGTACAAGCTAATGAATATTGTAAGTGGAGAACGGATCGTGTGAATGAGATGATCCTCATCGAAAGAGGTATTCTCAACCCTAATCCGGAGCAAAAAGATGAAGATAACTTCAATACGGAATCCTATCTGGTTGGACAATATCAGGGGGATGTTCGTAAGAATATGAAAGATCTTAGAACCGGCGGTGAGCGACCTGTTCAATTCGAAGATGGTGTTCTATTACCTTCTTATCGACTTCCTACCGAAGCAGAATGGGAATACGCAGCTCTGGCTTTAGTCGGAAATCAGGCTACGGCTAAAGATGAAAGAATTACAGATCGAAGATTGTATCCCTGGAACGGAAATACCGTAAGATTTCAGCAGCGAAATAAATATCAGGGACAAATCCTTGCTAACTTCAAGAGAGGCCGCGGAGACTATATGGGGATGGCCGGTAAGTTAAATGATAATGCACATATTCCTTCTCCGGTTCGTGAATATATTCCGAATGATTTTGGTCTTTACCACATGGCCGGTAATGTAAACGAATGGACTATGGATCTTTATCGTCCTTTAACCAGTAGTACATTACGAGATGTAGATGATCAGGATTTGAACCCATTCCGGGGTAATAAATTCCAGACTAAAATTTTGGATGAAAACGGAGCGCCTGTAGAAAAGGATAGTCTTGGTCGAATTCGATACAAATACATCGAAGATGACGAAGCTGCTACTCGTGAGAATTATAAGCGAGGTATGGTGTACAACTATCTGGACGGTGATGATGAGTCTTCCGTAATTTATGATTATGGAAAACACACCTTGATCAGTGATAAATCCAGAGTAATCAAAGGAGGATCCTGGGCAGATCGCGCATGGTGGCTGTCTCCGGGAGCTAGAAGATTCAAAGAAGAAGATAAAGCTGACCGAACGATTGGATTCCGTTGCGCCATGACCCGTACCGGAGGACCAACTGGAAATGAAGACACGGGAGGAAATAGCTTCAAAGTCAAGCGCAAAAAAGTTAAGCGTAAGTATTAATTAATTAACACACAAGCTTACTTGAAAAAGTCTCTGAACCAAGCCGTTCAGAGACTTTTTTTGTTGCGTTTTCCGATAAATGGCCGTATAGAGTTTTGAACCCAGTACCGAATTTGAAGTATTTTAACTTTAAAGATATAAAGCATGAAAAACTTTTTACGCTGTTTATGTCCCTTACTATTGGGAATAATTATATTTTTTAGTTGTGGAAAAGAGCGTTTTACAGAATGCACAGAAAGCGATTGCCTGATTTTCAAGGGAAAGGTAGTCGAGATGGATAATGAAGCACTGGAAAATACTGATATTACCCTGGTACATACGGAGTCTTTTCTGGAAGACAGAGAAGTAATCGTCCGGACTCGAACCGATGGAAGCGGCCATTTCAGAATTTCCCTTGACAGCGATCCCTACCAAAACGGGGAAGGTTATTTTGATCTTAAAGCATCTAAATCGGGATACATTGAAAAATCGATAACCATCCAGGATGTTGATACCATGAGACTTGATATCCCGGTTTCTGTGAATATTGATTTGGCGCCGGAAGGATTTGTGGAATTAGAGTTCGAGACAGGGGCTGATATAAGAGATTTGGAATACAATCTGGAAGTAGAATATATAAATACATTTTTCACTTTAGATGAATCGGCTAATCCAGACACCCTTTATACTTATCGCGTACAGGCAGATCGCTTTGTAAAGGTATATTACACTTACAAAAAAGATGCTCAGACAATCAATAAATCGGATTCTGTTTTTGTAGATCGAGGCTTGACCCAACGGCTTAAAATTGAGATTGATTAGGAAAAATAGGTATATTTGGCGCAAAGCAATACAGCCTTTTTTAAGAACGAATGATATCGAAATTTTAATGACTTTGATGAACGATTTATACCAACTCTTTAAAGCTTCTACAGGCATCTCAACAGATAGCAGAAAAATCAAAAAGGGGAATCTTTTCTTTGCATTGAAAGGACCTAATTTTGACGGTAATCAGTTTGCCTTACAATGCCTGGAAAAAGGTGCTTCTTATGCAGTTGTAGATGATCAAAATCTGGAAAAACACGAAGGTCTGATCTTCGTTGATGATGTATTGAAAACCTTGCAGAACCTGGCAACTTTCCATCGCCGGCAATTTAAAATACCGATCATAGCTATTACTGGAAGTAATGGCAAGACTACAACTAAAGAATTAATTTCGGGAATACTCGGTTTACACTATCAGACTCATTTTACAAAAGGGAATTTTAATAATCATTTGGGCGTACCTCTTACCTTATTAGAAATTGAAGAAGGTACAGAAATGGCCGTGATTGAAATGGGGGCTAATCATCAGGGCGAGATTGCCAGGCTATGTGAGATTGCAGAACCAACTCATGGAGTAATTACAAATATCGGGAAAGCACATTTAGAGGGCTTTGGAGGAATTGAAGGCGTAAAGCGAGGGAAGTCCGAATTGTATCGATACCTGGCTGCACACAATGGCGTCGCTTTTGTTAATTTGGATGAAAAATTCCTGGATGATCTTTCTAACACGGTTAATCGTAAGGTCTTGTATCTCCAGAGTGCGCACCCCGATTCGACTGCTTCTCATTTGGAAACCAAATTATTAGAGGTAGAACCTAATATAAAAGTAGCTTTTTGGGATGATGAGCGAACTAAACTGGTGGAAGCAAAAAGTCATTTACCCGGAATTTATAATTTTAATAATATTCAGACAGCAGTTTCAATTGGCAGATATTTCGAAGTACCGGCGTTTAAGATCAAAAAGGCAATTGAAACCTATTATCCCCAAAACAATCGCTCGCAGATATTGAAGTATGCTGGCAATACTTTTATTCTGGATGCATATAATGCAAACCCTACCAGTATGCGTAATGCTTTGGAACATCTCGCCAAAAGATCTGCTGAAAAAAAAATAGCGATTATCGGAGATATGCTGGAACTGGGAGAGTATTCTGTACAAGAACATCAAAGTATTCTTGATGATGCTGGAGCAAAAGCTTTTGATTATTTGATTATAGTAGGAGAGGAGTTTGGAAAAACGGAGAAAGGTAAAATACCATGTCTGCATTTTATGGATATAAAAGCACTTAAAGACTGGTTCTGGAAGCAGAAGTTTGAAAATTATCTAATTTTACTAAAAGGCTCCAGAGGGATTAGTCTGGAAAAGCTACTGGATTAGTCGAAGCTTTCCTTTTAACAAGTAGTAGCAGTTTTAGCTAAACCGCTTGTAGGCATTGAGTAATCGATCCGGATACTCACCATTGGAAGCCAGTTGATAATCTTCATAAGTGCAGGGTAGTAATTGATGCCTTTGATTCCTTGTTTCTGTTTCTACCGGAATCTGCATCCACCATCGCCCGCTTTTACTGCTTTTCCAGAAGGTATTTGGATGCACCTGATTTTTTGCAGTTACGATATATTCAGTCAAGCCTTGCATCGTAGCAGGAAAATCTCCTAACCGGTTATAAAAGCCATCCAAAAAATACCAGATCAATTGCGATACGATCTGTACAGTTTGTCGATCTCGATCCTTCTCGCAACGCAAGCCATAAAAGCCGATGGAGGTGAGTTTATCGCTGATCCCGGCATATCTGCTAAGACGGCAGGCATCTTCGGAGAAAAGCCCGCTTGGTGTAGCGGCCTGTACTCCAGGCGCTTCGGATTGTTTTAAAGCTGCCAGGTTAAAACAAAGCATATCAGCATCGCGAATAACCGGTTCTACAGACTCAAAAGCATCTCTGAGCTTGCCCAGACGAATGTAGTCAAAATAGTTTTCATCCATCATTTTTAGCAAATCGTCAGATGTAAAATGGCTTTGAAATCCCACGACTCCCAAATTAAATAAATTTGACCGATCCGATTTAAGAATATTATTGAGATAATAGCTATCCTCATTGCCCGGTGAGGATTGGTAGCTAATCCTTTCATCAATACAAACCAGGTTGGTCGATCTTTTTAGAGTATTATAAGCCTGAAACTGGGCATATGATTGTTGACAGTTATTACCGATAATAATGGGAAGGATATTTCCCTGTAATAATTCCTTTACGAGCGGGATAATAAAAGAACTATCTTCATTACGAATATTGCCGAGGTCTGCCACTCTGATAGCATCAAAGGGGTAATCCAGGGTGTAGAGATTTTTCCTGACTTCATCAGCTTCTCTGGCCGATAGTCCAATTATTGCAACATCAGTTTTTTTCAAATCGGGGACTTCTTCCAAATAGATCGCAATATTTCTTCCGAATTGATCTTTTGACAAAGTCTTGACAGTCTCGTTTCTTCCGGAAAATACCGGACTCAGCCAGTTTTCGAGCATAGTTATTAAAAATTTACGCAAATGTAGTGATTATTAAGAATCGTGCAACATAAAATAGCATTGTATCGTAACAGCATTGAGGATAGTCAAAACGTTATCCTTTCGATATTTTCGTATTATATAAATGCGGAATGTATAAATGAGGAGCAGAGAATCGATATAATGATCAGTGACTCCAGAGATAAGCTATGGTATTAGATATTAATATAATGTTTATTGAACAGAAAATGAACGACATAACAGACTCTATTTCGATAAAATGTTGAAAATCAATAATGTGTATTTATTTCATATTTTTAAAAAAATAGATATGTCTAAAATGTACAGATAAAAAAATACTAAAATATTTGTGACAATAGAAAAAAACAATACTTTTGTAGTTCAGAGTAACAGATATTTTATTTTTATAAAGTAAGCCACCTGTTTTTTTAATCATCAAAGTAAAAACCCTATGACAAGGAAAATTCTTTTACTATTCGTATGCCTATTTACGATTTCACTTTCCTCTACTTTCTCTCAAGACCAATCCGAATACTCAGGTTTGGCAATTGATGCAACTCCAAAGCACCAATCAGAAATCGGAATTCATGTTGGTCATTTTATGGTAATAGGTGACATCTTGCCGCGTCCGAGTTGGGGAGCTGGTATACATTTTAGAAGAGCTTTTGACTATGCATTTGCTTGGAGAGTAGATGCTCAGTACGGTAGAGCTATAGGTTTAGAGCCCAGAAATTCAGGAAATTCCGATACTAGCCCTGCTGCGGCAAACCGGGTTCTCAATGGAAGCCTGAATAATGGTATAGATTATACCGGAGCCGATTGGTATCATAATTACAAAACGGATTTCTGGTCACTCTCTATTCAAGGTGTCTGGAGTTTGAATAGTTTCAACTTCAAGAAACAAATCAGAAAAGTGAATTGGTACATCTATGGAGGTGTAGGTTTGGATCAGTTTAAAACATATTATGATGCTTTAGACGATTCTGGTCAGCAGCACGATTTTAGCAGAGTTGCAGACGGTCTTAATACCGAAACTTCCAGAGAAGATCGGCGTACTGCTTCAGATAGAATCAAAGACATTCTTGATGGAGACTACGAGACTCGTGCAGAAACAGCGACTGGTCGCCGTGGAGATAACGGAGATGAGACAGAAGAACTCCAATTAAATGCACATGCTGATATCGGTATTGGTTTTTCCGTTAAGCTAAACGAAAAAATGAATATCTCTCTTGATCACAAAGCAACCGTTGTATTCGGTAATGAAGGAGACCTGATAGATGGTTACCGTCACCGTTCAACATTTGATTTGACTCAGTATAGAGATATGGTTAATTATACCAGTGTTCGTTTGAATTTCAATATCGGAAAACGCGAGAACAGATCAGAGCCACTATGGTGGGTAAGCCCGCTTGGATTGATTTCTGAGGACCTTGCAGAAGTAAAGAGTCGACCAATCTTTGACAAAACTGATGCAGATAAAGATGGTGTCTTTGATATAGTTGATGATGAAAAAGATACTCCTGAAGGTTATCCTGTAGACACTAAAGGCGTTCAGCTGGATAGTGATAAGGACGGTATTCCTGATGGAATAGATAAAGAACCTTATACTCCTCCTACACTGGTTTCAGCTGTTGATAGTGACGGTGTTGGACAAGTACCTGACCCTGGTTATGTTAATGAAGACGATGTAAACCGTATCGTTGATACCAGATTAGGTAAATTGGAAGCTTCTATGGCTGATATTGCAACGGATTGGTTCTTGCCGATTATCAATTTTGATCTTGACAAGTACAATATTCGTCCTTCTGAGTTCGGTAAATTACACCAGGTAGCATCAGTAATGCAGCGTTATCCTAATCTAAGAGTATTAGTTACTGGTCATACTGACCTTACTGCCGGAGATTGCTACAATCAGGTACTTTCCTACAATAGATCGGAAACAGCGATTAATTACCTTGTGACCAAATACGGTATTGCAAGAGATCGACTGGTACTGAACTGGGGTGGAGAAACTACTCCAATGGTTGATACAAAAAGCCAGAGCGTTTGGAATCGCCGTGTTGAGTTCTCTATTGCAGAGGGTGAAAGTGATAAAGCCAAGCCAGATTGTGGAACTACCAAAGCTGGTTCTGGTTCCGGAAGCTCATATTCAGGAAACAAGGAAGCTGGCTATTAATAGCAACAGTTTTTAGAACGATAAAAAAGGGATAATGCAGCGCGCATTATCCCTTTTTTTATGATTTGTTTTATCAACTTATCTTTTAGTACTGATCTGTAGAAAGCATTACAAGCATACAGGCAAACACGCTCTCGATTCCATTTTCACGGGCAAGCCTGGCTAATACCGGATTCTCTGTTCCTGGATTAAAGATGATTCTTTTAGGTTTTAAGCCAAGTATATAATCGTAATAAGCTTCCTGCCTGAGCGGGTTGAGGTACAAAGCTACGGTATCCACATCTTCGAGTAGAATTTGCTCAAGAATAATGTCAGTACCTTCGATTTGCCCGGCTCTTAGCCCCATAGGGATCGTTTCATGTCCAGCGCTCAATAAACGCCTGGTCGCAATATTAGAATATCGATCCGGCTTGAGTGATGCTCCTAAGACTAATGTTTTCTTCATAATCAAAAAACAAAAAGCCACAGAAAAAGTTGTTATACTCTTCTCTGTGGCTCTTCTGTAGCGATAGAATCCTTATTTATACCAAAAGGCGAATAGGAGCTTCAAGCATCGATTTTAACGTTTGTAAAAACTTCGCTCCGGTCGCTCCGTCTACAACCCGATGATCGCAGGAAAGTGTTACTTTCATCATATTTCCTGGAACAATCTCACCGTCTTTGACAATCGGCTTTTGTACAATTCCTCCAACGGCAAGTATACAAGCGTCCGGAGGATTGATGATTGCTGTAAACTCTTCAATGCCAAACATTCCGAGATTAGAAATTGTAAAAGTGTTACCCTGCATTTCTGCCGGTTGCAATTTTCTGATTTTGGCTTTTGCTGCCAGTTCTTTTACTTCTACGTTGATCTGAGCCATGGTTTTTAGATCCGCATGCTTGATAACGGGTACGAGCAAACCTTCATCTACTGCTACTGCTACCCCGATATGAATATCACCGTTTCGTCTGATCTTATCTCCCAACCAGGAAGAGTTAACAGCAGGATGTTGTTTAAGGGCTGCCGCCGCCGCTTTTACAACTAAATCATTAAAGGATAAACGAACGGGCGAAACTTCATTCAATTGCTTGCGAGCTTCAATGGCTCTATCCATATTGATCTCAATAGTCAGATAGAAATGAGGGGCAGAAAATTTACTTTCACCCAATCTTCTGGCGATTGTCTTTCGCATTTGACTAAGCGGAATATCTTCAGATGCTCTGCTCTGGCCATTGAGGCTGAAAGCCGGTACTTTTACTTGTTCTTCAGTAGTACTTTCAGCATCGCTAGCCGGTTTGTCTTTTAGATATGCTTCAATATCCTTTTTCACGATTCTTCCCTGATCACCAGAACCGGTGACTGTACTGATATCAATACCTGCTTCTGCAGCCATCTTTTTAGCTAAAGGAGATGCTTTTATTCTCAAGTCATTGGCAGCTGGTACATGGACCGGCTCAGAAACAGAAGGTGTAGAAGCGGTAGATGCTACGGCTGCAACAGGTTCGGAGACTGGAGCAGATTCTTCAGCAGGAGCTGCGGGAGTGGCTTCTGCTTCGGCGGCAGCTAAAGCCGCTTTATAGTCCTCGCCTTCTTCTCCGATAACGGCAAGAACGCCATCTACCGGGACAGGACCCTCTTTTACACCAATATATAAAAGCACACCGTCTTGATAACTTTCCAACTCCATGGTTGCTTTATCGGTTTCTACTTCTGCAAGAACATCACCGGGCTCAACCGTATCGCCTACATTTTTAAGCCAGCCAACGATGTTGCCTTCTTCCATGGTATCACTCATTCGAGGCATTCGAATTACATCAGCCATATTATAGATTTTTAAAGTTTAATTTATTGGCAAAAATGCAATATTTTGCTTGAAAAACGGATTTTTTTCCTCAAAAACTACTATACATAATGACTTAAAATCGCTTTTGTTCAGATTTTATATTGCTTTATAATAAGTAACTGGAAATTCTATCGGAAAGAATGGATGATCCTAAAGATTGAGAACACAGTTTGAATTTTGGAACGGAGAATAAAAGACGGCAAGTTTTATAAGTGCTTTTAAAACTATAATTTACCGTTCATTGATTTTTCAATTGTCATTTTTGAATTTCTAAACCCAAATCGTGTCCCGGCGTGCGTATATCTGTACGGCTACAAATCGGAAACCTCCTGATTTACAGTATAAAATGTACGAATCTTACCGATTTGCAGGATACAAGTGCTAACTTTGTTTTATGAATTTTTCATCAAAATTAATTGAAGAGGGGGTCAATGCATTTTCGAGCTTACCGGGGATCGGTAAAAAAACAGCATTGCGCTTGGTCTTGCATTTGCTTAAGCAGGAAAAAGATATTACAGAATCTTTTGCCGAAGCACTGCTTAAAATGCGTAGTAATATTAAGCACTGCAAAACCTGTCATAATCTTTCGGATTCGGAAACTTGTGAAATATGTTTGGACCTGCGCAGAGATAAAGAGGTTATTTGTGTCGTTGAAAGCATCCGGGATATTATGGCGATTGAAGAGACGGGACAATATAGAGGGAAATATCATGTACTTGGAGGTGTCATTAATCCCCTTGAAGGGATTTCTCCTGCCGACCTTCAGATTGGCAGCTTGTTACAAAGAGTGGATGCCGATCAGGTGAAAGAAATTATCATGGCCATTAGCCCCACCATTGAAGGGGATACAACCATTTTTTATATATCGAAACAACTAAAAAATCGTTCGGTGAAGATCAGTACCATTGCCCGGGGAATCTCCTTTGGTGGCGAACTGGAATACGCTGATGAATTGACCCTGGGCCGATCAATAGTTGCGAGAGTCCCTTATCGCAAGGGATCAGAATAGTCACCTTGGCAGATGAAGTTATCTGTTGTTATTGTCAATTATAATGTTAAATACTTTCTGGAGCAGGCACTTTTGTCGGTCAGGCAGGCTATTGCCAATATTGAAGCAGAAGTTTTTGTGGTAGATAACAATTCTGTAGACGATTCTGTAGAAATGGTTCGTGAAAAATTTCCGGAAGTCATTTTGATCGCCAATAAAAATAATCCCGGATTTTCAATTGCCAATAATCAGGCTATTCGCCAATCTAAAGGAGAATACATCCTGTTGTTGAATCCGGATACGGTAGTCGAAGAAGATACTTTTGAGAAGTGCATAACTTTCATGGATGCACATCCGGAGGCAGGAGGCTTAGGGGTCAAAATGATTGATGGTTCCGGGCGCTTTTTACCAGAATCGAAAAGAGGTTTCCCTTCGCCTAAAGTAGCTTTTTTCAAAACTTTTGGCTTGGCCAAAATTTTCCCTAGGTCCAAAACTTTTAATCATTATCATCTCGGCTATTTGCATAAGGATGAAAATCATGAAGTAGAAGTTTTGGCTGGAGCATTTATGTGGCTTCGAAAATCTGTTTTGGATGAAATAGGTCTGTTAGACGAGGCTTTCTTTATGTATGGAGAAGATATAGACTTATCCTATCGAATCGTAAAAGCAGGTTATAAAAACTATTATTTCTCGGAGACCACAATCATACATTATAAAGGAGAAAGTACTAAAAAGGGAAGTCTGAACTATGTGAAGACATTTTATAATGCCATGATTATTTTTGCCCGGAAACACTTTCAGGGGGATAAAGCCTGGTTGTTTATCTTGATGTTGCAA
Source organism: Saprospiraceae bacterium (assembly GCA_028280415.1). Lineage (GTDB taxonomy): Bacteria > Bacteroidota > Bacteroidia > Chitinophagales > Saprospiraceae > JAHDHW01. The sequence goes on from JANQLV010000014.1 coordinate 137,827, forward strand.
CTGGCAATTTACTTTCGTGCCTTTATCACCCTGATTAGTAATTTCTTCAAATCTACTTATTTACCAATTTTGGATGCGGGGTTGATCTATATTGGCTTTTATTATTTAAAGAATTTTTGGGCAAGTTATTATTTTAAAAATCCGGATTATTACCCTTCCTCTTTTCTGTATTTCAATATTCCACTTTATATCGGGATATGGCTAATTTCGGTTTATTTCAGCGGGGGCTATGATCGAAGGAGTAATATTCGTCAGTTGGTTAGGGGAATATTCATTGGTACCGTTTTGCTGGCGGCAGTTTACGGTTTTCTGGATCTGGAATACCGGACTTCCCGGGTGCTCATCATTCTTGGAATGGTTTGGGCAGTTTTCGCTACTATTTCGCTCCGGGCGATTTTGCATTTTATTAAATATCAAAACTTCAACATTGGCAGAGATCGCCATCGCAATTTGGTGATTGTGGGAACGCAGGAAGAAAGCAAAAGGGTAGTGGATTTATTGCATCAGGCTGAAGTACCGACGAGCCCTATTGGCCTGGTGGCTCCAAAAGGAATTGATGATGCCAAACTGTATCTTAGCAAATTAGAACAACTCAACGAGGTCGTACATATCTACAAAGTAAACGAAGTGATTTTTTGCTCCAAAGATATCAGTGCTCAGGATATTATGCACTGGATGACGAGACTTGGTCCGGAGATCGAGTATAAGATTGTTCCTAAGGAAAGTCTGAGTATTATTGGCAGCAGCTCGAAAAATACCAGTGGAGAGCTGTATACGATTGATATTCGCTTTGCGATCTCGGATACCCGGAACAGCCGGAACAAACGAATGCTGGATGTTTTAGCCGCGCTAATCCTGCTTTTGAGTTTTCCTTTGAGTATTTGGCGCATAAATGATAAAGCAGGTTATTTTACAAATATTTTTGAGGTACTCATTGGGAAAAAAACCTGGGTTTCCTATTGTCGAAAAAACAATGTTGAAATTGAAAATCTCCCGCCACTTCGCCCGGGAGTATTGTCTCCCACTGACAGCTTGAACATTTCGAACATTAACCGCCCGACCATCCAAAGACTAAATTTCATTTACGCGAAAGAATATTCCACTTATCGGGATATGGAAATTCTTTGGAAAGGGTTTAGATACTTGGGACGTAGACAAAAAATGGATTAAGTAAAAAGCTTCATACTTCACCTGGGCATCTCAGCTACATAGTAGTACTTCCTTGGTGCAGTTTTTCCTGATAATTCAACAAATCCTTTTTTAGTAAAAAATATCCGCGAGATAAAAGAAATACATAATTATTCAGAGCATTGTAAAGTATCTCCAGGTTTTTTTCAAAATAGTTTTCCGTTCCAAAATATTGCCATTCTTTGGATGTGTATAAATCAAAGTTACCTTTGATCTCTTCACTAATTTCTGCTTGATACAGGTTCTCATTTAACAAATCTGAAATCCCTTTTTTCAATTCTGTTTCCAATGACTTTATTTTCTGAAAATTACTTTGAATCTGTTCGACGGGAGTTACAAAATTTATGAATTGTAATTCGTTTGACAGGTTTTCATAGATTTTATACTTCACTTGAAATTCTTGTTCAAAAGCAAAAAAGCGCTTGTATTTTTCTTTTAGCAAGCCGCCGGAATTATCAGGTTCCAGGGATTTGAAATATTTGAAAATGTCAATATCATTTTGTTTTATTTGCTCTTTCGTCAATTTCAATTCCCGCTGAAGAGCGTTAATTACCAGATTACTTTCTTTTTTCTTGTATTTCTTTCCATCGTAATCGAAGGTTTTAACAGGGTTGTTCCTATCCGAGATTTGCTTCAGTATTCCCAGGTCATTTTCCAGTGCCACCGCAGTATAAACTAAATCAACTTTCTGTTGCGAATAGAGCTCATTGAATGGAATGGTTTGGGCATCTGAATTGATGTTATCGGGTTCAAAAACAATTGGATTCTTATTGTCGTAGTATCCATTATAAAGCTTGGCAAACGTATTTTTTTCGTACTGCTTTTGAAAGTCTTCTTTAAAATCATTCAATGGAAGACAGCGTACCTGCTCCTTGTAGTTAACTACACTGAAAATCTTTTCAGTAAGTGCTTTCTGGGTTGCTTCTATGTTTTTGAAAATTGTATTTGCTGAAGCATAACCCTTTTGAGCGGGCGGAACATTTAAGCTTTCCAGCCTTTTGATTCTTTCCGCGGTACTTGGATGTGAGGCCCATTGATCTTTAATAACCAGTTTGGATTTATTGAGCCTGTTTAATTCTTCCATCGTGACCTGAGGCAAATTATCTTTGATTGGTATGGCGTCTTCGTTCGCCAGATGATTCATGACAAAAGAATGTTCTTTGAACAGGTTTTCACTTTTTATACTATCTGATATTTTCGTTTCATAAAAGGATAGAACCGAATTATAGGAATGGTTAGCCAGTTCTAATCGCAATAATGAATTTTTAAGTGGTTCATATCCTGTGACATTTGCAGCTATTTCATCCGCATGAAATTCCATTTCCCTGGACAAACTCATATAGCTTTTATTGACCAGCTCGTACATTTTTTGCAGAATCCATTGTATCCCTCCGATTATTTTTATCGCCAAAACTACAAAGAGGGCAATATATGCATTGATATTTGCCCAGCCTTGAATCAGTTTATCATAACCTTCATTATCGTAGAGCATGTTATAAATCACTTGATTTACATGATAGACATAACTTCCGACTTTCATCGTTTTTTGTGAAAAATGCCCGAATTCATGCGCTAAAATGGATTTAAGTTCTTCTTTGGAAACACTGTTTACAAGTCCTAAACCAATTTGTAGGTTTTTTCTTACCGGGAAAAACATGCTCCAAAAACTGGAATCATAGAAGACAGATGCGTTAACGTCGGATGATAAATATACCTTTTTGGGAAAAGTAGTGTTTACTTCTTTTACAATCTCATCTATGATGCTAAAGAGTTGAGGCTCTTCATTTCGACTAATCTCTACCAGGTGAGAACGATCTACTTTATGTGATTTGAAAATGAATTTAAAAAGGAATATTAAAATTAGAACGCCCATGCTCCCTATTCCGACACCCAGAACAATAGTGAAGATACCGGGACGGGTAATAATGATTATCATTGCGGCGTAAAGACATAGAATAGTCAGGCCAATTGCCATTAAAATAAGCAGGCAATAAATAATGACAAATAAAACAATTGACATTATTGCTTTTGTCGTTTGAGCCTTAAACTCAGGGGATAGCTTTATATCTGCGATCATTTTGTTTTAATTTTCCTCTACCCGGATCAGGCTGCCCTGGCCGGGGGTAAAGCATTTAAAATACTTATTTTTTCACCTAAAAAGAATTAATATTTCAGGAATTTTTTCAAACATAACATTTGCAAAGGAGCATAGAATTTATACATAGCTTCGAGTTCACAAATCAGTATAATATAACTAACTGATAATACATCATGTTTGAGTTAAATAGTTCCTGCTTATACCCCGGACCGTATTTTAATGATGGTCGTTGACCGAATTTTTAGCTTCCGGATTATTTGAATAATAAATTGGATACTGAAAGCAAATATAATAATGTTTGAAAGTACTAACTTTGGGATATAAAAAGGCTTGCTGCTTAAAAGTAACAGGCCGGGATGGGGATACTTTATATCCGATAGATTATTGATGCTATGATAGATAAAATAAAAATACTGGCAAAAAGTTATTTTAGAGATACGGTGAAAACCCGCCGACATCTACACCAGCACCCGGAACTCTCTTTTCATGAAGAAAAGACCGGCCGCTTCATTGCAGATCAATTGAAAGCGATGAAAATCCCACATCAACATGGATGTGCGGTGAATGGGGTTGTGGCTTTGATTAAAGGTAAAAATCCGAAAAAAAAGATAATTGCGCTGAGAGCAGATATTGATGCCTTGCCAATCGAAGAGGCGAATAAGGTTTCGTATAAATCGAAAAACAAAGGTGTAATGCATGCCTGTGGCCACGATGTGCACACCGCATCTCTACTGGGAACGGCCCGTATTCTGAATGAGTTGAAAGAAGAGTTTGAAGGAACGATCAAATTAATCTTCCAGCCCGCAGAGGAACGTCTGCCGGGAGGGGCTTCGATTATGATTGCAGAGGGCGTATTGGAAAACCCAAAACCAAAAAATATTTTCGGACAGCATGTACATCCTCCCCTGGAAGCAGGGAAAGTCGGCTTTCGTCCCGGTATGTTTATGGCTTCTGCGGATGAAATCTATGTAACGGTAAAAGGAAGAGGCGGACATGGAGCTTTGCCACATGAATGTATTGATCCTGTCCTGATCAGTGCACATATTATTACTGCTTTACAACAGATCGTTAGCCGGTATTCCAATCCAACTATTCCGAGTGTTTTGACTTTTGGAAAAATTAATTCAACGGAAGGGGCTACCAATATCATCCCGAACGAAGTGAAACTGGAAGGCACTTTTCGAACGATGAATGAAAAGTGGCGTAAAGTGGCTCATAAGTCAATGCGGAAGATGGCCAGGGGAATTGCAAAATCAATGGGGGGCGCTTGTGATTTCAACATTGTCAAAGGGTACCCGGCTTTGATCAATGATACAGAGCTTACAAACCGGGCCAAACAAAACGCCATAGCCTATCTGGGGGCCAGGAATGTAGTTGACCTTCCAACCAGAATGACTGCGGAGGACTTTTCTTATTATTCTCAGGAAATGCCCGCTTGTTTCTATCGGCTTGGTACGGGAAATTCTAAAAAAGGGATCACTTCTCCGGTTCATACTAATACTTTTGACATTGATGAGGAAGCACTTGAACTCAGTACCGGTTTGATGGCCTGGTTGGCCATTTGCGATCTGAAAGCAAATAAATAAGCGGACTTATTGTACCTTCTTGAATTATTCCGAAAATAATTTTAACTTATAATACTTTAGTTCTGAGAACAATATTTATATAAATTTTTATAATTTATTGTTAAAAAGGTATCTAAAATCTAAAATTGGCGTTAAAATTGTGGTTTTTTCTAATATCAACATTACTATGATTTAATTTTGTAATTCTTCATTTATTAAACCCAATCCCTGTTATACAGTATGGCGAAAATATTGATAGTAGACGACGAAGCGGCAATCAGAAATACCTTCCGCGAAATTCTTGAATTTGAAAAGTACAATGTGGAAGAATCTCCCGATGGACTTGATGCCCTGGTGAAACTGAAGCAAAGTACTTTCGATGTCATCATCATGGACATCAAAATGCCAAAAATGGATGGAATGGAAGCCCTGGAGAGGATTCAAATCCTGGCTCCGGATACTCCTGTAATTATGATTTCGGGGCATGCAGATATCAATACTGCCGTCGAAGCCGTTAAAAAAGGTGCTTTTGATTTTGTTTCCAAACCACTGGATTTGAATAGAATGCTGATTACCGTTCGCAATGCAATGGATAAATCCAGTTTGATCACAGAGACGAAGGTGCTGAAAAAAAGAGTTTCGAAATCAAAGACTCAAAAAATTATCGGCGAATCTTCTGCTATTAATTCGATCAAAGGAACAATCGACCGGGTAGCGCCGACTGAAGCCAGAGTTTTGATCACCGGATCAAATGGTACAGGCAAAGAGTTGGTAGCCAGATGGATACACGAAAAAAGCGGTCGCAGGGATCATCCAATCATTGAAGTCAACTGTGCAGCGATACCATCTGAGTTGATTGAGAGTGAATTGTTTGGTCATGAAAAAGGCTCCTTTACTTCTGCTCACAAGCAAAGAATAGGGAAGTTTGAACAGGCTAATGGCGGAACGATTTTTCTGGATGAAATTGGAGACATGAGCCTGGATGCCCAGGCTAAAGTACTTCGGGCGCTACAGGAGAATGTAATTACACGGGTAGGGGGAGAAAAAGATATCCGGGTAGATGTAAGGGTAATCGCAGCAACCAATAAAAACCTGAGAGAAGAAATCGCTAACAAACGGTTCCGGGAAGACCTTTATCACCGTCTTGCGGTAATTGTTATCGAAGTGCCAACATTGAATGAAAGAAGAGAAGACATTCCTTTATTGGTCGATCACTTCAATCAATTAGTTAGTGGAGAGTATGATGTTGAACCTAAACCAATTACAGACGAGGCAGTTAAAGGGCTGCAGGCCTACAACTGGACCGGTAATATTCGGGAACTGAGAAATGTGATGGAAAGATTGATTATTCTCAGTGGCGAACAAATTACCGAAGAAGACGTTAATAAGTTTGTGACTAATAACGGATCAAGACGTTCTTCCAGACTAAGTGAGCTTTTCGAAAAATATGATAATATTAATGATTTGCTTAAGTTTGTGAAAGAAGAATATGAGAAAAACGTTATGGAAAAGGTTTGATGAACTTATGCTTAAGATAGGAATTTAACAAAATGATTATAAAATCAAAAAGCCTGTCAAATTCTGACGGGCTTTTTGGTGCAAAGAGCTAAAAATTATGAAAAACACAGAAAACCAATCACCGACTCCTGAAAAAGAACGTAGAATGAAGCAGTGGAGTAAGCAAAAAGGCGAAAACTCTTGGACTATGTTTAAGGTGCTCTCGGAATTTGTCAATGGTTTTGAGACAATGAATCGAATTGGCCCCTGTATTTCAATCTTCGGATCGGCCCGAACCAAACCCGAACATCCCTATTATCAGCTTGCCGTTCGCATTGCAATGCGGCTTACAGATGAAGGTTATGGTGTAATTACTGGTGGAGGCCCCGGAATTATGGAAGCTGGAAACAAGGGGGCATCTATGACGGGAGGGCTTTCAGTAGGACTGAATATTGATTTACCTTTCGAGCAGGGGCACAACCCTTTTATTCATCCGGAACTAAATCTCAATCACCGGTACTTTTTTGTACGCAAGGTTATGTTTGTCAAATATGCTCAGGCTTTTGTAGCATTGCCCGGAGGATTTGGGACGATGGATGAATTATTCGAAGTACTTACCCTGATTCAGACGAAAAAAATAACAAGGGTTCCTGTGATTTTGGTGGGTAGTGATTTTTGGAGTGGAATGAAAGACTGGATTGTTGACGTTATGTTGCAAAAAGCAAAAAATATTAGCGAAGATGATCTGGATTTATTGCCGATTGTGGATGATCCGAATGAAGTGGTTAAAGTCATTAATGACTTTTATGCCGGTGATCCAAGCCATGAATTAGCACCTAATTTTGATATGTAGAAAATGAAAAAGGAAGATGTCCTCGAAATATCTTCCTTTTTCTTTCATTCATCGCAACTAGGCTTAATTAATCAACTGCCAGGACACTCCAAATTTTACGGTGAAGTAGGGCTGGGCATATCCGGCAGCTTGATAATATAATTCATTTTGAAAAAGCTGATTGAGATTTTCCGCCCGGATAAAAAACCTGAAATGCCTGACTTTGAAACTGGTATAAGCATCTACCACCGGGTATAATTCTACTTCTTGTGTATCCTGTAAATGAAACTGTCCCGTTAAGGGCTGATAATAATTGGCAAAATAGGATTCAACTAAACGTAAGTCCAGTCCCAATCGCAGGAGCATTACCTTATTTCTGAATAAACTACCTTCAAAGTACAGATTGTGTTTGGAGAAAAAACCGGGCACTCGGATCACATCTTCCGTGACGGTCTGTAATGCTACAGTATTATCCAAATGGAACGGTCCCAGTTTGAAATTTTGCTGAACAATCAATTGTAAAATATTGACCGGTGTACCGGTTTGCCGGGGAAATGCCAGCGTATCAAAATAGATTAAATTATTCAAGAGATGATACTTTCCGGTTACACTGAAACCAAAAGAAGGCAAACTATAAGTCGCAGATAAATTGGTTTCCAGAGTTTTGTTAAAATCATTTTCCCATAAAGATTGCTCGGAGATGAACATACGTTGTTGGATGAGGCTTGGAGAATACAGGTGATTGACTATACTCGTTTTGAAGTTTCCGGCCTTTTTAAAATCCAAAAATAATTCTCCACCCAGACGGTAATCCCCAAAGTTGGCTAAAAGATTATAAGCCAGGAACGTATTGATATCAAGCCTTTCGTTTGGACTGAAATCCCAACGCCCACCCAGAACGAGATGATTGATGGTAGAATCCAGGGGCTCTTGATTCAAAAAATGGATTTGATGTTTTAGACTAACTTCCAGTAAATCTCTGCGGGATTGTTCTGTACTGGAGGTACTCAGTGCGAATTTATTTTCAATACTATTATCCTCTATGAAATAGCGTACTCCCCTTGTGTCAAGTAATAAGTGTTTGTAATAAACTGTATCCACTGGTGGATTATCATCGTAGAATTTGTAGTCATTGGTTCGAAAAACCAGATCATGTGCGGCCACAAATTTTCGATTATTATTTGTCTGAATAGAATCTACCTTTCCCAGAAAATTATATTGCTGACTATAGGCGTATTCCCGGCTAACGTGAAAAGTTCGGGCAGATTGCAGAAAAACAGGAATATTAAAAACCCGATCGGTATTGGCTTCTTCGAGTTCTGCAATGTTTACTCCGCCATTATCTTCCACATCATTCGTATTGGACACAAAAGTCAGAAATGAATCGTATTTACCGTTTTTATGATGATACCAAAGTCCTATCCCAAATGCAGTATTAACGATTGCCTGAGATTTGAATTGCCCTAGATTATTCATTCGTTTATAGTCGACTGATAAATTGAGCCCTCTAGCAAAATTTCGGGTAAATTTCGCCTTGAAATAAGTGTTTTCCTGGGTTGGTCCCTGAGCAAAATAGAGGTCAGAAAAAGCTTTTTCTACTTTATAAAAAGCAATGTCTTTGTATTTGAGTTTATATAAGTCATATTGATGAAAGCCGACATCTAGCCCCAGGTGATTTTGAGCAGTATACAATTGTGGCATCAAAGCTGTTCCCAGGTTTCCGAGCTGCGCATAATCTACGAGCTGTTGGCGGGCCGGGTCGTACTGTTCGAATCGATTATTGAGCAGCGTATCCGAAAAATAGCGAAGCAAACTGATATTGTCCTGATAAAAATATTGAACGTTGAGGCTATCGGATTCAACGGGTGCTTGTTGGGCAGGCGCCGAAGCCCCTCCCGAGCCAAGCCCTCCGGGAAACTGGCCATAAGCCAGTATCATAGTACTCATCCAAAAAATCCAACTTAGCCCAAACTTTAGCATCATAGCCGCAAAAATAAGAAACCCCAATCATTTAGATACGGGAATAAATCATCTGTTTTATATAAACTCAGATTAGCGGCTTTAATTGCGTACAACAGATAGATGAATTTTTACGATTCTCCTATTACATATCCAGGACCGCTGGACTCATGCCCATGTTAGAGAATCCACCATCGTGATAAAGGTTTTGCATAGTAATCATACGAGAAAGGTCGGAAAACATAAATACACAATAATTAGCACAGTCTTCCGCCGGAGCATTACCCAAAGGTGACATCTTATCCGCATAGTCAAAAAATTCCTGGAAACCTTTGATCCCACTGCCCGCAGTAGTCATTGTAGGAGACTGTGAAATCGTATTGACCCGTACCTTTTTTTCTACACCCAGATGATAACCAAAACTTCTGGCAAATGACTCTAACAAGGATTTGGACTCTGCCATCTCATTATAGTCAGGAAAAGTACGTTGGGCGGCAATATAAGTGAGTGCCAGGACAGAACCCCATTCCTTGATCGCATCCTGTTTTAATAAGGTTTGCATGACCTTATGAAAAGAAATTGCAGAAATATCAAAGGTTTTGGTCATCCAGTCGTATTTAAGATCGGTATAGGCTCTTTTCTTACGAACATTGAGGGACATTCCGATAGAATGCAGGACAAAATCAATTTTCCCACCTAGAATTTCTACGGATTGATTGATTAGGTTTTCAAGGTCTTCTAAGTTGGTAGCATCCGCTGGAATAACTTCGGCATTACATTTTTTACCTAGTTCCTGTATCTTTCCGAACCTTAAAGCCACGGGGGCATTACTCAAAGTAAAGGTGGCTCCTTCTTCGTGACATCGCTCTGCAACTTTCCAGGCGATAGATGCTTCATCCAGTGCGCCAAAAATAATTCCTTTTTTTCCCGCTAGTAAATTGTTTGACATGGTTTGGTATTTAATATTCGTTAATTTCGATTTTCTTTGAATTTAATAAGCGTTTTTTCACTTTCTCTTATTTCGGATAAATTAAAGCATTAAAAGCTCCCGGGCATTTTTGATCGCTGAATCCGAAGGAGGATTACCGCTAAGCATAGTTGCAACTTCTTTAATGCGATCTTCCAGTTCGAGCAGCCTTACATTCGTTACGGTACGATCGCCTTTTACTTTTTTATAAACAAAATAATGGGTATCTGCCTTGACCGCAATCTGCGGTGTATGTGTAATGGAAACCACTTGATGTTTATTAGCCAGTCCGTGTAAAATATTTCCCATTTTCAAAGCGACATCACCGGAAACTCCGGTATCAATCTCGTCAAAGATAAGTGTGGGTAATGGGATAGCGCTGGCCACAAGCGATTTGGTGCAGAGGGTAAGCCGGGAAATTTCTCCCCCCGAAGCGACATCTTTGATGGGCAGAAATTTGCTACCCATATTCGGCGCAAAGAGGAAGTTAATTTCATCGTATCCGGTACTGTTGAGTTCCTCCAGTTTATTCACTTCTACCTTTAACCGGGCGTGTTCCATGGAAAGTTGCCCAAGCAGTTCGTGTACTTCATCTTCGAAGTCAGAAACGACCGATTTTCGCTTGTTGGATAATTGCTCGGCCGTTTTGAACAATAAACTTTTACGGGCTTCCAGGCTTTGCTCAATAGCTGCAATTTCTCCTGAAAGGTCGGCGAATCCGGAAAGTTTTTGTTCCAGTTCCGCTTGGATATCCATTAATTCTCCAACTGTTTTGACCTGATGCTTATTCTGTAGCTTATAAATTTGATCCAGTCTTTCCTGGATTTCCTGTATTCTCGCAGCATCGTACTCTGTAGCCTCTGCAATTTTTTCAAAATCCTGAACCAGATCCTGTAATTCCAGTACCAGACCATCGTAGCGGTCGGAAATATGCTCAATATCCGGATGGAAATTTCGCACAGAGGTTAAAGATTGACCGATTTGTTGCAATTGCCCAATGAGCGATTGCTCTGCTTCGCTTAAATGCTGAAATGCTGTGCCTAAGGTACGTTTGATATCTTCCGCATTGCTCAATCGGTTTAATTCACCTTCCAGGCTATCCTGCTCACCTTCTACTAATACGGTTTCGCGAAATTCTTTCAATTGAAAACTTAAAAAATCTACCTCCTTGGCTGCATTCTGACTCTGTGCTATCAGTTTAGTTAATCTCTTCTTATCGGCTTGATATTGCTTGAATTCATCCTGGTATTCGTGGAGCAGGGATTTGTTTTCGGCGAGGGCATCTATCATTCTCAGCTGGAAGGAAATATTGTGTATATCCAGTGTATCAAATTGCTGGTGTAAATCGATTAGGGAACTGCTTAGTTTTTGCAGAACCTTTAGATTGACTGGTGTATCATTGACAAATGATCTTGATTTTCCGCTGGGAGTCAATTCTCTTCGCACCACTACTTCCTCGTCGTAATCAATATCATGAATTTCAAAGAATGCTTGTAAATTATATTTTGAAACTTCGAAAACACCTTCGACAATGCATTTTTTTGCATCATCATAAAGGGATTTGGTATCTGCTCGTTTTCCCATAATGAGACCTAATGCTCCGAGCAAAATGGATTTTCCGGCGCCAGTCTCTCCCGTGATAATCGTCAAACGATCCGAAAAGTTGATCTCCTGCTCTTCGATGATCGCATAATTTTTAATAATCAGGCGTTTTATCATAGATTTTCGAAATATCGCCAGCAAAGATAGCGAAAAATTGTGTTTCGGAAAGCAGTATAAAAGAGAAGTCAGGACCTGGTTTTGAAGTAATTGATCCATGAAGCGAGTACATGAATATAAGAATAACTTCAGGCCATGGGAATCTACTGGACAATTATTAATGAGCCCTTAATTAATCATATGTTTTTTCTTAATTTAGTTTTTTATTAAAACCTATAGCTTATGAAAATTTTAACGCTTTTATTCACATTTACTTTTATAACTTTTTCCTCGTTTGCACAGAGTGCGGCGGATATTCCTTCATTGACTTTTAAAAGTGAAGAAGATTACCGGAAATACGAAGGGGAAGTACTCAAGAGTGCCGATCTTGTTTTAAATACACCACTCAATGAGCGGGAGAAGGTAAGAGAAAGAGCCGTCCGGTTTATTTTGAGATGGATGGAAGGAACTCCCGATTACAGTTTTGCCTTGGGCGAAGATTTTATAAATCTGACAAAGGGCAATGAAGATTTACCGGGTGTTTATTTAAGCGCTTTGGTTAAAGCTGCATTGGATAATAGAATAAATGGTGAAGCAATTAATGCACAGGGAAGAGAATTGTTCCTGGACTATTGTGCGAATGAAAACAATAAGGTAAAACCTAATAAAAAAGTTAAGAAATTACTCAAGGCAAGGCAGAAAAAAGGTAGATAATGCTGTCAAGTGTCAAGTGCAAATGTCAAGTTCAAGTATCAAAATGTTGAGTTTGAACTTGGCACTTGAGCTTGAACTTATGCTTAATATTTAACAAGTCCGCTACTACTTTGCTTATTTACTTCGATACTTCCATTAATATCCATCTTTTTGGATCGACCTCAGGGCGATCGCCTTTATTGAAAGGTATCACCAAGCCTTCTTTCGGAATATCGTATCTTTTTACAGTATCACCAAGCTTCACCTCAACGGGCATGGGGAAAGGTAAATTATTTGGAGTTTTCCATCTTAAATGTAAATTGCATTTTTCAACATTAGAAATTAAAACCGGAGCACGACCCTGACGGACATAGATATCGAAAAACCAATGCATATCTTTCCCGGTAATATTTTCTACAATGGTGATGAAATCTTCTGTAGTAACAAAGCGAACCTGGCTGCCATCTATATTTTTCAAATTATTTTGGTTCGGATAGGCCATTGTTCTAAGTGCCTGAAAGAAAGCCTCATCGCCAATCAGATAGCGCAAGCTATGTAAAACCGATGCCCCTTTTGTATAAATAGGAGCCTGATAAATTTGCTTTCCGGTTTTTGAAGAATGAGGTGCAATCGGATATTGATTTCTAAACCACATCGTACTCATATATTTGTGATAGGTCTCTTTGCCATTAAGATGCTCCGCGTAAAGGGCTTGCATATAAGTGCCAAAACCTTCGTGGATCCACATATCTTTCCAGTCAGAATTTGTGACGAGATTGCCCCACCATTCATGAGCGAGTTCGTGTTGATGGAGCGCATCAAAGCCCCAGTCCCGGCCAGTCATAGCTGCATTATTAAAATTGGCGCCATATGCAATAATACTTTGATGCTCCATGCCCAAATGAGGGGTCTGAGCTACTCCGTATTTATCTTTTTGAAAGGGATAGGGGCCGAGTAAATCTTCAAACCATTTGACATGGGCAATGATTTCGGGCATTAGTTTTTTACCTTTCTCGTAGTCTTCGGGCAGAACGTAGAAAAATACCGGAAAAGTTTTGCCACTTACGCTCTCAATTTCGTCTTCTATTACTTCATAGGGTGCGATATTCAGTGCAATATTATAATTGCTAATGGGGGTAGTGACTTCCCAGTACCAGGTAATCGTGCCGTCCTTATTTTTATTACTGGAACGAAGCTTTCCATTCGAAGCTACGGTAAGCCCTTGTGGAACGGTGATGTTGAGATCCATGCGATCCGGCTTGTCGGAGACATGATCTTTATTGGGCCACCAGAGATCAGCTCCTTCTCCCTGACAACTCGTCGCAATCCAGTGTGCACCGCTTTTGGTTTTTGACCAGGTAAAGCCTCCGTCCCAGGGTGGATTTTTCGCTATTCTTGGTTTTCCGCTATAAGCTACCGTTATTGTAACCGTTTCTCCGGGCTGTCGGGTAGTTTTGAGGTTAATCCAGATTTCCCCTTCTTTTCGTTGAATGATTCCCGGGATAAGCATATCACCACCACGGCTTTCATATACATCGTGAATGGTAAATGTAGTATCCAGGTCAAGTACGATCCAGGAAGTAGGTTGTACAATATCTGCGCGCATCGTTAATTGCCCGGCTATCGATCTGTTCTCGGGATCAATCTTAAGCTCCAGGCTGTAATACTTTACATCAAATGCTGCTTGTTCGGGCATTAAAGGGCCTCCGGTAGTGAGAGTGACATCCTGGCTGAATAAAGTAACAATAAGGAACAGGGAAAAGCTTAAAGATAAGAGGATTTGGTGCATTGTTTTCGGTAAATTTAATGGCTTTTGTCTATTGATTAAAACGATTGAGCGTTGTTTTTATGTTTAAAGACCTATTTTTTTTAAATAGAAAACAAATCATTACCTAATTTCTACTCTCGCTTATTAGAAGCACTGCTATGAAGTCCGTTTTATTTTTTATTCTAAAAGCTGTAATCTTACTGATACTTCCCTTCATTGTACTGATCAGAGGTGCGGTTTATTTTCATAGTCACTACGAATGGCATCCCCAATTGGCTATCCTCGGTGGCGCCTTGGTGACTTTGGCATTATTAATCATCTATTTTAGCTGGTTTTACGGGCGATTAACCGGGAAAGTAGGAACTTCCAAATCTTTTAAATTCAAAGCTTATCTTGGACTGGTCCTGGTCTTGGGCTATTGCGCTTATGGCCTTTTCTTTTTTAATGGTGAAAATGCTAAAAGCGAAGCTGTGCGCTCAGAGTATACCAGTCTGCATCCTATTCTTCGACTGAGTATTAGCACCATTCTGTTTGTTGACAAAAATCTGATCTTGACCGATGCTTCACGTTTGCCGGAGGATTACAGAAAAATGGGCTTAAAAACTAAATCACATTCGCTTCACTATAAACAGAGCAATGGTTATGTGCATGCTTTTGATCTGCGGACCCAGGGGCATAGTGAATGGAGAAACGAAGCTTTGGAATTGTATTTTCGATTGATGGGATTAAATACTTTACGTCACGGTGGTACGGCAGATCATCTGCATGTTTCTCTAAAAAGCCATGATCGCCCGGGGGGAATCTAGAGACTTATCCAAAATTCTATTTTACATTTTTAGTATAGCAAGCTTTCCCAAGCTTTTAAACAGGAAGATTTACAGATGATTTCATGTTTTTTGAAGCTGGAAAAAGGTGCTGGATTTTTACTTTATCGAGCTAAGCAGGTACAGTTGATATATTATGGATTATTAAAATAGATATATTAAAATAGTTGCTAAAGCCCGATTTTTGTTGATTTCACTTGTTTGGGACCTGTTTTTCTACTTTTGCCGAAAAAGACGAAATAAAAATTGTGTGGAACATAAAGAAATTGTCTTGTTTGAAGATTTAAAAACAGGTCTTGGAAATTTACGTTTAAAATATTCCTGAGTTGTAATGAAGGTGCATATTATTGCATATTTGTAATAACAACACGAAGCAATAAAACACAAAGTAAGAAATCCTAAAAACCGAAGATATAATACAACCTGAGTGGTTCAAATTTTAACCACTTTGTTTTAAGATATTAAATAATTATAGTGCGATCACCTATTTGGAACCCGAACTGATCAACTTTAAGTTTGTGCAAAAGTATGAGGGCATTAATCAGCCCCAAAATGGTTAATCCCTCATACTAAAGTATGAAACACAAAAAGATATTTGATGCCGGTTGGTATCATAAAGATGTAAGATTCAGCTAGCTTTGGAAAGGGAGCAACTACAACGGTAGTTGCCACCCTCTTTTTTTTGGAGGAATCTACAATAATACATTAACGGTACCCCGCCTTTCTATACTAACTTCCTCAAAATCCCTGTTTTCCAGTTTACTTTCCAGCCAGGATATAAAATCAAAATACTCAAATGCTCTTGCTTCGAATTCATTTTCAGTTAAAGCGGATAATTCCGTATACATTTCCCGGAAGCCTTTTAGAATTTGCCGATCGGTAAAATTGGGATACTTTTTTAGGAATTTTAAAACAATAGACTCTGCTTTATATAATCGTTTGCGCTTTAATAAAAAGCGATAAGTTGATTTTACAATATATTCTAAAAGTTGATCATTACCGAGCTCGTAATGAATGAAGAGATTCAGAATTCTTCCGAAACTGTATAAATCTTCCCGGGTTTTCAAATCGGGCTCATCTAATAGACGATTAATCCAATCCAGTGCCTCGTCGTATTTGCCAGCTCCAAAATTCAAATAAGCCAGATTATAATAAAGGCCGATTCGGTGCTGGCTCTGTATCTGCTTTTCATGATCAGCCAATTCACCGACGAAACTCTGCAAATTGAAGACCCCTTTTCTAAATTGTCCGGTAGAAATATAAAGGTCAATTTCCAGATTATAACTTCTGGTAAAGAGTCTTGATTTGAGCGTCGAGGAACTGGCAGGGATAGCTCTGAGTTTGCGCAAATTAAGCAGTCCCTCTTGATACTGGTGTAACTGCTTTTGTATGATATAAAGATTGATCAGCGAACTAATATAATTGGCTTCCTTCTCTCCCTTTCTTTGGGCGGGTTCTAGTTCTTCGAACATAAGCACTTGCATTTGCATGTGTTTTAAACACTGTTTCCACTCTGCGATCTGGAAATAATATAAGAAACGCGCATTATGATAAAACATGCGCGCATTAAAAGATTTTGCATTATTGATGTCCTGATAAAGCTCATCTTCGAAGAGTTTACTATAAACTTCTTTTTCTTCTGCTTTGCGGATTCCTCCGCGTTTCCAGTAGGGAATGAATATCTTATCGTGGAGTAATTGAAATTCCAGATAGTTTTTGTAAATGTTGAGAATATCAATTTCTTTCTGGAAATCTACGTTGACATAATTCTCTAATCCTTTTAAATCGTTCCGGTTATGAATGATATGATGTTTCCAGCGATAAACTTCCAGGACCTGTAAAAAACGTTCATTTTCGAGTGCCGTTTTCATGGCTTTGACCAGTATTTTTTCACTCTGCTGGATAAGACCTTTTTCAAAAAGCAATTGCGCATTTCTCAATAAAACCGGAAAAGGGTCCTCGGATTTGTTTTCGTGATACTGGCGTAAACTATTGAGAATCAGTTTGTAAAGATAGTTTTTGGTGACATGCAACTGCTTGGTGAAGCGTTGCCCTTTAAACTTTTTCTTGATCTTGACTTCATCGTATTCATCTTGTTTATCAATGGCGTCAAAAAGTTGTACATATTTATTTTCTCCGCCGATGACATGCCGGGAAGCAAATAGCTTGAAGTAGCGCTTTTCTTGTTTAGTGAGAGATTTTATAAGCCGGAATAATTCTAGTGAGACTGTTTTCATAATGGCAAGATAACGAAGAAATTTGAATTTATATTGCTGGACTTCTACGTTTTGTGCTTTTTTGGGTTTAAAATTCCCTAGATAAATAGTAATTTAATTATACGATTCTATCGTTATTGTTGAAGTTTGAAATAAACGTATTCGGACAGATTAAGAGATTGAAATAAACACCCTGAATAAGAAACTTGGAAATTTAACTTTAACATGGAGTCAAGCGACAAAATCCCCATTACAGGTAAGTATGAAAGCCTAGACATATTTGCCGCTTAAGATGGGGATTTATGTCGTACTCATTCGCCGTTTAGTACCACAGTTTTACGATAAAAGGAATTTAGAATAGTTTTGTTGAAAAACTACTTAAATGCTTTTACATCAGCCTGTTAAGAGTAAGATAATCTCGAAATTAGTTGGTAATTTTGCAAAATAGATAAAACTTACTCCAATACAGGAAATTCTCAATAGCCTCGATCGTAGCGATCTTAAAATAACACAACTGCTCAAAAGTTAATTTAGGGGATCAGCTTTTTATGATTTGTGGTGCTATTGATCCTTAAGCAAAGCACGAAACATATAATTGCCATAATATTTAAAAAATTCGTTTCTCCCTGATTGCGAATTTATTGACGACTTTTAATAAAAAATTAATGGGAAGACGAGTAGTAGAAATCTTAACAGTACTCAGTTGCTTACTTTTTGGCCCCGGTTTGTTTGCACAAACTGAAACGGGAATCTTTACTACAGGATGTACTTTTGAAGTTCATTATACCATACAGCACCCAACCTGCCCCGAGGAAGTTGACGGTACAATCGATTTGGAAATCTTGAATGCCGTTGGTATGCCCAGTATTTACTGGATAGAAGGAATCAGTGGAGGCGGAAACGGAAGTGATGCATTCATCAACACCTTAGCAGCCGGAAATTACCGTGCAAGTATTGGCGACGAATCGCAGTGCTACGACACGCTCACCTTTGTACTCAGTGATCCCCTTGCCCTTAGCTTTGAATTGAATACGGATAGTAGTTGCCCTCAGGAAAATAATGGCAGGGTAACCGTAAACCCAATCTCTGGAAATGCAGATAGTTATTCCATCAATGGAGGGACCCCTCAGAATGAACCTATGTTTTCGGATCTGACACCTGGCCAGCATACGATCAGAGTATTTGATTCTAATGGCTGCTTTTATGAAGAAACGGTCAATGTGCCCGAAATAATTGCTCCGGTAATCACTTTTGCCCAGGAAGAAGCCACCTGTCCGGAATCAACGGATGCCTCCTTCATCGTGATCATTGAAACGGTGAGTCATAATGAAAACTATGAATATTCGATTGACGGGACGAATTTCCAAGCCGACTCAACATTCGAAGATTTGTTACCCGGCGCTTATGAAGTGTTCATCAGAAATGATAACCTCTGTGTTTTTACCGATCAGGTTGAAATATTTGGTGAGGAAGCTCCCGAAGTGAATTTTGAAAAGACGGATGTCACCTGTCCGGAAGGTAATGATGCTTCTTTTATTGTGATCATAGAAACAGTGAGTAATAGCGAAAATTACGAATACTCGCTGGATGGAGTTAATTTT
Source organism: Saprospiraceae bacterium (assembly GCA_028280415.1). Lineage (GTDB taxonomy): Bacteria > Bacteroidota > Bacteroidia > Chitinophagales > Saprospiraceae > JAHDHW01. The sequence goes on from JANQLV010000014.1 coordinate 156,733, forward strand.
CAACAAGATTCTCTTTTTGAGGAACTGGAAGCTAATATTTATCAGGTTTACATGAAAAATGAGGCAGGTTGTGTTTTCGAGGAAACTGTATTTATTGATGCTCCGGAGCCTCCTGAAGTGGATTTTGAAATAGAGGATGTGAGTTGTCCGGAAGGCAATGATGCCTCATTTATTGTGATCATTGAAACGGTTAGCAATAATGAAGATTATGAGTATTCGATTGATGGGACGAATTTTCAGGCCGATTCAACTTTTACGGAATTAGAGGCTGGAGTTTATGAAGTTTTTACCAGAGCAAGTACGGGCTGTGTACAAAGTAATCTGGTAGAGGTGCAGGCGCCAGTCGAACCCCATATTGATTTCGAGATAGAGGATGTGAGTTGTCCAGAAGGCAATGATGCCTCATTTATTGTGATCATTGAAACGGTTAGCAATAACGAAGTTTATGAATATTCGATTGACGGTACGAATTTTCAAGCCGATTCAACTTTTACGGAATTAGGCGCTGGTGTCTATGAAGTTTTTGCCCGAAATGATGTGGGTTGTGTACAAAGTCAATTAGTAGAAGTGGTGGAGCCGGAGATGCCCGAATTGGACTTTGAGATAGAGGATGTAAATTGTCCGGATGGCAATGATGCCTCATTTATTGTAATCATTGAAACGGTCAGTAATCATGAAAATTATGAATACTCTTTAGATAATATAACTTTTCAGGAAGACTCCACTTTTTATGATTTGGCGGCCGGGGTTTATGAAGCTTTTGCAAGGAATGAAATCGGATGTACCTTTTCCGAATTATTGGAAGTCGAAGAACCGGAAACGCCTGAGATTGATATCCAGGTAGATGATACGACTTGTCCCGGCAGCAATGATGCCTCATTTATTGTGATCATCGAAACGGTGAGTAATAACGAGAACTATGAATTTTCGATCAACGGAAATGAGTTCCAGGAAGATTCTACTTTTTATGATTTGGCGGCTGGGGTCTATGACCTAAGCATACGCAATGAACGCTCCTGTCTTTTCCATGAAACTGTAATAATATCAGCACCGGAAGAACCTTCTTTGGGTTTTGAAATTGATCCCGTTACCTGTTCGGGGGGAAATGATGCCTCATTTATCGTCATCATCGAAACGGTCAGTAACTCACAGAATTACGAATTTTCAATCGATGGGACCAACTTTCAGGAAGACTCTACCTTCACTGATCTGGAGGCTGGTATAATCGAAGTTTCTGTCCGCAATGCCGCTGGTTGTATTAGCACCGAAAACATTGTGATAGAAGAACCTACATTACCTATGATCGACTTTGATATCGATGACGTGACGTGCCCTGGGGGAACAGACGCGTCACTCATCGTTATCATTGAGCCCCTTAGTAATACGGAAGAAGATTGGGACTATTCACTTAATGGAATTAATTATCAGGCAGACTCACTGTTTACGGATTTAGATGCGGGAGTCTATAATGCCTATGTCCGAAGCGAAAATAATTGTGTATACTCTCAGCTATTTTCTATATCCGAACCTGATGCAACGGAAGTGACTTTAGCCAGTACCGATGTAAGTTGCCCGGGAGGAAATGATGGTCTCATTGCCGTTACTGCCTCAGGGGCGAGCAGCTTTTATGAATATTCTTTGGATGGGCTTAGTTTTCAGACTTCCAATGTATTTGAGAATTTAACGGGAGGGATTTATCAAATCACTGTCCGCAATGCGAGCGCTTGTACGGTTACAGAAAGTACAATTGTCAATGTTCCGCAAATGCCGCAATACGATATAAATACCCAGGCGGTTTCTTGCAATGGAGGAAATGATGGCAGTATCGAAGTAATTGTAGTATCCGGAATCGAACCCTTTCAATATGCTTTGAATGATCAGGATGCGCAGGATTCTAATATTTTTGAACAGCTTGCGGCGGGGACTTATAATATTTCATTGATCGATGCAAATGGTTGTATTTTTACCAGCCCGGTTAATGTTTCTGATCCACCACAGATGAATGCACTTATTAGTTCTGAGAATGAAACCTGCGATCATGATAATGGCTGGATTGCTTTGACCATTGAAGGAGGGACAGGTATCTACCAATTCAATTGGGCAAATGAAGAAATAACGCCTAGCATTAATGAGCTGGCCGCCGGAACGTATCGCGTATCGGTAACGGATCAAAACAATTGCCTTTTGGTAGAAAGTATTACTATTACTAATGAACCGGCACCGGACATTGAGGCTTTTTTGCAAGACCTAAGTTGTTATCAGAATCAGGATGGTTGGATTGATCTGGATATCCATGGTGTTGCACCTCCATTTAATATCAATTGGTCAAACGGAGAACAATCGGATCATATTAATGATCTAAGTAGCGGTGAATATGGTGTCACGGTAAGCGATCAAAACAACTGTTTGACTTCCGCCCATTTTACCCTCGAAGAACCGGAAGCATTGGATGTAGATGCTACCATTACGAACCTTGAATCCGGCGTGAATATTAGCTTACAAGTAAGCGGAGGTGAAGGGCCATATACCTTTGAATGGTCTTCTGGCCAAGGTGTACAAGATTTGCAGAATGTACCCTTCGGCTTTTATGATGTAGTAGTGACCGATGCTAATGGTTGTGAGGTAAAAACAGATATTAGCGCACTGGATCCGGAATTACCAGTTGATGGTTCTATACAGGTTTATCCTACACTTACTACTAAAGAAGTGAATATTGATATTCAACTCAGTGAAACCAAGCCCGTAAATGTGTATCTGGTAGATGAAATGGGGCGCTTGGTACAAGTGGTTGATCCGAGTAATATAGAAAATCAAATTATAACAATGGATTTGGAATCCCTTGCTGCGGCCGTTTATTTCTTGCGAATAGAAATCGGAGAGGAATCGATTATTAAGAAAGTGGTGAAAGTAGTGGAATAAAAACATCCATACTATATCAAATTGAAGAGCTATCCTGAGTAAGCAAGGGTAGCTCTTTGTGTAAATGGAGGATAAATTTTTAAAAATGTTAAACGTGTAGTTTATAAACGATTTAGAAGATAATTGGCTTACTTCTTATTAGGTATATTTAATCCAGCGATTACTCTGATAATTTTACTACCCATCCCTATCTTTTATCCAAAATTCTTTTTGGAATACCTTATTTTCTTGTAGTATTCGTCTTTGCATTAAATTCAAAGGGAGAACAATAAATCCATTTAGTAGTCGCTATTCCATTAAACAAACCTTAAACATGCTGTATACTATTTATAAATTTATAATGAGCGGGAAAATACCAGTACTATTTTCAGCTATTATTTTACTAAACACGAATTGTAATCTTAAAGAGGATATAGACTATGACCCAACCCCAAAAGAAGTATTTATTGATTCTATCCTAATCATTTCATATCCGGAAACTAATGCCTGGGATAATCCCTGGGATACTGATAATACCCCACCGGATATTTTTATTACTATTCAGGATGTGTCGAATAATGCTCTTCAAACAGTCCTGAGAACAGATACTATTTTTAATATTGAAAACAATGTGGAAACGCGGATCGACTTAAGCGATCAAAATATAAAACTTGATAGTTCCGATCTGCAAAGGAGGTATCAATACACTATAGAAGATTTTGACTCAGGCCCTCTCGGTGGACAAATTATGATTCAAAGATATCAAAGTTTTTACGATGGTCGATTTTTATCAGATTATATACTCCTGGGCGGCTCAGCGTATAACATTAGAGTTTATTTAAGCTATATTCTTTAATAAAAACTCTGGATGGATTAAAGCACCGCCTGTACCAAAGCTTCTTCAGTAGGTTCTTCGGCAATATTGAATTCTTCGATACCAATACTGACTAAAGCCTTGGCAGTTGTTCGACCAATAGCAAATACTTTTTGATCATCAAAAAGTACCCGCTTTTTAAAATAGGCATTGACATTCATTGGGCTGGTAAATACCAGGATGTTACAATCGGGAATATTAACCTTGGCTTTGGGCTCGTTTTTGTAAACAATCAAATCCTGATACTTGATGTTCCGTTCTAAAATTCTCTGAATTGTTCTTCTGGATTTTTCGGCTTGTGGAAAGAGAACATTTAATCCTCTGGCCGCTTTCAAAAAGTTAGCGGCTGTTTCCATTGTATTCCCATTTCCAATAAAATCTACTTGTGGAATATACTGCTTTAAAAATGCAGCGGTACCCTTTCCGATTGTCCCCCAGCGCATCAATTCCGGGATCGGGATGTTTTGTTTTTTTAAGCCTTCAAAAAAGAATTTAACCCCGTTTTTACTATAAAAAAAAATCCAGTCCGAAGGAGGCAACTCAGTGAAGTCTACCGCAGAAAATGTCAAAAGAGAAATACCGTGGACCTCAAAGCCGGCAGCTTTCAGCCTGCTTTTAAAAACGCTGTCTTCGTTTAGTTTTCTGGAAATGAAAATACTTTTCATGAGGACCGGATAAGGTGTTTTCGGGGATGGCTTATTTGCGAGTTAACTAGTACAATTCAATAGCTTCGATGTCTAGTAATTTAAAAAAACAATTTGCAGTGGCCTGTACATCTACCGCAGCATTATGTGCATCGGCGAAGCGCGCTCCAAAAAGCTTTTGGTGTAGTTCCTCCAGTTTGGGCCATTTGTATTTTCCGCCTTTTCCCGGAATTTTACAATACCAGGTGCCTTCACGCATCGTACAGTAATATTCAGTGTTAAACAGATTATGCGAAATATTTTTTCGAATAAACGCTGCTCCAATTACTTTTGAATCGAAATTATAATTGTGTGCAATTGCATAAGTGGTCTTGTTAATAATATCCCGAAATGCTTCTAAAGCTTTCTGGATAGGTTGACCTTCTGCTTTGGCTCGTTCAGTACTGATTTTATGAATACGTTCCGCTTCATAGGGAATCTCCCAGCCTTCCGGTTTGATAATATAGTCCTGCACATCGGTTAATACTCGATTTTCATCGTACAATTGCCAGGCAATTTGTACAACATGCGGCCAATTAAAAGTATCCGTCATTGGTGCTTTCCAACTCCGGGGCATTCCGGTGGTTTCTACATCAAAAAAAAGATACATACTAATTTGATTTTCGACGATAGATATTCATTATTCGAACCTCAAATAACGAATGATAAATAAGGTTTATTCTCGGAGTTTGGCAACCACATTTTCAGCTAATTCAAATTTAGTACTTGAAGACAAGTGGACTCTTTTTAGTTCACTGTTCCAGCTTTCTGCTTTAGCGGCCCAGACGTGATAATTCCCCAACTGATCTTTTTCACAGTAAACGCCCAAAGGGAGTTGACAACCACCGTCAAAAAGTTTCAAAACGCTTCTTTCTATATTGGTTACTTCGGCGACTTCTGGCTGATGCAATTGTTTCAAAATCCGACGGGTGTCCAGATCTTCCGTCCTGGTTTGAAAAGCCAGAACACCTTGAGCAGGAGCAGGTACAAATTCCCTTGGATGCAGTTTAACGATAGTTAGATCAGAAAGATCAAGCTCAAGCCGTTCAATACCGGCAGCGGCAAGCAATATGGCATCAAAATCTCCTTTTCTTAGTTTTTCGATACGAGTAGGTACATTCCCACGAATGTCTTTTAATTCTATATCTTCCCTGATTGATCGAACCTGGGATTTTCGTCTTGCAGATGAAGTCCCGACGATTGCGCCTTGCTTGAATTTTAGAACTTCCTGTTCGGCTACTGCATCCGGATGGATCAAAAGCCAGTCTGCGGGATTCTCCCGGTAAGATACTGCTGTAATTACCAGCCCTTCCGGTGCTGTAGTAGGCATATCTTTCATGGAATGTACCGCCAGGTCAATACTTTCCTGCAGTAATTCTTCCTCAATTTCCTTGGTGAAAAAGCCCTTACCTTCAATCTTGTCAAAGCTAAGATTTTGAATTTTATCTCCCCGTGTTTTGATTATTTTTAACTCGGAATCAATTCCAATGCTTTTGAGCTGCTCCTGCGTATAATGAGCCTGCCAGAGAGCCAATTTGCTACCTCGTGTCCCTATAGTTAATGTCTTTGTAGTCATCATCGCTCAAAGATACAGAAAAGGTAGCGCTTTCCTATCCTTATTATTACCTTTGCGCTTATGAAAATCACAGCCAAATTATTGAGTAAAATACTGAATGGTACTATTGAAGGTGATCCGGAAGCAGTCGTTTTTGGTCCAAGCAAAATAGAAGAGGGAAAGCCCGGGACGATCAGTTTTTTATCAAATCCCAAATATGAATCTTATGCGTATACCACAGAAGCTTCTATTCTGCTGGTTGCCAAAGATTTTCAAGCTCAAAAACCGGTAAAGCCTACTTTGATCAGGGTACTTGATGTGTACGCCAGCGTAGCCAAATTACTGGAATATTTTGGAGAAGGAAAACCTTCCTGGAGGGGTATAGATGAGCAAGCCTTTATTGATCCGAAAGCAGAAATCGGGGAGGAAGTCTCCGTTGGCAAGTTTAGTATTATTAGCAAAAGCGCCAAAATCGGGAAGGGCTCAGTTATTTATCCTCAGGTGTTTATTGATGAAAGGGTAGAGATTGGTGAAAATTGTATTCTCTACCCGGGAGCTAAAATATATCGGGATACACAAATTGGCAATGCTTGTATACTACACGCGAATGTAGTAGTGGGGAGTGATGGTTTTGGCTTTGCTCCACAGCAGGATGGGCATTATAAAAAAATTCCTCAGATTGGGAAAGTAATTATTGAAGATGAAGTTGAAATAGGGGCGAATACGGTAATTGACCGGGCGACTATGGGGGCTACGATTATAAGGAAAGGAGTGAAACTGGATAATTTAATTCAGATTGCTCATAATGTAGAAATTGGAGCGCATACTGCTATCGCCGCGCAGGCGGGAATCGCCGGGAGTACCAAAATTGGTGAAAAATGTCTGATCGGAGGTCAGGCTGGATTTGTCGGGCACATTGAGATAGCAAATGGCACAAAAGTCCAGGCTCAAAGCGGCATTAATAAAGCCATAAAAGAGGAAAATACGGCTATTTATGGTTCTCCAGCTATGCCTTATAACGACTACCTGCGATCTTATGCTATTTTTAGAAGATTACCTGATTTATCCCGGCAAGTTGCGGAGCTTAAAAAAGAAATAGCCGCATTAAAGAAATAAGCCAGAAATGGAAGCGAGAATTGAATTATTGGAAAGTAAAAAAATGCTTGGGATAAGGCAGACTATGTCTTTGGTTGATAATAAGACCTTCGAGCTGTTTAGTGCTTTTATGCCCAGGAGAAAAGAAATTTTACATCCAAAAAGCAACCATATTTTTGACCTTCGGGAATATCCGGAGCACTATTTTGCTAAATTTAATCCTGCCAAGCCATTTACAAAATGGGCTCTGAAGGAAGTAGAAGTATTCGATGATATACCAAATGGGATGGAACAATTTGAATTAGGAGCCGGTCTTTACGCTGTTTTTATGCATAAAGGTTGGAACCCCGGGCCTGAAATATTTCAATACATTTTTTCCCAATGGCTGCCCGCTTCAAAATACGAGCTGGATGACCGACCTCATTTCGAACTTTTTGGCCCCAAAACCAAACGCAATAGCCCTGATTCTGAAGAGGAAATTTGGATTCCCATTAAGCCAAAGCCTTGAAAAGAATAACATTTATATTGCATTTTATAATACCTCCGAAATTGTTAAGATAATTAAGCCATGGCTTATAAAAATTGGAATCTTTGAACCATAGGCATCGATATTAGAGAAAAAGATTTCTCCAACTATGAGCAAGTATAAAGCTTAACAAAACATATGTTGTGTTAGAACCAATCGTTTAGCTTACCGTATTTATATAGTGCGGTATTAGAACCTTTCTACTTCATTGCATAAGCTCTTTGAACCGGCCATTCATCTTTATAGCCTTTTTTCCATTTTTGAGTAGCTAGCTCTTCGATTGTTGACAGGCAAGCATCCAATTCCGACTTGATAAGCGACTCGTCCATATCCTGTCCAATGAAAACGATTTCATTCTTTCGGTCTCCAAATCTTTTGTCCCAATTTGCTTCAATAAGCTTTTGGTTTTCCAGAAATGATAAGTATTGAGTTCGCCTTCCGTAAGGCATACTGCTCCACCAAACACCAGCACTGTCAGCTCTTAATGATCCTCCAGCCTGATTCCAGATTAATGCCTGCTCGGGACGTGAGGCTAACCAAAATAGCCCTTTACTTCGGATGACATTATTAGGAAACTTATGTTGTACATAATGCCAAAAACGTACAGGGTCAAAAGGTTTATGAGTACGGTAGGTAAATGAGCTAATTCCATATTCTTCTGTTTCTGGTGTATGCTCTTCTTTGTTAAGTTCTTCTTTCCAAACAGCACTTTGCTCGGCTTCTTCAAAATTAAAAAGTCCAGTATTCAGTATTTTATTTGGATTGACTTTACTAAAGCTGGATTCTATGATACGGGCGGAAGGATTCATTTTATGGATAGCCGCTTTTAAGATGCCCAGATGCTCTTTTGTTACCAAATCTGTTTTATTTAGAATTATGACGTTGGCAAATTCTATCTGGTCAGTCAATAGATTGACAATGGTGCGATAATCGCCTTCCATATCTGTGAGTTTCCTGTCCATCAAGGTTTCGGGACTACCAAAATCTCTAAAGAAATTAAAAGCATCTACTACAGTAACCATTGTATCGATGTAGCTAAACTTAGACAAATCAATTCCGCTTTCTTCATCTACAAAAGAGAAAGTTTGCGCTACCGGAACGGGTTCACTGATACCTGTGCTTTCGATGAGCAAATAGTCAAAGCGATTTTCTTTAGCTAATCGCTCTACTTCGATCATCAAATCTTCCCGAAGTGTACAGCAGATACATCCATTACTCATCTCTACTAATTTCTCTTCGGTTCGAGAAAGTGTATTTTCATTTTTCACCAATTCTGCATCTACGTTTACTTCACTCATATCATTAACAATAACGGCTACTTTCAAACCTTCTTTATTGTGTAAAACGTGATTGAGGAGGGTAGTTTTACCAGCACCCAAAAAACCGCTAAGAACGGTAACAGGTAGTTTTTTATTTAAAGTCATATTTAAAAGGATTGATCTTGTTACTTAGGAAAAACTCGTTTAGATGGTATTATGAAGGATCTTATATTTTCTTTAACCAGTAAATAACATTGTTTAAATGCTCTTCTCCATAGAGTTCAATAAACTTTCTTGTCTCGGAGTTATTCTTATTCTCATAAACATTTAGGCGGCTTTGTGTAAAAGCTTTTGTCAAATTGATTTTACAATCATTGACAATGCAGTTTTTCCATTCTTCAAAGGTTTGAGGGATCATATTTAAAAGTTTAAAAATTCATTAGTATCGATTCTTAACAAAAGCCGTCTTTCCCCATGCTTTTCAATAGCAGGACTTCGGTGCAGGATAGGATTTGCCTCTGGGTACAAAGCTCCTTTCAAGATAACTACATCTCCTGTATCTACTTGCTGTATGTGCTGCTCGTCCTTGACTATTTTCTGATTATTTTCTCTTGCCTGCAAAGCTTTGTGATTAACTGCTTTGTCTGGAAGCCAGAGTGTACCCGGGCCAATGTAAGTGCAGAGCATTCGTAAATCATTAATATCTGTATGAAATTTGCGACACATATTTGTACTGACAGTAGCCAATAATAAACGAAAGGAGGAAGCTTGAGTCACCTTTTCAAACAAGCCCAAGAGTATAGCAACATCATCAAATAAGAAAGAACATTTGGATAAATGGCTATTGAAATAATCTTCCAGTGTGGATAAAATTTCTTCTGTTGTTCCGCTTGCTCGACACTCGATGTCTTGCTCGGTAATTTGCTTAAGTTCTTTGCTTAAGGACTCAATATTGCGTTGATAAATCGCGATATTTTTAGATTTTAAATGGATGTCTTGTAGAATCTTGACATCCTTGCCAAGGACTGCGTTTTCGTATGGATATATTGTTTGTATCATATTTCATTGTTGTATTAAAAAGAGGTGAAAAATCTATTCTTCTTTAGCATTACGAAGGATGTAGTAGAACTCATTGGGATCATCATGATTGAGGTATAAAGTGCCTCTGAACTTTTTAAAATCGTCCATTTTGTAGCGCTTGCCTTTATTTTTCAGATACATACTGATTACAGATGCAGGACTTGCTTTCCCACAAAAAAAACAGGAAGCATAAGGATTGAATGACAAAGACAGTAATTCTTCTTTTTCGTCAAAAGGAATAACGAAGCCTTCGATGATTACTTCTTTTTCGTGGAGTGCCTTAACGGCTTCACTAAATACAGGAGCATACATCTCCATATCGATTTCCGAGAAGTATTGAAGTCTGTACTGAATATCCATTAATACCTTCCAATCTACTTCAATAGGGGCTGATGAACGCTGATCACTAATGCTAGAACTAACCAATTGAGCATGGAAATCGGATGTTTCTTTAGTCATAACCCAGTCCAGTAGTCGTTCATCCCAATGATATATATTTTCATTTATAAATGAGTCCCTTTTAGAGGCAGTATCTGTTGGAATCATTTCTTTCTCATAGCTGGCTGAAGTTGATGCCTCATGATGCTTCGCTTGCCCAAACCCTAAATGTTCACAAATCCTGTCACGTGTGAATACACTGGCAAATAGAATAGCAGCAAAAAGAATTTTTAAATTGTTATTCATTTAAGTTCAACTTTCTGATAAAATAACTGAAACATCCATCCGCATCGCTTGCCAGGCCGGCAATAAGGCAGATACAATTCCAACTAAAAAGGTAAGTAGTAGTAAGCACTCTTCTCCCGGTACCCATTCTGCTTTGAATTGAAGATTAAAATCATTTTCTGCCCGTTGGTTTATAAAATATATTCCAATCCGACTTAGTAACCACCCAAAAATGTAGCCCAGGGCAGCCAGCAATAATCCTTCTAATACCAATAGCCCAAAGAGGTGTCCAGGACGATACCCAACGGACCTCATTAATGCTAGTTCATGCTTGCGGTCCCGAAGTCTGTTGTAGAGGACAAAAAACACACTAAAACCAGCCATTAACATAATACCTCCCGCAATCAGTTTTAAAGTACTGATACCAACACCAAGCATATAAAACAGTCGATTGATTTCCAGGCTAGGTAAGACCGCTTGCATATTGGTCTGTTCATTAATGATCCGTGGCATGTTGAGCATTGACATTTTGGTTTTATATTTCAATAAAACCGCCGTGATTTCCATGCTATCGGCAGTAATGATAGGCTCAGAATGTTCGTGTTCATGTTCGTGTTCATGTTCGTGTTCATGTTCGTGGTCATGGTCATGGTCATGGTCAAAATCCAGCTCCGTCGCCTGAAT
>JANQLV010000015.1 GCA_028280415.1 Saprospiraceae bacterium
ATATTATTGCAATGGTTGGAAGATTCCCTTCACGGAATTAATATTTATTAAAGAGCTTTCTGAATTTCGATCCTTGAATCGTATTAATCAGAATAAAATGTCATAATATATGAATCCATTTTTAGGTCAAATTCTGATGTTCGCTGGCAATTTTGCACCACGCGGCTGGGCTTTTTGTGATGGACAATTGATGCCCATTTCTCAAAACACGGCTTTGTTTTCTATTCTCGGTACTACCTATGGAGGAGACGGAAGAACTACTTATGCCTTACCGGACCTTAGAGGTCGGCTACCTTTACACTCCGGTAATAGTACCGGCCCCGGACTTTCACCACGCCCATTAGGACAGCGTTCAGGAACCCAAACCGTTGTTTTGAATTTTCTTCAAATCCCTGCGCATCATCACAGCCTGGCAGGGACCGCCAAAATTCAGGTAGGAGTAGAAGGTAAAGGTGTGGCTTTGCATGATAGCCCTTACAACCACTTCCTGGGCAGTATCACTGATGGTTATCGCGATACCGGAGCCGGAACTCACATGAATGCTGCTGCAGTTGTCGGAAATACGTCGCCTGCTGGTGGTAGTCAGGCACATAATAATATGCAGCCTTATCTGGTTCTGCATTATATTATTGCACTACAAGGAACATATCCTTCACGGAATTAATATTTATTAAAAAGCTTTCTGAATTTCGATCCTTGAATCGTATTAATCAGAGTAAAATAACATAATATATGAATCCATTTTTAGGTCAAATTCTGATGTTCGCTGGCAATTTTGCACCACGCGGCTGGGCTTTTTGTGATGGGCAATTAATGCCCATTTCTCAAAACATGGCTTTGTTTTCTATTCTCGGTACTACCTATGGAGGAGACGGAAGAACTACTTTTGCCTTACCGGATCTTAGAGGTCGGCTACCTTTACACTCCGGTAACAGTACCGGCCCCGGACTTTCACCACACCCATTAGGACAACGTTCAGGTGTAGAAATCGTTGTTTTGAATACGCTTCAAATCCCTGCGCATCATCACAACCTGGCAGGGACCGCCAAAATTCAGGTAGGAGTAGAAGGTAAAGGTGTGGCTTTGGAGGACAGCCCTTACAACCACTTCCTGGGCAGTATCACTGATGGCTATCGCGATACCGGAGCCGGAACTCACATGAATGCTGCCGCAGTTGTCGGAAATACGTCGTTTACCGGTGGTAGTCAGTATCATAATAATATGCAACCTTATCTGGTTCTGCATTATATTATTGCACTATTAGGAACATTCCCTTCACGGAATTAAAAAACTCAATATTAGTTTAATTTTCAGATAAAGCTTATTCTTTTTGAGAATAAGCTTTATTCTTTTTGAGCTATTCGCTCTCTGTACAATTTACGATCTACTGCATTTACCATTTTTTCTAAAGTCAGGTCCTTATCTAAAAACTCCCGAATTTTGATGACTTCGGAGAAAGGAGCCTCAATAACATCCTTGTAAGCTACCTTTATTATAGAAACATTAGGTTGGTTCCTGGCCCATTGATCAATTTTTTTCAATGTGTTTTCATAGGCTTGAACCAGGTTTACAGGCAATTCTTCTTCTTTGACCTGTTTGCCGTTCCGACTGAGCATGCGTTGTTGTGACTGTACCACCTCGTAAATATTTCGTTCCATAAAAATAATTTTATACCGAAAATTATTGGGTAAATACGTCAAGAGCTGAGCAATGATTTTCACGGTTTTATCTTTGGCTTGCGGAAGCCATTTTTTATTTCTGGCTAATGATTTGACGAGTTCGTGTTCGTAATAGCCTTTAGGATTATTATCATCAGCGGTTCTTTCTTTGTCCGTAAAAACTTCCATCCCTCCTGCCTCCAGCATCTGCATCATCATAGAGGTTCCACTACGTGGTAATCCCGAAACAATAGTTAGTTCACCAAGGATCTTATTTTCAAAATCCGTTTTGTATTTAAAAGCTTTACCCGGAAGGTTTAAATACTGTTCGAAAATTTTAATAATATTCCTGCGGGCCGCATTTACACCGGGAGCAATCCTCAAACAAGTATCATAAGCTTCAATAGCTTCTTCGAAGCGCTCCAATTTTTCCAGAGAAAGTGCCAGCTGAAAGTGAGCCAAAGGAAAATAATACATCAGACCAATTGCCTTCAAACAAGCTTCAATCGCCTCTTCATAATCTCCTTTTTCGTAAAAAGTAGAGGCCAGTGTATACCAGGCATGTACATTTTCGGGATCTTGCGATAATGCTTTCTCCAAAGCTCTTTCCGCATCATCCAATTTATCGAGTTGTATATATGCATTGGCAATTCGAATATGAATCTGATGCTGATCGCCAGCTTCTGCCTCTGCTTTTTTAAACAATTCAAGCGCTTTTTTAAATCGGTTTTCCGATAATAATAATGTACCTTCCAGAATGTCCAACTGAGGGCTCTCCCGATCGACATTATCCCGGATATGATTGATCACTTTGCGAGCAGCTTTATACTGCCCGGTTTCATGATAAGCCCTTGCGAGATAATTCGCATAGCGAAGCGTGTCCGGTTGCCGGGCATGTAAGGTCTCCAATAAGCGAATGCCTTCTTCCCATTCTCCCCCATCGATATAAGATCGCGCCAGGTAAAAATTATTCTCATTGGTCGTCTTTTCTACAGCTTTTACTTTATCTTTTCCAGGATCTTCGATATAACCCAGATCGATCAATTGCTGCAACTCCGCCGCCATTTCTTCTTCCGTTTGTTGATAAGCTTCCTTGACATGGTCCGAAGTCTGACCATCGTATTCCCAGCTCTTGATCGTGTCAATAGCCGGCTCCTTTTCAAATGCCTGTAACAACACTTTCCCATCCATATCCTCCGCAACCGGTAAACCAAAGAGTCTAAGCAATGTCGGTGCAACATCCAGCAAGCTCGAACCAAAGATCAACTCATCTTTTTTGATTCCGGGACCATTCATGACAATGATCCCAAAGGGGCTATGCTCAATAGCCGGTCCTGCTGGTTCACGCGGAATAAATACAGGACGATTGTGATCCGGGTGAAACCCGTGATCACTAATTAAAATAATGGTCGTATCCTCACCCGCCAATTCAATTAATCGCCTCAGCATCATATCGTGGTACCGACAACCTCCTTTGACCACATCTTTGTATAGCTCGTAATCCTCTTTCCGGATATGGGGTCGATGAGGAGGATGGTATTTCATAAAAGCATGACAATAGTGATCAATGGCATCAAAATAGACCGCCATAAAATCCCATTCTGTATGCTCCATTAGATAGGTAGTCGCTGCCTGTATAGAAGAGCATTCTGCAGTGATCTTGGCCAGGACATGCAAGCGTCTGTCCTGACTGACATCTACCTTCCAGGCATCAGGCACAAAGGGTTGTATATGCGCTCCGGTTAGCTCTTGCGGATGCACTCTGAATTCGGCAAGTGTATCACTAAGTTCCGGTGGATAAACCGCTCCCTTGGCCATTGGCCAGGTCTTTTTATAATCCTTATTGGCTCTTTGATAAAAATTCGATACCATTGCACCATTGATCGCTTCGGCCGGATGCGAAGGCCACCAACCCACTACATTGGATTTAAGTTTATGCTGATCGAAGATATTCCAGACCGCTTTGACTTTTCTGCTACTGATGTATACCGGTCGAACGCTCCCGGAGGAATCGACTTCAGTAAAACCGTGAATGCCATGCTTATAAGGTCTTTTACCAGTAGCTATGGAGGTCCATAAGGTAGGAGATAAAGGGGGATCCAGAGTCGCAAGTTTTCCACTGACACCACCTTCTACCAATTTAGATAAATTGGGCATCAATCCCTGGTCCATCAATGGATGCAAAAACTTCCAGTCTGCTGCATCCCAGCCAATCAGCAGTACTTTTTTAGCTAATCGTTTCATCATAGTTTAGATATACAGCCAGATTATCTGATTTTAAGAGGAGGATATATTATCTGAATTACGCTTGGCTTCCATTGCGCTACGTCTTTCGCGCCAGGCAAGTAAGCCTCTATAGCCCAGAGCGAGAAGCCCCAGAGATCCCAATTCATCGATCTCATGAGGCTTCCCCTCCAGTGTTAATATTTGAATAGATTCTTTATGTTCCGACTTCATTGAAGCATCCCTATCTAACAATCAGCGTTTTATAAAAGCGCTCCTTGCCATTTTCGAATTTCACAAAATAAGTTCCTGCACTCAGGTTTTCTGTATTCATCTCAATATTATTCGGGCCTTCCTCTAATTGGTAAATACGATTTTTAATAAGAACACCTTTGGTATCATATACCTCAGAAGTCCATTCACCGGCCTCGAAGGCTGAAACATTGATAGAAACAGCAGCTCCTTCACTTGGATTAGGATAAAAATCCCCCACTTCAGAAACTTCCCCTTTAATATTTACAGAAACTATAGGAGATAGATCAGATCGACCATCGAAGTCAATTTGATTTAAGCGATAATAATAGGTTTTGCCCGGTCTCAAGTCTTCATCAACATGTTTGTAAGTAGTCGTTTCAAAGCTTGTTCCCTGGCCATCAACCCAGTGGATATTTTCAAAATCTCTACCATTTTCACTTCTCTGTACTTGAAAGCCGGAATTATTCGTCTCGGATGAAGTCCTCCAGATTAGCGTGACATTATTGCCATGCGTACGGGTAATAAAGGAAGTAAACTCTACCGGAAGCAAAGTATTACAATCCCCGGCCGTCGCATTCCCGGAAGTAGATTCCGGAGCACCGCCGCTGGGGAAAGTAGCAAAATATGTCCCACCACCAACAGCTGTTCTATTCACTGTAAATTCCAGGAAGCCGTAGTCGGTTCCAATTTTAATCCCCATAAAACCAGTAGCAGTTACACCACCATTAGTATCCCATTGCCCACCTGCTCCTCCATAATCCCAGTATCCTCTATAAGTTCCAGCCAAACCATTGGGAATAGGATCATTTAAGCCAAAATTATAAGCTGATCCAAAAGGAAAAGCTCCACCTGTTCTAACAATAGAAACAGAGCCTCCGGCTGCTCTTCTAACTTTTCCATTTCCATCTGGTTGTTCATAAAAGAAAAGATCGTTAACCATATCTCCATCCAGATCAACCCCCAAGCCATTGGCAAAATTCCCCGTTTCCGGGACAGTAGAATTGGCAATAGTAAAAGTTTGACATTGTCCGTTTAAGGTATTTACAGCCATAATTGGCAATCCCAGGACAAGACATCCCTTTCCTATAGTATAGAGACCAGATTTGGAAATCAAGCTCTTTTTTAAACCTTCTTTTAGTTTCTGGTAATCTTCTAGTGAAAGACTAGCTTGTTGCGTAAGCTCTTCAGAGAGAATGTTCTTCTTCATAAGTTTCTAGGGTTATAAAGTAATAAGGTGTTTATTATTAAGCACTGTTGTCAAACGTATAATTCTCAACAAGTTTTTGAATATTCAATTGAGCAAATTAGCTAAAATGTTCTTCAAAAAGTCTAAATAATTAAGCTATTTTAATTCATTTAGCTATTATACATGCTACAACATTGCTTTATTATAGTCTATTTTAAAGCGAAATATAAGCAATATTATTTTTTAAACAAAATTGCAGTCAAGATAGACTTAATTTACTTTAAATCAATAAGCAATATTTCGGCTATTTTCATAATATATTTTCCTGATCAGCAGTATTTTTTAACATTATTATCAAAAGAATTACAACCTTTATGTAGTCAATTTTAAATAATTATTTTCCTGCTTTAAATATTTGGCAACTTTATTATTTGTCCACCATTTTATGGTAAGGATGTATCCACTATAAAAGTTGTTAATTCTTCTCCAACCGCTTTTGTGTCGGTATAAAAATTATCTTTTTTCGAAATTGTACTGTTTATTTCTCTTATTTTATATTAACTTGTTTAGCAAATGAAAGGTTACCTTGTATAGCAGAAATCTATAAGCTCAAAATAATTATCGTGCATATCGAACTTAATTTTCCAGAACTTCAATCAGCCGATTGGAAAATTGAAACTTTCCATCAAGACGGTTTTAAATATCAGCGATTAATTGATAAAAAAGGCATTATAAAAATGCTTAACACTCCAGATATTGTCAAAGATTTCGAGACTTTTCTAAATATTGCCGAAGGATCCATTTTGATTAATGGTCTGGGTATGGGGATGTGTAATGTACATCTTTTAAAAAAGGAAAGTGTTACGGATCTCACTGTTATTGAATTTGATAAAAGTCTTATCGATTTTATCAGCCCGCTTTTTGCCGACGAGCCCCGCTGTACGATTATTCATGGAGATGCCCTGAGCTGGGAGCCTCCGAAAGGCAAACGGTATGATTATGTCTGGCATGACATCTGGACCAATCCATCTGCCAGGAATGTAGCGCAAATTGATTTTCTTAAAGAAAAATATACCAATATCGCAGGATGGCAGGGAGCCTGGCGCGAAGCAGTTGTACGTCAAAAATTGAAAGATCAACTTGCTCTAAAGGAGGAACGTGGATATTGATAGACTGCTTTCGATCCTTCAGGATTCAATACTTTTTTTTTCATACTTTGCCACCAGTTCCTGTTCGCTTTCCGTCAATTCTGCTGGTTGTAAATAGGACTCATTGCTCTTTAGCCGCTGATCATTAGAATAGGTATTGACCTTAACAGCCAAGACCGAAGCCTGAATATTTTTAGCTCCGGTAAAATCTTCGATGGCTTTAATCCATTCCTCCGGATTGGCAATCAGTTTTTCATATTCCACATGCAAAACATTTTCTCCGGTAATCTGCTCTCTGGCATAATCCGTATACTGACGCCAGATGTGGCAAAACTGGTTAATTTCACTTTCATTAATAAGCATTTCTATTCGCTTCGCCGAACGAACGCAGTCGCTTAGGTTTCGATGGAGGTAAATAATTTTGGTCCCGGGTAAAAGTTCCTGAAGATACTTTAGACTAGCAGGGTTCCATTCCGGAAATTTCATTCCCCAAACTTCTTTCCCCTGCTCTTTTGCAAAACCTCCATATGTATCTATTAATACCTGGATGATATTTTTATAGGATTTTAAATAATAATCAATATCCGGCATTAAATCCGGTATCCAGTCATTCACCTCTCCATTTAGTACCTTTTTCAATTGATCGTTCCGCCAATCCTTGGCATGATTCATAAAGGGCTCCTTATTCGCATACATCCCGGCCATCGATTGAAAATCATTGGCGCAGGTTTCACCGTATATCAAGGCATTGGTAGCGGAGCAGAGTAAACGTTGGAGCAAAGTAGTACCGGAGCGACGCACCGGAGCAGCAATACAAATTGGTTTTTTGGGGTTCATATTCTTATTTTATTATCTTTTTCTTTTGTAGTCCTATTTCTCAATTATTCCAATAAAATTATTTTTACCTGATTAATGCTGTATTCAAAATAATTCAAATGACTCGACAAGATAATTATAATTTATGGCCATGGTAACATTTAGTAGCAGAGAATTATTTTTGATAATTAAGCTTTACAGCCTGCTGCTTACCAGCTGAAAAACTCCAGCTTTTATAGTCGAATCAATTTTTTGTACATCCCTTTCACTCCGCATTCCATATTTATCCCGCAGTTGTTTGCCGACAAAATGAATAATAGTTTTATACTTTTTCGGAAAATATTGCTACATTAATTTTGTTATAGAATGAAACCGGACAATGTTATCAAATGTATGATGCTGAAATGAGTATTGGATATGGAGTGTTGAATATTCAATCATGAATTAACCTGTTTCGATTCTTTAAGCTGTCTTTCATTCCTAGTACACTATTTACAAAATGTCAATAATGAGCTGCTCAACCAAAACTTTATCGCTCTGCCTTGTTATTTTTTGCTTAGGCGCTGTTACTTTTCTATCCGGACAAAAACCAATGAATGCCCGTTCTTTTGAAATAAAAGAAACAGTCCTCAAGGAGGCTTCTTTTTATCAGGATAATATGAGGATGAGTGCAGAAAGCGGTTACCCCCTGGCTATTTATAATCCCAACTTTTTCCTGACTGAGGATAGCCCCGAGCAGATGGGGCTTGCTTATCTGAATGCCAATAAAGCCTTGCTCGGGCTGCATAATTCCGATATTGAAAACCTGAAATTGCATGCGATAAGACATAGTCCCTCCGGAACTACGGTCCGGTTTCGTCAACATCATCTGGGATTAGCGGTCAATAAAGCAGAATTAACGATAAGTATCAATAAGCAAAATGTCGTTTCCTTTCTGGCTAACAGCTTTGTTTATGGCGTGGAAATCGATAATGCAGCACTAAGCCTTAGCCTTGATGATGCCCGGGAGATCATGCTCGAAAAGCTTCCCTTTTCCGGAGAATATACAGAAACCGAGCATGAATTGATGATCTATCATTTGGCCGGTGAATCCAGACTAATTTATCGAATCATTCTATTTGCCAATGATCCCGTTGGTGAATGGGAAGCCTATATCAATGCACATGACGGAAGTCTGATCAAGTTAGAAGATATTGCCTTTTATTATCGGGAACATCATGAGGCAACACTGCCCGGGATTCCTCCCGTAAAACCGGTATTCCAAATGATGATGATGACCGATGGGACCGGAAATGTCTTTGATCCTGATCCACTGTCTTCCGCCAATGCCGAATATGGTGATACCGGATTTACCGATAACAGTGATAATACTTCAACTCAACTGGATGCAGAGATGGTTTCCCGCACCTTACTCGATATTAGCTTTGATGGAACGGATTATAGTCTCGCAGGTCCCTGGGCAGAAGTCATGGATTTCGAATCTCCTTTCCGTGGCTTATTTGAGCAAAGTACTAATGACTGGGACTTTAACCGCTTTGACAATGCCTTTGAAGCCGTTAACACTTATTATCACGTTGATGCCTCGATGCGTTATTTGAATAATGATTTGGGTCTGAATATTAGTCCCGACGAATATCCCGGCGGCGTTCAGTTTGATCCGCATGGACTGGGCGGTGCAGATAATTCTCATTATGTCCGATCTACCCAACGAATGGCCTTTGGAGAAGGAGGCGTCGATGATGCGGAAGACTCGGATGTAATCCACCATGAGCTGGGACATGGCCTTCACGATTGGGTCACTAATGGCAGCCTATCTCAGGTAGAAGGTTTGAGCGAAGGTTCGGGGGATTACTGGGCGGCATCGTATAACCGGCATCTGGGAGACTGGTCCCCGGGCGATGAAGCTTATAACTGGGTTTTCATTTGGGATGGACATAATCCTTTCTGGAATGGAAGAGTAGTCAATTTCGTCGGCACCTATCCGAATGACCTAAGCGGAGGGATCCACAATCAGGGGCAAATATGGTCCACCTGTATGATGAATGTTTGGGATGAACTGGGAAGAGAACAAACGGATAAAGCCTTTTGGGAAGGATTAGGAGATACCAATGGATCCTCTAATCAAAATGATGCTGCAAACGCTGTCTTTCAGGCAGCTACAGACATGAATTATTCTAATGCAGAATTAGCTGCCATGCACGAACAAATGACGAACACCGGGTATACCTTGCCGGAAATACCTTTAGATATAGAATTGTACAGTTTTTCGGCATTAAGAATTGATAATCACATCGCCGTTTCCTGGATTACTAGTTCAGAAACAGACAATGATTTCTTTACTTTAGAAAAATCGGCTGATGCCCTTCGTTTTGAAGAAATTGCTATCGTGGATGCAATAGGGAATAGTTCTGAATTACAGCGCTATACGCATCTGGACAAAAAACCGTTCGGAGGTACCAATTATTACCGTTTAAAACAAACAGATACAGACGGGACCAGCAGCTACTCCAAAATCGTTTTGGTTGACTTTAAAGAAGAGGAAAAATTGAAAGTCTTTCCCAATCCGGTTTCAGAAACACTTTTTGTTCAAACGGGACATTCGGCTTTCATTAATGCCCGAATTTCTATTTATGATGCAATGGGAAGACCATTAAACAGTTTTTCAACTAATCAGGTAAACGATAAAACAATATTAATTGAAACCAGCGCACTGGCCGCAGGCTTTTACAGTTTAAAAATAGAAAGCCAGGGGCAGCAATTTGTCGAGCGCTTTTATAAGCAATGATGTAAAACATCCTAGTTCCAAGGGATTACTTTGGAACTAGGATGTTAATTATAAAATAATTTCCATTCGATAGAGATCAAAGCCCGGAGCCCAAAAATCTTTCTTTACTTCAGTCAATTTGAATCCCTGTTTTTCATAAAAAGGAAAAGTAATTTGAGAAGTTCTCACGACGATCAATTTTACTTTCGGGTTCCGTTTAGCCGTTTCGATTCGGAATTGAGTCAATGTCCTACCGATACCTCGCCCCTGATAATCCGGATGAATCATATCCCAGGAAATCCTCGCTTCTTTCTCATTTTTCAGGAAATTTAAGCCTCCACATCCAACAATTATTGAATCGAGCTCATAGACAAAATATTGATCGAGCTCATGATCCAGATAGTCAACAAAATCCTTTTCCTCGCCAGGATCAAAATATTCCGGCGTATTTAGCCTGAGCAAATTCAGCAATTGAGGTTTATCGCTGGATGTATATGATCTAATCATTTTAATTTTTTTAAAAATATTATAGTTTGACCAACCCTGGCTCTTCAATCAACGTGTTTATAATTGAAAGTTTTCGAATGATATAAAATAATTCGTATTGAGGTGGAAGGTAGAATTAGCCCTTCCATCTTTTTTCGATTAAATACTTCATGCTGATAATGCTATGACTGGAAATTAAAAAATATAGTTCTATGAAAAAAGGAATTGGTACAGCTTTTCTATTTTTATTCTTTGTGATAAAAATGTATTCATGTGACCCTGTAGTCTATTCTTTTTGTAAATCTACCGTAGATTATGCACAGGAAAACATCTTCATTGCCAAAGTCGTCGAGCAATACGACAGAGGGCTTAGCCTGGAAGTTATTGAAGCATTGAGAGGAGAAGAACCGGCTAATATTAGGGTCTGGGACGGGACAGATATCAACTGCAATGGCCCTTTTCCAATGCGAACGAGCGACTATGGAGAGGCCGGAGATACGGTTATTATATTAGTAGAAAAGGTCTTTACCAAAAATAATACCTGGGATGTGATTGGTGATTATCGCCGCCCCTCATCTATAAATCATACGACCTATCTGCGCGTTAAAAATGGGCAAATCTGGAATCATACAGAAGCTATTACTTATACAGAATTCGTAGCGCAATGGCCTCTTGAAAACTGTCTGGGCGAAGCCCCTGCTTCGGAAGTCAAAGTCCCCCGCATTTATCCTAATCCTACCTCTGACCGAATACTAATCGAAGCGATGGAAGAGGAAAACTGGCTCGCTTATAGTCTCATCGCTATCAATGGGCAAATCATACAACCCTTTATCGCTTTTCAAAACCGAAATGAGATCGACGTTGAGTATCTCAGTGCAGGCATATATGTTTTACAAATAATGGATCGGAACGGAAACGTTGTCACCACTCGTTTTGTCAAAGTATCCCTTGGTTAAATCCGGCCTGACTGGCTTTAGTTGAGGCAAAGCGATTTTTCAAAATTGTATTGGAATCGCTTTCAGGCTCATCATATCAGCTATACTTCGGAAATCCCTGCTATCGGTCCTCTATTCGTTCTGCACTTTGTTCGTAGCAGGCTTTTATTTTACAATTTTTCCAAAATTTAATTTTCTTCTCTTTTAGGCGATATCAGGGTTAGGTTTTCATTATTGTTTGCTTGTACAGAAGTCAAATCACAGATTACTGCCATCAGCAGTATTTTTTGAAGAAAGAATAGGGGGTATTCTATTTGAAAACCGTCAATGAATTAGGAATTCAAGTTCTTTTAAAAGTTATTCGCTTTTTAGAATTGCCCTTATGAATATAATTAAGATATATATTGTTTTTGTCCTCCTTTTGGGTGCTCTTTTTGCTTCAGCACAAATAAAACTAGCCCCATTAAAAAATCCGCAATACCCAATCTTATCCCTTAGTTATGGGAAAGGAAAAATATTACCTACTTCTGAATTTGTAAGAGGAGCTAATCTCCATAATGAAGTGATAAGCCAGTTTCAAACTTTCTCAATAAAAGTTTTATTCCAAAACCCTGGATACCAACAATGGCAAAAAGTATACCGAGGACCTTATTATGGTATAGGTTTCTCTATGAGTAACCTTTCTAATCCGAGCGAAATTGGTAATCCAAAATCGGTTTATGGCGTTTTAGGCCTTCCTGTTTTGAGAAAAAGGAGAATAGAGCTCTATTCTGAATTTCAATTCGGTATGGCATGGGCCTGGGAGTATTATGATAGCCTTACTAATCCACTAAACCTCGTTAATGGAGGTGGATTAACGGTCCACCTCGACATTGGATTTATTGCAAATTTTCCAATTAACCGAAACTTTGAAATTGGATTAGGAGGGCATTTTATTCACTTTTCTAATGGAGCAATGGAGCGGCCTAATCGGGGATTTAATATTTTTACACCAATTGCTGAGCTAAAATATTACCTGGCAGGGCGTCCGAATATTGACAAAATACCATCTTTCGAAAAATATAAAAAGCACAATAGTTTTCAGGTTAGCTTGGGATATGGAAATCACCAGTTAGGTGAATTTGAGTTACTTGATGAATATTTTGCAGTTGCGGGGATCTCTACGATTTTCTATAGACGATTTTCTAACAAGTTTAGATTAGGTGCAGGTTCGGATATCAACTTCTGGTGGGGATTGAACAAATTTAGACAAGATTCTCCAAAACAGCCTAATTTTGAGAATTTAACCCTTGGGTTTATTATACAACCTGAAATGATTATTGGAAAATTAAAGTTTGTCGGTGGAATAGGAGTATATGGAAGGCATTTGAATCATCAAGCCTTTAAGCAATTTTATCAGCGCTTGGGAGTAAGGTATAGCTTTTATAAAAATTTGTTTTTCGGAGTTCATATCCGGGCAATTCAGTTTTACAGAGCTGAATTCTTGGAATTTGGTCTTGGATATGATCTTGATTGGAAAAGCTAAGGGCCTTGATTTATGGCAGGTCCTGTTTTTTATGCCTGTAGCAAATGCTCTGTGCCAACGCGATGACCGCTAAATGCGGGCATCAACGTTTTGCACTTTGCGGGAAGCAGGTATTATTTTTCATCTAAATATGCTGAATACATCCATACCAGCTTTTCCTGCTCTCGTATATAATCACTCATCAGAGCATTAGTTCCTTCATCATTTGATTCTCCTGATAAATCGAGTAATTCTCTTTCGAGTGGCAACAGAACTTCGTATCCTTTCAGGATTTCTTTAATTGCTTTTGTGCCGCTTGACACATTTTTAGCTTCATTAATTTTAGATTTTTTAGAGTAATCCGTATAGGTATGTAAGGGAGTAAATCCTAAGGTTAGAATTCTTTCAGCAATTTCATCAATTTTAATTAAAGAATCATTATACAGCTCCTCAAACTTAAGATGTAATTCGAAAAACTTATTTCCCTTAATGTTCCAATGAAATCCACGAGAATTCATATAGAATATTTGATAATTCGCCAATAATTCATTTAACTTTTGAGAAAGTACTTCAGAATCTTTTTTATTAAGCCCGATTTGATTAAGATTTTTTGCCATAATATTTTAATTATAAAATGATACAATACCATTTAACAAGAGAGTTAAGACCTGGTTCTTATCATCCTGTCAGGTTATTGTAATATTATAATTTGTCTATTTGCCTGCAAGCATCCCGATAATTAGTAAAACATTTTTCTTCAATACCTGGCTAATCCAGCTTGTCTTCAATATAACGAATCACTTTATCCATCAAATGAATGCGATCCTTTCCACGAACATTATGGGGATGGTTAGGATAGGCAAAAAAGTCTATCTGAATACCTTCATCTACAAACTTTTTGATCAAAGCCAGATTATGCTGCATTACCACGATCGGATCAATGGTGCCATGAATTAAAAGGAGCTCTCCTTCGAGATTTTTGACATGATTGAGCAAACTAGCTTTGTCATAACCTTCGGGATTTTCTTCCGGTGTATCCATATAACGTTCTCCGTACATTACCTCATAATACTTCCAATCCGTAACCGGCCCTCCGGCAACTCCTACCTGAAAAGTCCCCGGTTTGCGGAGCATCAGGGAAGTAGTCATAAAACCTCCATAACTCCAGCCATGTACTGCCATTTTCCCGGTATCTATATAAGGCAGGCTTTTCAAATATTTTACTCCGGCCAGCTGATCGGAAATTTCTATATCTCCTAACCTTCGATGAATTGTATTTTCAAACTCGAAGCCCCGATTCGCAGAACCGCGATTATCTACCGTAAAAATGATATAACCCTTCTCCGCCATATAGTGCATCCAAAGCGGCGCGCCGGCCAACCAGCGATTACTCACCATTTGAGCATGAGGGCCACCATAAACATATACCAATACCTTGTATTTTTTAGTTGCATCAAAATGACTGGGTTTGATCATTCGGGCATGTAATAGCGTTCCATCATCCGCTTTGATGTCAAAGATTTCGGTCGTACCGATCCGATAATCTGTCAGGGGATTTTTAGCGGTGATCAACGTTTCTATAATCTTGCCTTTTAAATTGATAACCTGAGCCAGATGTGGTTGGTCCAGACTCGACCAGGTATCAAGCAAAGCCGAACCCTCACTATTCAGTTTATATCTGTGTATGCCCTTACTTTTTGAAATAGCCTCGGCTTTAGCATTTTTGAGATTCACACAATAGGCATTGGTATTTAATCCGGTTTCATCTGTTCCGACAACGATCAGTTTTTTATTGTTTTTCTCCAATCCCAAAATTTCTTTTACTACCCATCTTCCCTTGGTTACCTGCCCCATAAATGCGCCCTCTGTGTTATAACGATAAGCATGCATAAAGCCGTCTCGTTCGCTCAACCAGAGAAATTCATCCTTTTTCCCGGGGATAAACCAAACCGGATTTTCAGGCTCAACATATTTATCGTGTTTTTCTTCGAAAAGCGTTTTTACGAATGCCCCTGTTTGAGCATTGTACTTATTTAGCCACATTTGATTTTGGCCCCGATTAACAACAGCGACATAGACAAATTTTTCATCCGGGCCCCAGCCCAGATTGGTCAGGTATTGATCTTTGGGGCCATCAACGTTCAAATAAATGGTCCGATTTTTCTGTACATCATAAATCCCTACTTTCGCATATTCGCTTTTTTGTCCGGCCATCGGATATTTGATACTACTCAAAGAACCGGGAGTAGTCGTCATATCCAATAAAGGATAATCGGCAACATCCGTTTCATCTTTTTGATAGAAGGCCAAATATTGCCCATTTGGAGACCAGAAAGTTCCCTTGGTGATTCCGAATTCCTGACGGGCAATCGCCTGACCACTTACGATATTAGGATCATCAAAATTCGTGATGGCTATTTTTAAACCTTTTTTACCCACTACGTATAAATTATTATTTACCGTATAAGCTGCCCGGCTGTTTTTCCAATTAAAATCAACATTTGCAGCTTCCTTGGGGAATTCAAGAATAGCCATTCCGGACTTTTTTTCAATATCATAATGATAGAATGTTTGTCCGAATCCAAAGGAAAAGCTGTTTTCACTAATCCACTCGATACCCGGTATCCTTTTCATTTTGATATTCAGGGCTTCATTAATTTCCGATAAGGGGATTTCACGTAAAGGCGCTCGTGTTCCCGGTCGACGAATAATAATCTTATCATTCGTATCGTTGCGCCAGGAAATCACATCTTTTTTCTCTAGCCACTGAAGGTCTTTCAATCTTTTTGGTGCCAAATCCGTGAATCTTTTTAAGATAGCATCGTTAAGGCTCAGGTCTTTTGTTTGTGCAAAAATGATTTGACTACCCAGTACAAGTAGCATAAAAAGTATAAACTTTTTCATATAGAATTTATATCTAAATATAATAATGTGAATGCTCAATATTGAGTCATACAACCATGATCAGGGCACTAATAATTGGTATGAAGTGCCCATTTCAAATGGCCCAGGTTTTATTTTTTTACAAGATACAAATCCGATAGTGATCGGCAAAACCTATTTGAAAAGAGTAATATCTCCGGAGTACATAAGCGTTTCTCCATCAATGAAAGATATCTCGGCCACCCATGAATAAACATCCGGATTCAAATCTTTGCCCTTATAAGAACCATCCCATCCCAAAGGCTCAATCCCCGAGGGAATATCGCGGGCTTCGAAAATTAATGCTCCCCAGCGGTTATATATACTTAGCTTTCGAATGCCGGCAACTTCCGGCCCTCCAAAAATGGTGAAGTAATCATTCGCACCATCGAAATTCGGTGTAAAAATATTGGGAATATAAAGCTTTCTAAATTTGTCCACGCGAATAAATACAGAGTCTTCGCGGGTACAACCGTCAGCAGAAGTAACAAAGATATTATAAAAGGCATCGTTAAGTGGAACGAGTACTTGTTCCTGACAAGTGGGGCATTCCAACAGTTCGGAAGAAGTCCAGAGCATCATCCCGATATCAATATTGTTAAGGTTTGGTTGGAGCTCTATCTGATCCCCTAAAGATATTTGCAAATTAGGCCCTAGCTCTACTTCCGGGATTTGCGGCGCCGTCAAGTTGCCACTTTGCTCATCAATACAACCATTACCATCCATAACCTGAATCGTATAATCTCCAGCGGTCAAGCCATCGAAAACCGGATCAGCTAAAAAAGTCGAACCATTAAGGCTGTATAAAAAATCCCCTACTCCACCCAGTGTTTGTACCGCAGTAATGTTACCGGTGGATAAGCCTTCACAGCTTGCATTTCGAAATTCAGCGATCAAAAGCAAAGGGTCGGGAGCCAGCATTTCAAAATTATCCGCAATGCTACATCCCAGCGCATCCGTCACTGTAACCGTATATATCCCGGGACTTAACTGATCAATACTATTGGTAGACTGACCGGAACTCCAGGCATAAGTATATCCAGGACTGCCGCCACTGCCAAGTACCATCAATTCTCCATCTGCACCATCCGCACAATTGACATTTACACCATTAAAGTCAGAAGCCATGAAATCAATCATTAAGACCGGAGGTTCGTTTAGCTCAACAATAATCACTTCAACATTAGCAAAACCATCTTCAATATTGATTACGTAAGTTCCGGCGGGAATATTGGCAATCGTATTTAAGCTACCTACTGTATTAATATTTCCGCTTCCGCTATAAAGTCCGTTAAGTTCCTGCCAGGTATAGGTGAATGGAGCCGTTCCGTTTTGGACAACAAAATCAATACTCCCCGAAGCTTCGCCATTGCAAACAACCGAATTTGGTGTATTTGTGCTGTTGATATTGCAAACGATCGTCGATAAATCAAGGTTAACTATACTATCACAGCCCTGCGAAGAAACAAGCGTTTCCTGATAAAGACCGGAACTAAAAAAAGGCGTGGTCCCGATAAACAAAGTGTCCCCTTCACAGATATCCAGATCAAGATTGTTGAGCGGGGTCAACACATCTATGAGATTCAATGAAATCAAGCTATCACATCCTTCTATACTTTGCAGGTTGAACTGGTAAAATCCTCCGGTAGTCAAAGTATTTCCGGCAATTTCATAGGTATCACCTTCGCATAAAAAGTCCGTAATCACCGTTTCCGGAACAGCCGCTACTTCTACCTGAATACAAGTCGGAGGGGCTTCATCACAGGCATTTTTTGCGGTAACACAAATCGTATAAAGCCCTTCACCGGAAAAATCATAATCCAGTAGAGGTTCATCTGAATTCTGTAAAATGCCATTGACCGTCCACTCGAAGAGAGTAGCTCCTTCCGGAGGTTCAATGAAATACTGCTGAGTTACTTCGGGGCATACTGTTGGATCACCCTGGATATTTCCAGAATCTGTAAGCGGATCAACCTGAGTGCTTCCCTCCAATACATTGAAAGTCCAGTCACAATTATCTCCAAAAGCTCCATCCATCACGATATAATAATACTGGCCTATCACAAGTGGAACATTATTGTTGATGATAGCACTGCTTCCGGGCGGTACTGCCTGGGTCATTCCGCCGAAGCAATTAGAGATCAGATTAAAATTCTCACAGTCTGTTGACTCATAAAGTGCGAACTCCAGACCAATCCCTGCAGAACAATTGCTCACGCTTAACTCTACTTCAATACTTTCGCTTCCGGCAATAAAAGCAATCCATTGAGCATTATGTACGACAAATGTGCAAAAATCAGATGGTGCTTCCCCTGCATTCGAGCTTTCGTGCCTGCCTGTAAAGCCATCAATATCGCAAATAATACAAGCATCAGCACAAAAAGAAGTCATTGTCGGAGGCTCAGAACAAGGCAATGGCTGCGCAATTCCTATACTAGCTGCAGTCAGGAGCATCAGAAGCAAAGCGAGGTATCTCTTATTCATAGTTCTTTATTGTCAACGGACTAATTCGACTCTGGAATTACAAAATTAGCAAAAAGCTGGCTTATGTGCCGGAAATGAGAAAAGGTAGCCACAAAATTGTAGCTACCTCAAAATTATAAAATGTTGTAAAGTGACTGGAAGGCTTAACCAAAATCCTTGTTAGCAGTGAAAAATCCTAAACCATTCAATAAGCATTAAAAGCTCATTTCCAATTATCCAAAGCCAAACAATCTGTAATTCATAGCTTTATATTTTTAAGCCAAGTTACAGATGATGCTACAGTGCAGAAAAGTAAATTTTACAATAAATGTATTTTTATTTCTCTAATATTAATAAAAAACAGGTAGCTGCTATTTTGCAACTACCTGCCTTTCAGTTCAAACTTAAACATAAGAGATACTGTGTTAGCATCCAAATAAGTTCTATTTAATTGCTTGTCGCAATCTGATCGACTTTGCGGGGTTGTCGAAAAACTACTTTCCCATCAAATACATCCATAACAATATGGCTCTTTGGTTTGATCTCATTGAGCAATAATTGCTTGGATAAGTTATTCAACACTTTTTTCTGAATAACCCTTTTTAAAGGTCTTGCACCAAACTCGGGGTTAAAACCTACCTCAGCTAACCAGTCCATCGCTTCTTTTGAAAACTCAAGCGTTATATCATATTCTTCTTTCATTGTCTCTTTTACCTGATTGAGTTGAAGCTCTGTAATATGTCGAATATCCTTTTTGGAAAGTGGCCGGAACATTACGATTTCATCAATACGATTCAAAAATTCCGGGCGAGCAGTTTGTTTTAATATTTCAAAAACCTGGCTCTCTGTTTTTTCAATAATTGCTTCCTTATTTTCATCGTTAAGCTTCTCAAAATTTTGGCGGATCACATCCGAGCCAATATTTGAAGTCATAATGATAATCGCATTCTTAAAATTAGCAACCCGGCCCTTATTATCCGTTAGTCTGCCGTCTTCCAGTACTTGTAACAAGATATTAAAAACGTCCGGATGTGCTTTTTCAATTTCATCCAATAACACTACACTATAAGGCTTTCTTCTAACTGCTTCGGTTAGCTGTCCGCCTTCATCATAACCTACATAACCGGGAGGTGCTCCAACCAAACGGCTCACCGCATGCCGTTCCTGGTACTCACTCATGTCGATACGGGTCAAGAGGTTCTCATCATTAAAAAGATACTCCGCCAGGGTTTTGGCCAATTCGGTTTTTCCAACTCCGGTAGTCCCCAGGAACAAGAATGAACCAATTGGGCGATTGGCATTGGACAAGCCTGTACGGCTACGTCGCACGGCATCTGCAATCACTTCAACTGCAATATCCTGTCCTATGACACGTTTGTGCAGTTCATCTTCCATATATACCAATTTCTCTTTCTCACTTTGCAACATTCTGGTAACGGGGATGCCCGTCCATTTGCTGACAATCTCTGCGATATCCTCAGCATCTACTTCTTCCTTAACCAGCATTTTTCCTTTCTCCTGCATCTCACTTAGTTGCTGGTTGAGATTTTCGAGTTTTTGCTGAAATTCAGGAATTTTTCCGTAACGGATTTCTGCAGCTTTGCTAAAATCACCATCCCGTTCGGCCCGATTCCCTTCTACTTTAAGACCTTCAATCTCTTCTTTAGCTTTTTGCACCCCTAAAACCACCGTCCGTTCTGCTTCCCATTTTGTCTTGACTTCTTTACGCGTTTCTTCGAGGTTAGCGAGTTCCTCATTTATAGATTCCAGTTTCACTTTATCCTGCTCTCGTTTCATGGCTTCCCGTTCAATTTCCAACTGACGAATTCTTCTTTCAACCTCATCCAGTTCTTCCGGCATGGAGTTCATTTCAAGTCGAAGACGAGCAGCTGCTTCATCGATCAGATCGATGGCCTTGTCCGGCAAGAAGCGATCGGTGATATAGCGATTGGATAATTGAACAGAAGCTACAATTGCCGCATCCGTAATATTTATTTTGTGATGGGTCTCATAACGTTCTTTCAAACCTCGCAGGATAGAAATCGAATCTTCTTCCGAGGGTTCGCCAACCATCACCATCTGGAATCGACGTTCGAGCGCTTTGTCTTTTTCAAAATACTTTTGATATTCATCCAAGGTAGTTGCACCGATTGCCCGTAAATCTCCACGTGCCAGAGCCGGTTTTAAAATATTGGCAGCATCCATGGCGCCCTGGCTTTTACCTGCTCCAATCAGCGTATGGATCTCATCTATGAACAAAAAGATATTACCTTCGGCAGAGACGACCTCATTGACGACTGCTTTCAAGCGCTCTTCGAATTCCCCCTGGAACTTTGCACCGGCAATCAGAGCCCCCATATCCAGGGCATAAATCTCCTTGTCCTGTAAATCTTCGGGCACATCACCATTCACGATCCGATGAGCCAAGCCTTCAATAATAGCTGTTTTACCGACTCCGGGTTGGCCGACCAGAATCGGATTGTTTTTTGTTCTACGCGCCAGAATATGTAGTACTCTTCGGATCTCTTCATCCCGTCCAATTACAGGATCAAGCTTACCGGTTTGCGCCCTTTCATTGAGGTTTGTTGCATATTTATTAAGCGCATTATAAACCCCTTCCGCACTCGCAGAAGTTACGCTGGTTCCCTTTCTCAGGTCACGAATCGCTGCTTTCATCTCTTTCTCGGAGACACCGCTGTCTTTTAGCATTTGGGATACGGAATCATCTGTTTTCAGGATGGCCAATAAAAGATGCTCCAGAGCTACATATTCATCACCGAACTCTTTGAGCAGTCCATTTGTCTTCTGGAACACCTCGGCTGCGGCACGAGAGAGATACTGATCACCGCTACTGTTTTTCGGATAGGATTTGATGATTGCATCCAGAGCGGCTTGTATCGCATTAAAGTTAACGCCCAGTTTTTTAAAAATAAACGGGCTAACGTTTTCGTCCGTTTCGAGAATCCCTTTTAAAATATGTCCCGGTTCAATGACCTGGTTTTGGTTTTCAATCGCGATCTGGTGAGCACGCTGAACGGCTTCCTGCGACTTAATTGTGAAATTCTTGAAATGCATTATATATCAGATTTTGTTGTTTCTAAATGAATTACGATCTATGGATAACAAGAATTGTACAAGTCCAATTTCTTAATAAAAATCAGCCAAAATGGCGCAAAAACTTGATTTTCGGCTGTCTTTATGACGTAACGTTCTAATGAAAAAAGTAGAAATGGCAAGCTTCGAGGTCATGGGAAAGATAAACAGGAGTTATTCTGAGTTTTAGCATCTCTCAAGGGGTTTATAGAATATAAATAGCTTTTAAATTGGTTTTAGGTTTCAGGTATGGGGTATCCCGGAACCCCAAAAACCTAAAGCCTAAAACCTGGTGCCTAATGCTTGGTCTACAAAGTAATAAATAGCGCTGTACCATTCCATTTCATAGTGGAGCTTAAGCAAAATTCGGGATGCCTCCCATTTTTTACCAACCCGAAAACAGCGTGCTTAACTTGCGAATCTATCAGGGTAGCGATTGGTAATCATTTTTTTCAATCTTTTACGGGCAAAAAAGATTCTGCTTTTAATTGTCCCTAATGGAATATTCAATTCCTCAGCAATTTCTTCGTATTTATATCCCTGGAAATGTAAAAGAAAAGGAATGCGGTTCACTTCTTCAACTCTATTGATCAAGGCTTTTAACTCATCTAACATGATATTAGCTTCTCCCTCATTTCTGACTGAAGCATCAAAGGAAGTTGATACTCTTTCCTGCATAAGTCCTTGTAATCTATATTCCCTGGTTTTCCTTCTAAATTTATTGATAAAACTATTTTTCATAATCGTGTAAGACCATGCTTTTAAATTACTGCCCTCTTTAAATTGTTTCCAGTTTTTCAAAATCCTGAAAACAGTTTCCTGATAAAGGTCATTTGCTTCATCTCTATTATTGGTAAGTGTAAAGGCGTAAGCAATCAATTGCTTTTCATAAGGTTGAAATTTATTATAGAATTCAAGCGTAGTCATGATAAAATAATTTTTGGTTCAAATTTTTGTAGAAATCAATAAAGTACTGAAGCGATTGGAGAAAATTCAAGGATACTTGCAGATTGAAACTTTCGCAAAAGAGAAAAATGTTTCCGGGCAATTTCAAAATCCATCACTTTAAGCCGATCAATTCGATAAAAGCAACGACTAATGTAACCATTGGGCAAACTCACAGGGCATGCGAGTACGCCTAAAATATCTGTATATAGTTCGATTGCCTGATCAATTATTCTCTTTTGCTTTTCAAGCATTCGAAGTATATTATTCTCGGCACTTTCATCAATATGAGAGACGCACAAATCCTGCAATTTGGCGTATTTGTTTTTCATATTATTAATGGAGTTATCTACCATCTCCAGAAGATATTCCAATACTTCAGTATTAGAATTTGCTCTATTATCGCTAGTTGTATAGTTCTTATTTTTCATGGTTAATACGGTTGCTTCGCAGTGATGATTAGTCCTTCATTTTGTTATTACAAAGTAAGGCTTTAGTTATCACATAACTATCACAAAAGGATACTATAGGCTTCAACTTTTAATCACTAAAAAGCAACAGCTTATCGCAGCGAAATCTATTCGGGAAAAAGCGCTAATACAACAGGAAGTATTGCCTATCCTGGAATTCCGGAAAGCACTTTCCACCGTGTTAATGGAATGGTCTAAAAGGGATTCATCCAAATCATAAAAAGACAGAAGTGTCTAAAAAATATATCCAGGTCAGAAACCGTAGAACAACATTAAGCCCGCCATTAAAACCATTGTCACATCTTCAACAATCGTTACTGTAGACATTGGCAGATTAAAGACATCCCCCAGACAGGCACATTTGATCTTTTGACGATTGAGGTTACTTTTAATTACGCCTATACTACTGATTCCCAAAACAACAAGGGTGAGCCAATTGGTCAACCAGGGCATAAAATTGATCAGGTAAGCAATTCCTAATGCCAGTTCTACAAAAGGATAAATATAACCCCAGACTTTCCAGCGTCCCGCCAGGATATCATACATCGCATAATTATTGGCAAAGCCTGAGATGTTTAACAATTTGAAAAAGGAAAACACTAAAAAGAAGCCAGCCATAAAATACCGCATCCAAAGCATAAAGGAAAAGGTATCAAAGGGATACTGTGCCAACAAACTCACTCCAAAGATAAAAGCAATGATGAGAAGCAGAGGTTTATAAGTACGAAGTGATTTTTCAGCTAATGCCTCGGACTTGATCTCCCCTGTTTCTTTCAAGGGGCTGATTTTATATTTTCCAATTGCTTGTTGCAGCTCAGATGGAGAAACGGTTTCTTTCAGATCAAGCCTAGCTTGTGGGGTTTCCAGTTGCACCATGGCGGTGTTTACAGCGGGGATGTCTTCCAAAGCCTTTTTTACTTTGGCTACACAAGCACCGCAGGTCATACCATCTATACTATAGTTTTTAATCATTTGTTCGAGATTCGTTGTTCGAGATTCGTTGTTCGAGATTCGTTGTTCGAGATTCGTTGTTCGAGATTCGTTGTTCGAGATTCGTTGTTCGAGA
>JANQLV010000022.1 GCA_028280415.1 Saprospiraceae bacterium
TGAATTTACTTTGTCGCATCTCATCTTTTTTTTGAAAGTTATTAAATTTTAATCTAACTCTCTACTTTTTGATGGTTGCGCTTTTCGGGAAGAGGACAAGACCAGGCATTGGTTGATACATTAAAGACGCATCCTGATTGTAAAATTCGCTACGGTTTATTAAGTCTACAAATCAAAGATCAAGCTATCTCTCCGACATCTAAAGCCAAAATAGATAACGAAACGATTGATAATATAAAATCCTATGCCGATTTTGAAATGATTGAAAGTTATTTCCGAATCGAAAACTACGGTCGCTGTCTTTTCCATGCGCTACAATTACTGGAAATCTACCCGGAAAACAGCTATTTGCGCTCGAAAGTAGGTCTTTCGCTAGTTGCTATTTACGAAGCACAGAAAAATCACCAACTCAACTCTTATGTAGATCCGATCAAAAATCAACAAGAAGATTATAAAACGGTGTTATTATTTATCCATAATCTTCGTTTAAGTGAAATTAAAAAGATTGCTTATTATTTCCTAAATCGTTCTGCTTCTGAGTTTAATCAAAACGAAGATTATCTATTCGCATATTGGCAAATCACTAAGGCCATGTCATTACCTGAAAAAGCGGATGAAATAAAGAAAAAATACAGCAAGGTATTCCCTAAAGGAAAATACGCGGATTACTTTTCGGAATAGGTTTTGAAAAACAATCTCAATAAGTATACATATTCTGTTATTATGAAAATTAAATTACCCGTAATTCTAATTGTAGTTAACCTCCTTTGTTTATTATCCTTGGATTCGTTGCAAGCTCAGAGCAAGTCTATTGAAGATATTCTTGCCGTCAGACTCCACGATATCGGAGCAATTAAAAACGGAAATACTTTAACTGGGTATTATCTATTTTACGAAATCGATCAAATCGATAAGAAAAGGCGTTCCTATTCTTTACAGATTCTCGACGAGAACCTTGAGCAGGTTGCAAAGAAAAAAATCAGCCAAGCCGCCGATATTGAGTTAGTTGAGGCTGCTTTCAACGATACCTTAATAATGTTCAAATTTCACGACCCCTTAGAAAAACGATACCTCTTTAAATCCTATGATTTACTGGGGCAAAAAGCAAAAGGTGGTTCGAGAAAATTTGATAAATCCAAATACTATCCACCGATTGATATGTACGGTGGCAATGGTGAAGGTCATATCGGTTCACTTTATGCTGTACCGGGGCAGGGATTTGTCCAATACGCCAGTGTAAAAAATAAAAAATGGGGCTACATTATTGATTTTTTGGGACCAACACGAGAAAGATCCTGGAAATATCGCTCTAAAAAAGATGAGCAAACACTTTTGTTCGCCAATCATATTTCAGCAAACGAGGATTATCTGTTGACCAATATCTCGGAAGCTAAAAACGGATTTGGAAAAGGCATCCATTCTAATGTATTACTTTTAGATGTTAATACCGGAAAGAAAGTCTTTCAAACTAGTTTGGGATCCGAACGACCGACTCAGATAATTAATGGATTCATCGACGAAGATAATAATACCGTTACTGTTTTCGGCCTTTATTTCAAAGAGGGAATTAAGTCTTCGATCAAAGCTAAAAGTCGTGGAATTTTTTCCGCTACCCTCGATATGAAAGGCAAAATTATTGACCAGTCTTTCATTTCTTGGGAAGAAGATTTTGCGGAATTTTTACCTGTAAATAAAAAAGGAAAGTTAAAGGGCTCAGAATATATTGCATTCCACGACTTCATCAAATCAAGTGATGGTAAGACGCTTATTGTTGGTGAAAAATATGGTAAAAAAGCCGATGCAGGTGGAATTGCAGCGAACCTCATTGGAGGTGCATTATTTGGTGCTTCGGGAGGATTCGCTACCGCCCAGGGACGTATGACCAAGTTTGTTGTTGACGATCTAGTGATCATGAAACTAGATACAGATAAAAAATTAGAATCAGTTGATATCATTGAGAAAACCCCTACCGATCTTGGCCTGCCCGGTGGTGCAATGAGCCCGCAGGTTTTAGCCTATTTTGCTCGATTGTACGGTGGTTTCGATTATTCCTTTACCCAACAAAATGATGATCAATCCATCATTTCATTTGTATACCTTGATGAAGTTAAAAAGAAGAAAGAAGCAAACACATTTAATCTGGCATCTGTTAATTATCTGGATGGCGAATTTAATACTGATCAATTAGAATTGAGTGGTAAATCTTCTTTTGTAAAAGTATTACCTGCAGTTCCTGGCTACATTGCAGTTTTTGAAATCGAACAAATTGAAAAGAAAGAAAAAGGAAAGCGGAAAAAGACCTATAATACATTAAATTACCGACTCGAGAAGATAAACTACTAAACGGGCGTTAAATATCTATTTCGTAGGGATTTCACCTCTTCTTTATGAATAGACAACTAAAAGCTGCTGCGAGCTATAGTGATTCGCAGCAGCTTTTAATTAAATATCTGTCAAAAAGAAATAAGGGATTTCATAAAACAAAAACACGTAAACGAGACTTATTTGTAGTAATGATCAATCAATTAAAACAGCAACTAAATAAACCTCTTCCCGGGCGATCGGCTCAGTACAAAATGGCACATGCCGTCAGACTGAACTATCCTCCGCCTCCAGCTAATGCCCGCATTGCCTGTACCCTTACCTTGCTCTATCCCAAAGCCAAAAGCTGGCATCTGCTACTCATCCAGCGGATGTCTACTAATAACCCAAACGATCGCCACAGTGGCCAGATCAGCTTTCCAGGTGGAAGAATTGAACAGGTCGATCAAACCCTCGCCGCCACCGCACTCCGGGAAACAAACGAAGAAGTCGGCGTTAAATCAGAAGATATTGAGCTTCTCGGAAAACTTACGGAGTTATATATCCCCGTGAGCAATTTCCTGGTCCATCCTTTTGTTGGAAAAATCGATTATGCACCACAATTTATTCCCCAACCCAGCGAAGTGAAATCTATTATTGAAACGCCACTTGAACTACTGCGCCAGCCCCAAACGATCAAAAAGAAAGACCTTAAAGTATCCGATACAATAACTTTGAAAGGAGTTCCTTATTATGATGTCCAGGGACATGTCGTCTGGGGTGCTACGGCGATGATGTTAAGTGAATTCCTCGACATTTTGGCACAAAGCAGCACCTAAAGCTAGACTAAAATTCGTAATTTTGCGCTGTGGACAAGCAGCCCAAAGCTCTTTATAACCAATAGAATCAATTAAGCGCTAATGGAAAAAATAGCACCCTACCAACCTAAAAATAAAGTCAGAATCGTTACAGCGGCTTCTCTTTTTGATGGTCACGATGCCGCTATCAATATCATGCGCCGAATTATGCAAAGTTCCGGTGCAGAAATTATCCATCTCGGTCATAACCGATCTGTTCAGGAGATAGTCAATTGTGCCATTCAGGAAGATGTACAAGGTATCGCTGTGACTTCCTACCAGGGTGGGCATAATGAGTTTTTCAAATATATG
Organism: Saprospiraceae bacterium; assembly: GCA_028280415.1. GTDB lineage: Bacteria > Bacteroidota > Bacteroidia > Chitinophagales > Saprospiraceae > JAHDHW01. The sequence goes on from JANQLV010000022.1 coordinate 3,471, forward strand.
TATGATTTACTCCAGGAGCGCGGGGCTGGCCATATTAAAATCTTCGGTGGCGGCGGTGGTACAATACTGCCTTCGGAAATCGAAGATTTACACGCACACGGAATTGCAAAAATATATTCTCCGGATGATGGCCGGGAAATGGGATTGCAAGGCATGATTAATGATGTAATCAGGCAATGCGATTTCCCTATTGGAATGAGTGTTAACGGGGAAATCAAGGCCATTTCCAAACGCGATCCCAAATCTATCGCCCGTTTAATCACCGCTGTAGAAAATTTCCCGGATTCGAATAAACAATGGCTCGATGAGCTTCGGCAGGAAATTGCCGCTAAGAATATTCCTGTACTGGGTATTACCGGAACCGGAGGATCGGGAAAATCCAGTTTGGTAGATGAACTGGTGAGAAGATATCTTTTAGACTTCGAAGACAAAACTATCGCCATTATTTCCGTTGATCCTTCCAAGCGAAAAACCGGTGGCGCACTGCTTGGAGATCGTATTCGCATGAATGCTATCAACAAGGATCGCGTATATATGAGATCATTAGCGACCAGACAATCCAATCTGGCACTTTCCAAGCATGTACAAGCTGCAGTAGATATTTTGAAGGCCTCCGAGTTTGATTTGATCGTTTTGGAAACTTCCGGAATTGGCCAGTCCGATACTGAAATTATTGATCATTCTGACGTTTCGCTTTATGTAATGACGCCGGAATACGGTGCGGCTACCCAACTGGAAAAAATCGATATGCTGGATTTTGCGGATATCATCGCTATCAATAAATTTGATAAACGCGGAGCTCAGGATGCCCTGCGGGATGTCAAAAAACAATATCAGCGCAATCATCAACTATGGGATACCCCAACGGAGGAAATGCCGGTTTACGGAACTATTGCCTCTCAATTCAACGATCCAGGCACGAATATGCTTTATCGAAAGCTCATGCATGCTATCGAAGTAAAAACCCAGGCAAATCTCAAATCTGATTTGCAACTCAGTAGCGGAGAAAGCGAAAAGATTTTCATTATTCCTCCAAATCGTACGAGGTATTTATCCGAAATATCGGAAAACAACCGTCATTATGATCGATGGGTAGATACGCAATGTGAAATTGCCCGTAAACTTTTTGGCTTAAAACAATCTATCGAAGCTGTTCAAAAACAAGAAAATCTGGAAGAGAGAGACACGGTTCTCAAAGGGCTCGAAAAGGCCTATGATGAACTTGTTTTGGATTTAGATGGTCAATGCAAGCGCATTCTTGATAACTGGGAAGAAAAGAAAGCCAGTTATTATGGCGATGAGTTTATCTACAAAGTAAGAGATCGGGAAATCAGAGTTCCTACTTTTACCACCTCGCTTTCGCATTCCAGAATCCAGCGCGTATCCCTGCCAAAGTTTAAAGACTGGGGAGAAATTTTGCGCTGGGTATTGCAGGAAAATGTCCCCGGAGAATTTCCCTTTACCGCAGGCGTTTTCCCGTTCAAAAGAAAAGGAGAAGACCCTACCCGGATGTTTGCCGGAGAAGGAGGTCCGGAAAGAACCAACCGAAGATTCCACTATCTTTCTCAGGATATGCCGGCCAATCGACTTTCTACCGCATTTGATTCAGTAACCCTCTATGGTGAGGACCCCGATTATCGCCCTGATATTTATGGTAAAGTTGGCAATTCAGGGGTTAGTGTTTGTTGCCTTGATGATGCTAAAAAGCTATACTCGGGCTTTGACCTTTGTGATCCGAAGACTTCCGTTTCAATGACTATCAATGGTCCGGCTGCGACGATTTGTGCCTTCTTTATGAATGCCGCAATTGATCAACAATGTGAGCGATATATCCGTGAGCACGGACTTGAAGACAAAGTCGATAGTAAGCTTAAGGAACTCTACGATGATCGCGGGCTGGAAAGGCCGAAGTACAACGGGGAAATCCCGGAAGGTAATGATGGCCTTGGTTTGATGCTGCTCGGTATTACCGGTGATCAGGTACTCGAGCCCGAAGTATACCAACAACTAAAAGCAAAAGCACTATCCGCAGTCCGAGGCACCGTTCAAGCCGATATTTTAAAAGAAGATCAAGCTCAGAACACTTGTATTTTTTCTACTGAGTTTTCACTCAAATTGATGGGAGATGTTCAGCAGTATTTCATCGATCATAATGTCCGAAACTTTTACTCGGTTTCCATCTCCGGTTATCACATTGCAGAGGCGGGTGCAAATCCAATCTCTCAGTTGGCCTTTACCTTGGCCAATGGGTTTACTTTTGTGGAGTACTATGTTTCCAGAGGGATGGATGTAAACAAGTTTGCCCCAAACCTTTCCTTCTTTTTCTCTAATGGGGTTGATCCGGAATATGCTGTAATCGGACGAGTAGCCAGACGAATCTGGGCAAAAGCTTTGAAACTGAAATACAAAGCCAATGACCGTTCCCAAAAGCTCAAATATCATATTCAGACTTCGGGACGTTCGCTGCATGCCCAGGAAATATCCTTTAATGATATCCGCACTACTTTGCAGGCTTTATATGCGATCTATGACAATTGTAATTCTTTGCATACCAATGCTTATGATGAGGCTATTACTACCCCTACTGAAGAAAGCGTCCGCCGCGCTGTAGCCATTCAGATGATCATCAACCATGAATTGGGTCTGGCAAAAAATGAAAATCCAATGCAGGGTTCTTTCATCATTGAAGAATTAACAGATTTAGTTGAAGAGGCGGTATTATTCGAGTTTGATCGAATCACTGAACGAGGGGGCGTTCTGGGAGCAATGGAAACCATGTATCAACGCGGAAAAATCCAGGATGAAAGTTTACATTACGAGACCCTTAAGCATACCGGGGAACTTCCGATTATTGGTGTAAATACTTTTTTATCGAAAGATGGTTCTCCGACTATTGTTCCTCAGGAAGTCATCCGTGCTACCAAAGATGAAAAAGAAGATCAGATTCGAACATTAGAGAGCCTTAAAAAAAGTAGTGAGGAAAAGGCTTCCAGATTACTTCGAAGCTTGCAAGCAGCATCCGTTAATAATGAGAATATTTTCAATCAATTAATGGAAGTTGCTAAATTCTGTTCACTTGGACAGATCACGAATGCACTTTTTGAAGTAGGCGGTCAGTATAGACGGAATATGTAAAACATACGAGCAATTTGTAATTTATATTCTACGCATCTCCAGGAATTAAGATAAGCTTTTATCTTTATGGAAACCGGGGCAACCCAAACAATATGTTTTTGACTCACTGGAAAAGATCCAGCTGGCAAGCTGAATACCTATTGTAGCCAATGTCTGTTAAATTTAAAATAAAGAACCATGATTCGCAGCTTTTTATTTTTAATGATTATAAGTCTTTTTGCATCCTGTGATCAGTCAAATCCGGGGAATAGCGAAGTTGCAGCTGTTAACACAAATGCGAACAAAAAGAAAAAAGAAGTAGAGAAGAAAGGGATAGCCAATCCTCCAGACAGGAAAGGAGAAGGGGAAGACGGGCCAAAAATCCAGTTGGATAAGATCGCGCTTCCGGATGGTTTCAAGATCGAAATCTTTGCCGAAAAGATAAAAAACGCACGTTCGATGTGTCTAAGTCCCAATGGTACTTTATTCGTCGGTTCAATGCGAAAAGGCAATGTCTACGCACTGAAAGATACGGATGGAGATCACAAAGCAGATCAGACATATATTCTGGATAAGGGGCTTCACATGCCCAATGGTGTTGCTTTCAAAGATGGAGATTTATATGTAGCCGAAGTAAACAGGATTCTGAAGTACAGCGATATTGAAAATAAGCTGGATAATCCCGGAGAACCAACAGTAATTTATGATAAGTATCCAACAGAAACCCATCACGGATGGAAATATATTGCTTTTGGGCCAGATGATAAACTGTATGTGCCGGTAGGTGCGCCTTGTAACATCTGTAAATCTGATGAAATCTATGCAACGATTACACGTCTTAATCCCGATGGGAGCAATATGGAAATCGTGCAAAAAGGAGTCAGGAATACGGTAGGCTTCACCTGGCATCCGGATAGTAAAGAACTGTGGTTTACCGATAATGGTCGAGACTGGATGGGAGATGATTTACCCGCTTGCGAACTCAATCACGCGCCCAAAGACGGTATGCACTTTGGTTACCCTTATTGTCATCAGGGAGATGTCTCTGATCCGGAGTTCAATAACAAACCCTGTTCTGACTTTACGCCGCCAGCACAGAAACTAGGCGCTCATGTCGCTCCGCTTGGCCTGGAGTTTTATACCGGCAACCAGTTTCCGGAACAATATAAAAAGCAACTCTTTATAGCAGAGCATGGTTCCTGGAATCGCAGCAAGAAAAGTGGTTATCAAATCTCATTGGTAACAGTGGAAAACAACAAAGCTGTTAAATACGAAGCTTTTGCCGAAGGTTGGTTGAATAAAGAAAACGATTCAGTCTGGGGAAGACCGGTAGATATAGAGTGGATGCCCGATGGTTCGATGCTCGTTTCTGATGATTATGCGAATGTAATATATCGAATCAGTTATAATAAATGAGCCAGGTTAGACAATACGCAAGTATCCCGGATTTTTTCCGGGATAATTTGTCCTTTCTGGAACAAAACGAGGCCGCCAATAATCTAACTATCGGTATTCCTAAAATGCTTCTGGAAAATGCTGATGATCAGATAAAAGTCAATTTGTTCAGTATTTTTACAAAAGAAGAACCGGATTTTTGTTTGGTACAGACCGTCCCCAGAAATTTTCTGATTTCTGGTAAAAAGGAATTTGCAGGGGAAGGACTGGACTTATTGATTAAAAAATTAATTGAAAACAAAGTCCCCTCGACGGGAATAATCGGCCCTAAGGAATTAGCGAAGAATTTTGCGGAGCTCTGGAAGCAGCAAAGTGGTCAGAGTTATAAGACGACCTTTCGACAATGGGTATACCAGTTGGATAGAGTCAATAATATCAAATTATCTTCCGGTTTTATGCGATCGGTTCAACGCTTTGATTTTAGCTTAATCGAACGATGGGCTATTGATTTTTCAGAAATGTTTATGAATGGAATGACTTCTGAACAAGCCTGGAAATTTGCTGAGTCTAAAATCAGGGATCAGACTTTATTCTTATGGGAAGACCAGGGGCAAGCCGTTTCAATGGCAGCCGTTTCTCGTCCCAGTCGAAACGGGATTACCATTAATTACGTGTATACTCCGGTGGAATTCAGAGGCCGTGGTTATGCCAGTAGCTGCGTAAGTCAATTGAGCAGGCTCATGTTAGAAAAATACAAATTCTGCGCCTTGTTCACCGATGCAGATAATCCGACTTCGAATAAAATTTACAAAAATATTGGCTACTATCCGCTCGAAGAGTTTCGGGAACTTACATTTCTTTGATTTTCTTCAAGGCCAGGGCATTGATGCAATAGCGTAGTCCACTCGGTGGAGGTCCATCCTGAAAGACATGTCCAAGATGAGCATCACAGGTATTGCAAATTGTTTCGATGCGATACATACCAAAGCCTTTGTCTTTATGATATGCAATGGCATTATTTATAATAGGTTGTGTAAACGAGGGCCAGCCTGTACCGCTTTGAAATTTTTCCTCACTATCGAAAAGCAAAGTATCACAGCAAATGCAAGCATATTTTCCCGGTTCAAATAAACTGCACATTTCAGAGCTATGCGCTCGCTCCGTGCCTTTCAAACGCGTTATTCGAAATTGCTCGGGGCTAAGCTGAGCTTTCCACTCCGCTTCACTTTTCTCTACTCTTCTATCCGGCTTCGGATTGCCATTATTAGCAAATTTGAGTATATCAATCCATTGTAAGGCCATGGCTTTTGTTTTCGTTATTTATTATTCACTTTTTGAGTATCGAAAAATAATTCCTCCATTTTCAAATCCAATCGCAGTAAGGCATTATTCGGATCAGAGCCAAAAATGGAATACTCGACGAGTCCTTTTTCGTTTACTAAAATCCAGTGTGGCGTGCCTCCGGCTCCATAGTTTAAAAATGTCGTATCGTAATTTTTATCTTTATAAAATGGAAATCGAATGTAGTAGGCTTCCCGGGCCTTCTCAAATTTCTCCTGCTTAAAATCTATTCCTTCAAAATCCGTATGAATACCTACCACATTAATCAAATCTCCTTTTTCGTATACAAGTCGATTAGCATAAGGAATGGCTCTGCCCAAACAACCGGGACAACCTAAACTAAAAATCAGGATCAATAAAGGCTTCCCTAAATAGTTTTCAACCGAAGGAGAAGCTTCTCCGAATATTGACTCTATAGACCATTCGGGAAGTGGTTGCCCAAGACTGATCTGATTCAAGTTTAATCTGTTATTTTTTAACATAAAAAGCTTTTCAGAAATAATTATCGTCTACAAAAAATATAATCCGCAAAATAGCCTTTACGATCCATTAGTTTATGACTGATATAAAAATCCGTATTGGCGATGATACTGTTAATAATTTCATCATTGTATTTTCTGGAAACCTCCATATGTATTTTTTCTCCTTTCTTAAAGGTGAAGGTCTTTCCAATTGAAGATATGAATACTTCCTGATCGGCCGTACTTTCCAAAAAACTTTTTGCGACGCCTTCCTCTTCGCAATACTCGGGGGCATGCCGAAAATTGCTGATCTTAAAATCTGCCTCCAGCTCCCGGTTAATTCTCTCCAATAGATTGAGATTAAAATCCCTGGTCACACCCTGACTGTCATTATAAGCAGGTAGCACGATTGAGGCCGCTTTGATCAGGTCAACGCCCAAAAATAATTTATCTCCCGTGCGCAGACTGGCACCCAGTTTATAAATAAATTCGGTAGCGAGGCGGTCAGGCATATTTCCAATATTCGATCCCAGAAAAAGTAATACTTTGGGATGTTGATTCTTTTTTAAAGAAGCTAATACTTCAAAGTAATCCCCTTGTTGTTTCCGTACCGATAAATTGGGCAATTCCCGGGTCAGAGATTGCTCCAGACCATCAAGCGCATTTTGGGAAATATCCACAGGTAAATAATCAAAGTGGAATCCACCTTCCACAAGTGCATGTAAAAGTTTCTTGGTTTTTGCCCCATCTCCTGCCCCCAATTCGATCAATTCAAAATAGGTTTCCTTTTGAACGCCAATCGCTTCAATAATTTGCGCTGTTTGTTCGGAAAATATTTCATATTCTGATCTGGTGAGGTAATACTCGGGTAAGCCCATAATTTTTACAAAAAGCTCATCTCCCTTTTTATCATAAAAATACTTGGAGGATAGAAACTTTGGAGAACTACTCAGCCCTTTCTCTACATCTTTTTTAAACTGTTCCAACATGATTTGCTTATTTGTTTGGAATATCTCGAATAATTATTATTTCACCAGCCTTATTCCAGTAAACTGCCATTGAAAATGAGGATGAAAAAAATTGCGATAAGTCTTTCGACTATGCGCCGGGCTGGTTGCTACAGAGCCCCCTCGTAAAACCATTTGATTGATCATAAATTTTCCATTATACTCGCCTACGGCTCCTTCCGCAATTTCAAATCCCGGATAAGGCAAATAAGCGGAGTTGGTCCATTCCCATCTTTTTCCCCAAGCTAACTGATCTGCCGCCACTTCCCATTCAAATTCAGTTGCCAAACGCATACCTTTCCATCTTGCATAAGCATTCGCTTCATAAAATGAGATATGAGAAAGGATTGTTTCCGGATCAACCGCTTGCAAGCCAGACAAGGTATAATGATGCCACTGGCCATCAATTTTATGCCAGTAAAGCGGTGCACAAATATCCTTCTCCTTTAGCCAGGACCAGCCTTCATCCAACCAATAATGAAACTGCTCATAACCTCCGTCTTCTATAAACTCGATATATTCTCCGTTAGTCACGAGTGCAGAAGAAATTTCAAATTTCTGCAAATACACTTTGTGTCGCCCCAATTCATTGTCAAAACAAAAACCTTCGCCCTGATGCCCGATTTCGTAGACGCCTTCATCAAAAGTTAGCCAGTTGTGTTTGTCATTCTTATCGTTTACCAAACTATAGCCCTCCCGGTAAACCGGGAAAACAGGGTTATGCCCCAAAGCATATTTTAAATCCGTAATGAGTAACTCCTGATGTTGCTGTTCGTGATTGAGTCCTAATACCATCAAGTTTGCTATCTCTTCATTGAGTTCCTCCGCCAGCAAAGTTTCAATATGTTGATCAACATAAGCGCGATATTGATAAACTTCTTCCACTCCTGGTCGGGTAATATTACCCCGATGTGCGCGAAAAGTTCGCTCTCCTACCGTTTGATAATAACTATTAAATAAAAAACTAAAATCCTTGTGAAACTCCCGATATTCTTTTTTGTATTTTTTTAAGATCATCTCTTCAAAAAACCAGCTTACATGGGCCAAATGCCATTTGGGGGGACTAGCAAAAGGCACAGGCTGAGGAACATAATCTTCAATTTGTAAAGGCGCACAAAAATCTACTGTTCTCCTGCGCGTTTTTTTATAATCAATTAATAAATTATTCGTTAGAACAGCATCCATCATTTTAGTAGTTTTACAATTTGGAAACAACAAGGGCCAATTTATAAGTTTATCACAGTGATCTTTTTCCCAAAAAGCTCAATTTTTATAAAAAAGAGCTCAAATCGCTAAAATTAGTTTTTTAATATTACTTTGTATAAATAACTCCTGGTTTAAGACAGATGTTTAAATTTTTTTGAAGTGGAATATCTTGAGCTGGACATTATATGGCAAGATGATTACCTTGTTGCGGTCAATAAACCCCCGGGTTTGTTGGTTCATCGCACTTCAATTGCGGCAGATGCAAAAAGATTCGCCTTGCAATTTGTCAGAAAACAAACCGGCAAAAAAGTATTTCCAATTCATCGACTTGATCGAAAAACCTCCGGCATTCTGTTATTCGCATTTTCCAGAGAGATAACCCGGCTGATGCAGCAACAATTCCTGGATCACAGCATTGACAAACGTTATCTGGCTATTACTCGTGGTTATTTCCCCGAATCTATCAAAGTTGATTACCCTTTAACGAATGATAAACAAAAGCTGCAAGAGGCTATTACTTTTTTCAAAAACATCAAAAAAACAGAGCTGGATATTCCTTTCGGAAAACATCAAACTTCCCGCTATTCTTTAATTGAAGCTCGTCCCAAAACCGGGCGCATGCATCAAATTCGTAAACATTGCAATCATTTGCGGCATCCAATTATTGGCGACCGCCCGCATGGTTGCAATAAGCAAAACCGTTTATTTAAAGAACGTTGGGAGATGACAACTATGTTGTTACACGCATCTGATCTTCGTTTTATTCATCCAACAGCGCATAAAACCATACATCTAAAAGCAAAACCTTTCAAAGAATTTGTTCGGATGCAGCAAGAACTGGATTTGATAGAAGATCAACAGGATGGATATGCAGGGATGACAAGTTTGGGGAGCAAGCACTAATCCTGAACTATTTTGGGGAGGTTCATTACTTCCAGTAAGCGCCGCATGCTCTCCTGGTTTTTAGGAAGGTAAAAAGAGTTCAGTATGTTTTCCTTTTCTCTTTGTGTGAGGTGAAAAGTCAGTGAAGCCCTTTCGTTATTTTGACCGGGATGGTAGATAAAGCGGATGATTTCGAAATTTTCTTTTCCTAATAAATCATAGATAAACCCGAGGCTGTTATCGTGTTCATAATCCTGTAAGTTCATAATTTGCCCGGCGATTTCCAGAGGATTAAGCATGGTCTCAAGAATGCCACCTTCTCCGGTAGAATTAATGGCCTCGATTTTGTCCAGACTACTAATTTGCACCAAAGCTACCCCCGAAGTATTTTCCTTAATCCAGTCCTTGAAAACGTGAATAAACCGGGATGCAGAATTAATCCCAAAATTATCCCGAAAACCTGCATCCATTACCTCAAGTGATGGTTCACTGGGAAGATTGACGTTGGGGAGGATATAAGGATAAGTAGCATTCATACGCAGTGCGCTGGAAAAAAGCATTTCATCAGCGCCCTGATCTTTGAATACCCGGCCAAAATCAACTGCATCGATTTCCAGAATTTCTCTTTTGTTAACGCCTATGGGAGTAATTGTCATAAAAGAAACACCATGTGGCGAAATAATAAGACGGCGGCCATCATTCACGATTGAGGGGGTAACGTAAAGCATGGGAACCAGAGCTTCTTGTTCCGCCGTTTTATATTCACCAATCGTTTTAGTGAAAGCCCCATTCGTATTTTCATTCAATTGCTTCTCAAAAATATAACCCCGGTCTTTTTTGTAGGTATAGCCTCCTGCTTCAAAAGTAGTCCAGGGCAAAAACAGATCATTGGAGACAATAGTAAAGGTGATCGAATTGAGCATATCTTTTGAAATATTGTCAATATATGTTCGATCATATACATTTGCATCCGTTCCCATTGCTTTTTGCAAATAAATTTCCCGAAGGTAAGAAGCGCCAATCATTCCTCCCGAAGCACCGGTGATCAGAGCCGTTTGATCCATCACCATCCCCTGGGTAAGACTATCCGTTCGCTGCATTACCTGCATTGCCCAGACTGCTGCTTTCAGTCCTCCCCCACTGACACAAAATATAATCATTTTAGGTTTTTCACCAGGAGATTGCTGCGCCTTGGCTTTCCAGTTTTCCAAAATCCGGATCGTTTGCTTTTTGTCTTCTTCAATAATCGAAGAACGGCTTATACTATCCAGTTTTTGATAAGAATACTCCGCCATTCCTTGTGTATAATTCAAACCATAAGCTTTATTCTTATGATTAAAAGCATCAAAACTCGTCAGGTAGTTAACAAAGATCAGGATAACAATAACGACCGTAAATTTCCACTGATCAAACCAATAGGTAATCGCACCGATGATCGCGACCAATACACTGGCCAGAATAAAAATATTGGCAGCTGCCGGAATTCGGAAATAAGGTTCGTCGATTAAATATCCAAGTGCAATTAAAAGTACAAGGCCAAATAACTGGACAATCAGGGCATTCAGGTGATTTTGCCGGAATACTCTTTTCAATATCTTTAGATCATAGTGTTGTACACTACGAACTAAGCGGGGTTTGAGCGCTTCTGTCAAATAAGTATCCACCCGCCAGTTTCGTTTTTCAGACTTAATTGCCTCGTAATCGATCGTTCTTCCGGCAGCAACCTTTTTAAATAATTTGGGAGATTCGTTTTCTCTGTTTTTTAAAAAATTGATAATATCCTTATTCGTATATCTAAAATAAAGCGCGGTTAACAAAACCATTATCGTCATCCCGGAAAGGAAACCGAGGCAGTTGTAGAATATCTTTCCGGCTTCCCAAAATTCACTGTAAGACTGAAAGTGTACCATTGAATAAAAGTAGACTCCCAAAAAGGCAAATGGTACTATAAAATTATTAAGGCAAAACTTAGTAAAAGGACGTGCGAGAGAAGCCAGAAAAGGAAATAGGTGTGCATCGAGCAGATAAGAGGTAAGGTTCCAGGTAATAAAAAAACCTCCAAAAGCCAATCCGAGAAAAAAGAAACTCAAGAAATCTACCTTCCCCATATATTCCGGTGTGAGAAAGAGATATTTCACGCCAAATACCTGACCGATCGTACCGGTCATTAGTACCATAATCAGGAGCCAAATAAAAATAAGAAGTAAATTATTCCGGCAATGAAGCCCCAACAATTGTACAGGAAAAGAATAAAATATATCATTGATCCACTTCTTCATTCTTTTTAGGCAACTTAATTACTCTGATGGTTTCAATTTTGGTATCACTTACAAGTTCTAATATAAACTGGAAATCATCTAGGATAATTTCCGCCCCCTGTTTGGGTATCTTTTCGGTCGTCATAACCAGATATCCGGAAAGCGTAGAATACTCCCCTTCCGGAAATTGTAAATTAGCGTATTTATCATTCAGATAGTCAATCTCCAGGCGACCGGAAAAGATATATTCCTCTTCAGAAACCTGGGTTTCCACATATTCTTCCTGATCATGTTCATCCTCAATTTCTCCAAAAATTTCTTCGAGAATATCCTCCATAGTGATGATCCCCGCAATTCCTCCAAACTCATCAACGACACAGGCAATGTTAATTTGTTCTTTAATAAATTTATACATCAAATCACGGGCACGCATTGCTTCCGGCACAAAAGGAATTTTGAGTACAATTTCCTTGATCGTTTGAGGTTTGGAAAGCAATTGTTGATGATGCACATAACCTATCACATTATCAATATCATCTTTGGTAACAATGATCCTGGAGAAATGACTCTCTATAATTACCTGTTTAAGATCATCGACACTGGCATTGATATCAACATTCTCAATCTCCGTACGTGGTACCATACAGTCCCTAACCTTTACGGATTTCAGATTCAGAGCCTTCCCAAACAAAGAGGTATCAATTTCTTCTTCAGAATCTATGATCTGTTTGTCTTTAATAAAATTCTCAAGGTCAAGTCTGGTAATGACACTTTCTACTCTATCCACTTTGGTTCTTAGAAAAACCCGTAAGATAACATTTGATAGCTTAGTCATCAGCCATGCTGGTATAAAGAGGACTATCCGCAATAATTCCAAGGGCAAAGCCAGCAGGTAAAGCACCTCGTTAGCAAATAATCGGAATAATGTTTTTGGTAAAAACTCTCCGAAAATTAAAATGATAACAGTTATCAGTACTGTATTGATTAACAATAATGCAATACTGTCTACCTCCAGACCGAAGAGGTCATTAAAAAAGATTTCCAGAGGCTTGGTCATCAATATAGTAAAAATGACCAGTGCAATATTATTACCAACCAGCATGGTGCTGAGAAAGCTAGCCGGTTTATCATAAAACTTCGCCAGCATTTTTCCCTGCCGTGAACCTTTACTTCTTTTAAGTTCTACCGCTAGTTTACTAGCAGAAATAAAAGCAATTTCTGTTCCCGAAAACAATGCCGATAAGAATAAAAAAAGTAGTATTAAGGTTATTTCCATTAAATGGTAATGATAATCTACTCAAAATAAAATAATTGGACTAGATTTTCAAGAACTGATGAGTGCTTATTAATTATTAGCCTTTATCTTATCTGCAGAGAGTTCAATCTCCACTGCATTGATCGTCCATTCTGTAAAATCCTGGTTAGCCTCAAAACCATGACCATAAACTACCTCATCCGGTTTTGATATAATCACAAAACTATTCGTAAAAACTCTTTCTTTTCGTTCTTCCCAAATCAATTCTTCTGTTTCCAGTTTTTTACCATCATTACTCAGCCAGACCACACTATCTTTGATATGGATTTGATTGGTTTTATCATAACGGGTAGCATGCTTAGCCGTTAATACCGATTGAGATCTTCTGTTTGGACTATAAAACATTACTTTAACCCCCTCGGGAAATTCCTGTCTTGGATTGTCTTTATCAAGATGCCTAAGCATTTTCGGACCGGTGATATTTACCCTTATAATCGCCGAATCACTGTAGATCATATTGACATCCAGTGCTTCTTCATAATTAAGTTGATCTTCATCAATAATATATTCTATTTCATTCTTGTCTCTTCCACAAGAAGCTATGAATAGAATTATTAAAAAAAGATTCAGCGTTTTTAAAGTCATAGAAGAAGTTGGTTTAGAACCTGCTTGTCTAAAATTTAGCCTGCGAAAACGGCTTTTCTACTCGCTCCAGGGCTTTTTATTCTGCAAAATTCCGAAATAAAAGAGCCTTATTGGTCCAAAAATACTATTTTCTCGACATAGCAAACGCAGTTTAGACAGGTCCTTCCTTTTTTACGTCGATCGACTAGCAAATGTTTTTATTTCAGGAGTGTAATATCTCCTTCATAAAGTATGACTTCATCGTCAATAAATTCAATTAATGCATAAAATGCAAAAACATCAATGTTTAAATCCTCTCCTTTAAAGCGACCATCCCAGCCCCTCGACTCATCTCCCAAGGGGATATCCCGGCCTTCATAAACCAGTGCTCCCCAGCGATTAAAAATCCTTAATACTTCGATTCGCTCCGCTGCCGGACCACCATAGAGGATGAATGTGTCATTAATACCATCTCCATTTGGACTAAAAGCATTGGGGACATAAATCGGGCGGTTCTTGACCACAGTCACGGTAACATCATCTTCAGCCGTGCATCCATCATCATCCGTTACAGTTATTGTAAAAGTAGTAGTGTTTGGTGGCATCGCCGTGGGATCGGGGCAATCCCCGCAACTTAAAAGTAAACTATCGGGTGTCCACAAATAATCAACCGGTAAACCAAAAGGAGACACGATGGCCTCTAAATCTGTATCATATCCAAGATCAATAGTCACATCCGGTCCCGCATCCACAAAGATCGGAGGTGGATCAATCAATGTTACATTGAGGAAATCCAGACATCCTTTAATATCTCTCACATACACTGTATAATCTCCTGCCGGTAATTGATTAAAGGTAGAAAGGCTGATAAAATTTTCGCCGTCCAGGCTAAATTCGTAAAGAGGAGAACCACCACTGGCAGACACTGCAATTGAGCCCGAAGATTCACCATTACAATTAGGATCAATTGCTTCTTCGAGGCTGATAGCTAAATCGCTCCCCGGTTCACAGCATTCTTCCACCTCCAACTCTAATACCTCAGTCACGATACATCCGGCACTGGACTCGACTGTTAGTACAATGAATTTTGTACCTACTGAATTAAAGAATACATCATGTGGCCCCTGTGTATTTGCCGTAGGCGGAATTGCCCCTGCTCCAAAGTTCCAGTTCCAGCCAACAATATCTCCGGCATTATCAATCGAAGCATCAATGATATTGATCTCATCTTCACAAGCTACCCCTATTTCCGGATTGACAATGAAGTCAGCCAAAGGCCCAAGAAAAGTTCCTGTCCCACCCCATTCTATAGAAAATCCACTTCCGGTATTACTAAAATTATTGACTACCAAAGCATAACTAACTCCTGCTTGCATGTCAAGTGCCGCTACGAAATTATTATTTCCGGCCTGGCATCCCGGTGCTTCTTCTGTATCTGTATCTCCCAGGCTCAAACCTGTTGGCCCGGTACAGGGCTCCCAGTTCGGAAAGGGTTGCCCTACATTTTCTCCCGAAGCCATGCATCGAATCATATTTTTATTAGCGCAATCATTAATCCCATTTGGCAGCTCATACACAGCGAAATCCAGATCATCCGTAGATTGGTTAGGAGTAAGTGTAAAAGTTAAGGTTCCCGGTTCATCGCAGGTCCATTTATACCACACTGAACTAATTTCTAACTGAATACAAGTATTTGGACTAATCTCATTAGGATTATTCCCTGCTCCTAAAACACTCTGTACTGTAAACGGAGATTTGTCGCAAAGTACTACGCCATCGACACAATCACTGGAGGGGTCCGGAATCTGATTAAAATTATTGATACAGATTTGAAAAGTACCTTCATTTCCGTTTCTGGCATCTACCCGGATGTAATATGTTTGCCCCAGTGTCAAAGGGCCCCCAAAGGTTTCTACGGTATTATTCCCCAATGCATCAGAGATGCACTCTTCTTCCACCAAACCCGCTCCGCAAACCCCGCTATAAAGTGCTACGCCAGGGTTTTGGAGTGTACCACCTCCGGCATTTGTATTTCCGTTAATCGTGATATTGACGGTATTGGCCGTAGCGACAAAAGCAAACCAAACATCATGGCTTTCTGTTTGCGGGAAGCAACTAGGTAAAACCTCAGCCGATGCAGTAGCCTCGACATTAGTGTAAGCTCCGGGGCCAGAACACCAATTGTTTAAATCTGTCAAAACAATTGCTCCAGCACATTCATCATTTACAGGCTGAGCGTATAAACCCGTACTCAAAAAAAGCAGGGATGATAATATTGCAAGTTTTGATATCAAACTTTTCATTTGATCTGAGTTTTTATCACTTTTAAGGTTTGTCTGGAAAAATAGTTCTTTTCCATTTTGTCTGAGCCCCCAAAAGCAACAAGTCTTTTTCAAATATTTTCGACAGCATTAAATGCTCCGACTCTATTTTTTAAGTAATTTAAGTTGCGATTCATTCTTGAAAAGAGAAAATGCGTCTAATTTTGTCGCGAAATCAAAGATTTCTATCAAAATTCTCCTTATTTCCGCTCGTGCATCGCAAATGGGTTAAGTATTAAACGAACATGGTTCGTTTAAAGTGTCGTAAGACAATTTTCTAAACGACATTCGTTTTACATAAACAGTGTGAACTTGGGGTCTGTTGTTTGAATTTTATTAAAAAAACCAAAAACAGTTGTTTTTGACTTGCAATCTGCAAATAAAAGACAAATATCTCAGCTCAATCAGAACTTTCAAATGCCCGGTTGAAACATTTTATAATCTCCAACCTTCTTACTTAAGTATGTAAATTAGAATACTTAAATCCGACAACGGAACACAAAAGTACTAAAACATTACAGGGATACTCTATCAAAAATACTACTTTTACATTCCGGAGACAGTCATGCTTACAGAAAGGGTCCAAAATCCCTCCGGCAATTACTGAAAAATGTAAAATGCGAAAACATTTACCTAATATTATCACGCTAATCAATTTGTTTTGTGGCTGTTGTGCTTTGGTGAGCGTACTGAATGAAAACTTTACGATAGCATTTATATTTTTATTTATTGCCGGTATTGCCGATTATGGCGACGGGCTGCTGGCCAGAATATTAAAAGTCAATTCTCCACTTGGCAAGGAACTGGATTCTCTGGCAGATATTGTTTCTTTCGGTGTTGTTCCTGGGGCAATTCTCTATACTTTACTGGCAAAATCCTGGGGTGCGGATACCAATGGGCAACTGATTTGGGCAGCTTTGCCCGGATTCAGTATTTCATTATTTGCCTGTCTTCGCCTCGCAAAATTTAACCTGGATACCAGGCAATCCGAAAATTTCATCGGACTAAATACTCCGGCCGCTACTATTTTCGTCGCAGGGCTCATGTTAGTTTATCAAAATGATACGGCAGGGCTTAGATCTTTAATTGCTCAACCCTGGTTATTATACAGTGTAACTGCCTTGCTTTCTTTTTTGCTGATAGCAGAAATATCCATGATCAGTTTTAAATTTAAAGGCTTGCAATGGAAAGGAAACGAGCCCCGCTTTGTTTTTATGATTTTGAGCGTTGTTTTGCTGGTCCTGTTTAAAGAGCTGGCTTTTATGTTGTTGATTTCTATCTATATTTTATATTCCGTTACTCAGCATTTTTTAATCAAGAATTAATGCTTTTTATCGTTCCGACACCTATTGGTAATTTAGAAGATATAACTTTCAGAGCAATTCGCATTCTGAAAGAGGCAGATTTGATTCTTGCCGAGGATACCCGGACCAGTAAAAAGCTTTTACAACATTATGATATAGCAACTCCGCTTAAATCCTATCATGCGCATAACGAACATGCAAGTATTGATTATTTGATCGAGCAATTACAGGAGGGGGCTCGGCTTGCCCTGATTTCAGATGCCGGAACCCCCGGAATCTCTGATCCCGGATTTTTGATTACCCGGGCCTGTGTACAGCAAGGGATTCCTGTCGAATGTCTTCCGGGAGCGACGGCCTTCGTTCCAGCACTGGTGGCCAGTGGTTTACCTTGTGACAAGTTTCATTTTGAAGGATTTTTACCCCACAAAAAAGGGCGTCAGACGCGTTTGATCTATCTTTCTGAACTCCCCCATACTTTTGTACTTTATGAATCTCCTCACCGCCTGCTCAAATGTCTAAACCAACTGGAAAGTTTTTGCGGTGCGGAGCGCATGGCCTGTGTGGCCCGGGAACTTACAAAAGTACATCAGGAGATCAAGACCGATTCTCTCAAAAAACTGCTAGAGCATTTTGGGCAAAAAAAAATCAAAGGTGAAATTGTAATTGTGGTCAGTGGAAAGAATTAGTCAAAACAAATCAAAAGGCCTGATTCGGGGGTGAATCAAGCCTTTCTTTGTGTAGTTCACTATGCTTTATAAATATTGTTGCGTTTATCGTTCAACCATTATTTTCTTGGTTCCGATACCTTCCTCTGTTTTCACTCTTAGGATATAGATACCTTCAATCAATCTGTCTAGGTTCAAGCTCATTTGATTATTGGGCATTTCGCTATAAAGTACCCGTTGGCCTAACAAGTCAAAAACTTCAATCTCTTGTGGATGAAGTTCTTCATTTAGATCAATTTGCAGTTGATCATTGGCAGGGTTCGGACTTACTTCCAGTTGATTATCTTCGATAAGGTCAATCGTTTTCGTTGGAGTCAGGCCATTTTGGAAAAAGACGCCTGCAGGTTCCTCCGGTAAACTAATGCTGATTGGATTACCATCGACATCTATAGCTGTAACCACATTTATGCTCACCGAAAACATCTGTCCTTCGTTTTCCGCCCGGCCATCGATAATATCACTTTCAATTATAAAATTCAAAGAAGCAACCCGGCCAAAACCATTTGTATTAATAGCATTGCTTTTCGTAATAACTACATCCGTTTGCCCTTCTTCCTGAATATTTCTGGCTACCGGGATAACGGTTCCATTATTGCCAAAAAAGCTATCGTCATTATATTCAAAACCCACTGGCTCATTCGCATCTACATAATGTTTATTATAAGTTAAATACAATACCACACCGTAGATATCTTCCATTGGTACATCACTGTTTCCAAAGTTTAGCCCTGCATTAATTTCCAGATGCTGATCTTCCTCAGTGATTACAACCGTATCCACATCGAAACTCAAAGAAATTGGTACACCATTGGATTCTGTTTCGCTAATACCATTTTCCAACATTATATAATTGCTCTGAATTGCCGGGATATCACTGATTCCAATCGTACCATCTCCATTGCAATCGAAATGCTTATAATTGACCCCTTCTGCATTTTCCAGTTCCCAATCCGTTGCCGCTTGGGCTTCCCAGGTATTTGAAATACTGTCTCTGGGCGGTCCGGTCATTCCATATCCGATTCCGATATTAAGCATATCTTCCAGATTGGCAAAACCATCACCATTGGTATCTCCGGGCCAGACACAATCCAACTGATCACAAGGATCATCGGATATAAAGACCTCAATTAATTTTGTATATTCAGAATAACAATTCTGGGGGGAATTATTCCAAACTACAAGTTTCACTTCATAAGTACCGCTTTCCTGATAAAAATGAGTGACGGTTTCCTGTGCATCTGAATCAAAACTGCCATCTCCAAAATCCCAACTCCACTCGGTATAATCACCGGCAGAAAGATTATTAAAAGTAATTCCTCCGACTACCGGCATTGGTCCGGAGTATTCTTCAAAGCTAAAATTAGCTTCACAACTCAAAAGCGGGTTGGCAATATTTACAGTACCGCAAATAATTTCACTACACTCACTTCCGTCGGTGTCAATAACTTTATAATCTACACAGATAGAGCATGCTCCATAAGCATAAGCAGAAAATTCGAAGGCAGCATCCGTACTGATTACAGTTCCATCAGCAGGAAGATACCATTCCAGGTTTTGTGGATAGTCCGGTCCATAGGAGTTTGTATTAAATATAGCTCCCTGAATACTAAGATTATTTGATGTTAGCTCTATATCGTAACCACATTGCGCCGTCAGGACCTGTGTAACACAACAGGTTAATAAAAGCGCAAATATGGTTGGCAAGTTTTGTATGGATAGCCTCATATAATATATTTTTCTGAGTACTCACGATTTTACAACTTATAATTTGCAAAAATTAATTGAATATAAAAAGTACATAACTTTTTTTTTGTACAATTTGATTTTTCAAACTAAAATACATAAATTACTGTATCTCAAATGAATAACTCAACTTTTTAACTTAAATTATACAATGTTAAAAATATTTTTTTGTTAAAGTTTGTGTAAATGCTTAGTGATAAACTCATTAGTCTGTTAAAATCTTTCTCAAAAAACGATTTGAATCGATTTGAGAAGTACTTGCTTTCTCCCTTTTTTAATGAAAATAAAGAGCAAATCAAGTTTTTTAATATACTCAATGCACAACTTCGAAATCCAGAAAAAGACATCCAAAAATTAAGAAAAAATGAAGTTTGGTCGGGCCTTTTTAAAGGAAAACCCTATAACGATACGACTTTTAGACGTATCTGCTCTGATCTCACTCAACTGGCTTTACAATATCTCGCATTAAAGGAATATAAAAAGCAGAGTCTTACCATAGAACAGCATATGCTTTTAGCAACCAATACCCCAAAATTGGAAAAGCATTATAACGGAATTCTTCGGAAGGTTCGTAGCCGGCAATCCACCTCTCTATCCAGGGATGTCGATTTTCATTTCAACAGCTTTCGGATTGAACTAAACTGTCATAAAAATCTGGAATTTCTTGGCAAAAAAAGAAGTGATTTTAGCAATTTTGAAAAATCCGACTATCACCTGGACTGTTTTTATATCATACAAAAACTAAAAAATTATTGTGATTTCCTGGGGTATAAAAACTTCATTCAGATCGATGTAGAAATTAATTTGTTTCCAACCTTCCTGAAATACATTGAAAACAGTGTTTTTATTGAAGAAGCAACTGTTCAGGCATTCTTTCTCGTAAGTAAAATGCTACTCGATCCGGAAGAGGAAGAAATATATCACAACCTTAAGACCGTACTCAGTTCCCGTTCCAAAGAGTTTTCTGCCGACGATTTGAAATTATTATATATTCATTTGAGGAATTATTGTATCGACACAAAGATTAATGCCGGACGTTCTGATTATTTTCGGGAGTTATTCGATTTATATAAAAACCAGGTAAAACTGGGAATTATTCTAGAGGATAATATTATTTCTCCACAGAGCTATAAAAACATCATCACTGTCGCATTACACATTAAAGAATTCGAATGGGTAAAAGATTTTATTCAAAATTATACGGAACTACTACCTCCGGAGAATCAGGACAATGATCGAAACTATAATCTTGCAAAAGTATATTTTCACCAAAAGCAGTACGAAAAGGTTATCGAGCAGTTGAGAGAGGTTGAATACAAAAATGTTATCTACTCTCTAGGTGGAAAGTTAATGCTACTCAAAACATACTTCGAGCTGGACGAGTTTTTAGCACTTGATTCTCTGGTTGACAGTTTTAGAATTTATTTGAGAAGAAGTAGTAAAATTCCAAAAGAGGTGAAGCAACAGTATATGAATGTGTTGCGCTTTACCAAGCGCTTATCGGTTATGCAGCCAGGTGATCAGAAAGGCCTTATGAGAATAAAAAATCAGGTAATTAATTGCAAAGCGCTGGCAGCCAAACGCTGGTTGATGGAGAAGATCAGTGAAAAGGAATAAACGGATAAGATGCTGCAACCTGAAAGTCTACAACAGCTTATCCGTCAAAAAGTTAGAAATGTAATGCTCGTTTCGCAGTAGCGTCGAGCGCTGCTTCTTTTACTGCTTCCGTATACGTCGGATGCGCGTGGCTCATCCGGCCAATATCTTCGGCAGAAGCCCGGAATTCCATAGCTACTACTGCTTCAGCAATAATATCAGCAACTCTTGCTCCGACCATATGAACCCCCAGGATTTCGTCCGTATTTTCATCTGCAATGATTTTGACCATTCCCTCGATATCCGTACTGGCACGGGCACGTCCCAATGCTCTAAATGGGAATTTGCCTACTTTATATGCTATACCTGCTTCTTTTACTTCTTCTTCGGTTTTTCCAACAGCCGCTACCTCGGGCCAGGTGTAAACGACCCCAGGAATCAGATTATAATCAATATGTGGTTGTTGTCCTGCTATAATTTCCGCTACAAAAGTACCTTCCTCTTCGGCTTTATGCGCCAGCATTGCCCCCTTGATTACATCTCCGATTGCATAAATTCCGGGAACATTGGTTTGTAAATGATTGTCCACTTCGATCCTCCCCCGATCGTCGGTTTTAATGCCCACATTTTCGAGGCCGAGATTATCGGTATAGGCTCTGCGTCCGATTGCAATCAGGCAGTAATCCGCTTTAATACTTTGCTCTTCTTCCGTATCCCGTTTTTTATAATTCACGGTCACACTTCTGGAAGTTGCTTTTACTCCCGTAACCATATGCCCCAGGTGAAATTTCACACCAAGCTTTTTCATCGCTCGTTGAAGCTCTTTTCCACAATCTTTATCCATACCCGCCAAAATGCGATCCATATACTCAATTACCTCTACTTCAGTACCGAGCCTGGCGTACACAGATCCCAGTTCCAGTCCAATTACACCACCTCCAATCACCACCATCTTCTTTGGCACGCTTTTAATATTAAGTGCTTCGGTGGAGGTGATGACTCTTTTTTTATCATAATTAAACGCTTCCGGCGTAACTGGTTTCGAACCTGTAGCCAGAATCACTTTATCCGTATCAATCTCTTCTGTAGAGCCATCATTTTTGGCAATTGATATTTTGTTGGAATTAACAAGTGAACCATGTCCGTGATATACATCGATCTTGTTTTTCTTCATTAGAAATTCCACCCCTTTGCAAGTCTGATCAACCACTTCATCTTTACGCTTTATCATCTGTGGCATATTGACTTTCAGGTTTTTGAGATCAATCCCATGGCTGGTAAATTTTTCTTTTGCATTATGATAGTGCTCAGAAGAATCAAGCAAAGCCTTCGAAGGAATACATCCTACATTGAGGCAAGTACCTCCGAGTGTATTGTATCGTTCAATGATTGCAGTTTTCATTCCCAATTGAGCGCATCGGATAGCAGCAACGTAACCGCCAGGGCCAGAGCCAATTATAGTGACATCGTATTTCATTCTTGGTAATTAAGTTTATTTTAAATGATAAAAACCATTAAGTAGCAAGCTGCAGTTTCTTTAAAAAACAACCGAATCTACTTAATGGTTTTGCAAAATATTTCTATGTTTTGCCAATGGGTAAGGTTTTGTTTTTTACCCAAAATCGTGGACTATATCAATCTGTTAGTCTTTTTTTTGATCGTTTCCATTATCTGTTTTTCTCTTTCCCCGGCCACGATTGCGATTCCTGTTTCTGCCCCTATTCTTACTCTTGGTATTTTTTCCAGAATCGTTTGCTTTGTTTTCGGTTTTTTGCTTAGGCTTTCTTTCAGCATTATCGCTTTGTTTTTTCGCCGGAGCTTCTTTTTTATCCGTAGTATTCTTTTTAGCGCCACGATTGCGATTGCGCTTACGATTTTTACGTTTTCTCCTTTCCTCCGGTGGAAGTTCTATTACACCAACCAGATCATCAGCATCGTAATCAGCCTCTTCCTCGATAATTGTTTCTGTCAATGAGTGCAAATCTACTAAATCTGCCGGAAATTGTCCCTTCTTATTCATTTCAAGAATGGCCTTGACACGATCTATAGCCAAAGGATAGAATTTACCTCTCCTGGATTGTTCCGTATATGCATAAAACATCAATCCTTTGAAGATGTCTGTTTTTACGAGTACCGCCTTTCCCACTTCGGTTTTCAAACTATCTGCTTGTTTTGGAAAATGCTCCAGAGCATCCATATAGGAATCCAGTTCATAATTCAGGCAACATTTCAAGCGACCGCATTGTCCGGATAATTTAGACTGATTGATGGCCAGGTTTTGATATCTGGCAGCAGCAGTAGAAACGGATTTAAAATCTGTCAGCCAGGTCGAGCAGCACAATTCACGTCCGCAAGAGCCCAGACCACCAATCCGGGCAGATTCCTGACGTGCACCAATTTGCCGCATTTCAATCTTTACCCTAAAATCCTTGGCATAGTGCCTGATCAATTCACGAAAGTCTACACGACCTTCTGCAGTATAGTAGAAAGTAGCTTTTCGCTTATCCCCCTGGTACTCCACGTCTCCTATCTTCATATCCAGATCAAGTGTTCGGGCAATCACCCTCGCTTTAATCATAGTCGCATTTTCCAGTTTGCGAGCTTCTCTTAATTTTTCGAGATCACGCTCATTAGCCACCCTCAATACATTTTGTAAAATAACATCTTCGGCTACTTTCTTTTTCTTCATCTGCAAACGCACTAATTCTCCGGTGAGTGAAATCCTTCCTACATCATAACCATTAGCGGATTCTACTACAACCATATCACCAATTATTGCACGGGTGTGAGAAGGGTTATGATAAAAATTCTTTCGAGACCCATTTTTGAAACTTACCTCCACTAAATCAAAATCATCATTATCCCGAATATTCATAGTAGCCAGCCAATCGTAGGTATTCATTCGATTGCAACCACCGCTTGCGCAACCACCATTACTTTGACAACCTCCTGGCTTTCCGTTTTTACCTGTTCCACAATTTGAACATCCCATATCCTTTATATATTTAGATTCTATCCTTGCTGTCCGCAATCTGTACCCTATTTTCTATATCTGACAGCCCGGATAATTTTAATTATTTTTAATCGTCGCTAAAGATTTAGTTTTCAAAATCTTGTTCAATTCAATTGATGTATCCAAAAAGAGTACCTTGGGGTTAGCATTTCTCTCCACATAATAATAACATTCATCAAATAATTTGGTAATCTCTCGAATCTGATCCAGATCAATTACTTTAGTCAGATTATTCGCTGTTTTCCGTTCTTGTTCCTGCAAACGCAAATGTTGATTTCCCGTCATTTTCAACAGCATAAACTCTCGCATGAAGTGGAGGGCATAATTCAGAAAATGCTTTTGGTTTTCACGACCAATAGCAGCAAATTGTTCCACCCACGGAACCATTTCCGTACCATTTCCTTTATAGCAAATCCGCATCCACTCGAGAAACAATTTTGAATTATTATTCTCTTTTTTATCCAAGAGCTGAATTGCCTCATTGAAATTGCCATTTGCCAATTGTGCAATACTTTGCGCTTGTTCATTACTCATCGATTCCCGCTCCATGATACCTTCTACGATATTTATATCATTTAGTTGGTTTATTTTAACAATTTGACATCGTGAAAGAATCGTATTCAGGATCAATTCCTGATTCTCGGCAACCAGTATGAAAAATGTATTCTCAGGCGGTTCTTCAATCAGCTTGAGCAGGCGATTCCCTTCTTTCCCCAAGTATTCAGGCAACCACATGATTAGTATTTTGACATTACTCTCGAAGGCTTTCAAACTTAATTTTCGAATGATATTCTGACATTCATCCTTATTGATATTTCCCTGCTTATTTTCTGCACCGATAGACTGCAGCCACTTATTCACACTGAGATATGGATTCTCAGTTAGCGCCAGGCGCCATTCGGCCAGGTAATTATTACTGGTCAGTTTTGCACCGACAAAAGGAAAAGAAAAATGAAGATCGGGATGAATATATTTCTGAGCTTTTTGACAGGCACTGCATTTACCGCAGGCATCCGGAGCCGGTTTATCTCCTTCGCAAAGCAAATATTGGGCAAAAGCGATAGCCAGTGCCAATTTCCCACATCCCGGAGGGCCAAGAAAAAGCTGAGCGTGGGGCACTCGCCCGGAATCAATCATATCGATCAAGTCCGTTTTTAAGTGTTTATGTCCTATTACTTCGCTAAAGCGCATGTTTTTGGCAATTATAATGACAATCTTCTATAGCATTTAACTAAAGAGATTGAAACAGTTGCCAGAAAGCTTCGATTAATCAAGAAGAATCCAATCAATGATTTTTTCGTCGATCGGATTGGTTGAGGATGGATAATAAGTCACTAAACGACCCTTTTCATCAATGAGGTATTTTTGAAAATTCCACTTGACTTCACTATCGGTTTCGCCATTAAGCGCCTTTTGAGTCAACCATTGATAAACAGGGTTTTCTTTTATTTTGACTTTAGCTGCCATAGGGAAGCTAATGCCGTAATTTAGTGTACAAAAGGTTGAAATTTCAGCATTTGTACCGGATTCCTGATTTCCAAAATCATTGGAAGGAAAGCCGATTATTTCTAATTTATCATTAAACTCTGTATAGAGCTCTTGTAATTGCTGATATTGGAAGGTGTAACCACATTCTGAAGCTACATTAACCACCAATAACTTTTTACCTTTAAAGTCCTCAAAACTTATTTCTCGCCCGTCAATTCCTTCTACCCTAAATTGATGTATCGAAGCCATTTCCGACATTTTGGTAAAATTACATATTTTATACTTAACTTAAAAGTAGTTTTTCATAAAACTTTGGTATTCAATTACTTAGATTTTCTATCCGTTTCATCAACCAACTTGGTCCATATTTGTTTATTTAATTGATTCTCCTTAAGGCTCGTACGGTTTAAGATATATCGGATTAAAAATTGCCTTAAATTGTTGAAAAGGTTTGAACATCTATGAAGTCAGCAGATATGGGGAGGTCAGGATCATTTTGTTAATAAAAAGATTAAAATCATATTTCATGCGCGTTTCAGTTTTTAGAAAAGCTCATTTTAATGCCGCTCACCGATTGCATAATCCCGAGTGGTCAGATGAAAAGAATAAAGCAGTTTTTGGTTTGTGTAATAATCCCAACTATCATGGTCACAACTATGAATTAGAAGTAAAGGTGACCGGCGAAGTGGACCCCGATACCGGTTATTTAATAGACCTTAAAGATTTAAAGGAATTAATCCGAACGCAAATAGAAGAACGCTTCGATCACAAAAATCTGAATTTAGACACCGAAGAATTTAAGAACCTGAATCCCACAGCGGAACATATTTGCTATGTCATTTGGAAAATACTCGATCATCACTTAGACGATAAATACGAAGTAGGTGTAAGGCTTTATGAAACGCCCAGAAATTATGTAGAGTATCCCGCCTCCTAGTTCAGGTATTCATTTCTTGCTTAGGGTACTTCATTCCCTTCTTGTCTTTGCTAAGACAGGCTATGAAATAATCCGATGAATTTTAAGCCATTTTTAGAGTTGTTACAACATTTTTCTATCTTAAAGCTATTACTATTACTTTGATGTAATAAAGGGAGAAGTTTCACTACTTCGACTAATTCAAAAACAGAAAACCAAACCTGCCTTTATGCACGTAGCTATTATTGGTAATGGTATCAGTGGAATCACTGCTGCACGTTACATACGCAAATTGAGTGACCATCAAATCACTGTCATCTCATCCGAAACGGATTATTTTTTTTCCAGAACAGCTCTGATGTACATTTATATGGGGCATATGAGATTCGAAGATACCAAACCCTATGAAGACTGGTTTTGGAAAAAGAACCGGATCGATCTCAAACGTGCCTATGTGGAAAAAGTAGATGTAAAAGCACATGCTCTGCATTTTAGCGGAGGGGAAAAAATGCAATATGACAAACTGATCATTGCTTGTGGCTCTACTCCCAATAAATTTGGCTGGCCGGGTCAGGACCTGAAAAGAGTCCATGGTATGTATACTTATCAGGATTTGGAAGCCATGGAAAAATACAGCGAGGGGCTAAAAAAAGCAGTCATCGTCGGAGGTGGTTTAATCGGGATTGAGATGGCTGAGATGTTTCACTCTCGTCATATTCCGGTGACCTTTCTGGTAAGAGAGAAAAGTTTTTGGGATGCGGCACTTCCCTATGAAGAGTCTCAAATGGTAACGCGCCATATCCGGGAAAACGGGATTGATCTCCAGCTGGAAACCGAGCTCAAAGAAATTCTCGATAATGGAAATGGTGAAGCCAAGGCTGCAGTGAGTAATAAGGGAGAAACCATCGAATGTGGTTTTGTCGGCCTAACCGCCGGTGTTCGTCCGAATATCAAATTTCTGGAAGGCTCGGATATTGAGACCCAACGCGGTATCCTGGTCAATGAATATTTGGAAACCAGCGCTCCCGATGTTTATGCCATTGGAGATTGCGCCCAGGCAAGAGAGCCACTTCCGGGGCGCCGTCCTATTGAAGCGATTTGGTATACTGGGCGTATGATGGGGGAAACCGTTGCTTATAATATTTGCAAGAAAAAAATTGCCTACGATCCAGGTATCTGGTTCAATTCTGCCAAGTTTTTTGATATCGAATATCAAGTTTATGGTACCGTTTTAGCAAAGGCGCCGGAGCATCATGCTTCGATTTACTGGGAGCATTCCGACGGGCGTATGAGTATCCGGATTGTATACAATAAAAATAATAATCAAATTCTCGGATTCAACCTAATGGGCGTACGCTATCGTCATGAAGTCTGCGAAAAATGGATCAAAGAAAAAGCGAATATCGAAGAAGTTTTACAAAACCTGGGGCTGGCCAATTTTGATCCTGAATTTTATAAAGAATACGAAACTGAAGTTATCAAATTATATAATCAGCAAAGTGGTAAGAACCTTCAGCTCAAAAAGCGGAGAAACCTCAACGCAGTTCTTAGTTTTTTAAGAAAATAATCAAGTCCCTTAAATTTAGAATTATGACATTATTACAAAAAACAGGTATTGGATTATTCATTATCGGGATTGGTGTTTTCACTGCTATACTTGGTCTTGATAGCTACAAAATAGGAGAAAAAGATATCAATATAGAAAATGAATACCATCGCAAGGCTTTCCTGGAGGCAGCACAGTCCACTGGTTTATTCAATCAGGACTATGCTTCCAACGTGAGTTTTATGGCTGCCATTAAATCTACTTTCAAACAAGCACAGGGCAGCTTGCAAAATCAGGCTATTCCGGATGGTGTTGGCGAATGGGATTTCAAGCTTGGCGACTGGAAATTTAAAGAATACTTCAAGCCGGAACTGGTTAGAGATGCCAGCTTCGGTACGGTCAAAGATAATCCCGTCATGTGGTGGTTGCTCAGTGTGGGAATCGCATTATTGGGAGGATTATTCTATATTATACCAAAATTCAACAGCCTTCCGGGGATCAAAAACAATGGTATCTATCATAGTCCGATGGAGCGTGGTTTAACCTGGAAGTGGCGGGCGCTTGCTTTGGGCATTACCATTCCCGGTATATTAATTTATGGCTTTTTCTATCTCTACGATTGGTTCTGGCCAGCAGTCACGGCCATAGTTATTGGTTTGATCATTGGTTTGGTAATGTTTTATCAGAATTCCAAAAACAATAATCCACAACGCTCTGCAGGACCGGGCTTAACCGGATGGTTGGGGATTATTACCGGGGTCTATATGATCGGTTTTTATATTTTGCTGTATTGGGCACCGCATTATATCACAGGCTGGATGACCATGTTTGATCCCTTTAGCAGAGCCTTAAATGGCGGCCCTGCCAGTCAATGGTTTGTTTACGGGATGCTTTATACAATCATCATCATTGTCATGGGGGTACGGATGTTCGCCAAATATCGACATAACCGGTATCAATTGGTCAGAACTGGTTCGGTAATGTTTTTTCAAACCGCTTTTGCTTTTTTGATTCCGGAGATATTAAGCTTGCTCAATAAGCCCAGTATGGATTTGAAAAATATATGGCCATTAAACTATACTTTCTTTTTTGACTGGAACATAGATAATTTAATCTCAGGTGGAGGCCTGGGTATTTTCATGCTGGTTTGGGGAATTATCCTGGTTGTGATTGCAGTACCGCTAATTACTTATTTTTATGGAAAAAGATGGTACTGCTCCTGGGTTTGCGGTTGTGGAGGCTTAGCTGAAACGCTGGGGGACCCTTATCGCCAGTTATCGGATAAGAGTATGCGCGCCTGGAAATACGAACGCTGGATCATCCACGGTGTTTTGGCTTTTGCTATAGTGATGACCGCGATGACCTTGTATACTTATTTCTCCGGCAGTAGTCATGTTATTGGTATGAACACCAATAATGTCCGGAGCTGGTATGGTTTTTTAATTGGTGCCGGGTTCTCGGGTATTGTTGGTACGGGTTTCTACCCTTTAATGGGTAATCGGGTTTGGTGTCGATTTGGTTGTCCACTCGCCGCTTATCTTGGTTTGGTCCAACGATTTAAATCCCGCTTCCGAATTACTACTAATGGTGGTCAGTGTATTTCCTGTGGAAATTGTTCGACTTATTGCGAAATGGGGATTGATGTGCGCTCTTATGCTCAAAAGGGGCAGGATATTGTAAGAGCTTCCTGTGTGGGTTGCGGTATCTGCTCGGCGGTATGTCCCCGTGGTGTTTTGAGATTAGAAAATGGTAGTAGCGATATTTCAACGCGTACGGATGCGATGAGGGCCATTCATATTACAGAAGATCAGATCCAATTGCTATCGTAGAAAAATAGATGCTCCAATCAAGCATTTAATCCAAATATGAGTCATCCTGAATTTTGATTTTTTATCGGGAAAATGAATATTGTAGCGCTATTTATCGCTTTGTAAAACAGGTATCAGGCAGCAGGTATTTGGTGCCCTGAAAAACCTGGGACCCAATAATGCCCAAAACTTCATACCAATTCCTTGGAACTTAAAAGCTTTTAGCATTCTATAAACCCCTTTAATGATGCTAAAGTTCAGGATGATTTATCTTTGCTTTTTAGCTAAAGTCAATTTCTGTATTATCTCCAATATTCAGACTCTGCGATAAACCTTTAATTGCCGCATCACTCCCGACTAAGGAGTTTTGCAAAACAACTTCAGCAATGGAAGCATAATTACCAATGATGGATTCTTTAATAATAGAATAATCAATCTTCACATTATTGCCAATAGTGACATGTGGACCAATTATAGAGTTCGCAATTTCACAATCTTTTCCAATACTGACCGGATGAATAATAATCGTGTTTTCAAAAGCCGGCAGGTCCAGATCATCAGAAGCATAACCTTCTCTATCGAGTAGCATGGCATTCGTTTCCAGAAGAATTTCTTTTTTACCACAATCAAACCAGTTATCAACAGTAAGGGTACTGAACTTAACGCCACGTTCGATCATCCCCATCAGTGCATCTGTAAACTGAAACTCCCCGTGCGTACGAATATCATTAAGAATATTAAACTCGATGACATCAATCAAAGTTGGGACTTCTTTAATTTTATAAAAACCAACCATTGCCATATTCGATTTAGGAATATTGGGCTTTTCCACTACTTTTTTGACAATACCATTCTGATCAAATTCAACTACTCCAAATTCTCTGGGATCTTTCACTCGTTTGACACAGAAACAGGAAGTAGGTTCATCAATAACGCTTTGAATATCCAGATCAATGATGGTATCACCAAATACAATAATTACTTCATCCGAATCTCTGAATGAATCTTTGGCTGTCCAAAGGGCATGCGCTATTCCTTCTCTGGAACTTTGCTGTACAAATTCTTTATTAAGTTCGGGGTATTGTGTTTCGAGATAATTCTGAATTTTTTCTCCCAGATAACCAATGATAAAAACATAATCCTTGATCCCAACATTAACGAGTTGGTCAATAATGAAAGAAATAATCGTTTTTCCGGCAACGGGAATAAGCGGTTTGGGCTGAGTATAAGTATGTGGTCTCAATCTCGTACCTGCACCGGCTACAGGAATAATGGCTTTCATGGATTAATTTTTAGGCTCTGGTAAGATAAGGATTATTTTAAGAACCTGTTTAAAAATTATTGACTGGTTCAAAGTATTAGCTAATTGGTGCGGGGATTTGGGTTTTCAAGTAAAAAAGCCCTAAAGGACTGTATCCTTCAGGGCTTCTATACAATTAATTCAAAACAGTTTCAAAAATTATACAAGTGCAGGCACTCCAGGCAGATCCACGGTCACACTAGTTCCCTTTGGAGCATGGATCACAATGCCATCCGAAGGCATTACACTTTGGAATTTTAAATTCAGAGTATATGTCATGTCTCCATTTCCATGATTGTAAACAATTGTGAAAGGAGATTTGACCTTAGTAATGTCTAAAGGTCCGGGAGCAAAAGTATATTTTTTATTCCCATCATTGGTATTAATCATATAACCGGACGTTCCTGCAGGAATATTAAAGGTAACGTCATAGATAGTCTCATCACTATCACTTGGGATTACGGTGCCACTCATATCTCCAACCATTAAGGTTACACTATCATTGGCATTGGTAGTATGTAAAGTACTATCCTGACCAACTGCATCATCAAAAGCGAAGGCATATACCTTTTCGTTGAAGCTGTGTAGTAATTTAGCATACTGATTATACCATGGACCAGTACCTATTCCTGAAGGCAGATTAGGATTCGGGGTATAAAAATTCGCTGCATGCTGCATGTAATAATCTTTGTTCAACGTCACGGTACCACTAAATGGCATCAATCCAACATTCATTGCAGCCGCCAAATTTCTAACAATAACGGAGCAAGCAGTATTCTTAACAGCGGTCATCGGACCATCGTCACAACCAAAAACCTGATTCGATAAAGGTAAAGGCATGATATTGATCACATCATTAGTGGAATTTGTAAATCTAAAAGTTTGTCCATCCGATTGTACACTTCCAGTAAACATGCAATTGTCATTAGTCAATTTTCCTCCGGCAATATCCGTCAAAGGATATTGGAATCCAACCAGCTCACTACAGTCTATTACCAATTCATTGGTCTGGTAATGTTCCCACACTGCTTGAATATAAGGTTTCAGGTAACTGGTATTAAAATTTTCAGTAGCTGTAGCTCTGCCAAAAGCCTTATTCGGAGCAACCACTCTCAACACACTATCTCCTACACTCAAATAGCATTTTGCCCATTCTCCGGTTAGCCCTTGTTTGCAAGTATTCAATATTTCTGACCGTTTTCTGGTTAAACCTACTGTTTCTGTCCCCAAGGTCAAAGACAAAGGCATGCAGAAAAAATCTACCGCCGTAGTATCAATCCATACTCCATCATCATTGTAAGTATATTCGATTTTGTCGTAAATAATTGCATAACTCGGATCATTACTGTTGAATGGATCAGGCTCTGCAATAGTTAAAGATACCGGATTCCCGGCAGTATCAAGACCTTCTTTTACCGCTAAAGCCGGCGCTTTATTTATAGCCAGGTATAACCTTCCACCAGTTGTTTTGGGTAACCTAAGCAAATAACAGTCGCCATCTTTCGGAAAAGAAGACAGAGGAGCTGCATAAATAGAGGAATCCATTCCTTTGGTTGCAGTAACAAATCCGGCCTGACCACTAGAGTCGAATTTTAAAAAAGATTCGACCGGGTTGTAGATACCCTGGCTAGAGTGATTTGGATTAATACCTTTTCCAAGAATGAAAAGGTTGGTATCTTCTACCAGATTTGTTCCGTTTTGGATTTTGAGTGTGAAATAAGTCATTTTAATATGCGTTTGGAGGATTGAGAAATCTTTACAAAACACTTCAAGATATTAGCTGTGGGGCGATAAAAGCCTAATCAATGTCTACAGAAAGCATATTTCCACTTCTTGAATTCCTGAAGCTGTATTCTGTTTTTGTTTTTATGTTTACTTGCATTTGATCCCGATTTGTGAACAAAATCGGGGATATACAATTAAAGGATTTAATTGCATGTTGTTGTATGTACTAATGATTGAGCGGAGTTCGAAGCGTTTTAATATAAAGATTTCGAACTATACATTGCTTGAATACGAAAAGCCCGAATGAAAGTTTCATTCGGGCTTCTATATTTATCAAATTTTCTGTTTATCTATCCTCCTTCAAGTGCAGCAGCTCCACCGACAATTTCCGAAAGCTCTTTCGTAATTGCCTCCTGACGCGCTTTATTATAGCTAATTTTCAGTTCTTTCATCAAATCTTCCGCATTTTCCGTAGCTGAATCCATAGCTGTCATACGCGCTCCATGCTCAGAAGCGTGGGTATCTAAAAGGAATTTTTGAAACTGGGTCTGCAAAATACTGGGAACCAGATGATCCAATAATGATTCTTTATCGGGTTCGAAGATATAATCTGCTTTGCCTTTTTTCCCGGATGTTTTTTCAAGTTTTTTAACCGGCAGGAATTGAGCAACTTCCGGAAACTGCATGGCTGCATTCTTAAATCGACCGTAAGCTACCTCAATCGCATCGTATTCAACCGCTTCAAAAGCATCCATCAAACGCTGAGATACCTGAGCGACATTGTCAAAGCTTAAATCATTAAAAAGTTCAACATAATCGGTAATCAGCTTATCGGCAGGGAAACGCTTTTTGAAATAGTCATAGCCCTTCTTTCCGATGCATAAAATCGTAAGATTACCCGACTCCTTTTGTGCAGCGTATTTTGAATTAATGATTCGATTTGCTTCTTTGATAATATTACTATTGAATGCCCCACAAAGACCACGATTCGAAGTGACGACCACCAGTATTGCCTTTTGAATCTCCCTTTCCTGACCGAAAACAGTATTGGCATCTCCTTCCAGATTGGAAAGAATATTGATCAACATCGAATTCAGCTTATCGGCATAAGGACGCATTTGAACAATTGCCTGCTGTGCTCTCCTTAGCTTAGCAGCGGACACCATCTTCATTGCTTTGGTGATCTGCTGAGTAGATTTAACAGATTTTATTCTTTCGCGTACTTCTTTTAAGTTAGCACCCATGTTTAATATACGTTTTGTGAGCAGTAATCTTTAAGGATCAACCGTTCACTATTTTAATTTCTATTTATACTGAGCAGTTAATTCTTTAGCCAGACTCTTAACTGCATTAACTGCATCATCTGTTAACTTACCTGCACGGAAATCATCCAAAGCCTCCGGATGTTTTTGCTCCAAAGTCGTAAGGAAAATTTCCTCAAATTCTTTTACTTTATTGACCGGTACATCACTGATCAAGCCATTTGTCCCGAGGTAGATGATTGCAACCTGCTTTTCAACAGGAACCGGAGAGTATTGTGGTTGTTTAAGTATTTCCACATTACGTTTTCCTTTTTCAAGAATTGCAGTAGTTGCCGCATCCAGGTCAGAACCGAATTTTGCGAAAGCTTCCAGCTCACGGTACTGAGCCTGATCAAGCTTCAGGGTACCGGCTACTTTTTTCATTGATTTGATCTGAGCATTCCCCCCAACACGTGATACAGAGATACCTACGTTAATCGCAGGACGTATACCAGAGTTAAAAAGGTTAGACTCCAGGAATATCTGACCATCTGTAATAGAGATTACGTTAGTCGGGATATAAGCAGAAACGTCTCCTGCCTGCGTCTCGATAATCGGAAGTGCGGTTAATGATCCTCCACCTTTCACAACACCTGCTGCTTTCAGAGATTCCGGAAGGTCATTCATATCATTAGCAATCTCATCGTTGGCAATGATTTTTGCAGCGCGTTCCAAAAGACGAGAGTGCAGATAGAATACATCCCCTGGATAAGCTTCACGTCCCGGAGGGCGACGCAATAGCAAAGATACCTCCCGATAAGCCACTGCCTGTTTAGACAAATCATCGTATACGATCAAAGCAGGACGTCCGGTATCCCGGAAATATTCTCCGATTGCTGCTCCGGCGAATGGTGCATAAAACTGAAGTGGTGCAGGGTCAGAGGCAGAAGAAGAAACGATTGTCGTATAAGCCATCGCACCGTTTTCTTCCAATACTTTTGCTACCTGAGCAACAGTAGAAGCTTTTTGGCCCGATGCTACATATATACAGTACACCGGCTCTCCTTTATCATAAAATTCTTTCTGGTTGATGATGGTATCAATAGCAATCGCTGTTTTACCAGTCTGACGGTCTCCAATAATCAACTCCCGTTGTCCACGGCCAATTGGAATCATTGCATCAATCGCTTTGATACCTGTCTGAAGTGGCTCGGATACCGGCTGACGATAGATTACTCCAGGCGCCTTACGCTCTAATGGCATTTTATATTTAGTCCCGCCGATTGCTCCTTTCCCATCAATAGGCATACCTAATGGATTTACTACCCGGCCTACCATTTCTTCTCCTACTTCGATAGAAGCAATAACGCCAGTACGACGTACCGTAGAACCTTCCTTAATGCCGTCTCCTTCTCCCAGAAGTACAACCCCTACGTTGTCTTCCTCAAGATTCAGTACGATTGCCTGTACACCTGTTTCAAATTCTACTAGCTCACCTGCTTGTGATTTAGTCAATCCATAAACACGAGCAATACCGTCTCCTACTTGAAGTACAGTACCTACTTCCTCTAGTTCAGCGGTAGTTTTGAAACCAGAGAGTTGTTGTTTTAATATTGCTGATATTTCATCAGGTTTTACATCAACCATATCTTTGATTTTTTTTATTTAATGAAATATGAAATGATTCCCGGCAAAGCTGTTTGAAAGTAGTTTTGCACAGAATCTACATTGTTTTTATGTATTCGTTTTTAGAAAACTCCTTCTTTAATTGCTCTAATTTATGCGCGACACTGGCATCGAAAAGGCGATCTTCGAACTGAAGTACAAAACCTCCCAGAATATCCGGATCGACTTTCGTTAGCAAATCCACATGATCGTCAGTAACTTCACTGGAAACCATTTTTTGCTTGATTTTGGAAATCGTTTCCGCTCCCAGTGTAGTGGCTGTCACCAAAGTAACTGAAGTAATATGCTTTAGTTTTTTGTATTGAGCGATAAGCTGATCGGCAATTTCAGGTAAATATGCCTCCCTGCCTTTATTGAGGATGATTTTGAAAAAAGCTAAAGTAAGTTCATTCATCTTATCACCGAAAAGCACATCAAAAACCTGTTGTTTTTTAGAAACATTGATAATCGGACTTTTCATCAAAAGATAAAGATCCCGATTTTCCGTAGCTTTTTGAAAAGCTTTAATATCATTCACTACTTCTTCCAGCTGTCCTCTTTCCTCAGCAAGGTCGATCAGTGATTTGGCATATCGTGAAGCAATTCTTGTTACAGACATATTAAGCTATTTTTAGGACCCTTCAAACCAGTCCAGCTATTACTTTTATGTTAGTTCAATTTGATTTCGTCAATCAGGCTATTGGCATATTTTTCCTGCTCGCTATCGCCAGCCAATTGCTTTTTAATGATTTTCTCAGCAATTGAAAGTGCCATCATACCTGCCTGATTTTTTACATCTATCAAAGCCGCAGTCTTCTGATTTTCGATCTCATTCTTGGCATTTGTAACGATACGTTGAGCTTCCTCTTTTGCCTTGGTTTTAGCCTCGTTGACAATTGTCTCTTTCGCTTCTTTCGCTTCCCTTAGAATCTTAGTACGCTCTTCTCTGGCTTCCATTAAAATCTTTTCGTTCTCTGCTTTTAGATTAGCCATTTCTTCCCGGGCTTTTTTCGCCTCATCCAGAGCATCCTGAATATCTCCTTCTCTCTTTTTCAAAGCATCGCGAATAGGGCCAAAAGCAAATTTTCCAATCAAAAACCAGAATAAGCCAAAGAATATTACTGTCCAGAACAACAATCCAAAGTCCGGAAGAATAGGTG
Source organism: Saprospiraceae bacterium (assembly GCA_028280415.1). GTDB lineage: Bacteria > Bacteroidota > Bacteroidia > Chitinophagales > Saprospiraceae > JAHDHW01. Next base: position 40,565 of record JANQLV010000022.1, read on the forward strand.
TGAATTTAGCTAAGTATATCATCGAATTTTCTTTTTTCTTTTTTGATAAAACTTTTAAACAACCCCGCGACCAACCGTCGCAGGGTTATTTTGTTTTTTTAAGCAACAAGGTAACACATCACAATTGCAATCAGAGCCGCACCCTCTACAAGGGCTGCCATAAGGATCATATTCGAACGAATATCACCTACTGCTTCTGGTTGACGAGCGATAGATTCCATTGCTTTAGAACCAACATTTCCGATACCTAATCCAGCACCGATAACTGCTAGTCCCATTCCTAATGCTGCTACTCCAGTAATCATTAGTTAAAATTTTATAGTTAAAAAATTAATGATGCGCTTCTTCTGTGGCAGCTCCAATATAAGAAGCTGTCAAAATAGTAAATACAAATGCCTGAATGAATGCTACCAGCAACTCAATAGACATCATGAATATGGTCAATAAACCGGAACCAACTGAAGTTCCCAGTACGCCTCCCCAATTTCCCTGGGCAAAGACGAAGATCAATCCAACGAAAATCACCAATACCATGTGTCCTGCTGTAATATTCGCAAACAAACGAAGCATCAGTGTCAAAGGCTTGATAAACAGCCCCAGTATTTCTACAGGTGTCAAAATGAAAAGCTTCAACCAGGCTGGTACACCGGGCATCCAAAGCGTATGCTCCCAATAATGCTTATTCCCACTAAGATTAACTACCAGGAAAGTAAAGATTGCCAACACCGCTGTGAAAGCAAGGTTCCCGGTAACGTTTGCATTTCCGAGGAAAGGGATTTGTCCGAATAGATTGAGCCCCAGAATCGAAAAGAATAATGCCATTAAATAAGGCAAATAAACTTCCCATTTATGTCCGAGGAACGGTTTTGCTACCTCATCCTGAATAAATATAAAAACTGGTTCTATTAAAGATTGAATTCCTTTAGGTGCCTGTCCTTCTCTTTTCTTGTACATATTGGCAATACGGATGAACATCCAGCCCAGTAGTAAAAAGACCACAAACATTGATATAACGTTCTTGGTCAGAGAGAAATCAAAGAAGTTGGTCACTCCTCCACCGAACAATCCACCATCAGCTGTACTTTTGTAAAGTGCTTCGTATTTTTCCCCTTCGTAGCAAACGTATACTTTTTTCTCCCCTTCTACTTCCACTTCCTGAACCATGTGATGACCTAATTCAATATGACCATCCGGGAAACCAGCATCCTTTACTCTATGTACCATCCCTTCAAAAAGAACGTATTTGTTATACGCGAATTCTCCTACTCCATGCCCATCAGGATGGAATTTACCAGATGAGAAGAAATCCCACTTTCCTGAATCTTTTGCGTAAAGTATACAGGGCAATGGCAATTGCCAGGGACCAATACTAAATACATTTTGGTCAGAAATGTGATGGAAAGCAGTGTTGCCAGGATTGAATTCATGTGATCCCTCTTCAAAGCAACCGTGTGTTCCATGGCTATCATGTGCTTCTGTACTGTGGCTATGCCCGTCGTGACTGTGATCATGTCCTTCATGCCCCTGAGCAAAGGCTAGAAAACAAAGACTTAATACACAGCAAAAGGTCAATAAAATCTTTCTCATCGATATCAATTTTTTCAGATCGAATCAACAGTTTCTAAAAAATCGCTGCAAAGGTAGCTATAATAGGTAGTTTTTGAAAGCCAAATTTTATTTTTTTTCAGCTTATTTTACAGTTTTTTTAGTTATCGGCTAAATACTCCATTTTTTATGGCTACAAAATATCCTATTGACTAAGCCATTGACAGCTAAGAATAACGAAATATTGTTTGGACTTCCATTAAAAAAACAAGCGGCAAATTGAGATGTTCCACTTTGAGAAGGGATTTTTTTAAAGAATTTTGAAAAATTTAGCCTTCTGGCTCTTTTTCCGATTGTATAATTTTTAGATACCTACTTCTAATTCTTTCGGGTAATTGTCCTCATTCAGTTAAGGTATTCCAAAAGCTAATCAAAACGGCTCCTATTCCTGATAATATGCTTTCTTTTCATCTGTAATTTTCCAAAAATACAAGAGTTCGCTTTGCTCTTCTGAATCCCCGGGGTTTTTAATCACTTCCCAACTCAGTATTGTACAAGTTGAAGGTAATTTTATAATCTTGTCTTCACTTTCGGAAATTTCAAATAAAAGTGCCTTTTCACATTGATAAGTTTCACTATCCACTTCATCAGCCAACGTAAAGATTAACAGGAAAAGCATAAGTATCCCGAGATAATACCGCTTATAATTGAACCGAAGTCGCTGAATGATCAAATAACTGGAATAAGCAAAAAAATAAACCAGTAGCAATGCAACAGGCAGGAAGGTATCTTTCCTTAGAATAAAAGGCCGATATTCCCGAAAGCCGCCCATTGGCAATAGTAGCAAATAGATCAATACAAAAAGCAAAATCCAGTGAAACATACGCATGAGCTGCTTGCTGTCTTTATTCTGCTTTTTATGAATGAAAATATTAATTCCAATCATCAGCAATAATAAAGGGTAGCCCAGCTTTTGCGTAAGCATATAAAATAATCCTTTAGGAAGCCTGGCATATCTATCTAACAGAGATATCTCGGCACCACTTTGACTTTCTAAATTATTCTGACCGATATAAATTGAATACAGACTTAGTAAAACGAGTAGCAAAAGCAATAAGAGCATGTTTCCAGGTATTCTCTGCTTTGCACCGATCGGTCGCTTTTCAATGCTACTGAGCAAAAAGTATCCCCCGCTTAAGAAGGCAATTACCAAAACGATCCCGGGAATCAAGGGACCGCTAAATGGTAATATCATCAGCAATACGCCCATCATTATGAGTTGAAAAATCGAAAACTCAATTTTCCGGCCATGTGCCCAATTTATATAAGGTTTTAAAAATAAAATCAGCAAGCTTATCGGCAGGGCGTAAAATGAACTATAGGTAATCGACTGATCTACAATACCAATATATTTATAAAAGTGTCCTCCCGTCTGGAAAAGTGGTGTAATAATCGCCGCCGCGATGAGGAAGTTATGATCGTAAATCCGAGCCGTTCCACTAACCAGGCCAGCAAGCAGAACAATTAGAAAAACATGAATCAAGGTTTTGGAGATTGCAGCTGTAGTATATATGCTATCAATGGGGTTCATAAAGGTCTGCAAGCCCGAAGGAACAGTTCTAAAGAAATTATAGATATAAAAATGGACAAAGAAACGATTAGGAGCCGCATAGACCGAATCTTTTGTCAGGACCTTCCAGCCAAAAGGATCATCCATCACCCCTTTATAATGATCGGATGGTAAGACAATAGGAACTAAATCTCCATCCAGCGCTTTGGTTTTGTGCTGGTAAAAAGTGTAGCCTATATCTAAAAGTAGCAAAAGGCCGATGAATATGTAAAAAAGTCGCTGGATTTTGAATGATTGAGTTTTGAATGATTGAGTTTTGAATGATTGAGTTTTGAATGATTGAGTTTTGAATGATTGAGTTTTGAATGATTGAGTTTT
>JANQLV010000023.1 GCA_028280415.1 Saprospiraceae bacterium
TGGACGAGAACGATTTTACAAAGGTCATTACTGCACTTGTAGATTTCATTCAAAAATAAATCCCCGTTGAAACGGGGGACGTGGCTTATGCCAAATATGATAACAGTATATAAAATGAACTAGAAAAGTCAAATCGAGCATGTGGGGTAACCATAATGCCTTGTTGTTACTCTACTGTTTCAAAATTCTTCTCCTATATACTCCATTCTCGGTAAGAATCTGACAAAGATACAAGCCATTACTATAACCACTTAGATTTAATTTTAACTGCGCTGTTTCCTCAATTAATTCTTTTGAGAAAACTTTTACACCTGAGATGCTGGTAATAGTTAACCTCCCTTTATTAAAATGAGGCAGAGAGTAACTTATTGTACAAACATCATTTGAAGGGTTAGGATAGATGCTGAGTGTATTACTTACTGCTGGTACTGATTGACTTACTATCAGTTGATCTATTTCGTCTTTCAGGAAATAGATTTGATCTGCTTCTCTACCACCTATTTCGTCTATGGATTTTAATCTGGTGCCAGTAACCATAAACCCAGCTTGATTGTTAGTGAGATCAATAGTATTAGGTGAGATATAGGGATACCCATACCTTTTTGAAGTAAGTTCGTTAAAATCAATATCTAGCTTAGCTATTTGTACAGGTTTGGGCATTGAGTCGTAAAAATTATTCCGACTGAGATCAAACAAAATTAGTAGCTCGTCATTATCTGTCATCGTCACGTCTTTGATCACCTTATTATCATACATGGTACTTTGAATTGAGCCATTATTCTTGCCTATAACGTGAAGATGAGAAATTCTTTGCGAGTAAGTAAAATCAGTGAGGCCAAACAGGTAGTAATTTTCGTTTTCCGCTATATACACGGTTGGACTTATGAGCGTATCACTGATAGTTAACGAAAATGAGTCAAGTACGTCACCATCGTAGGAGAGGATTGAGAGGGTTTGTTGAGAAAATAGTAGGATGGTTTCATCATACTCGGATAAATATACCCAGCGCGTATCATTACTAAATGTATCTACATGGACAAGGTCAAAATCACTAGCAAGAGTTTCGATGTAGAGGGGGTGGTTTTCGAGACGATCAGTATAAAGTAGGAGATACCCATTTTGAATTTCTTGGAAAGCAAGGAGTTTATCTCGATCACATAAAAGATCGTCTGGAAAATACTCCGCTTGCTCCACTGCACCCGTGTTACGGGCAATTTCCAATATCCCCTTTTTAAACCCATCAGCAATACCGATAGGACTGTTTACGCTATCACAAGGTGTTACTCCAACAGCACTAGAAAATGGTACAACAATATGGTCATTAGAATTTAAGAGTAATTGATGAGCTGGGACTAAACCATCCCATTCGAGTAAAGTAGTCAGATATAATTCTTGCCAGAAAAGCTCACCTGTACTTGATATGCTATGTATCCCTGAGCCATAGGTGTGAGCCCCATTAATAGGTATTCCGCTTCCTTCCTCAAAGTGTTGGATGTTTGACAAAATGAAGTAAGTATCATTGTAGTCTTGCACTGCCATCAAGCCAAGAACCGAGGTGTCACCATCTGTATTCCAAGGCAATAGCAGCTCAATCGTTGTTTGGCTATTTGCCGCAAGCACGTAGAATAAGAAGAAACCATGTATAAGATTTTTCATAGTATCACTTTGGAGTAATAGAGTATATCATTGTTTAAAGATACGCAAACAAGAGGTAACCCGTTGGGTCTTAGGTTCCAACGGGTCACAAGTACTTGTACTATTGTTTGATAAAGCTCTCAGCCCCTACTCGTCCATCAGCCGTAATTACTTCAACTGAATACAGCCCGGGAGATAATGCGTGAACATCCATATTTAGCGTCAAGGTGAATGCCCCACCAGTAACACTACCGAGAACTGCTGAGTCATTTACCCGATATACATGCATCATGTGAATAGCCTCTCCATTTTTAGTACTCACATCAATGTGATTTGTGGCAGGGTTCGGGTTGATAACTATCTTAACCTTGGTGTCGTCTGGTTGAGGGGTGTATTTACACTTTTCTCTGACTAAGGTTGTACTAACAGAAAAGCCATATTGATTAGAAGCTTCGACAATGAATTCATAATCTAAGAATTCGTTTAAACCAGTAATGGCATATGTATGTTGACCTGTAGGGACGCTTTCTACGATATAGAAAGGCATATCTTCTGATTTGTACACCACGTTATATGAATCGGCTCCCCCAGCATAGAAACTCAAAAGCACCGATTCACAACCGAAAGTGTTTTGGTGTTCAATAAATTGAACGTCGGGGACATCAGGTGGGTGATTAATAGCGATAGGTAAAAAAGCTTCGTTTAAATATCCTTCAGAGTCTATGCCACTAAGGTATAGCTCAGCTCTAATCTGCTCATTGTGATTTCGTTTCCATGTGTAGTTACTCGGTAGCTCGTCGATGGTTACATTCCAAATTGGGTAGTCTACTGTATTTCCGCCACTATGAATATATGTACCTTGTGAGTGGAGGATTCTCAGTTCCCAAAACACATGAGAAGTATACAGGGGATTCAAAGGTTCTTCATCAATAAATGTCCACGCATAATGCCCCGTTTGACCTAAATTGTATTCTTGCTTTGGATTATTCCCCATCAGTTCATACACATTTCCTTGGCATTGTGGCGCACTCCAACAATCCCAATCAAATGAATGAAAACGTAACTCATCTTCAACCCCTGTAATCAGTTCTGCTTTCCAACCAATGTCGTTTAATAATCCTACCCCAAAACTGCCCGGATCATGGATCGCTTCACCAAAATTTAGCATGGGCGTCATGAGGGCTTGTGGAGTACCGTTGAAAGTAGCTTCGTCAAAGTGTGCAATACTTGACCCAGTCTGATACGAAAAAGGTGCATAGAGTTTTGCACCAGAAGCAGCTGAACCACTCGTCCAGAATAAATTATCTGATTGCAAATAATCTCCTAGAGCATTTAATGCTACTGCCATCTCAAAACTAGTGAGAAGTACCCCATTACCATCAATAATAAAACGGTCATAAATAAGTGGTGACGCAACACCATTACCTAAAATTCCATATCCTCCCTCAACCGTATTACATTGTGTAGAAGGCAAAAAACCAAGTCCGTGACCAATCTCATGGAGTACTACGGTTACGAAATCATACCGATCACTAGGAGTAGCACCGTCAGTGCCAAAATAAAATGGGAAGGTGCTGCTAAATGAGGCAGTAATATCGACTTGTGCAGATAAATCAGTACCATTTAAGCGATTAGCTAAAGCGGCTGGATACCATGTATCTCCCATATATGAGGGGTCACTGGAACTAAAATTACGTGAAATAGTATTAGCCCCAGCAGAACCAAGCACCCCAGCTCCTAAGTCTTCAAATGTTGCATCAATTTCAATGGCCACATCAGACGTGAGGATTTGCTCCCAGATACCCACCGCATAATCAAAAGCAGCAATGACATCAGGAGTCCAGTTTGAACCATTGTAGTTGACATTAATGGTCACGCTTCTTTGTCCAACAGTTTCAGAGCTATGATTTGTGGGAGGAACATAAACATTATTAACTTGTGTCCCTGCCAGAATTTTAATTGGCTCTAAAGGGGTAGAAATTGTCTCTTGAGCAGATAAAAACAGTACGAACATAAGTACTAGTGCAGGAATAAGGAATAACCTTTTCCCAAAACATGTAAGCTGTGCAAGTATCATGGTAAAGTATTTAAAAGGTGAAGAATTAATTACGTTGTTACACAAACATCCACCCGCCTTAACGAGAACATTAGGCACACTACAGTCCTAAGCCTAAAGACACACCTCATGTCTCAGGCGAGTGGAGTCCTCTCGTCCCTTGTTAGCTCCCTTTGTATAACCCTAGATAGACAAGAGCGTTAAGTGAACGAAAGCCTGCATTCTCCCCAAATATGCAGAATGGCAAAGCCAAGAAATATTACTTTCGTATGGTTGTTTTTCTTCTTAAACTTGATCTGAATTTATCATCAAGCATCTCTAATATTTCTTCCACGAGTACCCCATACGGTATCACTTCAATCGATAAATTCTGTCGCAACTTTATTGGTGTTTGGTTTAATTTTTCGCGTTGTTTTTCGGTCTTTAAGAGCACCGCCGTCTTTACAAAATATGCTTGTTCCATTTTGATGATAATGTCAATAAAGGCTTTGGCTCTTTTGGTTTCAGGGTTCCGCATATAGACTCGGGCATATTCCTTTAATGAATCAATTCGATCTATAATTTTGCCAAATTGTTTACGTTGCATATATACCAGGATTTGAATAATGAGAATATTGACATTATTCCCTGATTTATCCTTTGAGAAAACAGGCATTTCATTCAAGAATTTTCCAAGATAAAATCGCTCTTTCTCATACGGGTCTATCTTCTCACGCTTGACGAGAAAATAGAGATAGCCTCTAATGATATTCCAGTATTCCGTTATGTTCTCATACAAACACTCTTTTTGACGATGAGCATTATACAGATCATAGGCTTCTTGATAGTCTCCGGCATGTAGGCATACTACAATTCGTCGTAGTAAAATGACATGCCAATTAAAATACCCTTTTGGCACTAAGGTAAGTGCAGTCTTTGCCACATCTTTAGCCTCACGTAATTGCTCTAGCGCTAAAAGGGCTGGCATCTTGTAAAACAAGTATGAAAGACGCAGTGAACTGATATTGATATGATCTTCATTTAACTCTGCTAATGCCCGATTGCAGTGGATGATAATATTTTCATAATCAAACTCTACACTATATCGAGTTAGCTTAATTGAATAAATCAGACGATTAATATGCTGTAAACCAGGTTGCCGTAGCGACCACGTTTGTTCAGAGGCATGAATAATCTCTTGCACCACCTTTGGCGAATAACTTACTTTGTTATTGCACAACATAACGACACGAGTATAGTGTTGCCTGACGATTGATTCCACATTAGCAAGCTCTAATTGTGTCTGGGCAATGTGGGTGTATTTTTCTACAAATCTGGGACGTACTTCAAAAGTGGCGTAATGTACTGCCAGATCATTTGCTACGATATGACACAAACCATGAAGCTCAATCTTTTGTAGTTCCGGCAAAAGGCCCTCGGCTAACTTGATCCCATGTGCTCTGCGGCTTTTGGTTAGCAGTATTTTATACATTGCAAATTCTCGAAAGCAGGTTTCATAAAAAGCCACGCTTTTATTTTCAGTTATCGACGGATAAGCAATTAAGTATCTAGTGAGGGCAGTTTTTAATCTCCGCCGTAGTTTATTAAAATACTTAACCTTCGTCGCAGTTCCCAGATACATCTCGGCAGCTAACCGAGGGCTTAATTTTTCGTGTTTACTTAAGAATACATACAATTCATCGAGCCTTGGGGTAAAAACAGGCGTAAATCCCGACGGCAACAAATCCATTAATTCATATAGCGCAAACATTACCGTTTCGTTCTTTCCTAATCGCTTCATAATGAGTTTCTTATATTAAAATCAAATCATTACGTTACCATGCAAACGGCGCATTTGGCATCATTGTTTGGGGTAAAATATTACCTGATACTAGTACCTTTCATATTCACCAAAATTATTATTATGACATTTGATGACATTAAACAATCAACCCTTACCCTTGATGCGGCGCAACAAGTACATATTAAGGGTGGTACTAATGATGCAAATACAACAACCTCTATCGTAGGGATTGATATAGATGCAGTGTAACGAGCTTGTGTAACGAACTGGGTTTGCGGTATTAGCAAAACTGTGACTGTAAGGTAAGTAAAAAAATATAGTAGCAAAAATATTTTGACCTATTTTTGCCTATGTATCTTATTGATTTTCAGGGAGATATGGCGCAGTTTGACCATTTTCACTTCACGGGTAACTCTTTGAAAAACAAATCGTTAATTATCAATGCGCTTACATTCAATAGGTGTTTTGGTAGGTGGAGTTTATAGTGTTATTTGACAAAGAAATCAGCGATTTTTTTCGATATTTCTCCGATCTTTTCCACGTAAGGGGCGCCTTTTCTTCTCAATCACTACTCGCCAACGGTATTTCCGTTTGTTATATATCACCCCTACTACCTTCCCAGATCGAGTATATGGAATGATGTTATGGTCTTTTAACTTTTCATATAACTCTTGATCGGTATTGAATGTTCCCTGTAACTTTTTAATGATCCGCCTTACTTTTTGTTTATCACTTTCTCCTTGGCGAGAAATAACTCGGTATTCTTTATCATTAACTACTGTCTGGTTTCCTTTGCCATGCCAAACGACTGAGTGAGTAAGTTCGGGATACTGATCAAGTTGATACTGCTGAATTTCTTGCTTTATTTTCTTGAATTGCTTTTTGCTCATGCGCATTGAGGCGTTTGACTTGTATTTAATACCTGAGAAGAGAAAGTGAATATGGGTATGATCCTGATCAAAATGCGGAGTGGCCAAAACGATAGCTTCACGACCACGAAGGTCAATATATCTACGAGCTAACTCTTTGAGGATAGCAAGCGAGAGGTGTTCAGTATCTTCTTTGGCGAAGGACATAATCTCATGAGTGAGGATGGTGGCATTTTTTCTTTTACGTGTACGATATTTTCTTTCGTTATCTTCAAATTCAGTTATCCAATCAGTCATGACAGTGCCTTTCAAATTATGGCGAAGAATAAATGTGTCGTATGATGAGTCTTTTACTATATATCTAACTAGGCGCCCAAAATCCTTGGTTTTAATTGATTTGATTTTGATAATCATAGGTCTTTAACAAGCTAGTTAAAGTTCGATAATAATGGGGGTTGGAGTGGAGCGTCTTAGCGATGAATGTTTCTAGTGAGTCAGGGTGTCGCAGGAGTGTTTCTAATTGCTTTTCGAGCTTTATAATAAGGGCGTAGCAATATTCGATTAACTGATTGCTATTATCTTTTCTTGTTTGGTCGGCGAGGTATTGGACTTGACTATACGTCAAAGAAAGCGTTTGCAAAATATTTGAAACGACTTGCTCATTAGGAACCACGTATTTTTTATCTATGTATGCTATCGCTGCAGAGGCGATAAACTTCGAGAGTGATTGTTGATGTTGTATGGCGCCGGCTTTGAGTCTTGTATGAACATCGGGAGAGAGAAGTAAGGTAACTTCTTTACGATTTTTACGACGCTGTCTTTGATACAGACGTAGGTAGTATTTTCGGTACTGCTTGTATGAATTACTGGAATGACTACAATTTCTATCGCGTAAATATTCGTAATAAGTAAGGATAGTCACGATGCTTAGAGATTAAGGTGGATAAGGTTATGCGGAATACGGCGAGTGATTTTAGGAAGCGGTACGGTAGTTCTTCGTCTTAGTCGCCACTGTTTGTAATAGGGAATGAGCTTGGTTTTGATAGGCGGATAATTAGAGCAAATCAGTATCCCATTGCTACGAGGCATCATTCTAATTTCTGGGGCAGTCATGAGCGGTCGAATATGGCGAGTACCTTCCTCATCTTTAAATTCATACTGGCCTAAGGTAGCTTCTAAAGAACGAGCTGTGTCAAGAGGTTGGCCAGAGAGGTATAGTTTAGCGAGACAATTGGAAGCTATTGTGTTGGCTTGAGCACTACCGTAGAGATGAACCATTTGATTGTAGTTTTGCCAAACAAGCATTAATCCCGATTGATATTTTCTTAAATTACTAACCACTAAGGATAAGTTTGGAAGGTACAAACTAGAGGCTTCATCGATCAAAAAGAAAACTGACCGATCAGTTTTTTTGGGTAGAGCATGGAACACATATTTCCAGAGGGTTTCAAAAAAGACGCTGGTGAGAGCACTCAGATAATCTCTTTCAGTAAGTGGATTCTGTACGAATACAGCTACCTTTCCTGTTCGTAAGCTTTGCATATCCCAAGTGTCAACTGAGGTGACTTGTGCGATTATCTCATCATTTAATGCTGTTAAGGAAGCTAAGGCTGTGGCAAGAATATTAGTGCGTAACTTTTCTTCCAATCCAGCAAAGGCGTGGTAGCTTTTTCGTACGCGCTCGATGGGATGAGCTTCGGCGTACTTCAAGACTGTATCGGGGGTACTTAAAATGGATTGGAGCAGAGACTGTACACTTTTTAAGGTGCGCAATTGTACAGGTTCGGGTAATATGAGTTCTATCGCAGTGGTCATAAGTGAAATAGCTTGCAAATTCCAAAAGCTTTCACTGTTTACTCCTAAGGAAGTTTGAATGAGTAAGGTGGCGAGCTTTCCCGCGTCGCTAGAATTGTGAACATGTTTTAGCGGATTAAAACCAATACTCATATCGGGATTGGTGAAGTTGAGGCAAAGAACTTGATAGCCCTTTGTATATAAATGTCCCGCAGTCTGTTGATATAACTCACCACTTGGATCATGGATGACCATATTCCCTTTCATACTAAGTATTGAGGGAATTAAAACTACAGATGACTTTCCTGACCCAGTTCCACCAAATACAAGGCCATTTTCATAGCTATGTTTGATGGAAAGTCGGCGTTTTCCAGTCAAGCAAAAACCATAATTGTATCGACTCAGTACTTTTGTTTCTGTTACAAATTTTGCCTTGTAGGTATGTGGATTGGGAGGCTTTTTCAACAGGCTATTTAAGAACTTTACTATTGTGAGCGCTATTATAAATACCTGTCTCATATGCTTGAGAATATGGTATTAAGCGGTATAGGTGACTGATATATGCTTTCGGAAACATCTTCAGAAAACCTGAATTTCAGATTCTCGGTTTGAAATACCTCAATAGTTTCAATGTAGTGTTGTATGACTTCCCTTTCTAGTTTTTTAATCTGACCGACATATTCAAAGTATTCTAAAAAGCGATAGCGTAGCCTCTTGACCAGTCTTCTGTCCGTAATCTCATGAACTCCATGAGCTAATTTTCTCATACTCCGTAAAGTCTCATCTGTGTAAGCTTGATGATGGAGATACGATAAGAGTGTATTATATCGACTCGCTACCGATTGATAGTATCGCGTTACCTCAGCTTTTTCATTGGGACGATCAAGTACCCCTAATAGTCTCGCTTCAAGGGTGATATTTGATAGTAGTTTTTTGTGCTGACTTGCGATAGCGTTAGCTAGGTCTTGCAATGGATGTTTTTTATTATGGAATAGTTTGAGAAGAACACCAAACATAATTGTGGGATTTGGTGCCAAAAAACACCAAGTCAATAGTGAGCTGTATATGCGGAAATAACTTGGTGATAAGTTCTAACTTTGCTGTTTATGTATTATATCACATTTAAGCACATAGGGATATTGTCAATTTTTATCGCTCAATATAAATTTTTCTTTGCCAAACTATTGACTTCATAATATTTGATACGTATATTATATATTGATTTAGTGTAATATCATTTGAGTTAACGAAAAACCATCCTTGAAAAAGCATTTATCTTTTTATTATAAAGATACTTTGCAATCAGATTAGATAAAAATTTATCTTTTCTAAATACATACTTTGAGTACCATGAACATTCTGCCCCCTTCCCTTGTGGTACTGCCGACCATTTTTAATTGAATGTATCTTTATTAAGATCCTAGCACAGTTCTGTATTAAAATTACCGCTATTTGTTCGCTCCTATTGAGCGACACTGAAATAGTTAATATTGAAGAAATGAATGATATATGAAATAAAATTTAAGTGAAGAATAATTAAATAAAAAAAGGCCACAGTTCTGGAATAGTTTGCCGACGATACCGAATTGTGACCTAGTTAAACTATTAATTATGACACCACGGTCATATAGCTTATTTTTATATTTTCTTGGTCATGGACCAAAGAACAGTAACTTAATTGCTTGGATTATACCCCATTCGCATTTTTTTTGCAAAACCTTTTCTGGTGATCTTCTTGGATATCTCTCTATCCGTGCTCGTATCATTTTTCAAAAATGTAGTTTCTCCATCATTTTTAGAAATAGTGTTTTAAGGAGTATTTCATACAACCCCCTTAGAGGATTATGGAGGGGAAGGAAGTTTTTAATATCCCTTCATTACAGAACGTCTTATAAAGATACCTACTTCTGCCATAACTCGCAAGGCATTTTTTGTTTGTTTACATACATTACTCATGGTTTTGTTTTTTTCTTCCTGCTCTTTTATCTAATTCCAAACCATATAAGAGGCCCCACTTATACCTTCCCTTTTCACAAGCTGATGCACCTAGACAAGGTGCTTCTTTTGCACTCAATTGCCTGAGTACAAAAGGCCACTAGTTTATTTTTTTAATAAAAAAATTTTTTAAACATGAAAAGTATTATCATAACTGCTCCAAATAAGGAGCAAAAAACTCTAAATCAATTTTTAAATGATGAGTTTGAAATTATCAATAGTTCAGTAATAGAGTCAGCAATTAAAATTGGGTCTTATATAGAACTATCTAACGATATGAATTTATTATTGCCGGTGTATAACACGATGAAAATCCAATCACAAGCACTGGCTTTACGGTTAGATTCACATATCAATGGAGAAACGCTTGCCCTTGAAAGAAATCAAGAACAGGAATTACTACAGTCTGATACAAGAACATATACCCGTGAATATGCAACTACGGAACTTGCGGTAAAGCGTATGGAAAGAAAGGAGGTAGACTTACAGCAAATAATACATCTCAATCCTCAAACTTACATAAGGCTTAAAGCGTTACTAGCGCTACTTATTATTGTTGAGATCGGGTTTAATGGGGTCAGTTTGTATCATTTTAAATGGTCTTTCATTGAATCGGTACTCCTCAGTCTTTTACTTTCCATTGTTTATGTATTGTATGGTCATGTATTTAATTGGATCGTTGCAAAAATCCAATATTTCCTGCCCAAAAAAATAAGCTACATATTGTCTGCGCTTCCGTTGGTCGGAGTTTTTCTTTTTCTGGCTTTTTTCCGAGGCACTAGTCATACCGGTTACAGTATGCCGATAATGACCGTGTTTTTTCTACTAGTAAATATCACGTTGTTCCTCTGTGTTACCTACGTTATCCATGTATGGATGCCCAGTAAGGAGCAACGGAAACTATATCGTGAATGGAAAGAGCTTACTAAGGAAATCGGACGAAAGAAAGAAAAATTAAAATCTATCCTCAAACTGAAGCGAAATGCAATTATTTCTTTCAATGTGAGCGAACTTTCGAAAGCTGACAAATTAGTTCTTCTCGATAATGCTAAATATCGCATTCTCACTAATTATGATATAGCACTTACAAAAGCAAAAAGCCAAATCATTGAAATGCGAGAAGGGCAAAACTTGCCGAGCTGGGTATTTGAAGAAAGTCCCCCACTTGATTTAAATGTAACCAAAAATCATAAACGATGATGAAACATATACTAAAACTTTGTTGCGTAGTATTCGTGCTGACCGCCTTAAGTGGCTGTACGAAACGCAGTACCGTAGTAAGCAGTCTCATTGATGTAACGGAGAAGGGACACGACTACGGGCCAATTACCATTGAAGAGCTTCTAGGTGCAATTACACATGAAGGCTGGCACCACCATGAGATTTCTCTATCATTTTCACGTATTACTGATGTACATTATATGGAGGGATATAACTTTTATATCCCTCACGCTGATTATTTACTCAGATCAAAAGCCGAGAGACAGCAAGAAGTGAAAAATCTTACGTACACTATTGATTCTCTGTTACAAACGATAACAAGTGACACAACCGGTAAAACTCGATCATGTATTTATCCTAGAGTGGTACGAGAAGTGAATCGATTGGCAGCTGTTCAGGCCGACACTAAAGCACTATTGCTGTATAGTGATTTGTTTGAATATACCGATCATATTTCATTGTACCAGGCTACCTGGATACAATTACTGAATGAACAGCCACAAGAATTTTTAAATAAGCTACGAGAGACAACCACGGAGCAACTGAAGACTGATTTAACAGGAATTGACATTTATATTATTTACCAACCAAGCGATTTAGCAGAGAGTACAAAATTTAATGCTCTTTCTAGGCTGTACAAGCAGCTTTTTGAAGCACGTGGAGCCGTGGTACACATAGTCGCTCATCTCAATACTTTTCATTATGGACATAAATAGAATCGCAATGTGGTTAGTTTGGCTCATCGAAACATGTTTTCAAGCTAGTGGCATGTTCTTCGTGAGCATGTTGTGTCCCGTTACTTGCTTAAAGTACAAACGGATCGCTTCTAACTACGGTTTTTGGTTTTTCAGTTTTGTTTCGGGCATATTAGGAAGAACCTTCATGACCGTACGTATCATACTAGAAGACATGCAATTCTTTCAAGTTGATAGGGATAAGCTACAGGATCAATGTTTACACATTAAAAATAGTCAAGATGCACAAGAAGAAGAACCCTAATCTGGGGAGGATACCCATAGCAATAGCTATTTGCATCATTACACTGCAAGCCCTGTTGGAGAGTGGCATACTCCATAAACTACACTGTTATATCGGGAATGTAATTATTAATTTAATTCCTATTGTATTGGTGATTATCGTATTGAAATTAGCATGGAAATATTTACTCAAAACAATTAAGGATAACTTTAAATTGTAAGAACTATGCTTGTAGTACAAATATCTCTCACCCTTATAGGGTGTTTGGTTATCATTGTAGTTTTAAGTGTGATGTATGAACACTTATTCGTTGAAAACGATCATGGCTATAAAGCAGAGTTTGGTTCTGAGAAAGGACTATTGTCACGTAAGCATGCAGGGTTTGCTATAACAACAGGAAAATACCTTACCCGCAAACAGTCCTACGAAAATTTTATTGCCTTGGGAAAAACGGGTTCGGGAAAAGGAGTTCACATCTGTATTAACTCGATAGAAAATGTCACCAGAGGAAACGACGCAGCGAACCTCATTGTGCATGATCCAAGTGGTGAGACCAGAAAGAAAGTAGCTGGATTTTTAGAACAGCGAGGTATCACTGTATTGGTACTTAATTTCAACAATGCCAAAGAAAGTCTTAACTGGAATCCACTCACGCTCACAAAGACTGAATCTGACATTCGTAAGATGATAGCAGCACTGAGTCGCGCGGTAATGCCCCATAGTAGTGACCCTTTCTGGAATATACAGAGCTGTAATGTAATTTCTTGTATGACAAAGATTATCAAGACGCAGGAGCCGATATATCACAATTTGTACAACGTGAGAAATCTTATTAAAATCCTTACTTATGCACCTGAGAAAGTGGATACCCTATTTTTAGAATATGCGGATGAAGAATTACTTCGAGACTACAAGAGCTTGATAACTTTTTCACCCAAAATGCTATCTAGTATTATCGCTACGAGCCTTGCTACCCTGAGTATGTTTGATGATCCCGATATAGCATTAGTTACCAGCTCAAATTCAATTGACTTTCACCGCTTACGTCGAGGGAAGGTTTGCGTTTTTATCCAAAATAGTATTGCTGATATTGGATATTATGCTCCTTTAGTGAATATTCTTCTCGATCAGCTCTTTGCGTTTACCATGGCAACGCTACCGAGTAACAGTGAAAAAGACATCTTTTTTATACTCGATGAAGCGGGTAGTTTGTACGTAAATGCGTTGCCTGTAGTACTTGCTAACATACGCAAGCATAGAGCGGGTATTTTGCTGCTTGGACAGGAGCAAGCGCAGTTTGAGCAGATATATGGAGTGCAAAATGCAAAGGCAATTTTAGCCAACTGTTCATCGCACCAGTATTTCAAAGGTCAATCCTTGCAAAGCGCACGAGAACTAGAAGCAAAACTTGGTAAATATGAATGGGAGGATGAAAAAGGTCGAAAACAAATTCTTCCACTGCTGACTGCAGATAGTATACGAATGCTGCCTCACACGCAGGCTTTATTTATTTGTGACAATTATAAACCCTTATTAGTTGAACTCACACCGTATTATACAAATAAGAGAATGCGTAGGCTCTGTAGCTCGCAACCCAAACTTGAATCAAAGGAAGCAGAGATTGAAACACCACAACTTGCGTTATTTTCGCCATAGATTAATGACCTTCAAGCTCATAGTCATCTCCTGTGAACCGCTCATGGGCTTGTTGTCGAATCTGCGATAAATCACTGAGACTTGATTGATTGAGGTCATTTCCGAAATTAGTTGCTGGTGTATTAACTTGTAGCTGGTTTTGTCTTTGTTTCCATTCTTGGTCTCGTTGCCTTACGTTTCTTCGTAGTGCTTGCAACTCGTTTTCGTTGCTGGGCTTCACTTCTTTCTCAGTCTCTGTAATTATCTCAGCTACGAGACATTCTTTTTCGGATTGCTTCAATTGTACTAGCTTCTCCGCAATGTCTAGGTTAGTTTTGGTATTGAGTATCTTCGTAAAACGAGACTTTTTACCGTCAATCATTATTCCTGTGGTGGTATCTCGATACTTATATGTTTCGATTCCCTGTTCTTTTAAAATAACAGTGAATTCCAACATGGTTTCGGAACCAAGTAGAGCTTCTTTTATGATCTCCAGGAGTGGCTTTTCAACTGGCTCTTGTCTGACTTTATAGGGTAGATGATTAATGCGTGAAGCTGTTAGTTCAGGATAGTGAATACGTTGATATTCTTCGATGAACTCTTTAGTATTGGTAAACTGCTCTTTGGTTAGGTGAGTTGCTTTACTACTGCGTACCTCATTGGCACTAATCATAAAATGTACATGTAAATGGTCTGTATCTGCATGCACCCGAGCAACCCCTAGTGAATTTGGTGCGCGGTTTTCCAAATATAGCGCGGCGATATTCCATAGAGCTTCTGGATGCTTTAGTAAAAACGCTCGATCTTGTGGACTAAACGAGATAATATCTTGATACATACGATTACCATTAGAGCGTTGTTTTCGGTAGGTGTCATTTTCTTTAAAGGCTTGCTCAATACCAGCTAGATTATTAGACTCTATGCCAAAAATATTATGCAAATAGGTAAACTCAAAGGAGGTGCTCTTGTCACGATGGATATAATCAAGGAGCTCTTTACTTTTTGATCGATGCATATATTCAATCAAGCCACCAAAATCTCTACTCTTGTAACTAATACTTTTAATCGTTGGCACGGTACTGACCTATTATTTGGTGAGGTATTCTTTTATATCTTGTTCGAGTACCTCGATACGTTGCAACAGTTTTGCATAGGAATTTTTCAGCTCTAAAAAGGTGGCACTGTCATCTTTTTCTGGCAAGAATCTAATCTTCATTTGTATTTTCTGTACCACCTTATTAAGGTCATTTTTCATTTGTAGCAACGCATCCTCAATACCTTTGAGACTTGCAGGATTATAATTTGAAAAGGTGGTACTAAACACTGCATCTTTAAAAATTACTCCTAAACCTTTGGTAATTCCTCGCTCTTGTGCCAGCACTGTTAACTGTCTGTATTCCTCCTTTGTTATTTGTACCGCTACTCTTCTACCAGATCGTTTTTTTCTCTTTTTATCATATGCTTTATGATAGGCTTTCCAATAGGCTTTGGTAGCCGCTTCAATTTCAACCTTGCTTGAATTAGCAGTTATACCAGCTTCGAGTAGGGCAGTTCTAAGTCCAGTTATCTTTTTCATCTCTCCTAGATTTATTCGTCAAAGGGGGGTAAGGGGGGATCCCCTTAATGGCTTTGGGGATAGAGTAAAATTTTGGTGAACCCCAAAGCAATCTTGCTACTATATAACCACAGAAATACAGACTAAATAACCATCAGGCAAACTACGAGAATACTTGAATCTCAGATTCCCAAATTTTCCAAAAAATAGAAAAACGATCATATGCAAAGCGCAAACAAAGAGGTCAGAGATTCGAGCGAAAGGAGGACGTGGATGCGTTGCCATACTCTGGTATGGCGAGCAACCCAACCTCCCTTGCAGCCGAATATATGGCCTCCCAAATTTTAGGTTCACCACCCAAAAAGTGTTGATAAATAAGGGTTATACACATTTTAAATCATTTAAAAAATGGTATATTAGGAGCGTACAAAGGCAACTTTATACAAGCACATTATCAACTAAAAAAGCACATGGAAAGCATATCTAAAAGACTTTAATCAAGTACTGGATACATACCGCAGGGAGTCCGCTAAGATTTCCCTCCGATATGTTTTCAATGCTCCATTAATCTATGAATGATTATACTGCGCTTGATAGATATGAACAAGCAACCCAAATTATTAAAACCCATATTGCTATCAATCAAACCTATCTAATAGATACCCTATTAAAACTAGAACAAGCAATCTCCTGGGCAGATATTATCAATTTATTCGACCAAGATCATCAACCACAAGAAATCTTTGAATGGTGGGCAATATCTCCTTGGCTTGCCGAACGACTTGAAATAGAGCATGAACCAGTATTAAAAACTGATTTTGGTTACTGGTGGGGGCGAACTACTACAGGACAAGCCATCAAACTGGACTCTGTTATCCAAGCAATAGCAAACAACTAGCCTAATTATTAACTCTATGTTTTTGAGGTAGCTTTCTTATAGTGCCACTTTTTTATGCACTCATTATATTTTGTAAAACTTAAAAAAGATAAAGAAACGATCACTAGTAATGATGCTAAAACTAAGGGGTTTTCCTTGTTGGAAGACGAAGGTTTTTTCAACACTGGATACTTTAGTTTCGGTAAGGGAGACTGGGGTGTGATTGGTGGGCGTTGGAGTGGTTGTTTATCACTGCATGCTGGAGGTAAAGAAGACGCCGTACTATTAGACATTGATATATTAGAACTACTGTATTCAGATAGTTATAAAGATGTTGAATGCTTTGATGCAGAAAACTATGAAGAAGATACAATAGCAAAATTAGTTTCTGAGGAAGATATAGGAAAATATTGGATAATAGTGATTGATTATCACCATTAGAACAAATCACCGGAGCAATCCGGTTTTTTGTTTACACAAATTTTATGCACCAGTTTACTAGTGATTGATTAAAGCCCTTCGAAGGATTCAGAGATTGAGGCGAGAGGGTTAGGATAACCTTCCGAGTCGTACCTTCGTACGGCGGAAGGTTATCCTGATCGTTGTAGCCCAATCCCTGAGGTCGTAGGAGAGCTTTAATCGACTTTGTATCAGATAAATATGCGGGAACTTATCTAAGTAGTATCTTGTAGTTATTGCAAATGATTATTATATGAAATATTCTAGACCAAGAGTCTTTCAGCAAATGGTGTGTCATGCTATTCCTCTAGGGAATGGAAAAGATACTTATATAGCTTATGGCAATTCAGACAAAGACGAAACTAGTGTGATTGAGACAGAAGAACGAGAAATAGTGAAGTGGTTATTTACTAATAAAATGACAAATGATTTTCTTCTCAGAAACCTTATTGAATTTCCCGGTCATCCCCATTCATTTCATTTTGAAATGAAAGAGCCGATATTGAATAGAAATGAAATGACTAAAATTGGAGATATTGATTTTCTGATTTATCCGCAATCCCGTCCTGATTTAGCAACTGCAATTGAGTTTAAAAAAGTCAAAGTCTTCACCAAACCCAATGGTGAGGTTAAAATTAACCGATTAGATTTTGTAAATAAAAAGGGCATGAAACAGGTCAAACAAATCAGAAAACTAGGTTTTCATAAAACATACTTAGGAATAATCATTGAAGATGATGGAAGACATACTGATGAAATTAGTACGATGCACAAAACGTCTAAGAGTGATAATGTAGATCGAATATTTAATACTACAAACAATCCAGAATTAGAGCAAGTAGCAGGAGTCTTGTATATTGTGATTAATCAACCAACAGGAGAAAGTGTACAAACAAGATTCAATCTTCAATTTTGCCTGCATAAGCCTGCAATAAAAATAAACCAGAGTGTAGAAAGAA
Source organism: Saprospiraceae bacterium (assembly GCA_028280415.1). Taxonomy (GTDB): domain Bacteria; phylum Bacteroidota; class Bacteroidia; order Chitinophagales; family Saprospiraceae; genus JAHDHW01. Next base: position 17,817 of record JANQLV010000023.1, read on the forward strand.
CTAATAGAATAAAAGATTTGATAAAATCTCTTAAACTACCTCTTACTCATAAATCTTGAAAATGAATATTTACCAAATGTACCAAGCCAACAGTTACAAATTTGGCTTCTATGTACGAAAAATAAGTTGGCCTACTGGTCAAAAAGCTCAGATAATAAGTATTGAGGGGGTTACAGAAGAACATCCGATTGATGGGCTTCCTCCTTATTTTAAAAGCCTTTTTTGTTACCAATTCTGGTTGTGAAAAAGAAGAGTAAAATAGGATTCACTACATTACTCTTCCTAAATACTTTAAGCCTGATTCATTTTACCAAACATCACCGACCGGATGGACTCTCCAGGTTGTTTCAAAAATTCCCTCCCATTCTTGTGCATAACCATTGCCGTTTTTTCCATAAAATAATCCTGTCCCGTTGATTCTTTCATATAAAAAGAATTCAGCTTTATCATCTCCGTCAACATCACCTACAGGATAAATTTCCCACCTATCTATAAATGTATTACCCTCCCATTTATAATGATATCCATTACCTCCCTGACCATAAATAATTCCTCTGCTATTAATACCATTTTTACCATATAAGAAAAATTCTGTTTTTCCGTTTCCATCAACATCACCTACTGCATAAACATCCCATCCAGGTGAAAAACCATCACTCTGCCATTCTACACCATAGCTTTCATTACCTGAGTTTCCGTATATTGCTCCTGTACTACCAGGACCATCTTCACCATCTCGGTCGTATAAAAATATTTCAGTCCTATTATCTCCATCAGAGTCACCTATTGGAAAAATTTCCCAATCCGACCTGATACCAGTAGAAAACCACTCTTCAAAATAATTACTACAGTGATTAGAACCAAAAAAGGTCCATTTCCCTGCCTCTCTGTCATACAATAATATTTCAGTTCTTGAATCTCCATCAGAGTCACCTACAGGGTAAACTTCTAACCCTTTTTCGAATACATCGCTACTCCACTCTTCGACATAATTTCCATTACCATCATTCCCTAATACAAATGCTTTACCGTTAACTGGGGAATAAAAGAATATTTCAGCCATTCTATCACCATCAGAGTCGCCTATCGGATATATATCCCAGATAGGATCAAAACTATGGTCAACCCATTCTGAAACAAAATTTGCATTTTGGTCTTTGCCTTTAATCCTTATTTTTTCTTCGTCTTTATCACAATATAGTACTTCGTTTTTTCCATCTCCATCAGTATCCCCAACGGGATAGTATTCTCCGAAAGAATTGATTAAATTCCATTGATACAAAGTAGTATAATCAATGATTTCTTTACCAAATAATTCGGCTGATTTCGAACTTGGATCGTGAAATAAAATATCTGGATGTTTAAAATATTGTTCTAAATCATTCTGCCTTGAAGCAGGTACCATGTCATCTTTTTTGCAACTATTAAATCCTATGAATACTATAGTTAATAAATATATCGTAATCAGTAATTTTATTTTTTTCATGACTCCTTATTTTAATTAATTTAAAAATCATCCCTACTCTATTATCGGCTTTTCGGGAGACCACCGTCCTTAGTCATGACTCATATCAGTAGCTGCGCCAATGATACACTTGTATTGATCAACACCCTTATTAAGAAGTTTGCTAATTAATTTGTCTCGGAAAAAATCTATTTTTTTGGAAACAATATGTATTATTTTTTTTATGATGAAATTTAATCTTTGAGGCAACGCAATTTCGAACTCATTCGTTCGGGTTAAAAATCGAATACTTCAAATTAAATATATTTTTAATTAAACCTTTTCCTTCTTCTATCATCTAACAAAACGAAAATCACTACTTATTTTTAACCAAAATCATTCTTATGGAAGCAAATAAGTATATTAATCTATTCGATAATAAACCCCTTAGCAAAATGATAAGAGATGAATTTAACACTCAACTTTTCGAAGATTTCCACAAGCTATTATTATTGACTTGCTATACCCGAGGATTTAATAAAGAAGAATCGAAAGATGTGGTTATTGATTTCTTTTTAAAGGATATTCTCCCTGAAAAACAGTTTAAACATTTTTACAAAATATCCACATCAGCTGATGGAAACTTACCTGGATATATTTACAGATCATTTAAAAATCACTGTACAAAGGAGTTAAAAAAAAAGAACAAAGAAATAATCCCCTCATCTAAATTTATTGAATTAAATTGCATGCCTCTTAAAAATTATACTCAAAATTCGGAAACAAAGATCATCATTGACAGGGTTTTATCAGTTTTACCGGATCGACAAAAATTAGTGGTTTACTTCTGGATTTATGGCTATTCATACAAAGAAATAGTAGAAATTATAGGCGTTAAAGAATCCGTCAAAGATAAACCAAATGCTATTAAGCAGACTTTTTTCAGAGCTATAGCTACATTAAAAGAAATATTTGGAGGCGATGACAATCTACGTTTTCTCCTTAGTAATTAACCTCTTACTTAATTCACCATTTAATGATTGCAAATATTGAAATCACAGAAAAAGTGGAGATAGAAGAATTATTAAGCTATCTCGAAAAATCCTTATCAAAGAGAAGAAAAAAAGAAATAGAACAATTTCTTTTAAAACATCCTCATTATTTTGAAGTCCTAAAAGGCTTACAGATACTTAAAAATGAATTTGGTGATAAAGAATCCATTTTATCCTTTTTAAAAAAAGAGGGAAATATTATTAGAAATAATTTATTTTAAAAATTAAAAAAAGTAATATTTGCCACATGGACTAATGTTTTAGAGACTATCTCATAAGTAAGATTTATGAGATAGTCTCTAGATTTGAAGGTTTTACCAGCAAATATTCATCTTGTGAAATTGTAAAGATCAAATACGGAAAATTATACCACACGATATACCATTACAATTATCAAATAGTATGAACATCAAAATACAGATTTCGCTTACTGCGAGGGATACTAGCAGAAATGGTGGAATATAAAACAAGGACAATATATGTGTGGAAAAAAGTTGAAGTAATAGGATTGAATATTCAACTCGATCATGTCCATCTAGTGTATTCTGTTACTCCGAAGCTCATTTTACCAAATTATATGGGGATGTTAAAACGAAAGACAGCAATCCAGGTTTTCAAGAACTTTCCAAGCTTGAAAAATAGTATCAACCTAATCACCATCTCTGCTGCAATCAATTCGTTTATTAATCCCTTGATTATCCCTATTGCAAAACCTTTCGCATAGGGTTGCTTTTATTCTTTAGCCCTTCCTGTATTAACTCAACTGCCTCAGATATAAGTTTATTGTATTATTTTGTAGATATTTAAAACCTTTATTATGAACTTGAAATCACAGAAAATAGTGATTCAAAAAAATAGAATATTTTTATATTTTTCATTATTGGTGCCCTAGTCTTTATGTGGATATTCAATATCTAAACTTATAATTAAATGTAAAATCAACTATTTGAATAATTAAAATGTCTAAATTCATAAAACCTCTTCCTATCGTTTTATTTCTTTTTTGGGGACAATTCATCCTTGCTCAATCCTATGAATTTTTCTTTAATCATCTAGAAATATATGAGAGGTCAAATTTTTTAACTAACCGATCTATTTTAAAAGATTCAAGAGGATTTGTTTGGATTAGTTCTTCTCATAATATTTATAGGTTTGATGGACATGAATTGAGAAAGTATGGTACGGACGATGGTCTACATTTTAATAATGTAGCAAGCAAATTCTTCGAAGATAATAACTCTAATATTTGGTTTTTCACTAAAAACAAGTTGATATGTTATATAAGGAATCAAGATAAATTTAAAGGTTTTGACTTACCTTATGGTACTTCTATGTTTAAACACTGTAGTTTTAAAAAGAAAGATAATCTACTTGGGTTTCTATGTAATGGAATGTTACGATTCTTTGATACAGAGAGAGAAGTTTGGTCGGAAAGTACTAGTATAGACATATTCAATCCTAGTAAAATTGAATCTTTTTATGATCAAAATGGAAAATTAAGATACATAGCAGTTATTGATTTTTTTAAACCGATGCAGCTAAATATAATTAGATTTCAATCTAGTGAATTACAAGATTTTTGCTTGCATACTTTAGGAAACAATAAGTCATTTTTTAATATCGAAAAAATGAAATCGGAAGGTGATTCATTACTTTGGGCATCAACATCAAACGGAATACTAGAATATCATCTTAAGACTGACGAATATTTTTATCATAGAATAGATGAAGGTAAGATCACGGATTTGACGCCTTTAGACGAAAACCACTTATTAATATCAATTAAAGGTAAGGGACTAAGGTTGTTTAATAAATCAGAGGGTTTTAAGAGTACTCAATTTGTACATGATATATATAATGAGTTTAGCTTATCAACTAATAATATCTCAAATCTATTTACCGATAGAGATGGCTTTGTTTGGGCTGATAATTTTGATGGAAGAATAGATTTTGCCTACCCAAACAAACCTAAATTTGATTTTCTTAGTTTGAGCTTTCTTGAAAATGAATCATCTGACATCATCAAGATTGTTAGTATAAAAGAAGATAAAAATGGGAATATATGGATTTCAACTAATGGAACAGGAATATATGTACTGTCATCTACATTAAAGCTATTACAGCATTTTTCATCTAAAAATAAGAAGTATTTTATATTCGATGATTACGTTAAAAACCACTTAATAGATCAAGAGAATAATCACTGGGTAATAGCGAGTTCTGGTCTTTATCTTTTAGAATCCAATAAAAATCAATTTAAAAACATATCATATGAGACCGTTCAATATGGCATAGAATTAAAAGATGGAAGAAAAATTTTTAGAACATTAAAAGGAAACTTATTTCAATTAGAAAAAACTAATACTGGATACCAGTTAATTAAACTAAAAGACTTAGAAGCTCTTAAAGCACACAATAGCCTTTTTCAAAATAATGAAGGCCTATTATATGTAATGGATCGTAATTCTCGCTTATGGCTATTAGACCCTGAGACTGATTTTAATGTAATCGAAACTCAAGATTTAGAGTCTAAATTTATAAGATGCTTTTATGAAGAACCTGACAAACAGAATCTATGGATAGGGACCTCTAATGGGTTATTTAGTCTAGATCAACAGACTAAAAAAATAAAACGATTCACTAGTAAAGATGGTATTTCGAATGCTATTATTTCTTCTATTCTACCTGATAAAAGTGGTAATTTATGGTTAAATACTAATTACGGTATAGTAAAATTTTCTCCACAAAATCTAACTTTCCATCAATTCCCTTTCTCAGTAGAAACAAAAGGGAAAAAGTTTCCTCAGTCTGCGTCTTTAATCAGGTCAAATGGTGAATTTTGGGTAACTGGGTCAAATGGTATATATCGATTCACCCCTGAAAAGATGACATCAACACGTACTACCCCTCAATTATATCTTAGTCAAATATTTGTAAATTATCAAGAGCTACAAAATCCTAAATGTTCTAAGTCAGGAGTAACTCATGTCAGCGAAATTAAACGGCTAGATTTTTCTTATGAGCAAAATACTATTGAATTTGAGTTTAGAGCTTTAGAGTATTCAAATGCTCAAAATATTAGTTATCAATATATGCTTGTGGGAAGAGATAAAAATTGGCTTAACAATCGAGATAAAAATAATATCCGATTCGAAAATATACCCTCAGGCGATTATACCCTAAAAGTAAGAGTATCTAATTCAGATGGGGTATTTGATGATAGTAAAGGTATACTATCATTAGAGTTTCATATAGCTACTCCTTTTTGGAAAAAATGGTGGTTTATACTTATTGCTATTTCGTTTATATCTTTTATTATTTGGCGAATTTATAAATATCAACTTCGGCGACTGTTGTACATTGAACGTATTCGCAATCAAATCTCAATAGATTTACATGATGACATAGGAGCTTCGCTGAGTAATCTTAATATCCTCACCACTCTTGTACGCCAGAAGATTTCAGATAAAGAGACAAGCTTTTCTCTTCTAAGCAGAATTGAAGAAGAAATTCAATCTAGTGCGCAGTCTCTTGATGATATTATATGGAGTGTAAATCCTAAAAATGATTCCTTAGATCGGGTTCTAGCACGAATACGCCGATTTGCGAGTGAGGCCTTTGAAGCTAAAAATATTAATGGACAATTCGATTTTCCTCAGACTACGAAACACCTTCGTTTAGATATGGAGAAACGACGTAATTTCTTTTATTTCTGTAAAGAAGCTACTAACAATTTAATCAAACATGCAGAATGTCAAATTGTAGATATAATTGTCAGACATGATAATGGTTTCTTAACATTAATAATTAAAGATGATGGCAAAGGCTTCGATTTTGACTCTGTTAAGGAAAAAGGTAATGGTTTGGAATCTATGAAGCATCGCGCAAATAAATTAAACGCAAAATTTAATATTCAGTCAGAAATTGGAAACGGAACCTCAGTAAAAATTGAATTCAAAATTGGAAAAACTCGTAATCAAAAAATAAATTAAACTGTGAAAATTATTATTTACGAAGATGATTACAAACTGCGTCAATCTTTATCTCTATTAATTGATGGTACTAAAGGATATTCTGTTATTGGCGATTTTCCTAATTGCGAAAATATTGAAAAAGAAGTTAAGACACTTCAACCTGATGTTATTCTAATGGATATTGACATGCCAGTGGTGAATGGCATAGAAGGGGTTGAAAAGGTTAAGGCTCATTTTCCAGATATAAAAATATTAATGCATACCGTATTTGATGATAATGATAAACTTTTTGCCTGTCTTAAAGCAGGAGCTGATGGTTACCTATTAAAGAAAACACCGCCTGTTAAACTATTAGAAGCACTTCAAGATATTTACACTGGTGGCGCTCCAATGTCGCCAGGTATTGCTCGGAGAGTTTTGTCAACTTTTCATCAATTAAATTCAGCTAAAAACAAATATGGTCTTACTAAACGAGAAAAAGAAATTCTTCTATTATTAACGGAAGGATATACCTACAAAGCCATCTCAGCAGAATGTCATATCTCAATGGATACGGTATCTACTCACCTTCGAAACATTTACAATAAACTACATGTTAATTGTGGCACAGAAGCCGTTGCTAAAGCTATTCGAGAACGATTAGTTTAGTTTACTCCTTTCTGAAAAATCACAGAAAACTGTGATTTCGTGGATTCAATTTTAAGGCAAACTTTACAATTATTAAATTACCTTAAAATGAAAAAAATGAAAAAAGAAATTAATCTTAAGGAACTCACAAAAAAAGTTGCCACTCTTTTACAAGAACAAGGTGTTCCAACACAAACAGATCAATTGGTCTCAGAGGTAAATGAAATAAGATTATCGCCTGTTTCTCCCCTAATTGACTGGTTAAAAGATCTAATGCTAACTGCTAGAAGAAATGGAATTAATCCGATTGGGAAAAAAGAAGTCGAAACAATTAAAAAATTAATACTTCCAACTATCGACGATACCGACGATAAGGAACTTATGTCGTTAATAATTTTAGTTGTGATTATTATAGTCATTGATATAGATATCCATTTCTATTAAAGTTTAATTTAAATCTACAATTGATGACTTTTGTTAGGTTTAAACATACAGGGACTTATTTCGGAAAATAGCCTAACTAAATTTATAATCATTTTTAGAATAGAGAGAAAAATCTCTCTATTCTAGTTTTGACTAAACTTTATGAAAGTTCGATTCCTATTTGGAGTATTAATAGGTAGTATCCGATAAAGTGTTTACACACTTTATCGGATACTACCTTATCGCTGCAGGTATATTGCCGCTAGGGTTGGCTCTTGCTTTTTATCCCTTTTTCCCATCCCTTATCAAATCAATTGAGGATATGAGTTTACAGATAACTTCTACAGGATTAGTACTTGTATTTATCCAAAATAATTACTGAAAAATTAAAATCCGTCCCCTAAAAAACACGCTCGTAAAGAATTCCATTAAATACTAAACAACCTTAAAATAAGACAATCACTCATGCTCATACTCATCACCCAGCTCCCAATCTATCCGCTTATCAATTCCTTGTTCCTTTAAGGACTCAATTACCCCGGCCGCAAAGCCTTTCACGTACGGCTTATTTTTACTCTTTAACCCTTCTTGTATCGCTTCGGATAAATGCGGACTATGCTTTTGTAATAAGTAGCCAGCATTAAAACCTTTGGTCATTAATTCAAGCTCCGTCATTGGTGTCAAGATTTGATCGCTGTTCGATAAAGGATAAAATAGATTCTCGGTAATAGAGTAGGTGTTTATCAGTCAGACGAGATATCCGAATGTCCCCATTATCACAGAACTTCTTCAAAGTTGTCTTCGAAGTGATACGGAGTAAACGCATGGCCTCATCAGTGCCTACCCATGGGTCTTCTTTCTGCTCATTTGCGAACTTTACTTTCTCTACTAACTCATGAAAGACTGCATAAAAAGCTCGCTCATCCAAGCAGATCAGATTATCCCTTCTTAAGTTTCCCCTACGTAAATCTCTAAGGTCAGACATTATCAATGTATTTAAAATCTACTTCACTAATATACGAGAATTAAATATAATAAGTTGAGTAGTGATAAGTTTCAATTACATTTTGAACACTCGATTATTTAATGTATTTTTAATTTAAATAATCAAGTGTGCCAGATAAAGTCAAATTGAATCGTATTAAAGCAGTACTACAAGATCAAGGTCGATCTCAAAGTTGGTTAGCCGCTAAAATGGGATTGAACTTTAATGCGGTCAATAGCTGGTGCAATAATCGACATCAACCGTACTTATCTGATTTGATTAGGGTAGCTGAGTGGCTAGAAGTAGCTCCAGCGGATTTGATTGTAGATAGTACAATCAAAAGAAAAAGGCCAGACGAAGTGGCCTGACCTTTAAAATTTCTTTGATTTTTCTAGAAACGACAACCAAAACGACAACTACTCATTTTCAAAACGTCGTAAATAATTGGTAATCAATTTTTTATAAAAAACACTTCGTGGTCCCACAAGGACTTGAACCTTGGACCCTCTGATTATGAGTCAGATGCTCTAACCAACTGAGCTATGAGACCATTAATAAGCAGAATCTTTTGCGATTAGAATGATTGAATGACTTTTCAATACTTCAATTCTAAACAAATCCTGTGCTACTTATTTTGCGTTCGCAAATTTACATATTTGAATCTCCTTATGCAACTCCGGGGCTAATTATTTGATGACTACTTTGCCAATGTATTGCTGATTGGATAACTGGAATTTCAATATATATAATCCCGGATTTAAATGGCTTATATCTAAATACGTGTTCTCTAAAGTAATTTGATCAACGGCTTTCCCTCTGAGATCGTTCACCGTAATGATAATTTCTTCCCCGGAGCTGAGAATGTTTTCCAAATGAAATATTCCATTGCCTGGGTTCGGATATAATCTTATTGGACTGATATCAGCCTGATTAGTACTGCTTATAATAACCTCCAGTATTTCAGATAGAGGGGATTCGCAGTCTCCATTGGATACGATCAGGCTGTACTGACCACTTTCAAAGGGAGCAAAACTGCTTGCAGTAGAGATCGGATTACCGTTCAAAAACCATTGATAATTTTCCGTAATAGCATTGCTTGATAGAGTTTGACCATCAAAACTAATCAAAGGTTGCTCTGGTCTGGAAACAGGCTCAACGTCTATACTCAGGATGTTTGAGTTTTCGCAGGTATTACTCCCCTGAATACTGATCTGGCCAGGCTCACTTCCCACGACTATTTGTACCAGTGCAGTATTGGAGTTTCCAAAAATATTCCAGCCGTTCGGAAGCATCCAGTCGTAGGAAGCTACATCTGTTCCGCTTACTTCATAGTCGATGGTATCTCCAACGCAGGGGTTTTCAGCACCGCTGAGCATCGTCAACTCCGGAACGCCGGAACAGGGAGCATATTTAAGAATGCTTCCGCCAAAACCGACTGCCCAAAGTATTTCATTATCCGGGCCTTGTTTGGCAATGTCCATATAAATAACGACATCATGGAATGCCAGTTCCCAATTTTGTCCGCCGTCTGTAGTGTGAAATATTCGCCCGTTTCCACTGCTCCCTCCTACGATCCAGCCAGTATTTTCATCCTGAAAGACGACCGATCGAAAAAAGGTACTGCTGCCGGTAGTTAAAGGTGTCCAGCTATCACCACCATCTGTCGTTTTCCACAAGGTATCTCCGAATGTACTCGGTACGAGAAAACCCGTTTCTTCGGTTAAAAAATCTATTCCGCCCAGATTTCCGGTCGTTGGACTTTCAATTTGTACCCAGCTAAGCCCCCCATCTGTTGTTTTGAATAATGCACCATTGGTACCAGATATCCAACCCGTCTGATTATTTATAAACATAATATCAACCGGTGTATAATCGAATCCCGGATCGTGAGTAATCGTCCAGCTATCACCGCCGTCAGTTGATCGGCGAATTTCTCCGCTTTGTAATACCGAGATTACTTCGTTTGCCGAAAAAGCATAAATCACTCTACTGGTCATTCCTTCTTCTACAAATGCCCAGTTATCACCCCCGTCTTCAGAACGCAAAATACCATCGAAACTGGCTGCCCAGCAATAGTTATTATCCAATACGAATACATCGAAAATAGTAGAATTGTCATCAAGGCTTAAGTCTTCCCAGATCATGCCACCGTTTTGCGTACGCAATAAAGCACCTTCATTACCGGCGACCAATCCAAACTGCTCGTCGTGAAAACTTGCTTTTAAAAGGATATTTTTATTGCCGGGAATTTGATCAATAAAGGATGCACCGCCATCAGATGTAAAACCAATTCTGCTTAGTTCGCCAGTTATCCAAACCCCCTGATCATTTCCGAAAACACCGTAGCTACGCCCCGGAAGGTCATCATTGGGTATATTGGTCCAGGTAAGACCGCCGTCTGTTGATTTACTACCCGGGAACGCACCATTATTATGAGACATCCACATTTCATTTTCGTTGACCAGGTGAAAATCATTTGGTGAGAAAGTAAACGCTTCATTATTTATAGCCGTCCAATCCAGTCCGGCATTGGTCGTTTTATAAATATGTGTAGAACCCTGCAGGTAACCAGTATTGTTATCTAAAAAAGTGATGGTACTAAAAAAACTACCGCTTTGTGAAAATATGGACTCCCAATTGTTTCCGCCGTCGGTGGTTTTAAAAACTTCTTCAGTGGAAACAGCGTATCCGGTTTGTAGATCTGTCCAGTACATACTATTAAAAACCTGACTGAAATCGCCCAATTCTGTCCAGGTTTCTCCTCCGTCTTCTGTACGGGCAATACCTCCACTTCCACAAATAACTGCGATATCTGTAGATAGGACATCGATATCAAGTATGGTAGGAATGCCGATCAAAATTTGCTCCCAGGTTTGCCCCGCATTTTCTGTTTTGTAAAAAATATTGCCTCCCGCAAAAGCTTTTTGACCATTACTTCCTTCTACATAAGCAATGGCTCGCAAAGGAGCTTCATCATTTGGAGTTTCTTGTACTTCCCAAAAATCTCCGGAAGTTTCAGTATAAAGAATTGCACCGGCACTACCTACGGCCCAGCCAAATCCATCAGCTGTGATGTCAACATCGTAGATACGGCCTAAAATTTCAAAGGGATTTTGGCGCACCCATTCCTGACTAAAGGTAAATGTTGTAAAAAAAATAAGCAGGGAAGTTGTAAAACACTTTTGAATTGTTTTCATTATGGTTTTTATTAACAAAATTAAAATGTGCTTTAGACAGAGACCTCACCCCTAAGGGTGATTTTGGAGTCCTCGAAGAAGGACTTTTGTTTACAAAAAGGCGGAAATTGCTACTTTAGCAACTGGTAAAAAATAATTTGAAATGAATTCCATAGCAATTAAAAATATCATATTTGATCTGGGAAATGTGATTCTGGATTTGAATTTTGAACGAGCCAATGTCGCTTTTAAGGAATTACTGGGAGCAGATTTTGACCGGCTTTCTTCTTCTGAAGAGACCAGGGATATTTTTTTGAAATTCGAAGTAGGCTATTTTTCCGAAGAATCTTTTATCAATGCTTTGCAACGATTAAGTGCTAAGGTCCCGGATGGACGGGCGATGATTGATGCCTGGAATAGCCTTCTGGTGGGCATTCCTGAACAAAGATTGAAACTATTAGAGGATTTAAACCAAAAAGGGTATTCATTATATTTACTCAGTAATACCAATAGTCTGCATATTCACTGGTTGCAAACATATCTCAAAAATACTTATAAAATAGAGGACTTCGATAATCGCTTTTTTAAAAAGTCGTATTATTCTCATCTTTTAAAAATGCGGAAACCCGATCCTGAAATTTTTCAGTTTGTCTTAAGTAATGCTTTTATAAAAGCTGAAGAAACACTTTTTATTGATGATAGCAAAGTCAATGTACTCGCTGCTCAGAATCTTGGGATAAGTATTTTACATCATAACAGCGGAATGGATATTTGCGAGGTATTAGAGGCCTATTTTTAATAATACTTTTCAATACCGCCAAAGCCTTTGATCATTTTATTGGCTTTGGTTTTATTAATGAAATTAGCGAGACGCTTTTCAAATTCTTCGGGCCTTCGCCTCGCCGCTTCGACATAAGCAATGCGAATTCTTTTGTAGGTATCTGAAAAACCATTATAGTTTTCCCAAACTTCTTGATCCTTTTTAAGGATACGGATGATGTCTTCCGGGAAAATAAATACTTCCGAAAGAATCGGCTGTATTTGTCTTTCCACATCCGGATGGAGCAAGTTTTCCTTTGCCAGCCATTGGAGTCTTTCTTTATTGGCCTGAGAATAAGTGCTATTCGGTTTTCTTGGGGTAAATCGCTGGATCGTATGAAGTTCATCGAGTGCTTTTACCGTACTATCTATCCAGCCAAAACAAAGGGCTTCTTCAACCGCATCATTGTACAGGATTCGAGGCTTGCCGGAAGCTTTTTTAGGATAGATCAGCCATACCTCTTTCTCTGTTCTGAAATGTGTATTAAGCCAGTCCCGCCAGTCTTTTCTATCTACAAAGTATTGTAATAGTCGATTGTCCATAACGGTTTTCCTGTTTTTATTGTATAAACTTTTTTTCTAAAAAATCGGAAAGTGAAAAAGCATTGGTCTGGTTTGCTGTAAAACCAGCAAAATTGGGAACTTGTTGCAATGCTTTTTCTACATTCAAAGCATCCTGCTGTTGTGTATAAAAAATACCTTTTTCATGGAGTGTTTCTGCCAAATACTCCTGTTCGGTTTGACCGGGAGTTGGGATTAAAATGGCTTTTTTACCCAAAGCAACCAGATCCATAATTGTACTATATCCGGATCGAGCTAGTACCAATTCGCTTTTTAAAATATACTCATTCAATTCAGCAGAGGTCAGAAAGGAGATGATTTCCAGATTTTCCATTTCCTGCCGCTTGGAGAAGGCTTCCGTTTTACCTTGTACAATTAAACATTTTAGATTCAGTGCTCTTAATTGCCGGATCAATTGCGCTTCAAAAATACTGCGCTGTGGTTCAGGGCCACTGAGAACAGCTATCAGATCGTATTCTTTTTTCCATTTCTTTTTTTTAAATCTGGACAGCGGGCCAATATAATAGTGGCTTTGAGTGGATTGAGAAAGTTTTCCTGCTAAACTTAAATCTCCCGAAAAATCCGGAATCCAGCACTCGTCAAATAGGTTAATGAAATGGTGATTGATTTTATTCGTAATAATTTGCAGTCTTCGATTAGGGATGGCAATATTGATTTGATGACTGATAAAAATATTTTTACAAAGCGAACTTCGGCAACCGTAGCGATTGTCCGAAATAATAATATCAATCTGATTCGCTTCGACAATTTTTCGAATGGCTTTTTTTTCTTTTAAAATAGCCTGGGAAATTTTGGGTAATTGTCTGGCAATGTTCCAAACCATGCTTCCTCGGTCATAACGTACATTATAAGCGGGCAAAGTAAAAGCAGCTAATTGCGGAAATTCCTTTTTCAAAAGTGCTAAAGCACGGCCATCCGAAGCCAGGAGAACCTGTATTTTTTTTTCCAGTAAAATATTAATAATCGGGATGCAACGTGTGGCATGCCCCAATCCCCAATTTAATGGCGTTATCAATATTTTAGGACGCTTTTCCATAAGCTTTCATTAATCGCTTCATTTTCTCTGGATATATTTTTACTCTTTTCCAAATCTACTAATTTAAAAGTAAGTTCTCGGGATATCATGGCTTTCTCCCGGTCAATTTTTAACTTTGCCGCAAATCCGATCATATGCTTGATTACGTCAATCCGAAACTTATTATAGATACTGCCGCGACCAAAGCAGGGAAAATTGCTTGGAAAAGTCCTTCGAATCTTGCTATCATTAAATATTGGGGAAAATACGGAAGGCAATTGCCGCAAAATCCCTCGATTAGCATGACCCTCGATGCTGCTTTTACGGAGACGACGCTGGAATACCGACCCAAAACCGGTGTACATGATGGCATTTCGCTGGATTTCTATTTTGAAAATAAACCGAATGAAGCTTTTAAAACTAAATTAGTGAAGTTCCTGGAAAGCATTACAAATATTTTTCCTTTCTTACGTCAACTGGACCTGACTGTTCATTCGTATAACTCCTTTCCGCATTCGTCAGGGATCGCTTCATCCGCTTCGAGCATGAGTGCCCTGGCGCTTTGTCTTTGCTCCCTGGAGCATCAGCTTTTTGGAACGCTCGACGACGATCAGGCTTTTCGCCAAAAGGCCTCTTTTGTTGCTCGCCTTGGTTCGGGTTCTGCCTGCCGTTCGATCTACCCTACAATGGCTGTTTGGGGCACAGTTGGAGCTATTGAAGAAGCTTCCAATTTATACGCCATCCCATATGCAGATCAGGTTCACGAGGTTTTCCATTCCTGCCATGATGATATTTTGATTGCCAGCCGCGGCGAGAAAAGCGTTTCAAGTAGTGCCGGACATCAATTGATGGAAGATAATTTGTATGCAGAAAATCGCTATCTACAAGCGCGTCAACGTTTGATTAGCTTACTGGATATTTTAAAAGATGGTGACTTTGATGCCTTTGGAAAAATTTCCGAAAACGAAGCTTTAACGCTACATGCTTTAATGATGACTTCCAATCCATCTTATATTTTAATGCGCCCCAATTCTTTGGCAATGATTGAAAAAATCCGGCGCTTTCGTAAAGAAAGCAAAACTCCGCTTTATTTTAGCCTCGATGCCGGGCCCAATTTGCATTTGCTTTATCCCGATTCGGTCACAACAGAAGTGAAAGCTTTTATTGATAATGAACTTAAACACCTTTGTGAAAATGGTGAAATTATTGCGGATAAAGCTGGTGAAGGTCCGCTGGAAGTCTAAGTATTGGTTTTCATATGCTGAGTTTTTCTGTTATAAACTTTAATATTGATTAGTACGTTAAATCTCTGCGGAACTCTGTGTTTTCTTTGAGCCCTCTGCGTCCAAAACTATATATTATGAAATTATTCTCCATATTCTTTTCTTTTCTTATTCTCAGCAATATTGCCTGTACTCAAGTACCAGACAAGCGGCCACATCTGGAAAATCAGAAATTTGATGAAATGTTGACTCAATTGATTGACTTTTCCGTTCCGGTAATTGGTGTACAGGAATTACATGCCAATCAACAGGAGTATATTATACTGGATGCACGAGAGAAAAAGGAGTATGATGTCAGTCACATTCAGGATGCCAGGTTTGTTGGTTACAAGAAGTTTAATAAGAAAAAGGTCAAAGACATTCCAAAGGATGCTAAAATAGTTCTTTATTGTTCTGTAGGATACCGGAGTGAGAAGATTGGTGAAAAGCTTCGTAAAATGGGCTATAATAATGTGTATAATTTATTCGGGAGTATCTTCGAATGGGTCAATCAGGGCTATACTGTGGTAGATAATCAGAACCATCCGGTTTTCAAGGTTCATACCTATAATAAAAAGTGGAGTCAGTGGGTTGATGAAAATAAGGCGCTAAAGATTTATTAACCCTTTTGTTGATTTCAATTAGTGGAAATTATTCCGTGCTAAAATTTTCCGCGCAATGTAATACTAAAGTTTCTGCCGGGGGCACTAATCCCCGAACCAAAATTGCGATAGTGAATATCTCCGATATTTTCCAGCCCGGTATTGATGCTGAAGCTTTTACTAAATTGGTAGGTAAGGTAAACATTATAGGTGATCCAGGAGGGTAGCCCCTCATAGATAGATTCATAAGGCCCGGCATCTTTGTTAATCAAACCATATTCTATATTATCCGCTTGACCTTCGCGGTCAAAAAGGAAGCATCTACATTCGGGAACATATTCTACATTATTAATCGCAAACTCCGAAGCTGGCTTTGCCCCGTTAAAACGAGCCAAGCCTTCCAGACGAAGTTTTTTGGTCTGAAAAATCAAACTTACTCTTCCATACATAGGCGGGATATGATCCAGGGGGAGCAGTGTATCCAGACCTAGCTCCGCATCCTTGAAAACCCTTCTGCCCTGGGTATAATTTATTCCGGAGCGCAAAATGATATTATCGTTCCAGTTAAGTTCCATATTACCGGAAAAACCCTGTATAAAAGCTTCTCCTTCATTGACATTCTGCTGTACTTCGTGTACATCATCGTCGACGATAATAGACGTACTTCCATCGGGCAATGCCCCCTTTTGCCTTACAATGATATCGGTGAGTTCGGTGTAAAAACCGGTTGCACTCAACCTCAAATAAGCTCCCTTTTTATTTTTGTCAAGCTTGCCGATTTGCTTGCCAATAGTAGCTTCATAGTTGAGCGAGTACTCGGGCTTTAAATCGGGGTTGGGTACAGTCGCTTTTCCATTTTTTGGTCTTACCTTGGCAAGGTCATCGAGATTGGGCGCGCGAAAAGCAGTAGAAGTAACGGCTTTAAACAACCAATTGTCTTTTGAATTATAGGTAAAACCGATTCCCCAGTTACTGGCATTATTACTAATAGATATTCCTTCAAAATACGCTTCTGGAAAATCTATGATTTCCTCATCAGACCGGGCATAACTAAAATCGAGCTGATTAAAGGTATATCTACCACCAAAATTGAAATTGAAGGTCTTGTTTTTATTTTGCCAGTTATACGTTAAGTAACCGGCATAAGTAGTCATGGTCCCGCCCCCGCTTGGATAACGGGACAACTCGTCATAAATCGCTTCTCCTGTTTTTATATTCAGACGACCGGCCTGAGAGGTCACATTATTATGAGTGCCTTCGAAACCATAGGAGAACGTATGTTGACGGTTTTTATCCAGGAATTTGTCGAAATCTCCCGTAAGAGTAAAAACCTGAACACCTTCCAGATTAAATGTCCGGTGGGTTTTATTAAATCTTCTTCTTAAACGATCTTCATCAATCCTTTGAAAGGAAGCAATAAGTGTTGCTTTATCAAAAATACCAGAAGGTTTTTCGATCTTGGTTTTTAAGGATGCCAGCATCCTTTGTTGAGGACCATAGTACCACTCTGCCCACTTCAATTTGTTTGCCGAAGCTAAAGTATCCTGCAAAACATCATATCTGGGGACATCGCTGGATATTGAATATTGAGTGTTTAAAATGAAATATACGTGTTTGCTAGGCTGAAATTTTACTTTTTGTAATACATCGATTTGACTGTAGCCGGTACCTCTTTGTATATCGGGGTCACCACTCTCTATAATTTGATCAACTCCCTCGGTACGATAGGCATAGTATTGTCGCCTTCCATAATCTTCATATCCTTCCGGTCGGTTTGATCCGGCTTTGAGATCGCCGAAATCGGAATAGGTAACACTGGTAAGCGATCCCCACTTTTGAGTGCCATAATCCAGGTCGACATGAACGGTTTTTTCATTATTCGCTGAAGAAAAACGAGTGAAGGCATTCGTTGTAAAACGAAAATAGCCATCCGGAGAAAGATGCAATTTAGGGTCTCTGGTTTTGTAATGGACAACCCCTCCCAGGGCATCACTGCCGTACATCAAAGCTCCCGGACCGTAAATTACCTCTGCCTGTTCAAGAATCGAATTATCAATAGTGATACTATTTTGCAGGTGGCCATTGCGATAGATCGCATTATTCATACGTACCCCGTCGACTACCAAAAGCACACGATTGGCTTCGAAACCGCGAAGAATTGGACTTCCACCCCCCATTTGGGATTTTTGGACATAAGCACCAGCTTCGAGCAGAATATCTGCAGATGTCTGAGCATTAAGGTACTGTATTTCTTTGGCACTAATTCTTTGTATTTCATAGGGGATTTCAACAGTAGCCTGATCCTTTCGGCCGGTTACTTCTATTGTTGGTAAAACATCTATATCCTTGTATAATTTGATGATCCCCTTTTTCTCCCGGATAGAATAAAAAGGAATATCCAAAGTCGAATATCCCAGATAGGAAATTCGGATCATATCCCGGTGTGCAGGATTTTTCAAAACGGCTTTACCATCAATATCGGTTATAGCCCCATTAGCCCCGGTAGGGTTTTGAGTAATATTGATCACGGTAGCTCCAATGAGCTTTTCATTATTTTCACCGTCAAAAATTTGGATGGAATATTCAGAAAATGGATTGTTGAATTCATTTTCGGGAGAAAAGTTATTTCCCGAAGTATAGGGTATCGCCGTTAGCTGAAAGGATAACAGTAATAACGGGCTAAGAAATCTATTCAAAAAATATTTTATTTCAGTTGCTTCGGCCTTCACGTTACAATTCCTGCGGGAGTTTTATAGTGAATGTAGTTCCTTCATTTATTACTGACTTTTTCACAAAAATCTTGCCAGAATGATAGTTTTCAATAATGCGTTTTGCCAGTGAAAGACCCAGGCCCCAGCCTCGTTGTTTTGTAGTAAATCCGGGCTGAAATATGGTTTTAAATTTCGAAGAAGGGATCCCTTTTCCGGTATCGCTGATATCAATTACAATGTTATTTTTTTCAAGACTCACCTGAGCCGAAATCATCCCTTTTCCTCCCATGGAATCGAGCGCATTGCGTAGAAGATTTTCAATAACCCAGTCGAAAAGATGAGAATTGATCTTTACGTATAAAGGGCCGGTTTCCTTATCCGGAAAATCGAAAGCAACTTTTCTCGGAGCCCGTCTTTGCATATAAATCCTGCATGAATCCAGTTCTTCGTATATGTTGACTTTTTCAAGTTTGGGCTCTGAACCGATCTTGGAGAAGCGATCTGCTACCAGATCGAGCCGGCGAACATCATTATTAAGTTCGTGGACAACATCGTGGATTTCTTCATCATCCGGTCGGATAGCTTTCAGATGTTCGAGCCATCCAAGGATTGCAGAGATTGGTGTGCCGAGCTGATGGGCTGTTTCTTTAGCCATTCCGGCCCAGACTCGATTTTGTTCCGCGCGCCGGGAAGCACTAAATCCGATGTATCCAAAAGTAATAAATGCGGCTATCAGGATAAACTGAACCAAAGGAAGGTATCTCAGAAGTCGAAGCGTAGTAGACTCTTTATAATACAAAGAACCTCCATAGGTTTCGATTGGCTCTGCGCCCGCTGCTTTTAATTTCTCGACTTCATTTCTCAAAAAAACAGCATTGGTATCCTGATCCTCCCCGAAATTAACCCCGGAATAGTCTGCTTCGGTATCACTTACTAAAATCAGGGGGATGGTTTTATTGGATTTAATAATATCCAGATGCAGCGTAAAATCACAGTTTTCTGACTCCTCTTCGTCCATTTCATTAAGCATCGTTTGCGCATTGGCCCAATGCTGGGCTTTATATTGCTCTTCTTCTGTAAGATTATCCGCCAGATATTTGGTATAAGTCATAGAAATGATGATGATGATGATCCCGGCGAGTGCGAGATATATTTTCCATCTTGATTTTCTAGCGTAGATATCCATAGATGTGTGTTTGCTTGCTAAAGAAAACGCTTTTAGCGCGTATCTGTTGCCTTTGAGAATCCTAATCCCCTTGTCTGTGATTAATTTCTATATAAGATGAATCTTGTAAACCTTGGGTAGAATTATTAATATTTAATAAATAAAAATGTTTTAATATTAATTTTCCCTTCTGTTCTATCTCCAAATTTGGGGATATTTGAAATCGAAATAAAACAAAAAATATGAATTATTTAAAATCTGTACTATTCCTTTTCTTGCTTTTGAGTGTTTGCAAAGCTCAGGGACGATTTATGAACAAAGGAGATTTGCTTATCGGAGGGAATGGAAATATCAATGGTGGGAGCTTGGGTTTGGGATATTTTAGCATTGGTGACTGGATCTATTCCTTAATTACTTCAATGCAACGGATGATTTCATTGACCCCACGGTCAATCTAAATATAGGATTACAGGTTTTTCTTGTAAGGTCCTCTGAAGAGGACTAGGGAGACAACCTCGATTATTAACAACTATAAATATTAAAGTATGAAAACAAAATTAATAATTTTGCTAGGGCTATGCTATGCCTGGTGCTTAAATGCGCAGGAAATCATGCCAGTCAACTCCATTGCTGTTCTCAATATTGATTCCAAGGGTTTCACGCTTGACCCTGTCCAAATGGGGAATATTACCCGGATAGAGCTGGATAAACTGGGCAAGTTTGAAGTGATGGATAAATACGATGTGGAATATCTGGTTGAGAAAAATGGCTTGAATACTGAAAACTGCTACGGAAAACTATGCCTGATTGATATTGGAAAAGTTTTAAAAACAGATAAAATTCTTGCCGGCAGTGCAGAACTCTACGGAGAATCAGTCATTATAACCTTTAGATTAATTGATGTGGGGACCGAAAATGTGGAGAAAACCCAGGTAATGGAGTTTCTGAATTTGAGGCATCAGGTGCAAATGATGATTGGGATGACTTTGCAAAAACTGCTGGATGTTCCGGTGGATGCTAATTTGGAAGCAAAACTGACTAAGAAATTTGATTATGATAATGCCATAAATAATCCTGAAGCAGATCAACTCAACCTTTCCGGCCCGCGAATGGGATTAGTAATTTTTGGCGGAGAGACCGCTGAAGTTTATAAAAATAAAAAGTCCCTTGGTGGTTTTGATGCCATGCCTTTGATGTTTCAATTTGGGTATCAATTTGAGGTCAAGTATCTGAATGAAGGGAATTTTCAGGCATTATTTGAGTTTATTCCGACAGTTACCGGCCTCGATCAGGGCTTTTTTATACCAAGTATCAATATTCTCAATGGACTAAGACATAACCGATATGGTTTTGAATTTGCCTTTGGACCCAATATTACACTATCAAAAACGGCCGAAGGCTACTTTGATGAAAATGGAGCCTGGCACTTGAGATCTGAATGGAAACCCGAAGTAGAAGGGGAGACCTTCCCATTTGAAGAGACTGAACGTTTGGATAGCCGTGGGGGATACAAATTAAAAAGCGGGTTTGTGTTTGCCTTTGGCAAAACCTTTAAATCCGGCCGCCTCAATATACCGATTAATGCCTTTTTCATCCCTGGAAAAAGGGATAGTCATCGCTTTGGGATATCTATGGGCTTTAATACAACTAAATACCGTTGAAATACGTAAATATATTACTAATAGCGATTCCGACACTAATGTTTAGCCTAAATGTTAGTCAATTTTAGCCTTAAAATAGTTGGTTTTTAAAGATACTTGCTATATTTGCGGCCTGAGAGCATGATTTTCCGTGCTTATTATTTTGTTAACAATTAAAATTATCAACATGGATCAGTATCAAAAATTATTGGATCTGTTAGAAGCTACAAAAGACGATTTCGCTAAGTTTTACGAAAATGGCAATAATGCAGCTGGTACAAGAGTAAGAGGAGCAATGCAAAGCTTGAAAGCGCTTGCTCAGGAAATCAGACTTGACATTCAAAATATCAAAAACTCTAAATAAGCTAAGAGCTTAAACTTATCTCTTTGATATTGCAAGTGTTTTTTAGCGTATCTTTGCAATATGAATTCAAGTGAGATAAAAAAAGACATTAGAAAGTTTTCTACAAAAGAACTCGAAACGCTGTTTCTCCAGATGGGGGAGCAGCGTTTTCGTGCTAAACAGGTATATGAGTGGCTATGGCAAAAAGGAGCGACTTCCTTTGAGCAAATGACTAACCTTTCCAAAAAACTTCGCGAAAAGCTAGCCGCTCTATATGTGATTAATGCAATTCAGGTAGATAAAGTACAACGGAGTCTGGATGGTACCATCAAATCTCGTTTCCGTCTCCATGATCAGCATCTCATAGAATCCGTACTGATTCCGGTTCCCATAGATAATCGTTATACTGTTTGTGTCTCTTCTCAGGTAGGATGTAGTCTGACCTGTAAGTTTTGCGCAACCGGCCGAATGAAAAGACTACGCAATCTGGATGCTGCCGAGATTGTTGACCAGGTCGTATTAGTGAATCAGCAGTCCCTCGACACCTTTGGTCACCCATTGACCAATATTGTCTACATGGGAATGGGCGAGCCATTATTGGCATATAGGAATGTAATGGAAAGCATCGAACGCATTACTGCTCCCGATGGATTAAATATGTCCCCAAAACGAATTACCCTTAGTACTGCCGGTATCGCTAAAATGATCCAAAAACTAGCGGATGAAGAGGTGAAGTTTAATCTGGCCTTGTCGCTACATGCAGCGGATGATAAAAAGCGCGATGAGATTATGCCGATCAATGAGCAAAATAACCTGGCTATATTAATGGATGCCCTGGAATATTTTTATCAAAAAACCAGAAATCGAATTAGCTACGAATACATTGCTTTTCAGGATTTCAACGACAGTATTGAGGATGCAAAAAATCTGGTCAAGCTCTGCAAACGTTTTCCGGTAAGGGTAAATATTATCGAATACAATCCTATTGATGGTGCGCCATTTTTGAAATCAACGGAACACCGAATTGATGATTTTGCCAAATATCTGAGAGATCATCATATTATGGTAACTGTCCGCAGAAGCAGGGGGAAAGATATCGATGCAGCTTGCGGTCAACTAGCCAATAAAGAATAGTTACAAATTATTGGTTTACAGCTTGAGATGTAGTCATTCGTTCAAAGGAAGAAACCTAAAGCGTGGATATGGGGAGTTTTTGAATCAGAATTTCGACAAGTAAAATAACGTAAGTCGGTTAGTAAGGAAAAGTCTTTCTTTTTTTTTAAAAGTAGGAAAATCACATTATTGCACTAAAATATTTTTTGTGGCAATGTAATTTAGAGCAACAATGGAAGATTCAATAACCTTATATTAATTACACTGCGATTGATTAAACTATAACCAGGCCGATTGGTTTAAATTTTTAGATTTATACTCATTTTATGAGCATAAACTAAACCTAATCTCCTTTTAAAATCATGAAGTTGCTAACGACAAGGCTGAAAAAACCACTCATCATTATTTCCGGATTGATAATCATATTATTGTTGGTTTTGCCGTCTTGTTTCGACTCAACGAAACAAACGGCTCATACAGTCGCCAGTGAAACGCTTCCTGATCGTATAGATTTCAATTTTCATATCAAACCTATTCTCTCTGACCGTTGCTTTGCCTGCCATGGTCCTGATGCCAACTCTCGTGAAGCAGGCTTAAGACTAGATACAGAGGAAGGTGCATTCATAGCCCTGGGAGAACACAAAGATCATCATGCTATTATTGCTGGTGATGTTGAAAATAGCACTCTTCTTCAACGGATTTTTTCAAATGATCCCGATGATATTATGCCGACTCCAGAGTCTAATTTGACCTTATCGGATTTTGAAAAAGAATTATTAAAAAAGTGGATTGAACAAGGTGCGGAATGGAAAAAACATTGGTCCTTTTTGCCTATAGGGAATCCTGAAATCCCTGAAATTAAAAATGGCCTGGTCCATAATCCTGTTGATAATTTTGTTTTAAAAAAATTGGAAACCCATGGATTGCAGTCTTTAGGTCAAGCCAAAAAAGAAAACTTAATTCGACGTGTTTCTTTTGATTTGACAGGACTTCCACCAACCTTACAGGAGATCGATGATTTTTTAAATGACAATAGCTCAAACGCTTTTGAAAAAGTTGTAGACAGATTGTTGGACTCGGATGCCTATGCTGAAGCAATGACCTCCCAATGGCTGGATTTGGCAAGGTATGCGGATTCTCATGGTTATCAAGATGACCTGGAACGAATCATGTTTCCCTGGAGAGATTGGGTGATTCATGCATTCAAAAAAAATATGCCTTATGATGAATTTGTCACCTGGCAACTTGCAGGTGATTTACTTCCCAATCCAACTCGTGAACAAATTATTGCAACCGCATTTAACCGCAATCACAAAATCACCCAAGAGGGCGGGGTCATCCCGGAAGAGTATCGAGTGGAATATGTATCTGATAGAACACAGACTTTTGGAACTGCTTTTTTAGGATTAACCTTTGAATGTGCCAAATGTCATGATCACAAGTACGATGCACTTTCTCAAAAAGACTATTTCAGCCTTTTTAGTTTTTTCAACAACATACCCGAAGAAGGACTCATCGAACCTTATGGCGCTATCCCGAAGCCATACATTACCTTGACTAAAAAGGAAATCGAAGAGCAATTACATTTTATCAAAAATTTAGATAAGCTGGACACCATTCCTTTGATGGTTATGGAAGAAATGCCCAAAAAACGTCAAGCCTATATATTGAATCGAGGGGCCTATGACAAACCAACTACTCCTGTTGATCCGGATATGCCGCAAAGTATTTTGGGTTTTGACCAAAGTTTTTCCAAAGATCGCTTAGGACTTTCCAAATGGTTGTTTTCAAAAAATAATCCATTGACAGCAAGAGTAACCGTTAATCGTCTTTGGCAACAATGTTTTGGAAAAGGGATTGTGGCAACACCTGATGATTTTGGAAACCAAGGCTCTCTGCCAACACATCCTGAACTATTAGACTGGCTTGCGACTCAATTCATGGAAAACGGTTGGGATCAAAAAGCAATCCTGAAAACAATTGTTATGTCGGCCACCTATCAGCAAGTTTCTAAAACTACAAAACATTTGCAGGAAATCGATCCGGAGAATAATTTATTAGCTCATGCTCCACGCCTTCGACTCTCTGCAGAAATGATTAGGGACCATGTGTTGGCTACGAGTAGTTTGCTGGACAAAACCATTGGAGGACCAAGTGTAAAACCTTATCAACCTGAGGGGCTTTGGGCAGAGACTATTGGAGGAGGCGGTGGAAGTTTAGCAAAATATGTTCAGGACAAAGGCTCAAAAATTTATCGTAGAAGCATTTATACTTTTTGGAAAAGAACAGTACCGCCTCCGAGCATGATGACTTTTGATGCTGCCTCGAGAGATATTTGCACTGTTAAAAGACAAAGCACCAGTACTCCTCTTCAAGCCTTGGTGATGCTTAATGACCCACAAGTGATAGAAGCTTCAAGAGTATTAGCCTATCGAAGCCTGGAAACATATCAAGCCCTCAATGATCGAATTGCTATGATGTTCAGGCTGCTGACTTCCAGAGAGATAAAAGAAGATGAGTTGAAAAGCTTGGTAATTTATTTTGAAGAAGAAAAAAATAGATTCAAGGAGAATCCGAAAGATGCAGAAGCATTATTGCAAATAGGAGAATATCCTCAAAAAGAATTAGCTCCTATTTCTGAAATGGCAGCTTACACCATTATTGCTAATACGATTTTTAATTTAGACGAGACCATTACAAGAGGTTGATTTTTTGTCTCTGTTTTAAAAATATCAATCATGTCAAAAGTAATCAAAGAAAGAGCATTGCAAATGAATCGGCGGGCATTCTTGTCCAAGTCAAGCATTGGTATAGGCGTGGCTGCTTTGTCGGGTTTACTGGGAGGATGTCGATTATTTGATAGCTCAGAAAGTGGCGTTTTGACTCAAAAAAACAATCTTCAAGGTATTCTTGATGTTCCTCATTTTGCCCCTAAAGCAAAACGGGTCATTTACCTTTTTCAGAGCGGAGGCCCTTCTCAATTAGACCTTTTTGATTATAAGCCGCTATTGAATAAAATGAATGGAGAGGAGTTACCTGACTCTATCCGCAATGGTCAACGATTAACGGGAATGACTTCAGGGCAGGACTCATTTCCACTAGCTGGCTCACTTTTTAAATTTGCACAGCATGGCCAAAATGGAACATGGATGAGCGAACTGATGCCTTATACTTCCAAAATTGTAGATGAACTTTGCATCATAAAATCATTACACACCGAAGCTATCAATCATGACCCTGCCATCACTTTTTTCCAAACAGGGTCGCAACAAACAGGCAGACCTTGTATGGGCTCCTGGTTAAGTTATGGAATGGGAAGTATGAACGAAAATTTGCCCACATTCACCGTTTTGCTTTCCAGAGGAACGGGGCGGAAGTTTGGTCAACCCCTCTATTCTCGATTATGGGGGAACGGATTTTTACATTCCCTTCATCAGGGTGTTCAATTCCGTTCGGGTAAAGACCCTGTTTTATATTTAAAAGACCCCAATGGTATCGACCGAATGAGTAGAAGAAAGATGTTAGACAATTTAGCTGAACTCAACGCCAAACAGTTGGAAGAATTTGGCGACCCTGAAATTAGTAGTCGCATTGCCCAGTATGAAATGGCTTACCGCATGCAAACCTCCGTTCCTGATGTCGTAGATGTTTCGAAAGAACCCGATTACATTTATCAAATGTATGGTTCTGAATCTATGCAACCCGGCACATTTGCAGCCAACTGTCTTTTAGCCCGGCGACTGGCAGAAAAAGATGTCCGGTTCATTCAACTCTACCATATGGGATGGGATCAACATGACAACCTTCCATCTCAAATAAAAGGGCAAGCAAAAGATGTGGACCAGGCAACTGCCGCACTCATTCTGGATTTAAAACAAAGAGGAATGCTGGATGATACCTTGGTCATTTGGGGTGGTGAATTTGGTAGAACCAATTATTCGCAAGGTGTGCTTACTAATGATAATTACGGACGTGACCATCATCCAAGATGCTTTACTATCTTTATGGCCGGGGGGGGCGTAAAACCTGGAATGGTTTACGGTGAGACAGATGATTTTGGCTATAATATTATTAAAGACCCGGTACATGTACACGATTTCCAGGCTACGGTGCTTCATCAATTAGGGATTGACCACGAGCAGTTGACTTACAAATACCAGGGCCGGAGATTTAGACTGACAGATGTACACGGGCATGTAGTCAAAGATATTATTACCTAAGGACAAAAAGTATTTGACCAAATATGGTTAGAAGAAAATTTCTAAAAGATTCTATTTGGACATTGGCGGGGATTTCTGCGGTCAGTAATAGTTCTTTTGCATTTTTTACCAGTAAAAAAAAATCAAGCCCTGATCATTGGCCACAATGACCATCGTTATAAAATTGATTTGAACTGGGGTGCATTGAACGCAAACTTTTATCCTGTCAATGACTGTCATGAAATGGTTCAGGACTCCAGAGGAAGAATCATACTGCTAACCAACCACACCAAAAATAATGTCATTATTTATGACAAATCTGGCAATTTAATCGAGGTATGGGGTACCGAATTCCCCGGAGCGCATGGATTAACTTTAAACGTCGAAGAAGGTAATGATTTTCTCTACATCGCTGATAATAATCGACATGAAGTTATCAAAACCACCATTGACGGAAAAACAGTATTGCAAATCCCCTATCCTAAAGCATCCGGCAAATACGAAAAGCCTGAACAATTTGTTCCGACCGAGACAGCCATCGCGCCCAATGGAGATATTTATATTGCTGATGGCTATGGACTCCAATATATTCTACATTATAATGCTCAGGGAAATCTGAAAAATGTCTTTGGAGGGAGAGGAGATGGTGATGAATATTTTGACAATGCTCACGGGATTTGTTACGATAACCGGGATGCCAAAAATCCATGCCTGCTCATAACTGCCAGACAAAGAAATGAACTTAAACGGTTTTCTTTAGATAGAAAACTATTGGAGGTTATTCCATTGCCCGGTGCATTTATTTGTCGTCCGGTGATTCATGGAAAGCATGTTTATTTGGCTACAATTTGGTCGGGTTCCGGAAGTGCCAATACAGGGTTTGTTTCGATTTTGAATGAAAAAAATCAATTGGTTTCTGCGCCCGGCGGTAGTACTCCAATTTATAAAAATGGCAAGCTAGAACCCATGCACCAAACTATAAAAATTTTTCAGCATCCACATGATGTTTGTGTTGATGATGACGAAAATCTCTATATCGCACAATGGAATAGTGGGAAAACATACCCCATAAAGTTAGTACGTGTTTGAATTTTTATTGATAAAAAAGAATGATGTGAGGAGCTTTTTTTACCTGTTCATATTTATTGTTATACATTCTTGTACATCAACCAGGGATGTACAAGACTCTTCTTTTTCAACATTTGCACAAGCGCAGCAATTTCGATTAGCAGCACCTATTATCAAAGCAGAGGACATTTTTTTCTCTAAAAAAAATGAAATACAATTTTTACTCCGTTTAGAAAAGTCAAAAATCCACTATACGCTCGATGGAAGTGAACCTACAGAAAATTCCCCATTGTATCATGAAAAAGTAGTTCTATTTAATTCGGCGATAGTTAAAGCAAAAGCTTTTCACCCTGAATGTAAACCTAGCGAAATTACAACCAAAGAGTTTGTGAAATTGGGAAAGAAGTTGAAAGTCAAAAATATTTCAGTCACCCGTAATCCTCATAAAAACTATCCGGGAAATGGTGTGAATGGTCTTATTGATAGAAAAAAAGGAACAGACAATTTCCGCACTCCATTTTGGATGGGATTCGAGGGAGGGGATTTGGAAACCATAATCGAATTTGAAAAAGAAGAAAGTGTAAGTAAAGTTACTGCCAGTCTTCTATCTGACCCAAACGCTTGGATTTTTATGCCAAAAACAATGATGGTCCTTGGGTCAAAAGATGGCGGAACTTACGAAATATTAAATACGCTAGAATCAGCGCCTACACCCGAAGGAACATCAACTTCATTGAGATTCCTTACGGCTGAGTTCCCAAATGCTAATTTCAAATTTATAAAAGTATTGTTGAAAAGTTTTCCCGAGATTCCAAAGTGGCATCCCGGAAAAGGTAGTCCACCCTGGTTATTTATAGATGAAATAATAGTTGAATAAAATTTCGTTGAGGAAAATAAAAGTGATAAGTTTCAAAAAATAGAAATCAAGCAATGGAAATCACACAGTTTTTAGGTCGCTTGCATCCTTTAGTATTGCATTTGCCCATCGGTATTCTAGCACTTGGCTTTGCAATGGAGTGCTTAAGTCGGAAAGGAAAATATAAAGACTTGAGATTGTCCGTAGGATTTGTACTTGGGGCCGGAATGTGGAGTGCAATCATTGCTGCAGGTTCAGGATATGCACTTTCACTGGAAGGTGGTTATGAAGAAACGACTTTGAATCAACATCAATGGCTCGGTTTTGCTACGACAATAACTGCTTTCATTGTTTATTTTTTATATAAAAAAAGAAATTCGAAGATTGGTAAAAATTTGTATTTCCCCCTTTTTGGTGGCTTAATATTGTTACTAGGAATTACAGGACATCTTGGGGGAACATTGACGCATGGAAGTGATTTTTTAACGGAACCATTTACAGGAGATGGAAAAAGTGAAGAGGTCCTTATCAGCAATATGGACAGCGCATTGGTTTTTCATGACTTGATCCAACCCATTTTAAAAAAGAAATGTGTGAGTTGCCATAACGAGTCAAAAATAAAAGGCGACCTATTGATGAGTACTATCGAAGGACTTCAAAAAGGAGGAAAGTCGGGAGCTTTTTTTGTTGCAGGAGATGTAGCAAATAGTTTATTCCTTCAAAGAGTGTATATGCCAATGGAAGAAAAAAAACATATGCCTCCCAAAGGGAAGAACCAGTTAACTAAAGATGAAATCACACTGCTGGAATGGTGGGTTCAGGAAGATGCGACTTTTGAAAAAACCGTTGGAACAACTCCAAAAACCGATGACATTGAAACGATTCTTACCAAATATACGACTACGGCCCAAAGCGTTTTTGCCTTGAAAATAGAACCGCCAAGTGATAATGATATTCAAAAAATAAAAAATGCAGGTATTTCTATTGAATTAGTTGCAGAAGAAAAACCCTTTGTAAGGATATCATTGCGGGGAAAAGAAAATTTGGATAGAAGCATTTTTAAAAAATTAAACAGGGTAGCGGAACAAGTGATTGAACTGGATTTGAGTAAAAGCAATATGCATGATGACTTGCTCCCCTATTTAGCAGATTTTCCTCATTTGCAAAAAATATTTTTACAACAAACTCAGATCACAGGTAAAAATATCGAAGTCCTCAAAGAGATGAAATATCTGGAGTACCTGAACTTGTATGATACGCCTTTAGAGGACAATGCACTTGAACCATTAGCGCAATTCACAAGTCTTAAAAATATATATTTATGGCAAACCAAAGTGAGCCAAGACGCTATCGAAGCATTAAAAAATACACGTCCACGGCTTCAAGTGAATACGGGAACTGATAAAACAATTTTTGGAGATGTTTCGCTAAAAGCTCCGATCATTATCGCAGAACAAGATATTTTTACAGACACAGTCGAAGTTGAATTCAAAATTAATTTTAGAAATGTTAAGCTGTTTTACACTTTGGACGGAACGCTACCGGATTCTACTTCGAATAAATACGTAGCCCCTCTAAAACTCACTAAGACCTCCAATATTCAAGTCGTTGCCCAAAAAGAAGGATGGGAAACCAGTCCTGTCGCCCAAAAATCACTATTAAAGGCGGGCTTCCAGCCTAAAAGCATTAAACTAAACAAACCTCCTCACGACAATTACAAAGCAGAAGGGGCCGCCTCTTTAATTAATTTAAAAAAAGGAACTATAGAATTTACCACAGGGGAATGGCTCGGATATGAGAAACAACATATGGTAGCAACCCTCGACCTGGGACAATTGGAAGATGTTTCAAATGTATTGGTGAGTGCCCTGGAGGCAACGAATGCTTATATCTTTTTTCCTAAAAAAATAAAAATTTCCACTTCAAAGGATGGAAAAAAATACCGCCCCGTTGCAGAAAAGTCCATCCCGGCTACTACTCAACCTGAACCCCCTGTTTTGAAAAATTTCATCTCAAATTTTGACACACATTCTGCCCGGTTTATCAAAGTCGAGGTCAAAAGTCGTCTGGTCAATCCCGACTGGCATCCTGCACCAGGTGAACCTTGCTGGATATTTCTTGATGAGATTTTAGTACAGTAAAAACTGTTTTTCTATAATCAGCGCTCTTTGGGGGGGACCTGTTTGAAAAATACATGCCTTAAAAAGCAGCGTACACAAACGATTTTGCAAGGACGAAACCGAAAGGAGCATTGACCTGAAAACCGGGTATTTACTTTAAGTCTGTTTCCAATAGTTTAATTCAGTTCAGAATCAAAAAACATAATAAAACGAATAAATTATCTGTTACCAGGACTTACCTTTAAGCATAATTTCAAACTCAAAAAAATGATCGCCCAGACACAATTTTTAATTGATTACATCAATACAAAAGTTCAATTAGATGCAGCAAGCAAAGAAGCAATCATCGAGGCTTGCCAGATCCAGGAGTTTAATAAAGGTTATGTTTTAATCAAAGAAGATAAAGTTGCGCACCGGCTTTTTTTTATTACCCAAGGTTCTGCACGGACTTTTTATTACCACGATGGGAAAGATGTAACCTCATGGATTTATCCGGAAGGGCAGTTCATCACTTCCTGGAGTAGTTTTTACACTCAAACACCTTCGTATGAAAATGTAGAACTGACAGAAGAGTCAACTATCATTTCTTTGTCCTACGAACAACTTCAGGAGCTTTATAAGCAGTACCCTAAAATGCAAAAATTCGGACGTGTTATGGTTGAAGAACAATTGGTCTTTTTAGATTATTTCTACAAAGGATTTATGTTCATGACCGCAAGAGAAAAATATGAGCTTTTGCTTTCCACTTTTCCGGATGTGACCCAACGGATAAACCTTGGTCACATTGCTTCCTTTTTGGGAATTTCACAAGAAACTTTGAGCCGCATCAGAAAGAAAAAATAATTATTCCGATTTGGCCAAATGCCTGGTTGATGTATTATAATCACTGCCTGTTTTCTTATACAAGTATATCTCAGTGGAAACAAAGAAGCTTGAAATCACTTTTGTTTAATAAATTTTGTAGTTTGAATTTCATTAGAATGACTGACAGATTTTAAAAAATAAATGCCTGCCGGCAGGTAAGAAATATCAAGCCAAGACCTATAGCGCATCCGATTTAATTCTTGTCCTGTTGCATTTATTATTATTATTTCTCTGAGGTCAAAATCGCTTTCAATACTAATACTTTGCACGGCAGGGTTTGGAAACAAGGAAATAGAATAATTGTCTCCCTCAATATCACTTACAGATACCGTTCCCTCAATATCAAATTTCACTTCAGACAGCCCTGCACAGCTATTTCCCCAGGTATCAATAGCAGTAATGAGAATATATCGAGCATCTAATTCATTAAAATGTGGCCCTTCCTCTCCTTCATAATCAGTAGTCCCGCTTGCCTCGCTAAGTTGAAAAGAGGCTACTTCTGTCCAGTCACTACCATTTAAGGATACATCAATACTAATATTTTTCATTCCTTTATCTGTTTCTCCTACGACATTATAGTTCCAAAAATGGCTTGCACCAAGACTATACACATATCCTAAGTCATACTTCACCCAATGAGAATTATTTCTGAGGGGATTTGGATTGCTTGCTGTTTCACAAGACTCCCAACTATCATTAATGTTTACGGAATGATTCGTCAAATTACAGTCCTGAGCTTTTATACCAAAACCGATGACAAGAAAAAAACAAAATAAAATATTTTTCATGCTTCTTAATTTAGATATTCATAAATCCAATTGGAAGGGAGGTACTATTGGGATCATAAAAATTACTTACGTTTGGCAATACATACATCAAATCAGCATTCTCTACTCCAAACCATTTGGACAATTCCGCAAAATACTCGTCTGTAGAAATAGAAGGTAAAAGGATTGCACCTCCTATATCATCATTTCCATCAAGAGCAAGAGAAGGATATTCTCCATAAATCTGTCCGCCATTTACACTATCTCCCATGACCATTACATTTCCTCCCCAGGCATGGTCACTTCCATTGCCATTAGAAGTCAGTGTTCTGCCAAAATCGGATGCGGTGAAAGTAGTCACGCAATCAGCAACACCTAATTCCTCCATCGCTGATTGGAATTCGGATAATGCTTTACTCAAAACACTCAACATAGCAACCTGATTATTCAAAACTTCATCATGGTGATCCCAGCCTCCAAAATTGATAAAAAAGGTTTGTCGACTAACATTCAAAGTATCTCGGACAGCTATCGTTTTGGCAATCAGTTCCATGTTTGCAGAAACGGGATTATCCGAAAAACTCGTCGTTAAAACAGGTGCCTGGCTAATAGCAACACTGAATTCTTCATGATTGGATTGAGAATCATTAATCTTATTAGTAAATGTAGATTTGAAAATATCCTGGTACTGTTGTGCCAATAAACTTTCAGCGCCTCCTTTTAAAGCTATGTCTAATGCAGATGTGCCCTCTAAAACATTAATCCCGACACTGCCTCCTGCGGATGCCCGGATAGCATATTCAGTTGAACTGTTCCCTACCTGAAAAATATTTGTTCCGGACAGAGAGATATTCATCGAGATATTTTGATTAGCATTCCCTGCCTGCAGTATATCCGCCATTCTGCCACCCCACCCCTTAGAAGAACGGGTTTGGGGAATGGAGGTCTGCCACTGTTGGATCTGATCGGCATGAGACAACAAACCCACCGGAACCGGAACACTTCCGTTTAAATATTGCGTCTTGGTAATCGGTTCTACCAAAGTTCCCACATTGCTAATGAATGCAAGTTTGTTAGTATTAAAAAGGGTCTGTATCTCGGGCATTGAAGGATGTAAACCAAACTGCTTCCCATTATTATCGGTGAAATTAATTGGCAACAAATCTCCTTGTGGTAAAGCCAGATTAGAGCGGGTATTTGCATACTCAGTATAGTGACTACCGTTCCTCGGTACAAGCATATTGAAACTATCATTCCCCCCTGACAATAAGATACAGATTAAAGCTTTGTAATCCCCATTGGCCGAAATAAGGGGTCGAGCCATCCCCGCTAAAGAATTAGCAAGACCCAGGTTCAAAATAGAAGTCAAGAAGGTTGCAGAACCAACTGCCGCACAGGAAGCCGTACCTAAAAAATTCCGACGACTCATACCTTTTTTATGATGATGTTTTTTATTCATTTTCTAAAAAGTTTAAACCTATTTTTGAATACTGTATTCGGGAGAAATGAAGGACAAAAACAAAGCTGCTTTTACCCTTTCTACAGGATCAGATAATTGCTCCACTGCATTAATAATTGAAGTTTTGCTGTCTTCTGAAAACAAACCACCTGTTAATATCAAGTTCATTCTCTCTACCAAAGCAGCAGCATCCCAGGCCATGTTATACTCTTCATCCAGGTCCAGGTAGAGATAATCAAGGGGGTCTAAATCGTTGAAGTCGTAGCTTGGAGCATTATGAACCGAAGTCCCCGCATGAGTAGCTATTTCACCATAATAATCGTTTATAAACCAGTCATAAGCCAGGTTGATGTAATTGATTGAAGTTGCCGAAGTATGAATTTGAAATTCCGGCGCAAATAAATCAGCATCTGCTATCGGGCCAGTAGGTTGATATTGAGGCAAGTAAAAATTGAATACACTTGGTGAAGCCAAAATCCCCTGACTGACGGCTTCGTCAAAACCGTATCCCCAATTCCATAATCGCCCGGATTGATTATAAACATTAAAAGCCCGTAAGGCTTGTGTATATCGGAGTAATGGTTCTTTTAATTTTCCGGAATGCGGATCTTCCTGCCACGAACAATCCAATGCTTCTGCATCTGTCAACACAGCCCGAATAACCGCTTTCAAATCTCCCCGGACGCCTTCCCCGTTATCATTAAACTTGGCAGTTACCCGGCTGACATACGCAGGACTTGGATTAGATTTGACCAGACGCTGTATCAATAATTTTCCGATAAAAGGACCAACATTGGGATGATTAAAGAGATTATCAATAGCATCATTGATATCTTCCAAAGTCGTTTGACCTTCCGGAACGACCTGTCCATTCAATAAGCTCTTCACTCCCTGTTCATGCCAATCCTCAAATGCGATCATAGGTTTCCAGGTCACAATAGTCGCCGGACTTTCATTATACTCACTTCCCCATTCTGTCGGAATCCCGCTGTAATCTTCCCAGGGCCACCAGTATCCCGAAGGAGCTAAACCCGTAAAGATTTTAGCGAACTCTTTGATGTCATTATTGTCATAGGTTGGAATCGGATTGCCTGCTGAATCCATTTTGCGCGTACCGTCCGGATGCAGTTCAAATAAGCCAATGGAAAACAATTGCATAATTTCTCTTGCATAGTTTTCGTCCGGATGAATGTTATTTGCAGTGTCCGATTTTGGATTATTGATATGACTCAGGTAAAAGCCCATCATTGGATGCAATGAAACATCGTAGAGCAAATCTCTGAAATTGCCAAAAGCATGTCCGTAAAGCAAATCGTAATAGTTTGCCATACCTGGTCCACTCAATTGCAAGTTTGATTTTTCCGAAATCACAAAGATTTGACTCAAAGCCTGGGTAACTCTCTGACGAACATGATCATCAGATTTCAGGATATTGTTCCACCAGGCCATTTTCCAATAATACCAATACGGAATAACCGCATCTCCATGATTGACAATAAAATCATAACCGTAAATGCTAATATACTGAGGATAAAAATGGTCCCAAATCATCCAGGTAGTATCGGTAAAGTTCACTTGCAGGGGCATGGCAAATTGCATATCGAGCCAATCTGAAATCCCCTGATTGGCGACCGTATTAATAGTTTCATAATCTGCTCCCAGAGAAGCGTAATTAAGAAAGCGGGCAGCACTATAGGTATCAATACCAAGACCACTCCCGTTTGCTGAACTGGTGGCATCGCTTAGATTACTATTTGAACTGGAGGTAACCGTCAGACCTTGTGTATGACCCGCTCCTATATAATCAGTATACACTTGGGCATGTATTGGAATACTCGAAACCAACAAGGCAATAAATAGTAAGTATCTGAAATACAACATTCTTTTTATCTTGTTTTTTCAATTAATAATGTAAAAATGAAGATTATACATACAGGAAGCTTTGACTTATGTCAAAATCAATAATCTTTCTAAAAATTTATCTTTTGACATAGGTTAAAAAAATTTGCCAAAGATAAGCGACCTTTGTTCCAGCTTCATTACTCAAATACATATCATGACAAAATCTCCAACTTCCAGTTCTTTTAAATGGCGTACCATTATTGGGCTAATTTTTATCTACATCGCTACATGGTTCAATTTGCAATGGGCATGGGGCATCGTTTTTTTATTATGGCTTATTCCTGATTTATTTATCGGTGTAACTTATTTTATGGAGCCCGTTGAAAAGGAAAAACATCCGATTTTATATTGGATAATCATTCTAAGCTGGACACTGATGTGTCTGTATTCGATAGCTACTTTATTTTTTCCGGAATGGAAATACTATCAATAAATTTTTGACACAGATCAAAAGAAACTGTTATAAGTCCGCCTAATTTTACATTAAAACACAAATAATGAAAATCCAAATGTTGTTTTCTAATATCTTATTAAGCCTGGCAATCCTGTCTTTTAGTTCATGCAGTATTGAAGGAGAAGAAATTTGTGGTATCTGGAACACCAATGGAGATTATGGGGCTATGCAAGTAGAAATCACGCCTTGGAAAGGCAAATTTTGGGGTTATATGTTAGCGTACAAAAACGGCGAAGAGTCTATCAGAGGAAATAAAACAAAAGACTTTATTATTATCAGCGACCTGGTTTTTAAAGAGAAAAAATATCAAGAGGGTAAAATTTATCTTGACCCGAATTCGGAAACCTATTGTAAATTAACATTGAAGCTTCTCAATGACAAGCAAGTCAAGGCGGTTTATAATTGTGATGGACAAATCAGTTCAGAAGTTTGGTACAGGAAAGGGTATAATGTTCCCCAAGCTCCTGCTCAAAAAGCAGTCTTAGATACAACCGAAAAATCAGAAACGAAAGAAGCCTCCTTCGATACAATGAAAAAGGAAGCAGTTGCTATAAGCACAGCGGAAAAACCAAGAACATCAGCGATTAATACATCACAATCTTCAGCCTTACCTTTTGAAGGTAAAACCCGAAAGCGATCTACTTTCTATATTGCAGGCATTCAGGAAGTGATAAAATACGACGACTTTAAAGTAATGGAAAAAACCATCGAAAATTTATGGTCGAAAGCCTATAAAGACGATTTTTCAGATAAGCTTAAAAACATAATTAATCCCAATAGAATGTATGTGAGTTATTCAAGCTATGATAATCCCAAGGGAAAAATGGCTATTACTTTAGGCTATGAAGTAAAGAACTTATCGAATATTCCATCAGGATTGAAAGGCATAAAGATACCTTCCAATGAATATCTCGTTTATCCATTGTCTGGTGATAAATCGGATTTTGAAGGAGAAGGCTGGGAGCAATTATATAACTTGATAATGTATCGTGAAGCAGATAGTGCCGACTTTGAAATTTATACCTTCGATGACAGTTATAAAGTGAAAACAGCGGAAATGTGGATTGCGACAAAGTAAGTTTCACTTGAAGTCATCTTGAAAGCAGTCCCCATTTTTAATATCAAATTTTAGGTTTATAAAATGCGTATCATATCATAGGTCTGGTATTATCTTTTGTCAAAAAATATATATCCCATAAGTAATAAATTTGAATCCCCTTTAATTCAATAAATCCAACATCAATAATGAGTCAGCAACGCAGCATGCCTGTTTTACCCGTCGAAGCTTATACTTCGCAAGAATGGTTTGATAAAGAACAAAAAGTCATTTTTGGAAACTCCTGGCAATTTGCCGGATTAGCCGAAGACATTCAGGCCCCGGGAGATTATATCACTGTTCAGTGCGGGCATCAAAATATAGTGATTGTAAAAGGCCGTGACCAGCGTCTTAGAGCATTTCATAATTTGTGCAGACATAGAGGCACCCAATTATTAAGAGCCGTTGGTAAAAAGCAAAAAGCCCTGACCTGCCCTTACCATGACTGGACCTACGATTTAACTGGTCAACTTATCAATGTTCCCGAAAAGGAGAAAGAGTTCCCAGATTTAGAGCTGGATAAAATCTGTTTGCACAAAGCCTCAGTGGATATTTGGCGGGACATGCTATGGGTACATCCTAATCCCGATGCAGAATCAATCACAAATTGGTTTGAAGGCTGTTGGGAACATCTTGGTCCACATAAGCCAGCTCGTCTGATAGAATACCCGGACACCTATTATGAAAAAATAATCAATGCCAATTGGAAAATCGTTGCAGAAAACTACATTGATGTTTATCATTTAGCACATCTGCATTCCAACACTCTAAATATGTATGATCATGCAAGTGCCAGGTTTGGCTTTGTCGGAGATCATTATATGTTTTGGGAACCCCTTGCCCCGAAATATAGAGCACATTTGGATACTCTAATCCCCTATAAAAGAATCCAGGAAATGACAGATGAACACCTGGGCGCTTATGTTCCCTGGCTCTTCCCTAATTTGGGCTTATCCGAGGGAGAAGGCAGCTGGAATATTTTTCATACTATCCCACTTGCACCGGATAAAACGAAAGTCATTATTCGTTCTAAATTGGAACCTATGACCAATTGGGAATATAGCAAGCAACAAATGAAATCTAATATGTCATGGCACGGTATCATGGGAGGAGCAACGAAATACGGAAAGCAAGCTGACGAAAATTCAGAAGATCCTATGGATTGGAATGATTTCATGGAAGAGGACATATATGTTTGTGAGCAGCAACAGAAATCTTTAAATAATCCATTATTTGAGGTAACAGTTACTGCCAAGCATGGTGAAAGCACCATTTGCACTTTCCAAAACATCGTGAAAAGGTGGATGGAACACGCCTGATGTTTTTTAATTTTTTAAAAGAAGAATAATGTCAAATCAATTTCATAAGCTCAAAGTTCTTGCTGTTGAAAATCCTATAAAAGAAGCAAGTACCATTACTTTTGATATTCCCTCACAACTTCATGAAACATTCAATTATTACCCGGGACAACATTTAATAATCAAGTTGAGCATCAATGGGGAAGAAATTCGTCGCAGTTATTCTTTGAATAGTTGTCCTTTCAAAGAAGAAGCTCTTCAAATAACAGTAAAGAGAGTGAAAGGAGGTTTGGTGTCCAATTACATAGGCGACCATTTAAAAGCCGGAGACGAATTGGAAGTGATGGTTCCCCAGGGCCGTTTTTATGCCGATGTTAAAGAAGATGCGTATAAAACATATTTCCTTTTCGCAGCAGGAAGCGGTATTACACCTATTATTTCCATTTTAAAATCGGTATTGATTGCTTCACCTTATAGCAGGGTCAATCTTTTTTATGGAAATACCAATCAGGATAGCATTCTTTTTAAAGAAGAATTGGATAAGTTACAAATACAATATCCCGAAAGATTGCAAATCGTTCATACATTAAGTGCCCCCAAAGTATGGACCACATGGGAACAATGGAAAGGTCGAAAAGGTAGAATTGATGCTGAAGCCGTAGAATGGTTTATCAACAATTATCCTCCAATTGCTCAAAGTACTGAATATTATATCTGTGGCCCGGGCACCATGAATGCAAGTGTACGAAACACTTTGATAGGCTTAGGCATTCCGAAAGCATTAGTCTACATCGAACAGTTTAACGGAAATACCGAAGCATTGAATACTGATATTAAAGCCATTGATAATGCCCAACTCTCCGCTTCTCTTAACAGACAAATCTACCAGCTAAAGATCCCGAAAGGAAAGACCATCTTACAGGTGTTAAAAGAAGCCGGTGCCAAGCCGCCTTATTCTTGTGAAAGTGGAGTTTGCGGGACTTGTATTGCTAAAGTAAGCAAAGGTAAAGCAGAAATGAAGGCCTGTATGGCTTTAGATGAGAGTGAAATTGCGAAAGGGATGATATTAACTTGTCAGGCTTTGCCGGTAACAGAGGAAATTTCAGTTGAATATCAAGCATAAAGATGTGGTTTTCAGGAAAATTCAATCGAATAAATCACTGATTATCAACCACTTGCATGTTTTATTCTTTTTAAGATGATCGATATTCGAAAGTTACCAAGCCATTGTAAATGATAATTGCTATTTTTATCATTTTTGAAAAGGTCTTTCTCACTTAAGAGTATTATGAAAAAATTAGTAAACACCGAAACGGATAAAGATGTAGGCGAATTTATTGCATCTATTCAAAACCAAAAGAGGAGAACAGATAGCCTGGAGCTTTTAGAAATTATTAAAGAGATTACCGGAAAAGAGCCTAAAATTTGGGGTGTAAGCATAATAGGATACGGAAAATACAAGTACAAGCGAAAAAACGGAGAGGAATACGAATGGTTCAATGTGGGATTTTCGCCGGGAAAAGCCCATTTATCGGTTTATCTGATGTACGATGTAAATCAAGAAGAAGAGTTATTGAGCAAACTAGGGAAACATCGTACCGGAAAGGGATGTTTATATATAAAGAGCTTAGCGGATGTAGACATTGAAGTACTCAAAAAACTAATTAGCAAAAGTGACAGATGGTCTTAGCAGAATGAAACTGTTCCTCTTCCGGTTTTGTTTTCCCGATACGATTGAGCGTTTCCAAAAGGGGTTATTTCGTTGCTTAAAGCGGTACAGCTACCAATTCGTCCGGATGAATCGAATCAAATAACACAACATTTCGGTTATTTATCACGATTATAGGTGTTAAAATACACCGGGCCAGATTTGAGCGCCTGCTTTGTAAGATTTTCTTAATCTTTTCTTAATTTTAGCAAATACCCCATATTAATCAGAACATTGTACTAAAATATTCGTTATAAGGCCATAATCACCTTTAAACACCTGATAATCAGCGAGTACCGCTTTTTCTACGGGTAAAGAGCATTCCCCCTCAACCGAAAAACCGCCGAAAGATCTGTTATTCAAAGTTCTTGAAGGTATTTTGTTTTGTACTTGAAAAGGATGTCACTATTATTAAAAAATCAGTATTATGCGTAAAAAGAAAGGATTCACGATGACCCCAGGGTTTTATTATTTTAATATCAAAATGGGGTTTCAGAATACGATCACAATATCCAGAAAGAGTCGAGAAGAGGCCATTTATGCTTTTTCAACTTATCTAAAACAAAAGAAAGATTGTGAATGGTTGGGAAAATGGGATGGTAAGGATTTTACCGACAAAGTTTTTCCAGAAGCTGCCTAAAAATCTGTTATTACTTCATTTATAATCAACAAAACGAAAGATATACTTGCTATTTATGAATGGTAAGCATATCTTATAAAATCCGGGTTGCCCTTCTCTTGTGAAAGGCAACCCATTGGATGAAAAAAATATTCGGTATTCTTATCTAGGCTATTACTGATGAATTAATGTACTGACTCCAACTTTCATCACAGCAGTTTACATCAACATCATACCTATTTATATCTTTTATATTTCAGCACCTTCATTTAGGCGCATTTTATGTAATTCAAAAAATCAGGCCGAAGTAACTTTGCCATTTTGGTTTTTTAAGACATTATTGGCGAAAGCATTTTCCAGCTCTCTAATTTGATTCGGCAGGTTTTTCACCTTTCTTTCAATAATTTCCAATTCAATATCCCGATACTTGGCATTTGTCTCAAATTCATCAATAATCTCCAGGACATCATGATCTATGTTGATTGTTTTGGAAGCATCGATGATCACTTTTGATCCATCCGGAATTTGACTAAGTGTTCTTTGAATACTTGCTTTATTGATAAATGTAATATCCTCCGCCAACTCTAAGTGTATCTTTCCGTCCTTGAGATGCTTGTCGGATTCGAATAAAAATGGCTTTTTATAGTTATTATATAGAACATAGAAAATTGCAACTGCCAGTCCCATTCCAATTCCCATCAAGAGATCAGTGAAAACAATTCCCAGAATCGTTACGATAAATGGGATAAAGTGCGAACTACCCAAAGCATACATCTGCTTAAACAAAACCGGCTTAGCCAATTTGTACCCTACTAAGAAAAGGATCGCTGCCAAACTCGCAAGTGGAATCAGGTTAAGAATTTTCGGAATTGCCATTGCGCAACCGAGCAGGATGATTCCGTGCATAATCGCAGACATCTTCGTGCGACCACCAGATTGAATATTAGTCGAACTCCTTACGATTACCTGTGTAATTGGCAAACCGCCGATGAAGCCGGAGATAATATTACCAACACCCTGTGCTTTTAATTCCTGATTAGCAGGACTTACTCTCTTCATCGGATCCAGCTTATCCGTAGCTTCCAGACACAACAAAGTTTCCAAACTCGCTACAACTGCAATGGTAACCCCTGTGATCCAGACACTTGCATTGGCAAGATGGCTAAAATCAGGAAAGGTAAACTGACCGAAAAAGCCACCTAAAGTCTCAGGGACCGGGATTGCAACTACCTGTTCTGATTTAAGCGCCAAAGAAGACATATTTTGAAAAACCAGATTGAGAATAATTCCAATCGTAACCACTACCAAAGGACCCTGTACGATCTTGAACAATTTGATCTTTTTCATAAAGGGTTGTTCCCATAAAACCAAAATAATCATGGAAACTACAGCAATAGTAATCGCCCCGGGACTTACCGCCTCTAACATGTAGTATAGTTCGGATAATGTATTATGCCCGTCTGGCTGACTAAAAGCCAAACTACCCTCATAGTCTTTATCGTATCCAAAAGCATGTGGAATCTGCTTTAAAATAATAATTATACCAATCCCGGAGAGCATGCCTTTAATGACCGAAGAAGGAAAATAATAACCAATAATTCCTGCCCGGGCATAGCCCAATAACAACTGAAAAACGCCTCCTATGACTACTGCCAGTAAAAAAATCTCAAAAGCCCCTAATTCCTGGATCGCTGTAAGTACAATTACCGCTAATCCCGCAGCCGGACCACTAACCCCCAATTGAGAACCACTCAAGGCTCCTACTATAATACCTCCTACAACTCCGGCAATAATTCCCGAGAACAATGGCGCTCCCGAGGCCAAAGCTATACCTAAACACAGGGGAACTGCAACCAAAAATACGACTATCGAAGCCGGCAGATCGTTTTTTAAGTTATTGAATATACCGATATTTTTTTCATCTTTCATAATTTCAAATTTTGCAAAAGGGAGACAAAAGCCAATGAAAGACCTCCTTTAATTTAAGCCGTTTAAGCCAGCTTATTCGCCCTTTTCTATTTGATAAATAATTTTTTCATATTTTTCCGAACTTTACAAATATAAAGAACTTTTAGTTATAATAGCAATACTATCAAAAAGAAAACAACTACTTAAACAAAAAGTATCAATACTTGTTCGTAAAAAACCTTACTTTTGTATAATAAAGGGCAACTTATATGGCGGTCGGTATAAAAATCACTCTAAATAAAGGGCTCTACCTCAGAGATCCGCAAGAAACAGCACTTGGTCAAAGAATCATAAAGCACAGTATTCTTCTTCTTGATGAAATTGGCTTTGAAGCTTTTAACTTCAAAAAGCTCGCTATACGTATGGATTCCACGGAAGCATCCGTATATCGCTATTTTGAGAACAAGCATCTGTTATTGATCTATTTGGTATCCTGGTATTGGGAATGGGTAAGTTATCTGATTGATATCAATACAATGAATATTGAAAGTCCGGAGCGAAAACTAAAAATTATTATCCAAACATTTGTTTATGCTTCCAAAGAGAACCCTTCCATCGAATACGTAAATGAAAGCATTTTGCACCGCCTGATTATTGCCGAAGGGACCAAAGCTTATCACA
This sequence comes from Saprospiraceae bacterium, assembly GCA_028280415.1. GTDB lineage: Bacteria > Bacteroidota > Bacteroidia > Chitinophagales > Saprospiraceae > JAHDHW01. Next base: position 61,749 of record JANQLV010000023.1, read on the forward strand.
CCAAGGGAGTAGATGAAGAAAATAATGAAGGCTTTTTCACAAATTATAAAGATTTGGCAGAAAAGGTAGCCAGTGTAATCCGTGAAGTTGATCCCAATTTCCCTTATCCACATGCACTTGCCAGCAACTTGTTCGAGATGGCCAATAACCACATATATTTCGCGCAGCATTTACCTCGCCTGACAGATGTAAAAGTCGAAAATGAAAATTTCGATGAAGTAGAAAGAATGCTGGAATACTTTGTTTGCTCTCTGTTGAAGTTTCCACAAGGGGAATCCCGGTGTTTCAGCTAAAGCACCACGACCGGAAGTAATGAAAACCTTAAAAGTTATTTCCTTCAATATTTTGTTTTTAGCGATACTGTTGATCGCACTGGAGTTGCTACTCTGGCAAATGTATCCCGATTATCAATTTTATTACCGCACCCATCCGGAACAAGCCAATTTATCCGGTTCTTATGCGAAAATCGATACAAATTGGCTAGACCCGCACCCCGAATTAGGTTGGGTTTGTCAACAAAAGGAAGCCTTACATTTTCCCTCTCCTCCCCGTAGGGGAATTAGCTATCAAATTAATCCACAGGGCTTTCGAAGCGCCTATGATTTTAATCATCCCGAACCAAAGCGCAAAAAACGCATCTTATTAATTGGTGATTCTTTTACTTTTGGCATTTATCTACCCGAGGATTCTACGATTAGTCATCGCTTACAAAGGCTCAAGGGGCCAGAATATGAGTTTTATACCCTGGCGATTCCAGCCTGGGGCATGGATCAAATGTACCTCGCTTATTTGCAGTATGCCGAAAAAATACAGGCAGATCAAATTGTTTTAAGCTTTATCGATGATGACCTGATGCGATCTCTTGAATATTTTTACTACGGCTGTGGCCCCAAACCCTGTTTCAAAATTGAGGATGATTCTTTACTAATCAATAAGGACAATCCATCCTATTGGGAGCATTTATGCTGGAACAATCAGATTGGAAACCGAATCCTGCGCATTCATTATCAAAAGAAAGCAGCAGAACTGGGGCAGTATTTTTTAAAGGAAATTATTCATCTTGAAAAAAAAGCAGGCCGAACAGCCCTTGTCGTTCGAATCCCTGCATTAATTGATCTGGAAAAGAATATTCCAAGGCCCTCATTCAGTATGCAGGAATTGATGGAAAAAGAACAAATACCTTATATCGAATTATTCGACAGTCTGATTGCAAAACCAGTTCCTGAAATTCGCTCTTTTTATATTCCTGATGATGGCCATTTCAATGAAAAAGGAGCGCAGTTGTTGACCGAATGCATTGCTCCTTTTATTGAATAATTTAACGAAGCCTAACAACCGACTTTTGAATTGGAAGTTCACAACTACCAGAGTTGTTCAAAATCTTCTTTTGTAAAAGTATGATTCCGATCCCGGAAGTAGCTTTTTTTGCCTTTTTTCCTTTTGATGTAAAATTTATCCTGTGAAAAGAGGCGCTTCAACAAGGCCAGAGGTGTAAGCATCAGAAAGAAAATGAGGCTGAGTAAAATCCTGGAATTAACGAAGCCGAGTATCCTGCCAAGCCGAAGCCAGTATTTAACAATAAGCTTTCTGATTTTTGAAAACAAAAACCCGGAGAAGGCTATCCCTCCACTTATCACCAGGAGGTATTCATTTTTGAAGAAGAAGAATAGCACTAAAAAACCAATGCTAATCACAGCGATTGTACCAAGTTCTTTTTGGACTGACATTTTTCAAAAAATAGAATAAATAAATGGAGCTACGGCAGAACCTCCTCCCAGGACAACAATAAACCCAATCAGCAATAAAACAATAATTACCGGAGCCAGCCACCATTTTTTTCGACTCAATAGATAATTAAAAATATCTTTTAAAAATTCCATTCGTTTTTGTGTTTTTTAAGCACGAATTGATCCATTACCAACAAATCCATTCCTGTTTTTATAAAACAATGATACGCATCCTCCGGTGAACATACAATAGGTTCGTTTCTAATGTTAAAGCTGGTATTAATCAATACTCCATATCCCGTTTTTTCTTTAAATGCACGGAGCAATTGAAAAAATTTCGGATTACTGGTTTCATGCACCGTTTGAATTCTGGCAGAATAATCTACATGTGTAATCGCGGGTAGGGCAGATCGGCGAATCGCTAACCGCTCTTTCAGAGAAAGGTTCGAAGGAGTTGTCTTTTGCATGATTCTTTGTTCTTCATTGATCTTTGTTACCAGAAGCATATAGGGCGAATTGTTATCTTCCAGTTCAAAATAATCGCCGGCTTCCCCGGCAAGGACCGCCGGAGCAAAAGGACGAAAATGCTCCCGGTTTTTAATTTTTTGATTAATGATACTTTGCATTTTCGGGTTACGGGGATCGCCCAGTATGCTCCGATTACCCAAGGCCCGCGGCCCGTATTCCATTCGCCCCTGAAACCATCCTACAATTTTTCCATCCGCCAGAGCAGTGCTAACTGCTCCGCATAATTCATCGAAGTGCTCAAAATATACATAGGATAATTTTTGTCGATCCAGCCAGTTACGGAGAACCGTTTTTGAAAAGTCTGGTCCAAGATAGGTCCCTTTCATTTTATCGCTTCCAGTACTGATCTTGCGTGCCTGGCCGCCATAAATGTGATAAGCCGCCAAAGCTGCTCCCAGAGCGCCTCCGGCATCCCCCGCAGCAGGCTGGATAAAGAGCTTTTTGAAAATCGCCTTTTGCACTATTTTCCCATTTGCTACACAATTGAGGGCAACGCCTCCCGCCATACATAGATTATCCAGGCCCGTAATACGCTTGATTTCTTTCACCATCCCTAACACAATGTCCTCCAGTACTTTTTGAATAGCAAAGGCGAGATCGCAATGTACCTGCTCAATCGCAGTTTCAGGAATCCTGCGGGCAAAACCAAAAAGCATTTCCCATTTTCCAGCTTTAATCATCCTCAGTCCCGTCACATAATCAAAATATTGCTGATTAAGCCAGAGTGATCCATCCGGTTTCAGGTCAATCAGTTTTTCGTAAATGAGTGAAATAAATCTTTTAACCCGATCAGAATGTGCATCCCCGTATGGTGCAAGCCCCATCAATTTATATTCTCCGCCATTCACTTTAAAACCCAGAAAGTATGTAAAAGCCGAGTATAATAATCCCGGGGAATGTGGAAAGTGCAATTCTTTAATTATAGTGATTTCCTTACCTTTTCCAATTCCGAGAGAAGCCGTTGCCCATTCTCCAACACCATCAATTGTAAGGATAGCTGCTGCTTCAAATGGCGATGCAAAAAATGCACTTGCCGCATGCGAAAGATGATGTTCGGTAAATAATAGCTGTAGTTTTTGGGGATCAAAGGCTTCAATCTCTGCCAGCTTTTTTCGGATGATCCTTTTGAGAAAAAGTTTTTCCCGAAGCCATACTGGAATTGCTTTTAAAAAAGAAGGCAAGCCCCGTGGTGCAAAGCGGTAATAACTTTCGATTAACCTTTCGAATTTCAAAAAAGGTTTGTCGTAAAAAACCACTGCATCCAACTCATCAATACTTATTTGAGCAGTTTTCAAACAATACTCACAGGAGCGGAGCGGAAAAGCAGCATCGTGTTTTATCCGGCTAAATCGTTCCTCCTGTACAGCTGCGATTATTTCACCATTCTTGACAATAGCTGCCGCCGAATCGTGATAATAAGCCGAAATTCCGAGAATTGTCATGCCTTGCTTAATACCTTTATTCATTGACACAAACTTATCATCATTTTCCCCCTCAAGTATGCTTCTAAATATAGCTTACAATTAACTGTTCCAATAGTTCCTGTTTTCCGCTAATTACCATAGGTTCTTTTGCTCTTCCTGCGATCTTTCGAAGATCTTCAAGTTTAAGTTTCCCTTTTTCAAATTCCTTTCCTTTGCCTTCATCAAAACTGGCGTACCGCTTTTTGCGCAAAGCCTTGTAATCAGAATTTCGTAAAATATCATTTGCAATTAACAGCGCCCTTGCAAATACATCCATCCCCGAAATATGAGCAATAAATAAATCCTCAAGATCAGTGGAGTTTCGGCGAACCTTTGCATCCCAGTTAATGCCCCCTCCCTGCAATCCTTTGTTTTCCAGAATAACCAACATCGCCAAAACCGATTCGTAAATACTAATGACAAACTGATCTGTATCCCAGCCATTTTGATAGTCTCCTCGATTGGCATCTATGCTTCCGAGCATTCCGGCATCCGCGGCAACCTGAAGTTCGTGTTCCATGGTATGACCGGAAAGCGTAGCATGATTGACTTCAATATTGAGTTTAAAATCTTTATCCAGCCCATATTGCCGTAAAAAACCAATGACTGTTTCGGAATCGAAATCGTATTGATGTTTAGAAGGTTCCATGGGTTTCGGTTCGATAAAAAACGTTCCTTTGAAACCATTTTTTCTGGCATAATCTCTGGCCATTGAGAGGAAACGAGCCAGATGTTCCTTCTCCCTTTTCATATCCGTGTTGAGCAGAGAGAGATAACCTTCGCGCCCGCCCCAGAAAACATAATTTTCACCATTCAGCGCGATCGTTGCATCAATAGCATTTTTTACTTGCGCTCCTGCATAAGCTACGACATTGAAATCGGGATTCGTAGCGGCACCATTCATATATCGGGCATTGGAAAAAAGGTTGGCAGTCCCCCAAAGTAATTTTACTCCAGAAGCTTTCTGCTTTTGTTTGGCGAAACGTACAATCTCTTTCAATCTCTTTTCGGACTCCCTTAAAGTCGAGCCTTCTTCAACCAAATCAAAATCGTGAAAACAATAGTATTCCACACCCAGTTTTGTAAAAAATTCGAAAGCTGCATCCATTTTTTCTTTAGCCCGGCTCATCGCATCTTTAGCTTGATTCCAGGCTAAATTTCGCGTCCCTCCACCAAAAGGGTCCGAACCAAGATTACAGAAGCTATGCCAGTAACAAACCGCAAATCGAAAATGCTCTGCCATTGTTTTTCTACCTACTTTTCTTTCGGGATCATACCATTTGAATGCCAGCGGATTTTTAGAATCTCTCCCTTCAAAAGGAATTTTTCCTATTCCTTTAAAATATTCCTTTTTTCCTTTTAGATATTCCATTATAGTCAGATTTTATTTTTTAAAATATTCAAGGTCTTTTTCCAGGATTGATAAGCATCGGAAAGTACAGATGCATCCTTCTGATCCGGAAGTGTATGATCTACGATTTTCAGTTTTTCAAAAGCTTCCTCAGCATTTTTATATATCCCCGCACCGATCCCTGCACCTCTCGCGGCACCGATGCCTCCATCCGTATTATAAAGCTGAATAGCCGAGCCCGAAATCGTAGCCAGTGTTTTTCTAAATATGGGACTCAAAAACAAATTGGCTTGCGCTGCCCTGATCAATGCAAGATTAAGTCCCATCTCCTGCATGATTTCCATGCCGTAGTAAAACGAAAATGCGATCCCCTCCTGAGCAGCTCTGATTAAATGCCCTTGTCCATGGATATTAAAATTCAATCCATGAATACTCGCATGTAAGTTTTGGTTCTGTAAAATACGCTCTGCCCCATTACCAAAGGGAAGTACCTGAAGCCCCTGCGCCCCGACCGGTGCAAGCCCGGCCATTTCGTTCATTTGCTCATAGCTCTGCACGCCGATATTTTTTCGCATCCAGGCATTGAGGATACCACAACCATTGACACATAACAAGATTCCCAATCGAGATTGTTCATGAGTATGATTAACATGTGCAAAAGTATTAACCCTGGATTGCGGATCGTAATTGATCTGATCACTAATACTGTAAACAACGCCTGAGGTCCCCGCTGTTGCCGCCACTTCTCCCGGTTCAAGTACATTGAGTGAAAAAGCATTATTCGGTTGATCTCCGGCTCTGTAAGTTACCGGAATACCCACTGACAATCCCAACATACCGGCAGCGGTTTCACAAAGCTTGCCCTGTACAGAAAAAGCAGGAACGATTTCAGGAATAATTTCACGAGGTATATCATAATCCTTTAAAAGGAAATCCGCAATTTGGTTTTCTCTGAAATCCCAGAAAACACCTTCCGAAAGACCGCTTAAAGTAGTGTTGATTTCATTGGTGAGTTTCATTGCAATAAAATCACCGGGTAACATAAATTTGTGGATTCTTTCGAAGTTTCCGGGTTCATTTTCATATACCCAGCGAAGTTTGGAAGCGGTAAAATTACCCGGAGAATTTAACAGATGGTTCAGACAACGGCTTTCTCCGATACGGGAAAAAGCCCGCTCTCCTATATGCGCCGCACGACTGTCACACCAGATGATCGATGGCCTGATCACTTCCCGGTTTTTATCAACCAGGACCAGTCCGTGCATTTGATAAGAGATGCCAATTGCCTGAACAAGATTGCGGTTTACATTTGTTTGCGCAAATAATCTGGCATTCGCCTTTTGTAAATTACGCCACCACATTTCCGGACTTTGTTCTGCCCAGCCTTCCTGCTCTGCAGCAATAGGCATCTCTTCATCTGGATAAAAGGTAGAAGCTATACATTGTCCCGTAGCAATTTCCAACAAAGCGGCTTTGACTGATGAGCTTCCTAAATCATATCCGATGAGATACATATTTTAACAAAATTAAAATTTCTAAAAAGTATTGGTAAGAAAAGAAAAAGTACAGAATATCTAGTGATTTGCCTTACCGTTTATGCTGAAATTATAGAAAATTCCAGATTTATTTTGACATATCCTCTAATTGCTGTAGTAACCAATTCCTATCCGGTAAAATCTCCGCTTTAATAATCTCTTCTCTCAGTTTTTCCTGTCCGGCTTTATCGGTTTTCGTAAGATAGAGCAGCTTGCGGGTAAACTGAATCGTTCCCAGATAATGTTTGCGGTGATAGCCCATTACTTTTTTTCGGGAGATAAAAGTCTGCATACTATTTAACAGAGACTCCAGTGCCGAATGCTCTTTTAATTCGAAGTAAATTTTTATAAGCATATTTCGCGCATCAAGACTAACCAGCAAATCCTCTTCATCTACTGCTACAAGCAAATGCCTTGCTTTTTCATAGTCTTTTAAATCGACATAATACCTCGCCCGGCAATAGTGATAATAATTAGAGCGATAACGCGGTTCGAGCAATGGTCGATAATCTTTCAAAAAGCTATCCACCCAATCATATTCCTTTACTTTCAAACCCGCCGCTACGATATTCGTATAAGTAAAGCGACTTAAATAGCCATCAATTAATAGCACATTAATTGCCAATGCGGATTTGAATAATTCAAAAGCTTCAATTCGGTATTCCTCGTTCCCCTGATTAATTTGCTTGATACAATAGTTGATCGCCATCAGAAAACAGTCCCTGAGTTCCGCCAGAGAAAACCGGGCCTGACTACGTTGTAGTTCGAATTTAAACTTTTGAAAAAAATCCGGATTATTCTCTGTCAAGGCGCGATAGCAGTAATAATACATCCCGATTGCCGGATTTTCCAGATAGGCGCTATTTTCCAGATAATCCAGAAGTGCCGGCAGAAAAGTGTAATCATAATCCGTTTTGAATACCGCCTGATGAGCAAATAAAAGACAACTTTGCCGAAGCTTGCCGGAAATAATTCGGATATCCAGGATTTTGCTTAAGACCTGAAGATTATTTCCCGTCGTTCGGCGGCGAGACTCGGCAAAAGCATAATGCTCCATTTCCAATAGATACTGGGCATGCAAATAATCCTGCCCGATTTCCATTTTATCCAAAAGATTACGACTGCGCTTGACTTCCTGATTAAAATGCTTTTCCAGATTGAGATGCCGATAGGCTTTGACTAAATAAATTTGTGAAAAAACCTTTTGCTGCTTGTATTGCCGATAAGCCAGGTACTCTTCGATACAGTTCAACAACCAGGACATAATCAACCTGATTTTTGTGTCGTCAAACTTCTCTCCGGGGAACAAAAAAGAGAATATTTCCTCCTTTTTTAATGCCTTTTTAGTTCCATTTTTACTTTGTACCAAATAGTCCCAAAGAGCGATCACCTCTTGTCTTTGATTGAAGAAAGGGGAACGGATAAATTTATGCACCGCACGTTTGCTTACTCCGTCCAGGCTGAAAAAAACCTGTACCAGTTTACTGTTGTACATAATATTTAAAGACTAATGTGAAACAGATAAAGCACTGACATAGATTCTAAACATCATACGGGGCCAAAGAAGTCAAATAAGCCCTATTTTTACTATTGTATAATGCCTGTGCATCTATTTTAATTTAATACAAAACAATACTTAAATATATAAAAATCAGTGCTTTATAATATTTTACTTTTTTACAAATCTACTTAAATGTAATTGTACTCGCCGTTTTTTTTGCTGATTTTTGAATCAGGGTAATCTATACAAAGGCAAAAAATATGAACTCATTTCCCATAAATAAGCGATTGGGATGGCTGCTATGCTTCCAGTTTCTTATTTGTACAACATTATTGGCTCAATGGGCTCCCTTGCAATATCCGGGTATCATCGGTGGTGATTTTCCGGTCATCAATGCAATGGATTTCACCAATGATATAACGGGAGTTGCAGTAAGTGATAATGGCCTTATCGTTCGAACCGAGAATGGAGGGATAGAATGGGATACGATTTATGATATTTCCGAGGCATATACATTTCAGAAAGTATTGTATTATTCAGATGCAAGAATCGTTGCGGTTGGACATAAAACAGTCGATCCGGGATGTGTCGCCACTCCATCGCAGGGAATCATCGCTTATAGCCTAAACACGGGAAATAGCTGGGATACTGTCTCTGTTGAATACAGTCTGAATGCTGTTGATTTTCCAACAGCTCAAACCGGATATGCAGTCGGGGATTGCGGTCGGATGTATCAATCTACAGACGGGGGTGAAAACTGGGTAGAAATAGCCGGTCCCGGAGGTCTGGAGAATCTGGAAGATATAGACTTCCCAACGGAGACAACCGGATATATTGGCAGAACAGACGGTAGTGTTTTAAGAACACTCAATAGCGCAGCAGACTGGACTACTTTTCCAATAGGGCTTAGCGGTTCAACGGGTTATGTCCAGTTTTTCAATGAGCTGGAGGGGGTTACAGTGGGTATTGACGTAGGGGGTATCATCAGCATCATGGCAACAACAGATGGGGGGGAAAACTGGAATCCATTTTCTCCTTTCGCAGGGAATGAATTAACATTCATGCTTGATGTTACCCGTGGCTACACCGGTCAAATAGGAGTAGGTTTAGTAGGGTATATTACCGAAAGTGGGGGCAACATAGAATTTCAGGAAGCGCTGCCTCCCGCTCCAGAGGTATGGCCCATAAAGAGAGTGATTCATTTTTATGATGAAAATACCGGCTATATAGCTGGCCCTAATACCTTTTATAGTTTTATTCCCCCTATTACTACGCAAAATATTTCGGGGGTAATTTTTGTGGACGAAAATGATGATTGTCTGCTCGATGGAGGGGAAAATGGTTTAAAGGACTGGATTGTAAAAATTGAAAACGAAGATAATAATGAAGTAGAGTTCATCACAACCGATGCTCAGGGAAATTACAATTTCACCCTTGATACCGGGAACTACGTATTAAATGTTTTTGCTCCGAATAGTACCCGGAGATTATGTATCAATGATGTTCAGGTTGACTTAAATACCCCCGGGGGGAATACTGTTTTAGATATAGGTTCTCAAATTGATTCTCTCTGCCCGGTAATGGAAATTGATATTTCCACGCCAATGCTGAGTCGCTGTGAGATGAATCGTTATTACGTTTCTTATTACAATCGGGGTACTGCAACGGCTATAGCACCAAGGGTCGAGATTATTTTCGATGATGACTTTGAAGTACTGGCCAGCAACCCTGTCTGGACGGATGTTTCGGATAGTTTGTATACTTATGAACTGGAAGATTTAATGCCTGGAGATTCCGGCAAAATTTTCATTAATACTTTTCTAAGTTGTGCAGCACCATTTGAAGGACAGACACATGGCGTCATTGCGAAAATATTTCCCGATAATATTTGCGATACACTTAATCCAATATGGGATCAATCCAGCGTAAGTGGAAGTGGAAAATGCGCGGGGGATTCGGTCACCTTTGAAATACGCAATACTGGCTCTGGCGATATTCAAGCAGCCCTAGATTATATCGTCATTGAAGATCATATACTTTTAACTAGGGGCAACTTCGACCTGAGTGCTGGTCTTGAAACTGCCTTTGTATTTTACCCTAACGGCGGAACGCTACGACTGGAAGCCGATCAATCCGAAGGTCACCCGGGAAGAAGTATGCCCTCTGTTGCAATAGAAGGTTGTGGTCTTAATGAAGATGGAGAGTTTAGTCTCGGATTCGTTACTCAAGACCCGGAAGATGATCTCAACTCCTTCATTTCCATAGAAAATCAAGAAAGTATAGATTCTAATAATCTAAACTTTGAGAATCAGATTTTTGCTTATCCCAAGGGATACGGCAATGCTAATTTTATCAAACCAAATACAAGTATTGAATACCGTATTCCCTTCCGGTTTAATTTTCCACTGGATAGTACCATTATTATCCGTACAGTTCCTTCAGCCTTTCAGGATATTGCTACAATTGTCCCGGGGGTAAGCAGCCATATCTACGATTTTTCAATTGTCGGCGGAGATACGCTGGAATTCAAATTTCAGGAGCCCATACAAGCTAATGAAGCTGGTTTCATCAAATTCAGAATTGATCAAAAAACGGATAATCCCGATGGTACGATAATTCATCATCAGTACCATATGGCAGTTGTGGTTGTGGATGATACACTCTCCTTAAATGGGGGTAGCTATACACATAATGTAAGTACAGACTCCCTAAGCACATCAGCTAATGGTCTGATCATAGATGGAGAGATCCTCGATTATGTTAGCAATCCGGTGGAAATGGTAGAATTAATGGTTGGTGAAGAGAATGAAATATCGACGACAACAGAAAGTGGTCAATATTCATTCGTATTGCCCGGCGATTATAGTCAGGATGAAATTGTACTGACACCTTCAAGAAACAGTAATTTCCCGGCAGGGGTCGAAACCTATGATCTGCATCTAATACATGCATTTTTAGAAGGATGGTATGCTCCTGAAGATTCTCTACAACTTGCTGCTGCTGACTGGGATCGTAACAATATTGTGAATCGAATGGATATCCTGCAAATACAGGAAGCATTGGGGAACCCCGATCCAGTATCCGCTAATTTTCCCTGGCGATTTTTGCCAAATAGTCCAGGGCTGCAATATACTGCTGATGACCAGCATAGATATACCATAAATAATCCTACACTATATAACAAAGCTGATTTTCGGGCATTAAAGCGAGGAGATTTTGATCTCAGCGCAAGGGCTAACAACGCTATATCTCCGGACACTATGTTCCCTCTTCTGAAACTAGAAATACCCAACCTTTCACTTAAAACTGGAGAAAGCTATGAACTCCCATTTTCAATGGAAGAAAAAGAAGGGAAAATGCTATCGTTTCAATGGATATTAAGTTATGATTCCACAGCCATTGAAATATCGGAATTATTACCCGGGCGGTTAGAAAATGATCCGAATTTTTCCAACCTGCAAGTAAATACAACTATCCCGGGACTGATTCTAATTACCTGGTATCAGACTAAAGAGGAAGAAGGGGAAGAAAAGCCGGAGCTTTTCAGCATTAGGATAATGGCCAAAAAAAATATCCAGACGGATCAACTCTGGTCCGTAGAAAATGATTGGCTATTTCCCAAAGTTTATCTAAAAGAAAGTTCCGATGACACTAAAACTTACAAACCAGTACTGGGCACAAAAGAATCGAATACTTTTCCGGGCATACTGAATCTTAATCCCAACCCAACACGTGGTATCGTATTTATTGACTATCAATTGGAACAGGGCCAAAATGCAACTATACATGTAGTTGACGCCTTGGGTCGATTGGTACGTCAATACGATACTTCTGATCAGTTCAATATGAGTTCTCCTATTGAACTGGATACTTCGACCTTGTCCAGTGGTGTCTATATAGTTTATTTAAAAATAAATTCGCATAAAATTGAAGCTATGAAAAAATTGATTGTTGTAGAATAAGAATTGCAATGATTATCAAAAATATAAGGCTAGTTCTTGGGGAGTAAGTCCTGTTTAATTGACCGTAAACAGGCTTACCCTCCTTTTTTAATGTCATTGAAATTATTTATTAGAGGTAAATAATCCGAAAGGTAATTAAGGCAAAGGTAAGTCGTTTAGTCAGAAGAGCTTTTCCCTTTTCTAAAAATGGAAAATCCATATTGCCGCATTGAAATATTTTCCTGTCAATTCAATTTGGAGAAACATTGAAAGGGTTGAGTAATCCCGGAGAAGCTAAGCCTCATTACCAAAAGCCTAATACCTATTTCATGCAGATGAAGAGCTTTTAATATTCTATTAATCTCTTTTTAGGTGTTAAATGTATTGATATATCAACTTAGAGACAATCAACGAAAGGAAGTTAAAGACTCCTCAGGAATGTCAATCGTTTTTCGCTATTCGTTTTTCACCGTTTTTTCGAAATTCGAATATCAAGAATCGAAAAACAGCTTTACCCCTATGTTCATGTAATAGTTCAGTTAGTTTTTAGAATAACTCCTGTTTTTATAAAAATAAAATCCTGTAAGAAATAAAAGCACCGCTCCAGAAATAGATAAGTAAAATATAAAATCATAAGGCTTCCCTGGCAAAGTTCCCGGATCGCCGGACTGCACAAAAGCTGCCCAATAATAAGGATGTGCCTCTATTTTATCGGAAGCACTATTAATGTAATTCAGTTTTGCTTCACGCAATGCTTGATTCTTTGCTTTATTATTTTTTAGGTTTTTATAAAAATTAGTCATCAGTTCGGAAGTAGCGCAATCATCCACCGCCCACAAACTCATCACCGTACTGGTAGCTCCGGATTGTATAAACCCTCTGGAAAGACTAAGCACTCCTTCTCCTTTAATCATTTTTCCGGAGCCGGTATTACAAGCACTCAACACCACGAGGTTCGCATTTAATTTCAAATTATATAAATCAAACATGGTGATATAGTCATCACTGAAATGAATTTTACTGAGCATTGCATTTTCTTCATCAATACAGGCATGGGTAGCCAGATGAATAATTTCGTATTTTTCCACAGTACTCATAAAATCCATCTTGCCTGCATCTTCTTCTTTTAAAACCTCCCCATCAAAATAATTATTAATTCGTTTTACCTCATTCGATGCGCATCCCAAATCGTGTAAACGTTCTCTTCCACAGGATCGTTGGGTAATTTCACTTTGATTTGTAAAAGTCGGTGCAAAAGCAATAAATGCATTTACACTATTCGATCTGGATTTTTTTTGATTTAAAGACAATGTTCCGGAATAACTATAACTAATACTGTATTCATTCAATAAATAGCTCAATTTTTCCGTACAATAAGTCATTGTATTTTCTGCAGCTGCCTCCATCAATAATACTTCAAACGGAATCAAACTGATTATATCATCAGGAACAATTATCAATTGATCAATCGAAGCATTTAGCGCTGTTTTGTGTTTATCAAACAAGAGATTATACAATTGATTGGCATGTTTGTTAAATACCCGGAGTCCAGATAAAAAAGTTTCACTATCAGGAGCTGTCTCTAATTCATGTTTTAATGTTAAAATTAAATTGTCAAAATCCGAATTCCGCTGAAAAGAATTCATAGCAAATTCCTTTTGGGTAATTAAGAAGCTGTAAATATTTTCTGCTCCAACAAAATACTCAATAAAAGCAGTGGACTCATCCAGAAGTTTTTCCTGGATTTTGGAAATCGTTGAAGTCGTATTAATATATTTTAATTCATAATATTTTGGATAATTCTTTTCAACGTGTAGAATTAAATTTTTATAGTCTTCTCTTATTCGAAACCGTCTTTCCTCCAGTTTTTTAATAATTTGTTTTTCCGCTCCGGTAGTTTTCAGTTTTGCCAACTGACTATTTTCAAAATTTAACTGAATATTCAACTGACGCTCTAATTCCATCAAGGAATCGGGTAAGCCGGAAAGACTCAATGCTGTTGCTTTATTAATTGACTCCAGCAAAGTAATTGCTTTATTACTTTCTGCAAAAACAAATGCCGTCTCGATATATTGCTTGTTTTTAGTTTTTTCAAATAATAAAGCACAGGTTTCAATCGCAGATTCGTATAGTTGATTCGCAATATCAGCCAGGGTGAATTTTGCTGCTTCGGTATTATAATCCTGCCGGGTAAGCTGGACTAAATCGGCTGCCAGAATGAAGTGCCGGTAAGCATTTTCCAAATCTTCAATATTCTGAGACTGTTCTGAAAACCGCGCTTTGAATGCTCTTGCTTTTCCAGCAACTAAGTTTAATGCGTTAAGTTTTTGAATAATTTGCGCTGGCCGGGGATTTTTAGAAAGTTCATTTTCATCAAAATCCACAGCTGTTATTTGCAAGCCTTTTTGAAAGGCAGTAAGTGCCTGATCATATTTTTGTAACTGCAAAAGCGCTTTCCCTTTTTCGGTATAAGCCAAAGCAACATTTGGAAAATTAGAAAAATTTTCAGCCTCCTGAATAGCTGCCCCTATTGAAGCATCAAAATATTGCATCGCCTTTGAAGGATTATTTTTCAAATGAAGTTTACCCAGTGTCGCATAACTGTGACATCCATCGTAGATGTTGAATTTTTCATTGATTGCTACTGCTTTGTTCGCAAAAATAAATGCAGAGTCCCTTTTATTAAATTTAAAATAAATATCAGCCAACTTGTAATAGCAAATGTATCGGGTCTGATTGACGTACTCATTATTTTTATCAAAGTCATGCAGTGTATTTAATGATTGATTAAATATTTCAAGTGCTTTATTATAATCTTTTTTTCTGTAATAACAATCTGCTAAGCCTGCATAACTTGTTCCGATATCCGCTTGGATAATATCTTGCTCGCCTTTATTTTCAGAAGCTAATTCTTTTTGTAAGCGGAGGGCATTATTAATGGCTTCAATTGCTTCTTCATAATCTCCGATACTTAAATAGGCAAGAGCCAGATTTTGGTAACTAATAATGACATTGGCTTTTGGGGTGTTTAGTGCTTTGTCCAGTTCAATAATTTCCAAAAATTTATCAATTGCCTCTCTGGAAAAACCTTCTTTATTAAGTATAGTAATAATGTTAAAAAGGGCATCGGTATAACCTAAACTAACTTTGCCTAGTTTTTTTTCAGCCAGATTTAATCCCTTTTGAGCCCAACGTTCGGATTGGTCAAATTCATTTTTGAGAAAATGGTAAATTGATAAGGTATTATAACTGTCAACTATTTTTTCCCAATTTTCTGCTTTCTCAAAAAACTCTAGGGCCTGCTTCACTAAAACGAGATTGCTATCGGGAGAAAAGGCAAACATATCTGTTTGAGCAAGTAATTCTTCTCCCTGCTTCGAAAAGCTCAAACTATCGGTTTGCAGTATTGTAGAAGGTGTTTTTGCAAGTAAAAAATCGCAGGATAATAATATGAATAAAATAATTTTGTGTGTCACGTGTTTTTTTGAATTAATTTTTTATTAATAAAACTGCACCAGGTTTTCGAGAGAAAAATTTTCAATTAATTCGATTATTAACCCAATAAGTTTTCATAGCTTCCTTAAATAAGAAGTCCTATTGTCGGCAAATTATAGTCAATATTCAGAGTTGGAATTACTCGGCGTATAACTTATTTGCCCGGTTTCCGGAAAAATAGGAGAAGGAAATAGAAGGTAAGGTTCAATATTGAAGTCTTCATCCATCATTATTAGTTGAAAAGAATAATCAAAAGTCCTTGGCCCTTCCGATAGTTTTGGCAGGTAACAAAAACCATCAACTTACACTTGAAAGACAAGCCGGGCTTTGTATACATTATAAGCCATTAATTTCAACAGGTACTAAATCTCCGGAAGTAATTTGGGCCGTCATCCCTGTGGAATAATTTCCCCATTTATAACTATCATATATAAGGGTGGAAAATTTTCCAGGTCATTAGGGACCATGCCTATTGACAGCTCTATTTCAAGTATATTATTCGCAGGAATAGGTATGCAGCTTGTTGACTGGAGGGTCTCCATTGGATTTTCCCAATTCATTTGTGGAATCCTGGTTCGTGGACCGCCTTGATCAGATGCAAAAACAGGATTGGAAATCAAAAAACATAGCAATAGCATTGTACCGAAATACAGTTTTGTTAAACATGTCATAATTTTCTGTTGTTTTAAAAATTAAAGAATAATACTTATTAGCAATTCAAAGCCATCCAATTCTCCTCTTTAGAGTTTCGGACCACAATTCAATTCTCTTAAATCGTTTAAAAAGATTGAATAAGGCATCAGTTAATCATAAGAACATTAATGATTAACTATTACTAAATAATCATAATTTTTAAAAGGCTAGATTAGCTATTGAAGTATGACAAGATTTGTTTTTTGACCGTTATTAATAAAACGTGTTTGTTTTATTAAATGTTCCTTCAAGTTATAAAAAGGTAACAAGGAAGGCTAATTATTTTTACATTTTTTTTATTAGTCTTGTAATTATTTTTACAAATGATATATATTATACATATAAGAAGGTATTGTTTTATTTTGTTTTTATTTTTTTTGTCAAAAAAGTTACCTTTTTCAGCTAAGAGAGAACAAATAATTATACTTGCATGGATAGACTTTCAGATGATCTACTTATCGAAAAGCTAAAATCAACAGTGTATACTGATAATGATGAAGCTATGAGTTTTCTATACAAAGTAATGTACAGAAAAGTAGCGTATTTTATCCAAAAGAATAAAGGCACGGAGCAGGATGCAGATGATATTTTTCAGGATGCTTTGATTGCATTGTACAAATTAAGTAAAGCAGATCGACTTCAAAGTGTCAATAATGTGCAAGCTTATTTTTTTTCTATTTGTAAAAACTTATGGTATAAGACATTGAAAAAAAACCAAAAAATAACCGGGTTAACAGAGGAACATCATCTGCTACCTGAAGTAGAAGTTCCCATGCAAGCCATTTTATCAAAAGAGAAAAACCAGCTATTAAACCAGTTGCTCGGTAATCTTGGGGAACAATGTAAACAGATACTTATTCATTATTATTATGAGCGACTAAAAATGAAAGAAATCAAGAAGCTGATGAATTTTTCAAGTGAGCAGGTAACTAAAAACAAAAAATTTGCTTGTATGAAAAAATTGAAAGAGATTATTAATGCCAACCCTAGTTTGGAAGCACTCTTAAAATAAACAGCGTTGATATGAAGGAACATATGGAAAACCAAATTGATGCCTATTTATTAGGGCGAATGCAATCAGATGAATTAAAAGAATTTGAAAACAGATTGCTCAGGGATAAAGAATTAGCCCAAGGTGTTGAAACGAGAAGGCAATTGTTGCAGTATATCGATACGATAGGAGAGGCTGCGCTGAAAAACCGCGTTCAGGCTGTACATCAGAGCGCAAAAAAAACTCTTTCCACTAATCGCACTCATAAGACAGTCAGATTTCTCAAATATGCAGCAGCAGTGCTGACCCTAATTACTGCCAGTTATTTTTTAATGCGCTCTTTAGCTCCAAAGCAAAATATATACGACACTTATTATCAGGCATATGATCTCAGCTTTGGTACCAGGGAGGAGGGAAGCTCAGACGATGAAGTTTTAACACTGGCCGGCAGACTCTACTCAAACGGAAATTATGTTGAAGCGCTTCAACAATTTAATGCACTTCCCGATTCGTTGATTAATGCGAAAATAAATTTGGCCAAAGGCATCAGTTACCTCGAATCCGGCCAGTACTCTAATGCAATAGCAACGCTTCAATTGCTAATTGATGCCAAAGACCCTGTTTATGAGGGACATGCTCGCTGGTATCAGGCTATGACATATATCAAAAGCAATAAGAGAATGGAAGCCAAAATTTTACTACAGCAAATCGCCGCCGAATCAGAAAGTTTTAATCAACAACAGGCAAAAGAAATTTTGGATTTACTGGAATAAAGTGATCAGAAGTTAAGCAGCCAGAAAATAATATGTAGTTAACGGCAAGGGTATTAACAGCAATACCCTTGTTTGGACTAATGGATTTTATTTAGATCGCTAATGAGAAAATGTCTATTTTTGAGCCGTTTTTGGCAAATAAGCATTAGCGATAAACTTAGAACATGACTATTGTATCAAAAGATATAAATAAAGCAAGTGAAATTCTACATGATGAAGACGTAGTTGCTATACCCACTGAGACGGTATACGGATTAGCGGGAAATATCTACAGTGAGAAAGCAATTAGAAAGATATTCCAATTAAAACAAAGACCTTTATTTAACCCCTTAATTGTCCATATTCATTCTACCGAACAACTAGACGAAATAGTAAGCTACATTCCCGATAAGGCAAAATTGCTGGCAGATACTTTCTGGCCCGGTCCTTTGACACTGATCTTGAAGAAAAAGTCAAATATTCCTGATCTGGTCACATCCGGGAAAGATACCGTTGCCGTAAGAATTCCCAGGCACCCTCTAACCCTAAGTCTATTAGAAAAAATAGATTTTCCGCTGGCTGCCCCCAGTGCGAACCCCTTTGGCAGTATAAGTCCCACGAATCCGTCCCATGTTGAGAATTATTTCCGCGGCCGATTATCTATGATACTCGACGGCGGCGATTGTAAAAGTGGCATAGAATCAACTATCATTGGATTTGAAAATGATAAACCCGTACTGTACAGATTAGGTTCGATTGCAATAGAAGATATTACAAAAGTTACCGGTCCGATTGAAATCAAAAACAAAAAAGAAACAGCGCCCAATGCTCCTGGCATGTTATCTCGACACTATGCGCCGGAAACCAGTACTTTTTTAGTAGATGATGTAGAGGAATTCATCGCTGGCCGAACAGACAAGAATATAGGCGTTTTGCTCTTTGACAAAAAAATCAATGCTCCGAATATTGCCGTACAGGAGATACTGTCGAAGAAAGGGGATTTAAAAGAAGCGGCATCCAGATTATACGCTTCCTTACACAAATTGGATAAACTAAATCTAGACCTGATCGTAGCAGAAAGATTCCCGGATTCCGGATTGGGGAAATCGATTAATGACAGATTAGAAAGGGCAACGAGGAAGAATTAGGGCTTTTTAGCAGCCATTATCAAAAATTTATCATTTTCCGGTCTTTTAGACGTTACCTTTTTCTTTTTAATGGAACTTATAAAAGGAAGGCGGATGAATAGGCCGGACAAAACAAAAAATATAAACTAATAACTATTTTTAGGGCATTGCTCTAAACGATTATCAACACTGACACTTAGTTAAAAATGATCTCTTATCGGTTCATAAAAGAATCGTTTAGGCAGATCACAAGTCAACTAACGTGTCAGTGTTTTTTTGGTATCGATGCAAGAGTGGAAAATAGCTATTCCGCTCTTGCTCGTATCTTTTAACGACTCTTCACATGGATGTTCTTCACTGCTTTCTTTGCGTTTTACCTGCTCCACTATTTAAAAATGATACTTATCTCTTGTATTCTGATACCCGTTTGAATCTGTATGATATCCCCTGATCATAAAGCCTGTTTTTTTTTGGAGATAAGGATAGTTTCGTTACTTTTAAAGAGAAACAACCTAATCCATTATGAAAAGCAAACGAAGAACTTTTCTCAGAAATGCAGGCTTTCTGGCTACCGGGGCTTTATTATTTCCAAATTTTAGCTGTTCCTCTGAAGGGTCGACCAATGCAAATAGTACTCCCGCCCCCTCCAATACTCCTCCCGAAATAAAAGGAAGCCTCGATCAATTTGGTATTCAACTCTATACGCTACGCGATGATATGCCTAATGATCCCAAAGGCGTTCTAGAGAAGTTGTCGACTTTTGGCTTCAAACAAATTGAAGGATATGAAGGTGCTCAGGGTATCTTCTGGAACATGAAGAATACGGAGTTTAAAAAATACCTCGATGATCTGGGGATGGAAATGGTTTCTTCTCATGTTGATATTAAAAAAAATTTTGAAATAAAAGCTGCACAGGCGGCTGAAATAGGCATGAAGTACCTGGTTTGTCCTTATGTAGGGCCACAAGCAAGTATGGATGACTGGAAAAAAATAACGGATCGGTTCAATGAATGTGGAGATATCTGTAAAAAACACGGTATTCGATTTGCCTATCACAATCACGCCTATACTTTCAAACCGTTTTCCGGAATGATTCCCCATGACTTTGTAATGGACAATACCAACCCGGAAACAGTAGATCATGAAATGGATATTTACTGGGTAGTGACGGGTGGTGCTGATCCGATCGAATACCTCACCAAATACTCTAAGCGCTTTAGACTTTGTCATGTGAAAGATCGTATAAAAGATGCCCCTGCCGAAGAACATTCCGCATCCTGTGACCTGGGAACTGGTTCTATAGATTTTGCCAAAATTCTGAAAGTTGCCAAGGAAAACGGTATGCAGTATTTTATTCTCGAACAGGAGCGCTATGATAACTCTACTCCTTTGCAAAGTGCCGAAGCCGGGGCCAAGTATCTTAAAAATCTGGTATTCGCTTAAAATTATCTGGTATGAATCGAAGAAAAGCCATTCAAAGTTTAGCTTTGATCACCGCAGGCGCAGCTTTATTGCCCGCCTGTAATGTTGAGAAAATTCCCGTATTCGAAAATGTTCCTTTAGAACCTTCTCAGTACAAGCTAATCGATCAGTTGGTACAAGCACTGCTACCTCGTACCGATACTCCTATCACAACTCCGGAAACCACAACCGATTTTATTCTGACCATGTTCAATGATTGTCGTTCCCCGGAAGATATCGAAAAATACCTTTCTGGCTTAAAAGCTTTTGAGCAAGTTTTAAAGGAACAAAAAAAAGCTGCTTTCAAAAAGATGACTGCAGATCAGAAAAACACCCTGCTAAATGAATTTTTCGAAGCAGAAGCAGCCAATGAACAAATAATGTACTTCATTGATAATACCCGGGATATGGCGACCTGGCATTTTACCAGTTCCGAATATTACATGAAAAATTTACTAGACTTTGAATTTATTCCGGGGCGATACATCGGTTGCAGCGAAATATAAAAGAAAGTCACATAACGAAAAATTAGCAAACATGTCCAGTAATACAGATCATCATTTTGACGCTATTGTGATTGGGGCCGGAATGACCGGAGGTTTTGCCGCAAAGGAATTTTGTGATAACGGTTTAAAAACGCTGGTTTTAGAAAGAGGCAGAAATGTTGAACATGTCAAAGATTATCCAACGACTAATATGCAACCCTGGGATTTTAAGCATCGGGGAGAGGTCCCATATGCTGTTAAAAAAGAAAATCCCGTGATCAGCCGTTGCTATGCTTATCGGGAAGATGCCATGCATTTTTTCGTCAAGGATACGGAACATCCCTATATTCAGGACAAACCTTTCGACTGGATCAGAGGCTATCAGGTCGGCGGAAAATCTATTATGTGGGCTCGACAGGTACAGCGCTGGAGCGATTACGATTTCGAAGGTCCGGCCAGAGATGGCTTCGCGGTAGACTGGCCAATCCGCTACAAAGATATTGAGAAGTGGTATACTTACGTTGAACAATTCATTGGCGTTTCCGGCAACAGAGACGGACTCGATATACTGCCCGATGGTGATTTTCTAAAAGCATTTGACTTAAACTGCGTTGAAGAGTATTTTCAAAATATAATAAAAGAAAACTATAAAAATCGGCATGTAATTTACGGCCGTTGTGCGCATATTACTGAAAATCGACCTATTTTTCAGGAACAAGGACGCGTACTCTGTCAAAGTAGAAATATTTGCCAGAGAGGTTGCCCCTTTGGTGGTTATTTTAATGCCAATTCCACACTAATTCCCTGGGCACAGCGCACGGGAAATATGACGCTCAAACCACACTCAGTAGTACATTCCATTATCTTTGATGATGCAAAAAACAAGGCAGTAGGAGTACGGGTAATTGATGCCCAAACCAAGGAAACGACAGAGTATTTTTCCAAAGTAATTTTCGTCAATGCGGCTACTTTCAATACCAACCTGGTTTTATTAAACTCTACTTCCAGTCGCTTCCCCAATGGCCTGGGCAATGATAATGGCTTACTTGGAAAATACGTCGCTTTTCATAATTATCGGGGCAAAATCCAGGCGGAACACGAAGGACACCAAGCGTTTAGAACCCTGGGAGGCAGACCAACAAGCGCCTATATCCCAAGGTTTAGGAACGTCTACAAGCAGGAGACGGATTTCTTAAGAGGTTATGCCTGTGGTTTTTCAGCCAACCGTGGCCGGGATGTTAATAATGAAGGCTTTGGCGATACTTTAAGGGATAATTTGATGCATTCAAAATCTTTTAAACCCTGGCGCGTGGGTTCACATATGATGGGAGAGACGATTCCCAAAGAAAGTAATTTTTTAAGCTTAGACAGCGAACAAAAAGACGATTGGGGAATTCCTTTGCTAAAAGTAAATATCGACTATGACGAGAATGATGAGAAGATGCTCCAGGACTTTTTCGAACAGTTAACGGATATGTACAAAAAAGCAGGTTTTACCAATATCAAAACCTGGGATGATAAGCGCGCACCCGGTCTCGACATCCACGAAATGGGCGGTGTTCGCATGGGGCATGATCCTGAAACCTCTCTGCTCAATAAATGGAATCAGTTGCATAACTGCCCGAATGTTTTTGTAACAGATGGAGCCTGTATGACTTCTGTAGCCACACAAAATCCATCGCTTACTTTTATGGCATTAACGGCCAGAGCAGCCAACTATGCAATAGAGCAAATGAAAAAGGGAGAGATATAGTCTGAAAACATGGGTTCTCCCGAATTTTAGCAGCTTTAAAGAGGTATTCGGTCTTAGGTATTGGGGTTTAGGTTTTCCGGGATCACCCAGTTCCCAATACCAAAAACCTGATACCTGCTCAAGCAATATACTATTCCATTTCACACTGAATCTTAAACAAAACTCAGGATGGACAACTTAAAATAATATCTCATGTCCTAACCCAATACCTTGGATTGCTTGACATAAGGTTGGCTATAGAGTCTTTCACCAGTAGCAGCAAAGATCGCATTGGCAATCGCAGCACCAGCAGGCGGAAGAGCTGGTTCACCCAATCCGGTAGGATTGTTTTCGTTTTTCACAAAATGGATTTCAATTTCCGGTGCTTCATTGATTCGGATCATCCGGTAATTATTGAAGTTGGTCTGAGTAGCTTTTCCATCCTCGAACGTTAATTCTCCAAACATTGAATGTCCAATGCCATCAATTATTCCTCCTTCAACCTGATTTTTGGCAGCGATTGGATTAACAACGATACCACAGTCAACAGCACAAGTCATTTTTTTAACCTTTGGTTTTCCATCTTCCATGACTACATCAGCGACTTCCGCCACATAAGTATTATGCGAATAAAAGACACTGAAGCCCTGATAGGTTCCGGCAGGTGCTTTGCCCCATCCGGATTTTTCAGCGGCTAATTTAATGACTCCGATAAATTTATCTGGCTCGTAATTTCCTTTAGGCAATAAAGCTTTTTGGGCCTCGGCGAGTTGCTCTTCATCATCCTTAAATTTTTCTTCCAGCTCGCGATGTTTATCATAATTAGCTTTTGCTTCTTCCAATAAGCCCAGTCGCATCTGTACCGCATCTACTCCAATTTTATGTGCTAATTCATCGAAAAAGCTTTGCTCTGCCGATGCCAGAAAATTAGTGTAAGGCGCGCGCCAGGCTCCAATAGTAATATTGCTTTTTAACTGATGGGTATCTACCCGATAATCATCCATTGCTCCGGCGGGGAAACCATCGGCCAGAGCCGCCCACATATTTCCATTCACTCCGACTTCTGTCAGATGATAGGCTGCCAGTTTATTATCCTTGATCGCTGCGCGAATTCTGTACTTGGTTGAAGGGCGATAAGTACCCGCCGCCATATCATCCTCTCTGGTGAATACTACTTTGACAGGCTTTCCGGTCATCTTCGATATTTGGGCAGCTTCAATCACAAAATCACCATAAAGTCTTCTTCCAAATCCTCCACCCATTCTCGTCATTTCCAGGTTGATTTTTTTGAAAGCCTCGGCATATGCAGCTTTATCTTTTTCTTCATCGCCCGTTTTTTCTACCATTTCAAAAAGATCGACAATTCTGTTTCTGGTCCAGGCCGGGGTCTGAATAGGTCCAATCAGATCAATCTTATCTTCGCGAACATCGGCGAAGAAGTTCATGGGTTCCATACAGTTATGCGGCAGGAAAGGTGCCTCGTAGATTCGCTCCAATACCTCGTCGGCCTCTTCGAAAACTTTTTCCGGATCTCCATTACGACGCACTGGCTCTTTGGCCAGAGTCGTTACCATTTTCAATAATTCCTTATTGTGATTATCGGAATGCTCCGCCGGTGTTTCTTCTTCCCAAACGGCTTTTACCGCTTTTTGTCCTTTCATCGCGGCCCAGGTTGAGTTAGCGATGATGGCGATTTTATCTGCGAAACGATCTTTTTCTTTTAACGGAACACGCATCTGGATAACCTGCTGAACGCCATTTACTTTCAACGCTTCACTATCGTCCAGAGATTTCAGTTTCTGACCAAAAGCCGGCGGACGGATTACTGTGGCATACAACATCCCTTCCCGCTGAGTATCCAATCCGAAAAGAGGTTTTCCAGTAATGATATTTTCAATATCGACATTATACGTATCCGTTCCAATGATTTTAAAGTCTTTGACCTCTTTTAAAGGGACTGTTTCAGGCACTTCCATTTCCGCGGCTTCTGCAGCGACCTCTCCGTATCCTATCGTTTCTCCTTTAGCATTGGTGATCACTCCTTCAGATGCCGTACACTCTGCAGCATCAACATTCCATTTTTTAGCAGCAGCATTAATTAACATTTGTTTTGCGGTAGCGCCAGCCATACGAAGACTTTCCCAGCCCTGTCGGATGGATTGACTCCCTCCGGCAACCTGTCGCGTATACCACTCCGTGTTTAATCCAGCCTGTTGTACGACCACATCTTTCCAGCGCACATCCAGTTCCTCCGCAATAATCATTGGCATAGAGGTTTTTACATTTTGACCGATTTCCGGATTGGGTGACATAATCGTTACCAGCCCGGTATCTCCGATTTTTATATAAGAGTTGATATCAAACCAGGTTGAAGGCACTGCTTTAGCCATTTCTTCCACAGTAGCCGGTTTACATCCTGCAAACCAGCTAAAGCCAAGTAACATTCCACCACCTGCAGCTGTAGATACTTTCAGAAAAGATCTTCTATTATGTTTAGTTGTAATTAACTTCATTTTGAAAAAATTTGAGGTGAAAGGGATTAAGAAATTTTAGCAGCAGTCTTGATTGCAGCTCTGATTCTCGTATAAGTCGCACAGCGACAAAGATTACCCTGCATAGCCTGATCAATGTCCTTATCGCTTGGATCAGGATTATTTGCCAGTAAAGATGCTGCATTCATGATCTGCCCGGCTTGACAGTATCCACATTGAGGGACATCATGTGTTCTCCATGCCTCTTGTAAAGGATGGCTTGCATCGGTGGAAAGTCCTTCGATGGTAATAATCGATTTATCTCCTACTGCAGATACGGGCAATGAACAGGATCGCATCGCTGCCCCATTAACGTGAACAGTACAAGCACCACATTGTCCAATTCCACAGCCATATTTAGTACCAACAAGCCCAATATTATCGCGAAGCACCCATAACAAAGGGGTATCCGGATCGACATCTACCTGCCGGTTTTCGTTGTTTACTTTAATATTAAATACTGCCATAATGTATGATTTTTAAAGTTTGATGCATTTAAGTACTCTCAAATTAGGAAAATATACTTGATATTCGATGAATTTTAACATTCCAGCGGCCCTTATAGGTATCAAATAAGCGTAAAATGAATCTACACAGTCAGAAAAATTGACTGAGGATAACATTTTATTATTAACTTCCGGACTTATCAAAAATGCTATTCGAAATGGATTTGAAAACCAGAATAAAAAATGCGGAGACGCGGATTTTCCGGGCCGTTTTTCCAAATACGACCAATCATTATGATACTTTATTCGGAGGCAATGCTATGCAACTTATGGATGAAGTCGCTTTTATTACTGCAACCCGTTTTAGTCGAAAAAAAGTAGTGACCGTCAGTACCAGCAAAATCGATTTTAATAAACCTATTCCCAGTGGTACGCTGATTGAATTAGTGGGAAAAGTTTCCCGGGTAGGAAATACCAGTCTCGATATTCATGTGGAAATTTTTATTGAGCAAATGTATTCTGATCATCGCGAAGAGGCCATACAAGGCACTTTTACTTTCGTGGCGATAGATGATGAGAAAAACCCGGTTCAGGTTTTGTAATTATTTCCGATTTAAAAATAAAATATAAACCTAGTACGATGAATAAGCCCAAACTACCTCCTGTAAAACACAAGCTTTGGTAAAAGCTAAGCCACTCAATATCCGCATTTCCAAAATTTTTGTACAGCATAATAAGAACGCTCCCCAGATAACCAAAAGCATCCGAGATATACATTATAAATCCTACATTGCCTGCAATTTTATAATGCGCGATAAATCGATCGAAGATAATACCGTTTAAGAGGATATAGGGTAGAAACAGGCCTATACCGGAAATAATCATCCAGCTTACGGGAGACATAAAGTCCCGAGAATATGCAAAAGTGGTAAAAAGGAGCAAGCTGATCCCGAGAATCGAAATCAATACATTTGTCAGTAGCGCTTTTTTATTGTCTCTGATTTTGTAGAGTAATCCGAGGGATAGTAAGATGAGCAAGGCCACCGGAATTTCCGTCGTAGTAAATATTTGCGGGTTTTCGTCATAGCCAAGTCCAGTCCATATTTCTACCGCAAAATTATCCCGTATATCTCTAATAATCGTAAGGATCAGATAAAGTAAAACAAATAAAGTCAGAACGAACCAATATTTTTTCAAGAAGTGCTTTTTATCCTCTTTTGTCATCGGCAGTCTTTCTTGTTTGTAAGCTATTTCACTGGGGGAGGGTGGTGGAATCTTGCTCAGCATCCATAAAGAAAGGAGCAATAAGGGTATTGTAAACAGACCGATCATCATTGGCATTTCCTGAGATGAGTAACCACTATTCAACAGATAGGTCCCCCATGATTTTGCAATCCCCGAAGAGAGAATAAAATTTGCACTAATCAGTACGGTAATAAATTCCGTTATTCTGCGTCCCTCGCAATAACTGAAAACAATCCCCCAGATCATTCCCAGAGGAATGCCGTTAATAAACAAAAAGACCGGTCCAAAAGCCGGAGGGGTATAAGCAAAACCTACTAAAGCCAGCCAGGCCGTCCCGATAAAATAAATAAAGAGTCGAATCCTTTTTTTATTATCCAACTCTGAAATTACTTTGATCCCTAAAAATTTACTCAAGGCATAACCCAGAACCTGGGAAATAACCAAGATTATCTTGTAGTCTACATCGAAAAAATCAAATTCTTCGAATGTTCCTGCAGTATATGGTTTGCGATACATATACATGCAGAAATAAGCCAAAAAACTGGCGAAGCCTGCCCAAAGTAAAAAAATCAAATTATTCTGGCTGAGGCGATATATTAGATTAGATTTCACGCTGTCTGCTCAAGTACCGAGGTAAGTTCGAACATATCATCCAGGATAAAATCTGGGGCAGCTTCTTCTAACATGCCGCGCGACTGAGCGCCGGTAGTAATACCAATACAATACTTCACCTCCGCGGCCCGGCCTTCTTCTATATCGATTTTGCTATCCCCAACCTTGATGGCCTGAGAGGCCGGGATATTTAACTGATTACAAATCTTTAGGATCATATCCGGTTCGGGGCGATAATTGTCTACATCACTGGCCGTCATGAGTATATCTATATCCTCACCGACCAGCAGGTTGGTTCTTTGTAAAATCTTTTCGGCAATATGCCTGCTATATCCAGTATTAAAAGCGATTTTAATTTGCTTCTCTTTAAGCACTGGCAGTATTTTCTCTACCCCGGAAAAAACACTAATCGGATAAACCTCATAGGCCGCTTCGAGTGCATTCAGAAAATACTGATGAATCCTGGCAACGAGTTCATCTTTTGGCTCTACGCCTTCAATCTCAAAAAGGATATCCCGAATCGCTCCATATTTTTCCTTGCCCGCACCAAGTTCCAGTACTTTTTCCAGGCTTACCGTAATTCCTTGCTCTGTAAGGCTTGATTGAATCGTTTTATAGACAAGGTTATCTTCATTGATGACTGTGCCAGCCATATCAAAAATTATTAGTCGGATCATGTTTAATAAGAAGTAGTTTGATTAATTGAAAAAAGTTGTTCAACATTTTGCCTGGCGTAGCCAGGGGCTCCGGTCATTCCTTTACCACCTATACCTGTAATAATGTGGATATCTTCGTCGATCGTCTCTTTAAAAATATCTCTTTCTGCACACTGGCAATAATACCCCAACCAGGTCCGCCGAATGGTCCAGTCATCAAAGTCAAAAATGCGTTGAGCCTGACTAAGCATAAAACAGTTTATACTATTATCTGTATCGAAGGAAAGGGTTTCTATTTCATTGACCGGAGCATAATGATGAGAATCTCCGATAATAATAGAGCCGTCCGGAGATTGCTTAAATAAAATGTGGATTCCATTTTTTTTATAAAAAGAATGTTCATCCTCTTTGGCTTTTACGGATGCATAGGAAGGGCACTCCTGAAAACTTTCATAACGCCGAATGGTCCATCCCGTCAAAACGGAGCCTTCGATCCGAATATTTTTCATTGGTAAAGTATCCATCATTTGAAGTTTGACCAGGTGCAGATCACTTGCTTCGAAAATCTCTGGAAACAATATTTGAAATTCCGTTCCTGAACAAAGAATTACTTTACTCGCCTGGTATTTTTCCAAAGCCGAAGTAGTGATGGTCACTGTATCATTAAACTTGTTGACAGCCTTCACACAAGTATTCGGTATATAAACAAGATCATGAGCCTGAACTAGGTATTCGATAATCCTTCGGGCAGCATGTCTGGGATCAACAATAATTTCTTCCGGGAAATATAGCCCTCCTTTTACATAAGTAGATTTAAGCCTTGGATAGCGTTTCAGGCAGCTTTCCTTATTCAATAAAACAGAAGTATAATCATGGTTCCTGTTAATTTCTGCCAATTCCTCCAATAATCCCATTTCCTCCTGATCACTTGCCAAGTACACTGTTCCTTCCTGGCGGACTCCAATATTTGCTTCCTCTTGCAAGTGCTGATAAATTCGCAAACTTTCGCGGCCGAATTGTTGCCATTTATTATCAAATCCGGAGGGCACTATTTGACCAAAGTTTCTGACTGTTGCCGCCTGATTGTATTGGTTCTTTTCAACTAATGCTACTTTCAAGCCTGCTTTTAAACAATGATAGGCATGGGAAATCCCAAGAATTCCTCCTCCAATAATAATTACATCGTATTTATTCATTTCGTTTATTTGTGAGATTTTAGTGATTATCCGATTTACATTGGAACCGAAACTTTAAATTGTTTTTTATACCCAATTACCGCATTGAGAATGTTAAATTCCAAAGGGATTTTTTCACCCTGATTTCTGGAGGTAATCACCTGTAATATTTTTTTGCTTTGAGGTAAAATTTCAATGATGTCTGTATTTTTCTGAAAGTCATAAACAGAAATATTATGCAACATGAATTTCGCATCGCTTACATTAGTGGCTTCGATTTCCAGGACATCCGTATCTCCGATATAACCTTTGGTTTTGAAAGAGAGAGAAGCATCGACAAGCATTTTCATATTATCTTCTTTTCCGGCAAGGATATTGTCAAACCAGGTAACTGTTCTACCTGCGAATAGTGCTTCCCTGATCGCCTCTTCTGAACGCTCTTTAGCGAAGACCAAACAGATCGGGCGATGTCCGCCTTCTGCAATACGGTATTGATAATCAACCAGTCCATGGATATCGGAAGTACCCAATACTGTTAAATTATTTTCAATAGCAATTCTAAGCGCTTCCTCGGAAAAAGTTAAATCATTAACCACTTCTATTCCGTGCAGCAAATCGCTTTTGATCAATGAATCATGTAGAGTTGACAATTTTGGAATACCGTCTTTTTGTTGCTGAATCCAATTGGGATGATTCCAAAAAATAAAAGCGCCCTGATCCCGTGCTTTTTGATAAGCAGTAATAGAATCTTCGACGACCAACTCATTGACATCTTTTACAAATAAGGCATTGGCATGTCCGGGGGGCATATCCCGGGTGATTTCCGTACCATGAATGACGATCAAATTATGAGGCTTTGCTGCCTTTTTGGCAATTTCATAAGATCGATTTCGGTCGGGATGTGGAATGTCTTCCTTCCAGGGCTGGTTCTCAATATGCTCCGTTAGGGAGATTGCATCCAAACCATCTTTTACCGCCTCGCTTACCCGGATCGTTGGCCACACATGTCCATCACTAAAAACCGTATGGATATGTAAATCACACTTGAGCGTAAGAAAACTGTCAACATCGGGAAACTCGATTTTACGGTCCAGGTCCTGAGCTGTGGTACGAAGTGTGGCGATAAAAACAATTAATGAAAATATATAATATCTCATATGCTGGAGTTGTTAGTGGCTGAGCTGAAAAACGGAAAACGGAATCTTTTCATTCTGGCTGGTAACAAATCCGGAATAAACGAAATTATTCCCTCCGCCTTCAAAATACTCAATACGAATCCAATGTTTTCCTTTTTCAAGGATCGTTGTCCCCGATATATATTTTGCACTGTGCCGCCCGTCGCTGTCTACAACAATTTCATCATTTATAAAAAGTTTAGAACCATCATCAGAATAGGTATAAAAAGTGTAAGTATCTGTTTCCGGAACTTCAAGGTAGCCTTCCATAACAACTCCAAAATTATTTTCCCGATGATCAATTTTATCAATATTTGCAAGCTGGATAACACCTGTTTTTACCGGTTTCAATTTAGAAAAATCCGGTAAGCGTTCCCAGCTGCCTTCATAATAGGCATATTTGAGTCCTCTTTTTGTGGAAGAAGGATTAGCCGCAGGAATCGGTTTCATTTTTTTGAAACTGCGAGAGACCACCCGGCTTGCCCGGCCATCTTCGGTAAAACAAATGGCATTCAAGGTAGCTGTATTTTTGATTTCAATTGGTTCAGAGTAAAGACTTGCCTGCTGTGTGGGTCTTGATCCGTCGAGGGTGTAATAGATTTTATAATCATTGGACAAGGCCGATAAAGTCGCTATTGCCTTATTCTGGAAAATAGTTTTATCAATTTTAAAATGAGGTGCAGGAGGCTTAATCATGCCTGTGTTTTTGTCCTCTTTTTTTTCCAATTGAAAAGTATCGAACAAATGCCCTTCATGATCAATTGCTTTAAACAAGAGATGATTTTCATAAATAGCAAAAGTGCAATAATGATGTCCGGTTTGCAACTCTTGTGTAAACCAGGATCGAACCGGATCAAAGTCCTCAAGACCTCCGCCAGCGCCTCCGGAATTAATATAGATTACACCGTTTTTCAGGTTGACTTTATTATTGAGCAAAGGCCAGGTTCGTTCATAAAGATGCGTATGACCAAAAAGACAAAAATCCACATTGTAGGATTCATAAAGTGGTACTAAATTCCGGGCATGTGTTCCTAATGTTGAAGCTCCGATATAGGTATCCCCATGATCGTTCTCTTCGCTGGAGTAGGGCGGATGATGATGAACCACAAATTTCCAGGTTGCTTTGGATTGTGCCAGTTGCCATTCCAGCCAGTCATACTGCTCTGATCCTTCCTGCACATCTCTATTGGTATCAATCATAAAAAACTGAGCATTGCCATAGTGAAAAGTGTAATAGTATTCCGGGGCAGGATTGA
The DNA here is from genome assembly GCA_028280415.1 of Saprospiraceae bacterium. GTDB lineage: Bacteria > Bacteroidota > Bacteroidia > Chitinophagales > Saprospiraceae > JAHDHW01. The sequence goes on from JANQLV010000023.1 coordinate 93,627, forward strand.
CCATATAATCATAATATAAAGTGGCATCCTGCTCGTGGTTACCCAGTACAGTATACATCGGAAACCGGCTCATTGCAATATGACCATTGGGGAAAAAATGTTGGGTCCAGTCTGTTTTTTTTGTCCCTACATCCACGAGGTCGCCTACATGTATAATGAAGTTGGGCCGATCCTGCCAGACCTTTTCGGCAATAGTGCCCCAGGCCCAGGGGCTTTTGCTATTGTATTGAGAATCTCCTACAAGTGCAAAGAAATAAGCATCATCATCGTTTACTACTGTTTTAAAAGTGAGTACTTCGCTTTGAATACTTTTACCATTAGATAAGATGCCGGTTACCCTGTACAAATATTTTGCAGCTGGCTTAAGGTTTTTTATATGTACTTCATGGAGTGCTTTAGGCTCTGTAATCTTTATCTTTTGGTTGAGATTTGGTTTTTCAGCATCTTTCAATGCTTCCCCATATTCTATGAATCCTGTTGACATCTGCTGCGTTTCCCAAAGTACGTGCATACTATTCTTCGTTCCCCATTGCAGATAAGGTTTTACTAAAAAAGTATCCTGTTCCGTTTGTGCAGCTAACTGACAGGAATATAAAAAGAAGAAAAAAATCAGGGTTTGAAAGTTCATTGGCTAATAGATAATAGTTAATTTAAGTGCGATTCATTTTTAAAGAGAGAAATTGCGTCTAATTTTGTTCGAGATCAAAGATTTCTATCAAAATTCTCCTTATTCCCTCTCATGCATCGCAAATGGTTTAGTTAATATTCCTGCGATAATAATAGCAATTCCAAATAGTTCCAATGGCTTTCAAGGATTTCAAAGTCAGGATTTTTCGCAGCATCATCTATCTTTCGGAGGCTTACTGACTCCTGAAAAAGCGTAGTTGATTTGAATACCTGAATTTCCTGCTCTGACATCACACCACCCTGATATGCTAATGTTTTCTTACTCGCTTCTGATAAGGTTTCGTAATAATTCGGATCAACCGCACATAAATATCTTTTAGTCGCAACATGGTTTTTAATCGGTATATATATTTCTTCGGGAAAGTTCATCCCTTTCAGATAACGCGCTCCTATTTCTTCGTGATTCACGATGCCGAAAACCCCCATTTCTGTAGTTAATCCTGGTTTTTGCAATGGAAGAAGATGGCCAATATCATGGAGAAACGCGGCTAATATTAATTCTTTGCTATAATTTTCCTCTCTGGCCAGTAAACCGGATTGGAAGGAGTGGGACAATACAGATACATTTTCTCCGTATTGCTTGTACCCATATTTTTTAAACAGTTTAAAAATTCGGTCCTTATTAATTTGTCTCATTTCTTAATCATTGTATCGATTACTTTTCCCGCTTCATATTTTCCTCCTTTATAATCATAACCAAGCATTTTAGCTACAGTTCTGGCAATTTGATCCTGAGCCAATTGTTCCTTTTTAGCAACTTCTCCCAAAGCCGGGACATTGGGTCCCAGGGCCGCCGCCCAAATTTCATCGGAACCTTTGTAAATGGTCCCATGACTTTTCCATTCTGTCATCGGAGAGTTTCCCCGGCCATGATCCGTCGTAATTACAAGTGTTGTTTTATTTTTATAAAAAGGATCAGCCTGCAGAAATTCCCATAATGCCTGTATCCATTTATCCGTCTGATGAGCAGAATTAAGATAGTGATCGTATCTCCCATCATGCGCAAAATCATCGGTTTCTCCATATGAAATATAAACGACTCTTGGATGGTGTTTTTTCATATGCTCCAACATATAGTTATGCGTAAAGGCATCCAATCTTACAGAACTCCATGGACTAGGAATCTGATCTTGTAAATCGTTAAGCAATTGTTCGGTATAAGTCAGGTAAGTATCTTTTGCTTTTCTAAATCCGGCGTTTACAGGGATTTTACTTCTTTGATCATTGATAATAAATGGAAAGACATCCCAGGAACAGAAAGCAGCTACTTTCCCGCTAAATTCCGGTTTTTCATGTAGCCATTCCAATATGGTTTTATTGGGATTATACTTCTTATCATTGGTATCGATCACTGGATCACTGTAACCGGTCAATATTTCGCTATAGCCCGGATATGAAAACCAAAAACGATTTGTACAATTCATTTTATTTCCCAGCCAACGATTTCCATATAATTGCCCTTCTTTAGCAAGTGTATTCCAAAACCAGGGCATTAGTTTTTTGCGTGCTTCTTCTTTGTTTGGAGCGCTGAATTTTGCCATTAAGGATTCCGGATTTTTAACCAGTTTTTCGTTGAGCATCATACTGTCAACTGCTCCTCCAAATAGTTCTTGCCAGCGCAATCCATCCAAGGTTATCAAGACAATATTGTCAACCGTTTCTACTTTTTCCTGCGACTGGGCAAAAATGGAAACAGGTAGAAGAAAAAGGAAAAGAACTAATGTTTTTTTCATTGCACAAATAGTCTGTTTTGGAAAAGAGAGGCTGATAAAATCAGCCCCCCGTATTAATTTACTGTAAAAAAACTTTCAGTATAATAAAATTGGTAGTATTCAGTCTATTGTAACAGCCACATTTTAGTATCAATTTCATCTGGTCCCTGGCTGGCAACTGCTTGTTGATAACTTTCTGCATTTAATACCTGCTCACTTCCGGGATACTGAACTCTCACTGGTAGTTCGCTTAATATCGCATTTGGCCCAGGCGTTAATGCTGGTAAACCCGTTCTTCGGAAATCAAACCAGGCTTCATTTCCTATCAAAAACAGAGATAACCATTTTTGAGTGGCAATCCTATTCAGATGATCCGTATCCAGTTTCACAAGTGGATTATTAAGGTACGCATCGGTATCGGTAATCCCCAAATAGTTTAAATTGGCGATTATTCCTGCTTCGTAAAATCCACTGGCACCGCCCCGACTGATATATCCTTTTTGCTCAGCTTCCGCCAGAATGAACATTAATTCAGAAAAATGCATAATGGTCATTTCAACAGTCGCGGGATCTTCTCTAAAGCGTGTCCCTAATCTGGACTGGTTATTGGCTCCGCCATTAAAATTGGAAGCGGCGTCTTCAGATAGCCCGTTTGGTACTCCTACAAACTCATCACTATCTGGATTATCCACCGGACGGAAAAGTATCGGCATACGTGGATCCTCCAAGTCTTTCAATATTCCTTCAATACGCTGACTCATTCTTTTCTCATCAAAAGACCCTACTCTTGCAGTATTAAGCGGCCAGCGGTTCGTACTTTCCAAATAAGACACTGCAGCATTATCATCATTACTGGTAAAGTGCAACCCGGAAGCAGCAATTTCATCAATCTGCCCTGCGCCATCAATACCCAATTCTCCCCATTTATTTTCCAATCTCATCAAATAACGAACTCTTAGTGAATTGGCAAATTTAATCCACTTATCCAGGTCGCCATCATAAAGAATATCACCGTTCATATTTCCCCCTTTGTTGAAAAATGTTACAGCTTCTTCCAGGTCTCCCAGAACAGCTCTGTAAAGGTCTTCCTGAGCATCGTATTTTGGAAGAAATTCATCGTTCTTTCCAGCCAGGGCTTCACTGTAGGGAACGTCTCCGTACATCTCCGTCAGGTTGGCTAACATCCAGGCTCGAAGGACCAAAGCTGATCCCTGATATCCACCATTATTAGTGGATTCGCCGAGTGCAAAGAGGTTATTAGCATCTCTAATATTTCGATACAGCAAATTCCATGTCCCTTCATAAGTTCCATACAAATAGCGATCGTTCCCTGTAAAGTTATTGGTAGCTACCAATTGAGCAATGATATTGCCTAAGCCCCAGGCAACATCAGAGGTCATTTCATTTCCCGTTTCAAACAGGATTTTAGGCAAAATCAAGGCAGGATTTGCTTCATCAACCGTTGGAAAATTGGGATTATCATTAATATCTTCAAAATCATTAGTACAAGCTTGCAGGACTAATATCAGTAAGAGTACAAGGATAGATTTATATTTTAAAAAATTCATAATTTGATTCTTTGTTAGTTGAAAAATTACTTAGAATGTAACTCCCAGGTGGAAACCGACGCTTCGGGTGCTTGGGGTTGCCATATCTTCTACTCCGGGAACAATCGTATTGCCGTCATAAGAAAAAGTCTCCGGATCAAAGTGTGGATTTTCAGTAAATAGCAATAAGTTTCTTCCGATAATGCTAAAGGTCAGTCTTTGAGCTCCAAGCTTGGATGCAATGTTTTCACCAAAAGTATATCCAATGCTTAATTCCCTCAGTTTAAGGAATGAAGCATCATAAATTCCAACTTCTTCATTTCCGCGGTTGAAATGTGACCAGTAAAAATCTCTGGCAGATACTGCCTCGGTATTCGTTACAAAATTGCCATTCTCATCTTCCACAAAACCCGGGCGGTCCAAAGTGCTCACACCCGATACTTTTGTTTGTCCTCCAATGAAAGTATGCGTTTCCCTATCGTACTCAGCAGTCTCTGCTACCAAGCCCGAAGTACCACCGATCAATAATGTTCTAGACATAATTACACCTCCATGTCTCCAGTCTAATAAAAATCCAAGGCTAATATTTTTCCAGGTCAGGCGATTGTGCATCCCCATCATGAAATCCGGATTATAGTTGCCAAGCTTTCTTAAGTTGGGATCTCTTACCGGGAAACCATCTTTGTAAAGGTGCCCCCAGTCACTTTCAATATCTGCTACATCATCAACGGTAACAATTTCATTATTTTCCGGATCAACCAATACGAATCCGGTTCCGTATACATCACCCATTCTCTGACCAACCTGAGCTTGTACGCTGAGATAGTTATTAGACACTTCATAAGTCTCAAGATCATCGGTCAGGCTTATTACCTTACTTCTTGCTCTTGTAAAGTTGATGCTTGTTTCCCACTGGAAATTTTTTGTTCGGACGGGTACGATACTTACCAACGCTTCGATACCTGTACTTTCAATTTCTCCTGCATTAATAAATTTAGATCCAAAACCGGAAGTTTGAGAAACAGGAATACTAATGATTTGATCCGTAGCATTATTTTTATAATATGTCAAATCCAACCCTATACGATTTCCAAAAAATCGCAAATCAGTACCTATTTCAAAAGTGGTCAGACGTTCTGGTTTCAAATCCGGATTGGGTAATACGTTTCCTTCCGTACCCAGTAATTGTGTTCCGTATGGATTGGAAAGAAACTGGAAGTAGGGTTGCAGTGAATAAGGATCCGTATCATTACCTACCTGACCATAACCTAATCTCAATTTAGCGAAGGAAATATCCTGAGGTAGTTCAAAGAGTTCACTAGCGATGAAAGAAACAGAGGCTGATGGGTAGAAGTAACTATTATTCTCGGCAGGCAATGTTGAAGCCCAGTCATTTCTACCCGCAAGATCAACGTAAATTGCATTGTTGATTCCGATCGACGCATTCGCATAAAGAGAATTAATTCGTCTCTTGCTATTGAAAGAGTTTTGTAAAAGCGGAATATTGGAGTTATTAAAACTGTAGATTCCCGGAACGGCCAACTCATTGGCAGCAACCTGGTTAAATCGATTTTCCTGAGTCATTTGATTTCCTCCGGCGGAAACAACCAATGAGATATTATCATTCAGATTTTTGTTATACTGTAATAAGAAATCCGTATTGATTTCCTGGAAGTACACCTTGTCTTCCCGGTACTGCCCTAAAGGAAATCTTTGTGTACTCCAGGCTCTTCTTCCTTCTCTTAGATCATTGAAAACATCCGTTCCCGAACGAAGCATCAAGCTTAAATTATTCGTGATATTATAAGTCAAATTAATGTTCCCGAGAATTCTGTCCTTATTAAAGCTGTTGGTGTTTTCAAACATCGTAAAGTAAGGATTGTCATGCCAGTTATAATTATAGTTAAACTGCTGAATGCCTTCCAAACCTGGTTGCCAGTAATCTCTTAAGGATTCGATTGGAATCTGTCTTCCGAACCAAACCCATAAGTACATGATGTTTTCTGTACCATAGGAATTATTAGGCCGGTTTTTGGACCCTGAATTGATGTAATTAATATTTGCATTGATCCGGAGTTTGTTGTCTAAAAACCGATGTCCCAAATCGAGGTTGACACCATTTCTACGTAGGTCGGTGTTTGGCAAAATACCTTGAGAGTATTGATTAGAATAAGAAAGTCTGAAATTACTGTTCTCGTTTCCTCCGGTAATCGAAACATTATTATTGGTAGAAACACCCGTTTCAAAAAAGTTTTCGATATTGTCCGGTTGTGGTACCCAGGGCAATTTCTCGTAGGTTTCCTGATCCGTATATCCATCCGGGCGCAATGCAAAATCTCCCGCTCGTAAACCCTCACCGTTTTTACTCTGATGTTGAACCATTAATCGGCCATCCAAAGCCGGGCCCCAACTCTCATCGATATTATCATTAGTTCCCGATCCAAAGCCATCAACAAATTCAAAATTAAAGCCGGCTCCTTGTCCATATTTATTCTGGTAGTCTGGAATGCGTAATGCCCGTTCAAAAGTAGTAGCCGAACTTACGCTAACTCCAATTCCTTTGGTTCCCTGTCCTGATTTAGTAGTAATCAAAACAACGCCATTTGCAGCTCTTGATCCGTAAAGCGCCGTCGCATTTGCACCTCTCAGAATAGTTACAGAAGCGATGTCATCCGGGCTGATTTCAGCAGCTCCGTTCCCGTAGTCTGTTTCGAGATTTCCCTGTGCCCTTCCGTTGCTTCCATTGGAATTACTAATTGGTACACCATTTACGACGAATAAAGGCTGGTTATCTCCCGACAGGGAAGACTCTCCACGGATAACAATCCTGGATGAAGACCCAACTCCCGAGCCGCCTTGTGTAATATTTACCCCGGCCACTTTTCCGGTGAGATTATCGAGCAGGTTCGGTGTTTTCACTACGGATAAATCCGCTCCGTCCACTTCTTGCGCTGCATAGCCCAGTGCTTTCGTAGCTCTTTTAATCCCCAATGCCGTTACCGTAACTTCATTGAGCGCAATACCGCCTTCCGTTAATGCGATTTTAAATGCATTATCCTTTCCAACTAAGTGTTCCGTTTCAGCATATCCAATATAGGAAACAAGCAAAATATCATCATCTTTTACATTTTCCAAAGTGAAATTCCCATAGATATCTGTCGTAGTCCCCTGTCCCGTATTTTTAACTGTAATGTTGGCTCCAATCAGGGGTTCCTGCGTATTTGCATCTGTAATAGTTCCGGAGATGGTCCTCTGTGCAGACAGAGAAAAGAACATAAATACGCCCAGCAAAGTCAATAGACCGGGCAGTAGTCTTTTTTGAAATGAGAAATAATGTAGTAGTACTGATTTTTCCATTCTGTAAGATTTAATTCTGTTCCAATAATTTAGAAATACACCGGATTAAAGAACTGACCGGTTTTTCGTTTGATAATTTTTGGGGATTCTGTTGCTAAATTAGATGGGAGATGTTATTTGCAAGTATGAATGGAATTAACCAATTTTTAATAATTAATTAATTGAATGAATTAATTTAATTCATGGCTTTTAGAATACCTTTAGATCGTTTTCGAACGATATTCAAACAAAATCTATGAGCAAAAAAGATCAGGTATTAATTCGGAAAGCAAAGGAAATACATGCTTTGTATCTTGAGCTTAATCGAAACGGATATAGAAATAAGGATTTGGCGAAGGTTCTAAATATCTACCCTTCAGCTTTTTCCGTTCTTTTCAATAAAATAATAAAAGCATTAACCAGCCTTTCGGAATACGATACAGATGTGTCGAAAAAAGTTCAACAACTGTTCAGCAGCTTTAATAATGTTTCTGAAGTCAAGACCCGGCAAAGAATTTCGGACTATATCGAAAAACTGAAAGAAGTAAAAATTCAATCTTCTGGCACTTCAGGAGAAAAGCTAAAGCGCTTCATAGAAAACCTGATCGATGATTCGCCCAGAGAAGTAATGGCTCGACTCGAAGGCATTTATCACTGTTATTATTTGTCTTCTTTTGGTTATAAAATCAAAAGAGAACCACTGATGATTTCCTACAGTGCAATTAACGAGTCTTATCTTATCCGGAAGGGAAATGATATGGGACCTGCCAAATATCTGGGTTTTGGCTATCTCTCCAATAACCACATATTCACCATACAGATAAAAGAATTGGATACTTTAGTTCCGGACAATTATCTGGCACATTTCCATTTACCTCCTTCCTATTCTATCACAATGAATTTGATGAAAGGAATTTCTGTCTCTATGTCAAATGCCTATCTGCCGATTTCGAGAAAAGTCATTTTGCACAAGTATTCAAATGAGACCAGGATGGAAGTTTTTAACAAACAAGAAACTTTCTTTTTCAAAGATGAATCGATGGTAGATAATTCTATCGTTCAGTACTTGCAAAAATCTGCGGATTATATTGAATACCTACCCATTCCTCAGCCGAGTTATGATGTGGATGATCTGGTGAAAGAAGAGCGCTTGAAAATGGTTAAATTAGAAGAGGGCTAATCCGTCAATTTATTCAATAATCCCTTTAAGCTTTCAAAAATGCGTAAGCCTATAGCATCCCAGTTTGCTTCGTTCATTACGCGAAGCCGCCCGTTTTCTCCGAGCTGATTTCTAAAAGTATCATCTTCATAAAGGCGGATAATTGCCCGTGCTAAATGATTGGGATTTTCAGTTTCCACCAACAGGCCGGTTTCTTCATGCAGGATCGCACTCGGGATACCTCCGGTGTCAGAACCAATTACTGCTTTCCCCGCTGCGTTTGCCTCCAGAAATACAATCCCAAAGCCCTCTACATCGGGCAGTACTGCCCGGGCAGGCATGCAGAAAATATCACAAAGGTTATAGTATTGGTTTAGGTCCTTGTAAGGAATCTTTCCCGTAAAAGTAACAGAGTCCTTTAATCCAAGCTCTTGACATTGGTTTTTCAGTTCCGCTTCATAAGGTCCAGTGCCCCCAATGATGTAATGTACATTGGAAATCTTTCTGATTATTTCCGGAAGTGCATTTAAAATAATATCCATCCCTTTTCGGTGAACCAATCTGCATAAACTGAAAATAATGAATTGCCCTTCCCGTCCAAATTCTTTTTTCAAATTCCTTCCTTTTATCGGAAAAAATTGCGCAGGATTTGTTCCGTTAATAACGATTACTTGCTTTTGTTCTTTTATCCCATATTCCGACAAGGTATCCGCTGTAAATTGACTAACGGGCAGAAAAAGGTCTGCTTGCTGCAGGCATTTTCTTTTATGGTTTTCATACCATTTGCGAAGTAGTGGATTTTTTTTAAATGGGTTGAAAAAATATTCCCGGGCATGCGCCGCCACTATAATATACCTGGCATTTGCTTTCCTTTTAGCAAGAATACCCACCGGGATCGTTTGCCATTGTGCATGAAAAACAATATCTACTTTCCGGGCATTGAGGTATTTATCAATGGTAGATTTCCCCGTCCAGCCCAATAATTCGTTCCTGCTTTTCACTCTTATTACATCATAATTCAAAGCCTGATCTATAACCTGTGCCTCAGGTTTATCCGGAGCAAAGAGTACAAAATCATCCGCATGAAGTGCCAGTCTATTCGCTACTTCATAGGAATAGGTTTGTATCCCTCCATGTTCAGGGGGGAAATCCTGCGTAATAAATGCAATTTTCAAGTATTGTATTTTTAGATCATCTCGGAATCAAAATCTTGTTGGACAGAAATCCATCCCGGCTATTTGCTTTGAAGCGCCGGATAAAAAATTCAATTAATCGTTCCCAGGGAAAGGAAAGTATAAATAAAATGTAAATGTACTTATCAAAATTGATATTCATAGACATCAAAATCCCGAAATGCATTCCGATTAGAGTCAATCCGATAAATGGTCTGGTTTTTTTAAACCAAAACAGAAAACCGAATAGCTCGGCTAATAATCCAAAGACCAGGATAAGTGTAGCAGCAAGCTTGCTGTCAAATATTAATTTTTGTAATGAATTTGGCACGAATGCTCCTGTTTGTGAGAGAACATCTACACTTCGCTCTCCCAACCATAGCCATAAGTGTTCGCCACTCACCCAGGCTGGTCCGGTCGCGATCAATTTGCAGATCGCTGCCGAAGTATATCCCAGACCGATATAAAAAATAGCGAGGCCCAATGCAAAACGTCTGGCTTCTTTTTCCTGCTTAAAAAATATAAAAGCCAAAGCCAGGCCAAGTAAAGTCATGGCTACAATATTGGATCCATGAGAGATTTCTCCCTGAGAAAAGCGGGCAATATATTGAAAGTGAAACAGGATCAAGGCAATGAGGTAACCCCAGGAAAAACGACGGAAAAAACTCAAGGCAATAAATACCGTAGCTCCTATGGCAATCAGAACAGGTGTGACATCATTAAATAAGGTACTGACATCAAAATATTGTGCTAATCCAAGGGGCAATACAACTCCTTGCAATTTGGGGATATAAGTTGACCAGGACCAGATATACTGGAGGGAAAACAGGCAAACAAAAAATTCGTACATCCTGAAAAAAATCAATTCACTCAAACTTTCCTCCCGATTCCAGTCGAATAAGTGTATAAAAAAACGTTGCATATTAGTTGAATTGGGGGTTTAAAATAATGCTGTCCTGATACATTAATAAAAGAGGTTTATAATCTTGTATCACTTCCTTTTGATCATTGAGATGACCTTTTACTTCGTAAAGCAATAACTTCCTATCTACTAACTGACTTTTAAATAGCACGCGAATATTTTCCTTGTTTTCAGCGTCCCAGGAATCCACTTTTTGAATATAGTTAGCGATATCATTCTGGTTAATCCCTACCTCATCCATTGCAAAGATTTTTCCCGGAAGTGTTTCCAGCGTTCTGGATTGCCAGTATTGATTAGAAGGGGTTTCGCTCACATCTCTGACCAGGGAGCGGGTCCAGGTTCTTCCTGCTTGTGAAAACATTGGATAAACACTGAAGGGCCAGAATTCGCCAAGGTGAGTAGCAACTAATAAGGCCTGAGTAAGAAACAAAGCCCAAAAGAAGCGTTTCTGTCGGAATAATGTTTTTTGTTTTTTCACAGTTGGTTATTTTTTGAGATAAACTTTTCTAATAACTAATGAAAATCTTTCAGGTTTTGTGAATTAGATGATTTTTTTGTGAATTTTTACGAAATGAGGGCGAGGTTAATAATTAAATGTTCAAAAAAAGGATACAAAGGCCTAGCTGGACTTTTGAGGTTTTATTTGAAATATACTGTATAAAATGAGGTTTAGTACTTTGCCTAATGCGGTGATCATCAGATAGACAGCCATAATTTCTGCCTGCGGAATATGGTACAATTCTGTCACTTTTGCATAAATCCCCAGGAGCAAAATATCCTGACTCGGAAGAAAAGGGATTCGACTGGAGATTACTTTAATTGCCAGAAAGGTAAACCAGATATTAACCGGAATTTCAGGAAGTGCCGCTACACACATTAATATTTCAAGACCATAAACTGTAATAATTCTCAATTCATGAATACCAAATATTTTAATGGCAGTTAACGTATCAAAAGCTATTATCCTTTTTCTAAAATAGATTGCTAAAAAAAGTACGACAAGTACTAAAACCCCAATGGTGATAATTGTGGTATGACTAATGGTAATAAAGTCCAAGAAATTAATTTGCCCAAGGTAGGTCAACACACTAAGAAGAATAATGGCAGTCAGGGTAGAAGCAAAGGAGGAAATGATATTATTATCCTTTACAACATTGAACAAATATTTATCACTAACGTCCAGGTGTTTTTTCCCCCAGGCGAAAAAATAAGCCTCTCCGGAATAAGCAACTACATCGACATTCAGTATTTTTTTGATCATAAAAACTTTGAAGCCTTCCCAAAAGGTAAAATTTAGAGAAAGTCGATAAATGAACTGTTCAGAAACGGGCAAGGCCAGGTAAGCGAGTAAGAAGAGCAGATAAAACCAGGGGTTAACCGGCAAGGCTTTGATAATTGCCAGCCAGCCAATTTTATGTAACTGATAAACCAGAAAAACAAAAATACCGATCACCAAAACGGTGCGAAAGAAACGAATCAGTTTTTTACCGACAGGTTGTTCTGCAAAAACGCTCCAGGCTCGTATGATTTTTTTAAAGTTCAATTTATGGAGCTTGTTTCAAAATCGGGTGAGCAATTTTACCGTTTTTTAAATCTTCGTAGATTTTGTCTGCAAAATCCAGAAATGGTTGCTTCTCATGTAACCAGCCGAAGTGCAGGCAATATGGCGTGACCATCATATAATCGCTTTTACCCGGACTCAAGCCGGCCATTTTTGTCAACAGGCTTTGTAGCCACCTTTGCTTCAGGCCGCGCAAACTGTAGACAAAAGCATCGGTATAGAACTTGCATCTTACTTGTGTGAAGTCATCATTATATTCCGTATAGTTACTGATAAAATCGAGCTGTGCACTTTCCTGCCCAATCATCCAGGGATAAACCGGAAGATTCATTTTTGACATCGCCATGGCCAGACTCCATTCACAGGATTCCATATTGCGGCCACTTTCTTTTAAACGGCTTTGAAAATGCGTTTTGTCTATATTCCGCAAATACATCGAAGCTTGCTCGGATACTTTTTTAGTTAAATCGTAATCCCGGGAATACATCACTCCGGACTGGACCCGGCTCAAGTACTTCAATCCAAACGTTTTGAGTGTTTTTTTCCTCTTTCCCAACAAGATGATTTTTAAAATTGCCCAGCCTTTCGGCGCTCCAAAGAAGATATCGGCTTTAAGGTGCCCGGTGATTGTAAAAGGATATGGCGCTAAAGATTCCCAGAGTCGATCCGGATTTTTACACCAAATAATATCACTATCTAAAAACAAATTTTTTTCAAAAAAAAGAAACCGATATGTATGATGTTTAAATCCAACAATGGAACAATGCTCAGGACCGATTTCGTGTATCACTTCAAACAAACGGTCGAGTCCGGTTTGATGCAATAATTCAACATGCCCTTTATCGCAAACAATCGCTACGGGTCTACTCCGGTCATATCTCCTTAAAGAATACACCGAAGCAATCACATGTCCAAGATATTTCTCTTTGCCATAGCTTACATAAACATATCCTTCTTTGTGCCTCGTATTATTCAAAATATTTGTTTTATACGAAAAGAGTAAAATTAAACCCGGTGAGGTATTTTTAGTATATGAACCGCTTTTAAAACCAACGGCCTCTATTATTTGTTTTGAACAGCTTGCTGTCGGATTTGCTTTTTATTCAACAAATCCACATTAATGATAATGACCATATTCATAAAAAAGAAAGTTCCCATTTTATCCGTCTCGATCATATCGTTGATTAGTAGAAAGGCATTGATTACAACCAAGGACAAGACCGCAGCCATCGCAAGTCCCTTCAACGTTTTATCCCTGGAGCGATGGTACACTTGCTCCCCTTTGATCAGCGCATAAAAGCTCAGTGCTAAAAAGATCAGCATGCCCGGGAATCCTTGCTCCACCAACATCAGCAAGAAATAACAATGTATGGTTGATTGTTCGGGATTATCACTTACATAGGTTCTAAAACTGGATACGGTATAGGGTTTGTAAAAATTGTAAAAATTTCCAGGGCCATACCCCACCAGGGGCTTATCTTTAATCATCCGGAGACCTGCTATCCAGCGATAAAATCTTTCCATAGTAGAAATATCCTCCCCGGCAACCGTAGCTTCTACCAGATTGTCAAATTTTCTATGCACTACCGTATGTTCATAGTCCGGTGCATAATCCAGATAAGTGTTATTATTAATCAGGTAAGCAAATAAGCCGATTCCCCCGATTACTGAAACAATTAGTGCAATCTTGACTAGTTTAAACCGAACCACAAAATAGGCTCCAATCGCTAAAAACAGGGTAACATAGGCCGTCCGGGTATAGGAAAACTGAATAGCTATAAGCATAATCAGTACCGATGCATTGATCAATATACGCATAAAACTATAGGAGCGATACCACTGTCGGGCAAACCAGACAAAGGGAATAAACAGGGCCAGTAAAGCAGCATAGTTTACATGATTTCGATAAAACGGTTTGAGCGTTTTTTCGACAGTATTAAAGGTGAATCCATAGGCAGCGTGTCGTAGCAGGATGATCCCAACAGTAAATAAAAGCGGTATAAGAATACACCAGAAGAATGTTTTCATATCCTTCTTCTCTTTCAACATACTCCCCGCCATAAAGAAGAAAACGGTAACGTACCAAAGCTTTGCCAAGGAGAATTTCAGAGAGACAAGAAAAAGACTCGAACTGATAGTCGTAGCAAAAATCCAAAAAAGGTGAAGTGCCAATAACAAGGCCAGTGGATGCCGGATAAATTCACTGCTCATCTCCCGACCGTGCCTTAAGACGTAAACACCATAAACCATCATGAGTCCAATCATCAGCGGTTCGGTGGGCAGATCAGTGGCCAGCCCATTATCAAAATAAAACTCCGTTGACAAAGGAATACAAATTAATAGTAGGAAAAAGATTTTCCGGAAATCAACGAGGGTCATATAGGCCAATATCAAAAAGGCCGGTATAGCTGCCAGGTAATACATCTCAAAGATAATCCCCAGTAAGATGCTCAGCACTGTAATCGCCGCAAAGCCTTTGAATATTTGCAGACTTTGATTCGGAATGCCTGATATGTTAGCTTGACTATTTGGCATTGATGATCTCCCGCCAGTTTACATCTTTATATACATCTAAAATCAGGATAGTCACGACACTTAAGAGAAAAGCAATAAATACCGCTGCAACACAGATAATGCTTCGTTTAGGACGGGATTTATAGATCGGAACTTCTCCTTTTTCTACCAGAAAGATGGTATTAATATGTGAATTATTAATCGACTCCAATTGCTTTAATCGCTCCTTATCCAAACTCAATTGCTCACTTGCTTCTTCGTGAATTTGCTCCAGCAATTCTACCTGTCCTACTCCCTGATTAAATTGATCCAGCAAACTATTTAGCTTGATCAACTGTTGATCCATCCCGCTGACCATTGCATCAATCATAGCAATTGTATCTCTGGAAATACGCGATTTCTTGGCAAGGATTTCGCGGCGGGCGTTTTCTCTGGCGCGCTTTGCTTCGGCCTGTGCAATTTGCTGGGCAAGCCCTTCACTCTGGGTCAGCGTATTGTAAACACCATACTGTTTGCGGACTACCTGCATACTGTCACTGAGTAATCCCAGTTCTTTTACTTTATCCGCGATTGCCTTTTTATAGGTAGCAATTTTAATTTTTTGATTTTTCTTTACCAGATTTTGCGCAATTTCTTCCACTTTCGCCCGGGCATCATTAACCATTTGTGCTGCCAGTTTGGGCTCTTTATCTTCCATTGTAATTTCAATAGCATCATACTTGGTTTTTTGCACATTATAATGTGAGCGAAAAGCTTTTGCTACTTTGAAGGGTGCCAGTCTGTGTGTGGTATCAATATCGTAATGCTCATAGAGATGATATTTACTGATTAGGTAATTCGCCACTTCACTGGATTCGGCAATGGTTAAAATACGATCGATATCTTCAGACTCCCCGTAATAATCTCTTTCTCCGGCCTCGATTCCAACGGGTTCAGGCAAGGCCTGATCCGGGCTGGCTGCATAAAAAGTAGTAAAAGATTCGTAGTAATCATCGAGGAACAAGGAGATTGCAATGGCTCCCACTCCGGTAATAGCACAGACGAGAAAAATTTGTTTTTTCCATTTGAAAAGCGTCTTCAGTACTCCTAAAAGATTGTCTTTATGTTCCATTTATTAAAAATATTTAAAACCGACTCACCTTATTGCGGTGAGCTAAAATTTCCGCGCAAAATTATAAAAAAAACCAAGCTCATTTTCCAAAATCACTCTTGAATTGGTAAATGGCGCTAATATCAATAAGTTTGAAAATCAGAGCCAGTACCAAACCTCCCGTTACATTGATAAAAAAATTGTACTTCCAGTCAAAATCAGAGTAATTATACAGCAAATAACTCAACAGGATAAATACGACCATAAAGCTGATTATTTTTCCTACAATTTGGTAATCAACTTTCAATCGAAACATCTTAAGGATCAGGGCTATTTCTGCAAAGAGGACAAAATACTGTGTTACTACCGTTACCAGCGCCGCCCCTTCTGCTTTCATTTTAAAAATGAAAAAATAATTGAATACAATATTCAGGAGGACTCCTATCAGAAAAATTTTGTTGAGTTTCATCAAAGCACCATTAGCTGTCAGCAGGGTTCCAAAAATATGTATCCCGCTAATAGCTATAAAACTGATCATGAGGTATTGCAAAATTGTCCCCCAATACGGCGTTGCTTCGACATACAGTAAATTCATAATATCAACGCTGTAAAAAAAAGTAGCTATTGCAAGGCTGATTGCGCCTCCCCAGATAAGGAGAATACTGAACCGCAAAAGTGATTTAACAGACTCTTTGGCTTTAATCATTCTCGAAAACATCGGAAGAAGCAAACCGGCAAAGAGAAAGCCAACCATGTTTCCGGCATCCAGCAGACGAAAAGCAGAAGCATATACGCCAGCTTCATAAGGTCCATCCGGCAATAATCGTTCAATCATCACACCATCGATCCGGGTATAAGCCATCATCAGGAATACAACCAATGCAAAGGGATAGCTTTCTTTTAGAATTAGTTTTAAAAAGACGGGCTTGAAGCGAAACCGGATTTTACTGATTTTTTTATAAATAATTCCAAAAGCAATAGCCGCTGTAATCAGCAAAGCCAGGGTTTGACCATATATGAAGTACTCAATCGTAAAATGCTCTTTAAATGGTGATACCCAAAGTAAGATCCCGATAAAAAAGATCATCAATAATTTGTCGAGTGCCGATAACACGCTATCCATCCGGTACATCGCAAGTCCCGATATATTCGACCGCAAATATAGAATCAAGGATATGAATATCTGATTGACTGCAATAAATAATATAAGATGAAAATGCGTCCGGTATCCGGCGATCCAGGCTACCAAAAAGGTAAGCAGAATGAAAAACAAGCCTAAAAAGCATTTTAGTACGAGTATATTTGGCAGGTACTTTTCGAGTAGATGCCCATGCCGGGCGATGTTTCGATTATTGAAACCGTGAATACCAAAATCATTGAATATTTGCAGTAGATAGGTAAAATTGAGCAGGGCAAAATACGTTCCGTAAGAATCAACTCCCACCACGTTTTGAACCGTCCGGTCAATGCCGAAAATAAAAAAGGGTTTGATCAGGAGGTTGATCGATATCAGAAATGCGATATTGATTAGAAACTCACGGTTCATATCTAAAGCTGGTACAACAGTCTTGTCATCTTCAAAGGTTCGGCAAAGATAGCTATTCCAACGGTAAAGCTGTATTTCCCAGACTTATAACTTGATTCTGTTTCCGGAATTGTTCCCGACAGGGAATTTAATGGTTTTATATCAGGCTCCGGATATCCGACAGCTTTTAGTAAAAGCCTTCATTCCCACGAAGGTAGTATAATGTAAACAGGAATCTTTAAGTGCATCAATTACCAGAAAGGAATTCAGCCTGTTATTAAAATCGTTCCGCAGTCTCTGGGAGTTTACAAAACGGCTAACTCCTGACTGTTCCGGTATCTTCTATTTTAAAAGAAATGGATTTTACTCCGGGGAGAGCATCAACCCGCATATATTGCTCAATAGTGAACGTATGCTTACCTAAAGCATTAAAAAATGCTCCCTGCTGAATAGGAATCCTGAAATTGCACCATTCACTATTACAATCCCCAAACCAAACCCCGATTTTATTCGCCATTTCGAGGGAAACCCGTTCACTAATCCGTTTCCCGGAAGGGAATTGAGTATGGATCATCACATACATATTCTGATTGGGAAATTCGGTAGAATGCTCAATATCGAGGTATAGGTTATATATTTTCAGAGAGTCTACGATATTGACTTCAAAATTAAGGGTATCTGCATATGTCCACTTCTGTTGCTCAATTTCATACGTCTTATCTAAAATATAATCAGGACCGCAGCTTAGCAAAAAAAGCAGAGAAAAGAGCAGAAAACCTTTATGCATATAGTGAAAATTAGATTGAGTGGATAAAAAGAACGAAGTCATAACGCAAAAACGCTATGACTTCATATAATATGCTACTAATTAAAAAAGTCCTTCATCCGGTCGAAGAATCCTTTATCTTCCTTGCCCGGTTTCGGAGTAAAATTGGGCATACTCCGTAATTTTTCCAGAAGTTTTCTTTCCTCATCATTGAGTTTCTTCGGCGTCCAGATATTCACATGGATCAGCTGATCGCCCTTACCGTAGCTCTGTACGGCCGGCAGGCCCTTACCTTTGAGCCGGAAAATTTTTCCGCTTTGCGTACCCGCGGGCACTTTCACTTTAACTTTTCCATTGATCACAGGCACTTCAACAGAAGTACCCAGCGCAGCGTCTGCAAAGTTGAGGAACAACTCATAAATCACATTCATCCCTTCTCGCTGCAAATGTTCGTGTTTCTTTTCTTCGATATTGATTAGCAAATCACCCGCAGGGCCTCCCTTAGCCCCCGCATTTCCACGACCTCGCATCGATAATTGCATACCTTCTTCCACACCTGCCGGGATTTCTATTTCGATGGTCTCATCTCCCATTACATTACCATCTCCACGGCAAGTACTGCATTTTGCAGTAATCGTCTCTCCGGCTCCCTGGCAAGTCGGACAGGCCGTAGTCGTTTGCATTTGCCCCAGGAAGGTACTTCTCACCTGACGCACATAACCCGAGCCACGACAGGTGCTACAGGTCGTTACGGAATTACTATCCTTGGCTCCGCTGCCTTTACAGGTAGTACAAGTTATGCGCTTTTTAACTTTTATTTTCTTGGTAACGCCCTCGGCAATCTCTTCCAGTGTCAAGGCAACTTTGATTCTCAAATTACTTCCTCGTTGGCCCTTGGATCGTGCTCGGCCACCTCCACGGCCGCCAAAGAAGGATTCAAAAGGACTTCCTCCATCTCCAAAAATATCGCCGAATTGAGCAAAAATATCGTCCATCGTCATTCCACCCCGGAAACCACCACCGCCATTGTTACTAAGGCCAGCATGCCCGAAACGGTCATAACGCGAACGTTTATCCGGGTCATTGAGCACTTCATAAGCCTCTGCTGCTTCTTTGAACTTCTCTTCTGCCGCCTTATCATCCGGGTTGCGATCCGGATGGTATTTCATGGCTACCTTACGGTAGGCTTTCTTAATTTGATTTCCATCCGCTCCTTTATCAACACCCAATACTTCGTAATAATCTCTTTTTGCCATGATGTGTATTTACTTACCGACAACCACCTTGGCATGCCGGATAATTTTGTCTTTTAATAAATAACCTTTTTCGATGGTATCGAATACTTTCCCCTTCATCTCTTCCGAGGGTGCAGGGATTTCAGTAATCGCTTCGTGAATTTCGGGATCGAATACCTCTCCATTGGATTCCATCGCTTCGAGACCTTTCTGATTAAGTACACTGTATAGTTTGTTATAAACCAATGCTACTCCTTCGCTAAAAATTTCGGTACTATTTTCATCATCTGCATTTTTCTTTGCCCTGTCAAAATCGTCCAGAACAGGTAATAATGCTGACATTGTGTCTTGTGCTGCGGATTTCATCATCTCCAGTTTTTCTTTCACGGTACGCTTCCGATGATTTTCGAATTCTGCCATCAGACGGAGATATTTGTCTTTCAATTCTGCAATTTGCTCCTCCTTTTCCGCAATTGTTTGTTTGAGTTGTTCTTCTTTTGAAGGCTTTTTAGAGCGTTTTTTCTGCTTTTTTGCCTTTTCAGAGGTAATCTCCTCCTTATTTTCAACAGTTTGCTCTTCGGTCAAAGGGCTAGCGTCCTGATCCTTCTCAAGTAGCTGGTCAGTATTCTTATCCTTTTTGCTCATTATGTCTTTTATTTTTTTAAACATTAATTTTTCCTACTTACAAATAGATTCAATTTGAAGCATCAATTACTCTGCCATGCCATTATAAGGGTCATTTTGTCAGTTTAGCCTTTAGCATCTTATCGAGTTCTTCAAACGATAGATTGACTCCGATAATCACTCCCTCCGGGTTGATCAGGTATTTTGTCGGGACTTCTTTAACTCCGTATTGGTTCGCGATTGGTGAATTAAAAAAGCGCAGGCTCGTGGATAAATCCAAAACCTGGTATTTCCAATCGAGTTTGTATTTATTAATCGCTCTCTCCCAGCGTTTTTGATCCGTTTCTATCGCCACGCCAACAACTTCAAAGTTATTCGCATTATTAAACCTTTTTCCATTGTATTTTTTGTACAAAGCGCGCATATCGTCAAATTCCGCGATACACGGCCCACACCAGCTTCCCCAAAAGTCTATGAGTACATAATTCCCTTGCAAATCTGAAATTTGTTCGTTTTCATTGAGTGCAAATTCCGGAATCGTTTCGCCATTCACAAATTTAGGTTTCATATAGATATACCGACCAATAAAATAGGCTGCTATCAGTACCGGAATAATCCAGGGAACGATCTTTTTCATAAAATGTATTTTTAGATTCAAAAGGGAGTTATCAGGTCAAAACTTTCAAACTAGCAAACACCAATAGCAATACTTTGGTTGATAATTGTTCCTCATAGCATCTTCAATTTGAAGAAAGCATCTATTCCTTTTTTATCCGATGAAATCATTTGAGCTATTTAAACCAGAACAAATATCGCTTTTAAATTGATTAATCGCTTCAATGATGTGGATTATATGCCAAAGCTATCCGGTGCTGGGCATAAGTTTTAAGCTTATTGCATATCCTGAATATTGGAAAGAGCAATGATGGCGAAAGCTGTAGCCAGAAGCGGGTCATCTTCTTTATTGGCTGCGCCCATGGGATTAAAGAAGCTCCCATTATCCTGTTGTTCTCTTTGGAGTATCGTTTTGATTTTCGTTTTCCAGTTACCGGAATGTCCCATCGCTTTAAACGCTTCCGCACGAACGGCCAGGTGATAGAATTTCATCACTTCATCCCAGCGCCCGGGACTATCTTCGGGAATCCCTTCCGGCAGTTCAAGTTGCTTATGGTCAATCAGCCATTTCTCCGCCGCCTCAATATTGGGTTTTGCCAAATCCAGTTCTAATGCCTTTAATGCCATCAAACCATCACAGGTAGTCGTTGCATAACTTGCAAAAAATAAAGTATCGATCAATGTTCTCGCAAAACCACCTTTGTTGGTTCCAACGGTTACAGATGAAGCATAAAAGCCTCCATCGAAGACGGTTCGAGTAACTGGATTGTCCGTGCTGTCCTTTTGTAATACTTTTAAAAATTGAAACGCTTTGGTTTTAGGTTCGTTTGTAAGCAGATTAGCTTGTGCAAGAGCTTCCAGAACCCGGCGCGTATGGGAGAGATCGACATGTCCATGCCTCCCAGGTATTAGATTAGTCTCACCAAAGCCCCAGGCACCGTAAGCGGGATGCGTTCTGGTTATACCTCTTTGTTCTGTAAATTGCTGCTTGAGTAAATAATCTCCCATTTCAGATATCAGCATACTATCCCCAGTATTTCCAAATTGAGATAAAAGCCGGAGCGCGTAGGCTGTCGCATAATTTGGATAATCGACTATGACTGGATTAGAAAGCCCGAGTCTTCCGTCCTTGATATGATTTCGAATAAAGTCCAGGCCTTTTCGTTTCCTATCTGCCGAATGTTTATACAGCGATTCCGGCACTTCGAGTAATGACCAAAGAATAAAGGCAGTCAATGATTCTCCCCCTCTTAAAATACTATGCGTTTGGCTATGCCAGCCACCATCTTCTGCTTGTTGCCCCCAGAGATAATCACAAGCTTTACGAAGTGTATCTTCTTTTTTAACATTGGTTTCCTGACATCCTCCGACAAACATAAAAAGAGGTAATAAGAAAAGAGGCAACCACTTCCATTGATTGCCTCCTGTATACTCTTTAGAATAAATCAATTTCGAAATTAATTTTGATTATCTTCAATAATGTCGTTTAAATAAGCGGCATCCCGGTCTGCGGTCATAGCCATCACTACTGCAGCCGTACAAAATACCGGGCTTGTAATACAATGATGCCCGGTCCAGCTACCATTGGGGTTTTGTGTCTGCGCAAAAAGATCAGACATCTTAGTAATCCATGCTTCATACTCGGCTTCGTTCCCCGCAGCTACCAGCGACTCACTGGTCATGGCATAACTCAGGTATTCCTCTCCACCATTATTTCCAAAACCTGAAAGAACCGCATCATTTTTCAAACTTTCGGTAGAAGCATTATAGGCAGAATATGACCGGGCCAGGCTTTTTGCTTTTTCTTCATCGTATTTTTCATTTAAAACACTAAAAGCCACTGCTTCTGCATCTTTCGACCTCCTGTTGACTTTGACATCAGCTTCTTCTAAAACCTTATTGACTTCGGCAGCATCTTTAGCTGTAGCACGTTGTGTACTGGAATAAGCATAAAGCGGAATCCCCGCAGCAGCTTCCGTTTTAATACCATTCTCATCATAATTTTTAGCCTGATATTCTTTTGATTTTGTGATAACAACATCGTTGACCTCCCGTCCTTGCTGTTTACTCACTTCCAGAGCATTATTCACCATAGCAGAGTTCAAAACCGGCGCCCAGCCACCGCCATTCCAACTACCGTCGGCAAGCTGTGTTTTCTCTAGTTTTCCAATACAAACATTAATCGCCTGATCTACTCGCTCATAGAGTTCGTGATCCATATCCATCATCGCAAAGACTCTGTTAAAAAGTTGCAAAGTCATTGCTACATCGATATTTTCTCCAAGTTTACGCTGCGGTTGGGTTCCTTTTTGATTGGTAATATTTGAATTGATATCCTCCGAGTTTTCGACTTTCTCAAGTAAATAAGCCAGTGCTTTATTCAAATTGGGTGCAAATGATCCGTTCTCAAGGGTATGTCCACCACGAATCAGTGCCATTGCTGTAAAAGCTGTCGTAGCCGGATCGGCCTTTACTCTTTTCGGATTGCGATTTTGTTGATTATTGTGATTACCGGCGCCCCAACCTCCGTTAGACAACTGGGATTTAGCGAGCCAGCTAAAACTTTTGTGCATAAACCTCGGAATCGCTTTGAAGTCATTATCATCTGTATTGACGGCCATAGATTCATAAGCCGTTAATCTTTTCTCTTTTAGTGAGGAAGGCTCGTTTTCTTCCTTAGATACTTCCACTTGCTGTTCCAGCTTTTCCGCTGAGTCCAAAGAAGGTACTTCATTATCACTTTTCCAGATCATTGTCAAAAGAGCCAGTGCAGCCAGTAAAACCAATGCTATTGATATTTTTGTTTTCATATTTTTGCTTTTTATATGATTTATTTAAAGATTAAGCTGAAGCCCATCAATAGGAAGGTAGACTCCGGGCCAAGCTTTTTAGTTCAAGCTCTGTTTTTAAAAATAAACAATTATTATACGATAAACCATTCGTATCATAAACTTTAACGTATAGCCTCTGTTCTATGTTTTTTAAGGAGATGTTTTTAAAAGCTTCATTAATTTTCATTTCTATTCCGTTATTTATCAAAAGCGATTGATTAAATTTGATCCTTCTAAAAAGCGATTCTTAATTCTAAATATGGCTAAGAGAAAAAATAAAAAAGAAGTAGGTATTGAACCTTACGATAATGATCATATTGAGGTAATTGGTGCTCGTGTACACAATTTAAAAGATGTTGATGTAAAAATTCCAAGGAATAAGTTCGTGGTTATTACCGGGATCAGTGGTAGTGGAAAATCATCTTTGGCATTCGATACGATTTATGCAGAAGGACAACGCAGATACATGGAAACCTTTACTTCCTACGCCCGGCAATTTATCGGAGAGATGGAACGTCCTGATGTGGAAAAAATTACTGGCTTGAGCCCCGTCATCAGTATCGAACAAAAAACAACCGGTCGAAATCCCAGGTCTACAGTAGGAACCATCACGGAAATTTATGATTTTATGCGCTTGCTCTATGCAAGGATCGGTGAGGCTTATTCACACCTCACAGGGAAGAAAATGGTGCGTTATAACGAAGAGCAGATGATCGAGCATATTTTCAAAAATTTTAAAAATAAAAAAATACTGCTTCTCGCTCCACTGGTCAGGGCACGTAAAGGTCATTATCGAGAGCTTTTCGATTCGATTCGAAAACAGGGATATACCAAAGTCAGAGTGGACAATGAAATCCTCGATCTTAAACCCGGGATGCAGTTGGACCGATATAAAGTTCATGATATAGAAGTAGTCATTGACCGAATGACCGTTTCCAAGGATCGAAGAGATCGCCTTAGCACTTCGCTACAAACAGCGCTGAGAACCGGTAATGGTTTGATCATGGTCATGGAACACGATACCGGTGAAATTTTTCCGTATAGCAAACATTTAATGGACGCAGAGACCGGGCTCTCTTATGAAGAACCATCGCCTAATGCTTTTTCATTTAATTCCCCCTATGGCGCCTGTCCGGAATGCAAAGGTTTGGGCAAGATCAATAAAGTCGATCTGGATAAGGTCATCCCCGACGATAATAAAAGTATCAATGATACCGGTATTGTTCCCTTTGGAGAAGTTCGGGACAATATGACGTTCAAGCAGTTAAGAGCTATTTCCAAAAAATACAAATTTACCTTTTCTACTCCTGTTAAAAAGATTCCAAAGAAAGCCCTGGAAATTATTCTATACGGCGGTAATGAAAATTTTGATGTAAATGTAAAATACAGCAAGCACGACTTCGTGTATAATCTCGCGTATGAAGGGTTAGTCAATATGTTGGGGCGATGGTACCGGGAATCCAGCTCGGATAAGATCAGAAGATGGGCGGAAGAGTTTATGACGATTGACACCTGCCCGAGTTGTGATGGGTTCCGGTTAAAAAAAGAGTCTCTTCATTTTAAACTTGGAGGTAAAAACATTGCGGAACTTGCAGAAATGGACATTTCCGATTTAGGGCAATGGATGAATTCGATCGATAAATATCTCAGTGATCGACAGCAGGTTATTGCCAAAGATATTCTTAAAGAAATCAGATTAAGAATTGGCTTTTTACTCCATGTCGGCCTGGATTACCTCACACTTAATCGCCCTGCCAGAACTTTATCCGGTGGCGAAGCACAGCGCATTCGTCTGGCCACACAGATTGGTTCTCAATTGACGGGAATTACCTATATCCTGGACGAGCCCAGTATCGGCCTGCATCAAAGGGATAATCAGAGGTTAATCGAAGCCCTGAAAGAACTTTCCGAAATTGGCAATACCGTTTTGGTGGTCGAACACGATAAAGATATCATGCTGGCTTCAGATTTTCTGATTGATCTTGGTCCTGGTGCGGGCAAGCATGGCGGAGAGCTGGTTGGTATGGGTATTCCAAAAGATTTTCTAAAAAAGAAAACTATTACATCCCTATATTTACAGAACAGCAAAGTGATCGAGGTGCCCAAAAAGCGCCGAAAAGGCAATGGGAAATTCCTGGAACTCAAAGGAGCCATCGGCAATAATTTAAAGAAAGTCAATATCAAAATACCTTTGGGCACACTTTGCTGCATCACCGGAGTCTCAGGAAGCGGAAAATCTACTTTAATCAATGAGACGTTGTATCCGATTTTGCGACAGCATTTTTATAAAAGTCGTCAAAAACCAATGGCTTATGAATCTATCATTGGTATTGAACATATTGATAAAGTTATCGAAATCGACCAGTCGCCCATAGGTAGAACACCGCGCTCGAATCCGGCAACCTATACCGGTCTGTTTACAGATATCCGAAAAATCTTTTCCGAATTACCGGAATCAAAAATCAGAGGTTATAAACCAGGCCGTTTTTCCTTCAATGTAAAGGGGGGGCGCTGTGAGGTCTGCGAAGGAGCCGGAAAACGGATCATTGAAATGAACTTCCTGCCGGATGTAGCCGTCGATTGCGAAAATTGCATGGGACGACGCTATAACCGGGAAACACTGGAAGTACTATACAAAGGAAAATCTATCAATGATGTGCTGAATATGACCGTTGAAGAGGCCGTAGTTTTCTTTGAAAATATCCCCAATATCTACCGAAAGACCAAAACCCTGCGCGATGTAGGGCTTGGCTATATCACTCTGGGGCAACAAGCCACCACGCTTTCGGGGGGAGAAGCACAAAGGGTCAAATTATCCGAAGAACTTTCAAAAAGAGATACCGGGAATACCCTTTATATTCTGGATGAACCTACTACAGGTTTGCATTTTGAAGATATCCAACAATTTCTCAATGTTATCAACAAACTCGTTGATAAAGGAAATACCGTATTGATTATTGAGCATAATATGGATGTAATCAAAGTGGCAGATTACATTATCGATATCGGACCGGAAGGCGGAATCCGAGGTGGTAAAATCGTATGCCAGGGTACTCCCGAGAAGGTGGCCAAGAGTAAGAAAAGCTATACCGGAGCCTTTCTAATGGAAGAATTGAAATAGAATTTTAACCTATAAATCATATCATAAAGTTTTAAAAAATCGTTTTAGTACATAATTTTGTAGGCTTCTGGTAGTTCCTATCTGTTAAATCAATGGAAGGAATAAAAGAAATGACAATTCTAGTTAAAAATTTAACAATAGAATGTTATTTCAATTGGGCATTTTTATTATTTTTAAACAAACCAACACTTTGAGTCCTCTATGAGAAGTTTTGTTAACAGCGCCTTCAATTGGTACTATAAAATGCGGTACAAAGAGATTGAGCATATTATAAATAATCCTCATGAAGCTCAATCTCAGGTTTTTAAGAGCCTTATAGAAGCAGCCAAGCATACGGAATGGGGTAAAAAGCACGGCTTTAGTTCGATCCGTACTCCAAAAGACTTTCAGAATAATGTTCCTGTTCAGGATTACGAGAGTTTAAAACCTTACATCAAGCGTATGATGGATGGGGAAAAAGATGTTTTGTGGCACGGACAGGTAGAAATGTTTTCCAAATCTTCGGGAACTACTAGTGATAAAAGCAAATTTATCCCCGTTTCACAGCAAAATTTTAAAGATTGCCATATCCGGGGAACCTGGGATACCATGACCATTATCTACGATCAAATTCCGGATTGTAGTATTTTTTCCGGCAAGAATTTCATTATGGCGGGCAATCATTCCGTTTATAAACCAGGGTTGAAAACGATTTATGGTGATGTATCGGCTTTAATGGTCAAAAATATGCCTAAAATCGCACGCCCCTTTATGGAGCCTGATTTTGATATTGTTTTCCGGGACGACTGGGAATCCAAGATCAAATTAATGGTCGAAGTAGCTTGTAAGCCGGATATTGGACCGATGATCAAAATGGTCGGTGGCGTCCCTACCTGGACGATTGTCTTTTTCCGTCACATTCTGGAGCATTCCGGAAAATCCAATATGCTGGAAGTATGGCCAAACTTTGAGGTCTATATTCACGGTGGTGTCAACATAGAACCGTATCGAAAACAATTTGCCCGTTTTCTGCCTTCGGATAAAGTGAAGTATTTTGAAGTCTATAATGCTTCGGAAGGTTATTTTGGCACCAAACTGAACCTGAATGACGATGATATGCTGTTATTGCTAAATAATGGTGTATACTATGAGTTTATCCCTATGGATCAATGGAATGATCCCAATCCAAAGGCTCTGACCCTGGAGGAAGTGGAAGTTGGAAAGAATTATGCTTTGCTGATTAGCACGAATGCCGGGCTTTGGCGTTATCTGATTGGAGATACCATCACTTTTACCTCTACAAATCCCTATAAAATCAAGATTACAGGAAGAACCAAGCAGTTTGTCAATGCTTTTGGCGAAGAAGTTATGGTTTCGAATACAGATAAAGCGATTGCGGAGGCCTGTACAGAGATGAATGCGATTGTTTCGGAATATACCGTTGCACCAATTTATTTCAAAAATTCCGGTAAAGGAGGGCATGAATGGTTAGTAGAATTCGAAAAAGCACCGAATGATCTGAAAGCTTTTAATTCTCTTCTGGATCGAAAGCTACAGATGATTAACTCGGATTATGAAGCCAAGCGCTATAAAGATATGGCACTCAATGAGCTTCGACTCCGACCACTACCAAAAGGTACTTTTATGGGTTGGATGAAGCACCGGGGTAAATTCGGTAATCAAAATAAGGTCCCACGCCTCGCTAATAATCGACAGTACGTGGATGAGATTTTAAATTTTGTAGGTCAGGAGTAATATTCCAGGTCGTTTAAACCACTTTTCTCTGATAATGCTCCCCCGGATTAAAAAAATAGCCGTTTTCCACGGTGTTCAGGATATATGTAGGAGACTGAAAGTTCGGCTCGATCTTGCTTCGCAAACGATTAATATGCGAATTAACGACATGTGCATATTCTTTAACGCGTAGTCCCCAGACCAGGTCGTATATCTGGTTTCTGGAATAACTTCTACCGGGTTCTGAGGCCAACAGGCATAAAATATCGAATTCTTTACAGGACAGCTCTACTGTTTTACCATCCATATAAAGCTCCTTTTTCCTAACATCCAGTTTCAGATTACCATAGTCCAGCACTTCTTCATAATCTTCACAATTATCACTGAGTGCCTTGCTTCCTCCAACCTTGCATAACAAACTTTTGACCTGGCTAATAAACTCAATTATCCGAAAAGGCTTGGTCATATAGGCATCTGCCCCGTATTCCATGCCGATCATTTTATCGTATTTTTCGGCTTTTGCACTAAGCATAAAGACAGGTGTATGATCATCTTCCGCGCGAAGCGTTTTGCATATCTCGGTTCCATTCATCCCGGGTAGCATAATATCAAGGATAATCAAATCAAATGTTTCGGCCCTCGCTTTTTCCAGACCTTCCCGCCCATTATAAGAAATGATAAGTTCACAACCCATATCCAAAAGATGGATTTCCAGTAGACCAACTATATCCTTATCATCTTCTACCAACAGAACCCGATCTCGTTTGTTTATATTATTTTCACTATTCATTTCTAAACCAAATTTAGACTTCTTTCAATTATTTGCTCTCTTTTCAATGCAATATCCGATAAATCGGACAAGTAAACCTCACAAAATTGTAACATAGCTCTGCTGGCCAGAAAAAAGATATAAAAAAAGACCGCTCAAAGACGATTACTTAAGATTTTCTTTGTTGTTAAATTTTTAAAACTAAAAATCCCCTCTCCTGGTCTAGGGGAGAGGGGTTACATCCCAAAAACAGATTTGATAAAAGTCTGCCGAAGCAAACTTTTACAAAGTTCGCAGTATGACTAGTCTTACTGCTATAGATTTCAGGCTTCCCTTTTGGGTAGCTGAAAATCATGAGATTACAATTGCGAAGTAAACAATTGATTCTTCGGCACTATCCACAGATTATGTTGTGGTACAATTGGGACATTATCTTTTTAGTTTGTATCTCCACGGTTTTTTCAGAACAGGGATAAAACTATTACACCTATTCAAAGGAATTTCACTAGTCTTCTCAAATAGTAAATGGACAAAGTGTGTTTTGGCACTTTACCTCTTCCTTCTAATTATTCTTCGCGAGATACCATCGGCTGGTATGATAAAATGAAGTATAAATAGAAATAAAGGACTCTCTCTGACAGAGTCAAGTTTAAATTAACGGTGATTGGGAAATTTGAGGTGATTGGGATGGTTATAATCCATTAACAAATTACAACTTTGCAAATATAATATTTTTTTGTAATTAATCCACTCCCTATTCTTTTTTTCTTTTACAGAAAAACCGGAACTTGATCCGGTTCACAAAATGGTTATAAGCTTATGGATATTAAAAAAGCATTGATGGACAAACAATCTAAAGCACAAGTAGTGAAAATCAGCAATTATATAGGTGCTGACAAAAAGCGATTCGCCAGGCTTATGGATTTATTCTTCGGCGATGACCTGCGCATTTCTCAACGCGCTTCCTGGGTACTCAGTCATTGTGTTGATAAATATCCCGCTTTGATTATGCCCTATTTGGAAAAAATGATCAACCAAGTGAATCAAGCCAAACACAATGCTATCAAACGCAATACGGTCAGGATAATGGCTGATATTGAGTTGCCGGAGGAATTACTGGGTATTGCTGCCGATGTTTGTTTCCGTTTTCTGGATAATCCACAGGAAGCTATTGCCGTGAGGGTTTTTTCGATGTCTGTTTGCTATAATATCACTCTAAGAGAGCCCGCCTTGGCGAATGAGTTACGCTTGATAATCGAAGATCATTATGAGCATGGTTCGGCAGGATTTCAGTCAAGAGCGCGAAGGATTCTAAAAGCCCTGAAATCCCTAGAAGCTTAAATGTGCTTACATGAAATCATGGAGAAAAGTTGTAATTCGAATATCGAGCCTCGAAGTACGAAAAAACGACGAAAAGCTAAATACTAATAAGGAATCAGTTTCCGAATGATTTTTAATTTCTATTGATCATTGTCCCTGTGTTATTTTGTCCGTACACCTTAATGTTTAAATATCCGTAGCAAAACCATCTATGCTTAGTTTGTTTTTCTCTAGTTGATAAGCTTTAATCCCTTCTTTACCTTTGTGCTCGGCCCAGGCCTTTAGTTGAGTACGCACTCCCTGATGCTCCATCAAGGGCACACCGAAGCCACAAGAGGTTTGTACCAGCTCAAGGTCAATCTCTATTAACTGCCGTGCCCCCGGTACATTTGAAAAGTCATCGATATGTTTTTTCCACTCTTCGTCTTGTTCATGATAAATTTTTGCGGTCCCGTAGAGCCGAAGAATCAAAGGCTTGCCTTCGAATGCACAAAACATGATCGTTATCCGATTATTTCGCAAAAGGTGGGCAACAGTTTCGTTTCCGCTTCCGGTGAGATTGAGCCAGATTACCCGTTTTTCATCAATGACTCTAAAAGTATCCATTCCTTTGGGGGAAATATTTACTTTCCCGGATTCGGCAGCCGTTCCAACAAAAAACATTTTTTGCGCTTGGATAAATTCCGTTAAATTAGAATTGAGTTTGTCAAATTGTTTAGCCATTAAAATGTATATTTTGAAATTCTTTTATACCCGAAGAACAAATGAATCCGCATTTGTATGAATGAAAACCATAAAAACAATTTATAAATTCCTATCGTCCTAATCTCAAATAATCAAAAATTCGTCGATTAACTACATACTGCCCGTATTTTACACTTGGCTTAGTGCTGCTTTTCCCAGAGCCCCAGGAAATCATTTGTATAAATTTTAATGCGAATACAGTTCTAAGAACTTGTTGAATACAACTTATCGGGATTATTTAAACCGGCTTTGATACTTTGCGGATGAAACAGGGTTTAATATGAGTGTGAATTTAAGATACAGGTTTTAGCAGAAGGGCAAGTAAGAAACTGCTAGGTCTCTGCACATTCCACCTCTAACGAGTTCTTTTGCGTTTCCACTTCTATAAGAGGTAAATGAACCGTAAAGCTTGTCCCTACATTGATGGTTGATTCTACTTTGATTGAACCTTCCATATCTTCAATAATTTTTTTACATAAACCGAGTCCCAATCCGGTACCTTTATAAGCTTCACTGGTATGTAATCTTTTGAAGAATAAAAATATCTTTTCAAAATACTGTTCTTCTATGCCAATCCCATTATCAATGAACTGTAACACCAGCTGCTTTTCAATAATACTGGCTTTTACAAAAACAGTTGGCGTTGCTTCTTCATTATATTTAATTCCATTTTCAATAAAATTCTGAAAAAGGATGGTCATTTCTGTTTCATTACAATAAAAATCAGGAAGCGGAAAAATATAAAGATCAACATTTTTTTCTTTTATTATTTCATTCAAATTGAACTTTACTTTTTCCACAACGGAATGCAGGTTAACTACTCTGCGGTTTCTTTTTTTCCCTCTAGCAATCTTTGAGTATTCCAAAATATCCGTCACCAAAAAATTCATCTGCTCTGCGCCACTCCTGGCAAAGTCGAGTTTATCCATCAGATCATCATAACGTTCTCGCTGTACATCCCGTTTGATCAAATCCAGAAAACTAATAATCGTTCGCAATGGCGATTTCAAATCATGTGAAGCGATATAAGTAAATTGTTCCAGCTCTTCCGTCGTCTTTTGTAGACTGGAATTTTTCACTTTCATTTCCGTAATAAGCTTTTTCTGATGTTCTTTTTGACTGGAAATTTTTCGATGCAACAATTTTATGATCATTACCAACCATAACAAGCAACAAATAAAAACGAAAATATTATCGTAAGGATTATTGGCCTGAGCGAATAAAGGCGTATAGAAATAAAGATAGCCCTTGCTTAGCGTATAGCTTACCGCTATCAAGGCATAAAAAATATGTTGTGTCCGGCTTTCATTTTTATAAAAAACATAAACCAAAAAAAGCACCACACTTAGCATACCTTCTTCTCCAAAATCACCTCCGATCAGGATAATAAACCCCGCAATCACCAAGGGTATTACACAGGCAACTATGAATCTGGAAAGATGAAAACATTGCCGGGCGTTTAAGGCGAGTATAATCAGAACAATTCCTCCCAGAAAAAGCGCACAGAAGCTATACCCCCAATGAATCCCTTCTAAGAAGCCTGATATCGCCATTAATATACAAGCAACTCCCGCAGTAAAAGCGATCTGATTCATTAGGGCGATATCGATGTTTTTTTTCGAATCATCCCCAAGCCCCAGTGTCCTAATAGTATCCCAAAATACTTTTAGTTTCAACATATCCTTATGAATACTGGTCTAATTTATAATGCAATAAGTCCGTCTGAGAGCTCGGTCAGATAAACAACATCTATACTTGTTGTTAAAAAATAAAAGAGGAACGTTTTACGAGGTGCGAAATATTTATCACAAAAAGCAATCCAGAAAAGCTGGTTCTACCCTAAAAAGAGCAGTGATGCTTTTAAATGAGCTAAATAGAGGCAGGTTCGGTTATGTTTTCTTCTTGCAAGGGTTTTTCCGGCCTTTCTACCGGTAGCTTCAAAGTAAAGGTAGAACCTACACTTACCGTAGAGTCGACTTTAATTGTTCCCCCCATGTCGTCGATAATTTTTTTGCAAAGGCCAAGTCCCAATCCGGTGCCCTTATAGGTTTCGCTGGTATGCAGCCTTTTGAAGAATAAGAATATTTTTTCAAAGTACTGTTCTTCTATGCCGATCCCATTATCAATGAATTGCAGTGTTAAAAACTGATCATCCAGATGAGCTTTTACAAAAACATTCGGGCGAGCCTCTTTATTATATTTGATTCCATTTTCAATTAGATTCTGAAAAATGATAACCATTTCCGTATCATTACAATAAAACTTTGGCAAAGGGAATACATAAAGATCTACATTTTTACGCTGGATAATATCGTTAAGATTAAATTTTACCCTCTCGATCAGCGTCTGCAAATCAACTATTTTTTTCTTTCTTGCTTTACCATTAGTAATTTTCGAATATTCGAGGATATCCGTTACCAGGAAGTTCATCTGCTCTGCACCGCTTCTCGCGAAATCGAGCTTTCCCATTAAATCATCATAGCGCTGACGTTGTACATCCCGTCTGATTAAATCCAGAAAGCTAATAATTGTCCGCAATGGTGATTTCAGGTCATGCGATGCGATATAGGTAAATTGCTCTAATTCTTCGGATGTTTTTTTAAGCCGCTGATTTTTAGTCTGAAGCTCTGCAATCAGATTGTCCTGCTTTTCTTTTTGTTTATTATTCTGTTGCTGGTTAAACGCGATAATCATAATTAACCAAACCGCACAAACTATAAAAGCAATAAAATTATCATAGGGGTTGTCAATAACCTGAAATAAAGGTTCGTATAAAAACATATACATATGAACCCCCAAATACATGATACCGGAGACAAAATAAGAACGAAACATTCTTCTCGGTTTTTCCCGGAATAGTATAAAGATCATAAAGATGGAAACAAGAAAAATACTATTCTCCCCGAAGTCTCCCCCGGAGATTAATATGAAAACACATAATAGTGGTGGATGAAGTTCTCCGATAATAAACTTGGAAATATGGGTTTTGTGATAGAAGTTCAGGATCGGAATAATCACCAAGGTTAATCCCAAAACCGATACCATTACCAGATAAACGCCTGGAAAATCCAGCATCAAGGTAATAATCAGCATTAACACACAAGCAATTCCTCCTAATACACCGATCTGATTAAGCAGATATAATGATAAAGCATCTTGAGTATTGTTTTTTACTCCAATTATTCTAATGCTATTCCATATAGATATTAGTTTTTCCAAACCCACAAAATTAATTGTAATTCATTAATAAGCGAATCAGATATTCCACGCCTATAGAGAGCATAAATAAAATTTCAGCTTTTCATTATCTCCCAATATTGCGCTATAGCTAAAGGAGCGAAGCAATAATTAAAGTTTCTAGCTTTGGTGCGTTTCTTGATTAGAAGATTTATATGTTCAGTTCAAAAATCAAACCAGAAGATATTTCAGTCCTGATTCAGATTTTAGGTCTAGAGGGAACAGCCGTAATATATGACCCGCAACAGACTTTGGCTGCTTGTTCACTTTTTAATAAAACCAAAGATATTGCAACACTCCTTAAATCGGCCGCTCAACATAAAATCTGTATTAATCTTTCCGGACGTGCTTTAGAAGTATTTACTTTTGATTACATTATAGAATTTGAAAAATCAATTCGTTCATACAGATCGTTTCACGCTGAAAAATTTTTAGCTATAAATAATCCCGATGGAACGATTCGCTGGTTTTTACCTCATAAGTCCAATCGCCCGGATTTTCTGGCTCTATACAATAATTCCGGCCTAAAAGCCACTCTTTTCAAGATAGCTGCTCGTTTTGCTTATCGACTGGGCTTCAAAAACTGGATTTGCAAAAATGCTTTCGTGCTTTACGCAAAAGAAACAGATTATTTCTCAAAAAAATTCGGGCAGGAAGCAGTGGCAATCTTTACCGGTACTGTTGGCCAAAATAGAAAAGCGGTAGCTGCACTGTGTCGGAATGGCCTAGCTAGTCATTATGTAAAAATTCCAATTTCATCACAATCCCGACACCTTATCCTCAATGAATCCGAACACTTGAAGACTCTGGAAAAACATGATTTCAAGCATTTCAGAATCCCAAGAGCAAAAATGAGCCCTGCAGGCTTAAAGCTTGATAATATTCGACCAAGGGTGGAACGTTCCGTGAATACAATTACTGATTTTCACATTACTGCTCTAAGAGAACTCTATGCCAATACATTTCAACTCAAGCCGCTTTCAGACCTCAAGGTCTATACCAAGACCTGTGAAAATCTGGAAGCCATCAAGCAATGCCTGGATCAACAATATTCAGGAGGAATAGAGCGCAAAAAAGTAGAACGCCTTGCCTATAACATTAAAGTTTTACTCAGCTCTTTCGAGCCTTCATCAAAAGTGGCAGTGGCTTATGCCCACGGAGATTTTACTCCCTGGAATATGTATATGTGCAATACCCGGATTCACGTTTACGACTGGGAATTGGCAGAGCGGGCGCAATTGATGCTCTATGATATTTTCCATTTTGTTTTTCAGTCGGGCATCCTGATACAAAGAGCATCTTTCCAGCAAATCAAAAAAAATATACTCGATCTAAAGAAGACTCCCCTTGTCGATGACATTATCGAAAGATACCATTTAGATTTCAGAGATTGTTATCACTGGTATTTGATTTGCAACTGCAGCTACTATCTCAATCTGTATATTCACCAGGAACATTTGCACCAGCAAGCGCACTGGCTAATCGATATCTGGATAAAAGCAAGCAATAATGCAATTCTGAGCGAGACAAAAAAGACGCTAAGCTTCGCTACCGTATAAAAAAGCCGTACCTTACTTCCTTAAATATTTTTTCATATGAAAGAGGAGGTAACATCTCATGCTACGGTAAACACTGTTTTTATTGTTCATTTCATTCTGGTGATTATCGCCTGGGTAGG
Organism: Saprospiraceae bacterium; assembly: GCA_028280415.1. Lineage (GTDB taxonomy): Bacteria > Bacteroidota > Bacteroidia > Chitinophagales > Saprospiraceae > JAHDHW01. Next base: position 129,505 of record JANQLV010000023.1, read on the forward strand.
CCCTTTTGTATTTCCCTGGTATTTGATGGTGCTTGGATATGCCGTTGTTGTGGGTCAGTTTTTATACTATAAAAGATGCCTGATGAATGGCGCTCACGGTCTGGATGACAGTGGAGATCATACTTTTTACTCTCATTTGTTCGAAAAAATAGGTTTTAACCCGAATCGGAAAAAACTAAAAGATTTTGTCCGGGGTTATCTTTATGTGATTCTGGCAGTTTTCACCATTATTTTAAACTTTGGCATCGGTTTTCAGCCTTTGCTAAGTCGCTAATTATTTTTCGGGCCAGAAAATACTTTTAAAACAAAACAGTATTTTTACTTGTGATTATTACAGCTTTTGTTGTTTTACTTTCAGGAGATAAGCGGATTGTGTTTTCAGTCTCTTGAAGCTCTTTAAACTTTTTGAACTTTTTCGCATGCACAGTATTCTCGTACCGACTGATTTTTCTAAAAACACTCAAACTGCCCTCAATTATGCCATCGACCTGGCCAATCGTTTTTCCTGTAAACTGATCCTTTTTAATACTTACAAACTTAGTTATCGAGCCGGTATGTATCTCGGTGTGGAAAACTTGATGAAAAAGGAATCCAAAGAACAGATGCGCGTTTTGTTAAAAGAAACCCAACATAAACTCAAGGAAGGTGCGATAGTAGAGGGAAAAGTTGCCAAAGGCGATCCTATTTCGACGATCATCACTGCTGCAAAAAAACTGGAGGTTAACCTGATCGTAATGGGTACTCAGGGAGCAAGCGGCCTTAAAGAAGTCTTCATTGGAAGTACTACCAATGGCGTAATGATCGGTTCAAAAATTCCAACTTTAGTTGTCCCCTCGGATTTTACATACCGTCCTCTGGAAACCATCGCCCTTTCGATTGATAAGAAATTAATCAATTATAAAACTTCCCTGGAAGCCTTGCGAATGATCATCTATCGCTATAATGCACAGGTTTGTGTTTTTCATATTCAAACGAAAAAATCCAATTCTGATAAAGACATCGAAATAGCTTCGCAAGCTGTTTTGGAAGGTATTGACTTTAGTTTTTTCGAAATTGAGGCCGAAGAACAGAGCATTAATCAGAAAATTAGAACTTTCGTTGAAGAAAAAAATGCAGATATGCTTTGTATGATCAAACGCGAAAGGGGATTCTGGGAAAATCTTTTCCACAATAGTGTTACTACAAAAGAAGTTTTCCAGAGCGTCGTTCCACTCCTGGTTCTCCACGATTAATTTTATTGATTCGCACTATTTTCTTGTAAACAGTTTGCTTTCCGAATAGTACACATTTTTTTTCTAAAAATAGAAGAAATAACTATGTACATTTTGCTATAAAATTAACAGAACATTAGTTAGTTTTGCAAAAATTCAGGGTCAATCCCGGTTAGTCGAAGTCAGATTTCGGATGCTATTCTTGACTACCTAATGTTTTAATCATCCAGTTTGATTACGCAATTATTAAAATTTAAGACATCGTTATTTTATTAAACAAAAACAACATGAGAAAATTAATCAAATTAAGTTTGATCCTCGTCGCTATTGCAGTTATTTTCCCATCATGCGTTTCTAAGAAAAAATTCACAGACTTGTTATCCAGCAAAGAAGCCACTGATGCTGCTTTGGCACAAAGTGAGAGCAAGGTGAAGACGCTTGAAGGTGAAAAAGAGGAATTAATGAACGCAAAATCCGAGCTTGAGGCTAAAAATGCGTCATTGAATAGTGAACTTACTTCTGCTAAATCGCAACTAGAGAACACTTCAAATGAACTAAAAACCACTAAAACTTCGCTAACCGAAACTACTTCCAAACTAGACAAAGCCAAGACAAGTATCAAAGGTGTTTTTGCCAGTTATGCGAACTCCGGTCTTCGTGTAGTGCAAAGAGAAAATCGTCTTTATATTGTCATGGATGAGCCTGTCACTTTTAGAAGCGGTTCTTCCAGAGTAGCCAGAAAGTATAAAGAAGCGATTAAAACTCTTGGTGAAGTACTTAAAGAAAACCCAAGTATGCAGGTTCAAGTAGAAGGTCACTCTGATAATGCCAAATTCCTGGAAGGACAAGGCAATAACTGGAGTCTTAGTATGAATCGAGCGATGAACACGATGAATATTCTTTTGAGAAGCGGTGTAAGCCCGAATCAGTTATCTGCAGTTGGTCGCGGAGAGTTCGCTCCGATAGCCTCTGCTGATCCTAGCTCGAAAGAAGCAAGAGAGCAAAACAGAAGAGTAGAATTTGTTGTTGTTCCTACTATTTCCACCATCGCTGATGGAAATCCATAGGCTAGTATAAAAAGAAATAGAAGCATAATAAAAAACCTGATCTGCAATGCAGATCAGGTTTTTTAGTTTTATATCTTTTCAAAAAAGGAAATTAGAAGTTAGACCAATAAACGTATATCCAGGTGATAATTACAAAGAAGAAAAAGCCAAAGATATAAAGCATGCAATACCCTTTTTTACCTGAATTATGAATCTCACTCATTTGTCTATTATTTTAATTATAATTTGCAATCTAATTTTGTGCAAAGAAAAAGAAAAATCGCATATACTCAAAATAAGTACTGCTTTAAAGTGATTCCTTCTGCTATATTTCCTTGCATTTCTCCGCTAACCAGGCTTTTTCCTCTTCTTCAAGTTGAGGCGATAACTTTTCAAAAACTTTCTTATGATAATCATTCAGCCAAGCTACTTCCTCCCGAGTCAGCAAAGAAAAATCTATCAGAGTCGTGTCAATTGGAAATAAAGTAAGCGTTTCAAACTTTAGAAAGCTGCCAAAATCCGTTTTTTGATCTTCTATACATAGTATCAGGTTTTCAATTCTTATCCCGTATTCATCCGTTTTATAAAATCCCGGCTCATTGGAAGTAAGCATTCCCGGCTCGAAGACGATCGCTGCTTTTCCTGAGGCTGCCGAACTGAGCGATTGTGGCCCTTCGTGTACATTGAGAAAAAATCCTACCCCATGTCCCGTCCCATGCCCATAATTTAATCCGTACTTCCAAAGGGATTTTCGAGCTAACAGCTCCATCTGGTTTCCGCGTGTACCGTAAGGAAAATGCAAAGTTGCCAAATCAATATGCCCTTTCAGGACAAGCGTATAATTTCTTTTTTGTTCTGCAGTTGGTTCACTCAAGGCAACAGTTCGGGTGATATCCGTAGTCCCGTCGAGATATTGCCCCCCGGAATCCAACAGTAAAATTCCCTCTGCTTTAATCTCCGCACAGGTTTCCTCCTGAGCCCGGTAATGTACAATCGCTCCATTTCCCTGATAGCCAACAATAGCCGAAAAACTTTCTCCATAATAATCGCTCTGGCTCTGTCTAAACTCTATTAGTTTTTCCGCTACTTCCGTTTCCTTGATCGGTCTTTCTTGCAAAGTTCTCTCAAGCCATCGATAGAGCTTAGTTAAAGCTACTCCATCTTTGATCATAACATTCCGAATATGTCCGGCTTCCACAGTATTCTTCTCGGCTTTGAGCGCCGTAGAGATTGTCATCCCGTCTATAATGGTAGCCTTGATCATCTGGTAAAGATGGGCATTTACAGTACCCTTATCCAACAGAATTTTTGTCTCAGTCTCCAAAGCCGCAAGTTCCTTTGAAATAGCTTCATAAGGTTTGATCTTAATATTTTCAGAGGTGAATTCCTGCTGTAAATTTTCTGGAACTTTATCCAAATTAATAAATAGGTCGCAAGTTGTTCTGCCGATCAAAGCATAGGCAATGGCCACAGGATTGGATTCGACATCATTGCCTCGAATATTGAAAATCCAGGCAATATCATCAAGAGTCGTAACTAAATGATAATCAAGTTCCTCTGTATACATTTTAGCCCGGATTCGACTTAGTTTCTCTCCCCTTGACAAACCGGCGTATTTAATATCGTGTTCAAAAATTTTGTCCTGTGGCAAGGGAGGACGATCCATCCAGACATCATTAATCAAGTCCGGGCAAAACTCCAGTATCAGGCCATTTCCTTCTAATTGCCGCGTATATTGCTGAACCTGTTTAATGGAGAAAAGCTGAGGATCGATTCCTACTTTAGCCCCTTTTTCAAGATTATCTGCAAGCCAGGAAATGACCTGTGGTTGATGAGGAATGACTTGGCGGTGTAGTTTAACTTCTGAGTCTTTCAGCTCCGTTTCTGCCTGTAAAAAATATCGGGAATCGGTTGATAAACCCGCATAATCCGGAGTAGCAAAAAATACTCCTGCTGATCCGGTAAAGCCCGAAATCCATTGTCTGAATTGCCAATGACCAGCTACATATTCACTTTGATGAGGGTCACTGCTCGGTACAATAAAAGCCTGAATATTTCTTTCGGACATGCTCAACCGCAAGGCTGCTATTCTGTTGTTAATATCGTTCATTGTTTCACTTTTTGAATTTTTAGCTTATCGCATCCCGAATAATGAAAGTCAAACATCGAAATACAAACAGCGATACAATATTGCTAAAAATAAATCAGATTTTAATCTGGCAGATGAAACAAAATATATAAAAAAAGGTATTACCTTACGGAAACATATAAGTTATATAAATATAAAAAGTCTTGTATTTGTTAGATTTGGCATATTTTTTGATAGAAAGTCGCACCAAAACTGGACATATTATAGAAAATGATTTATATTGTCGTTAAAAATAGTTGTTGAATAGCATTTATATCCTGCAACTTAAATATCAATAAAAGGGTTAATTTTTATCTAATCCTGACACAAAAGTTTCGGTCTCCACAAAAACTAGGACAACATACTAGCTATGTAACGTAACCAAGTTACTCGAATCTATTTTTTAAGGAGAAAACATTATAATCCGATGTTAAAGCAGAGTTTAAGCCAAAAAATGCTCCAGAAGCTTTCCCCTCAGCAAATTCAGTTAATGAAATTGTTGCAGATTCCTACAGCTACCCTGGATCAACGTATCAAAGAAGAGCTCGAAGCCAATCCAGCTCTTGATGAAGGTGAAGAAACGGACGAAACCGAAGTTTTTGGATCCTCCAGTTCCAGTACCGATGATGATTCCAATGATGACAAATTAGGAGAAACAGAGATCGAAGACATTCCAGTTCGCGAAGAGGAATTTGAACTGGATGATTACCTCAATGACTATATTGAAGATGATCCCAGTAGTTATAAGTTGAAAGTCAATAATTATTCTGCTGACGAAGAGGAAAAAACGATTCCAATTGCTGTTGAGGATACTTTTCATGAATATCTGGAACAACAACTGGGAATGCTAGAACTGGAAGATGATCGTGAAATCCAAATCGCTCAACAAATAATCGGCAGTATTGATGATGATGGTTATCTTCGCAGAGAGCCTGTCGCTATTATCGATGATCTGGTTTTTTCAAGAAATATCATTACGAATGAAGCGGAGATCGAACATTTGCTTCGAAAGATTCAAAGATTTGATCCTCCGGGTGTTGGTTCCCGGGACCTTCGCGAATGCCTGCTTCTGCAACTGAGCTATAAAATGGAGCAGGAAAAAGATGAATTAACCGATGACTTGCTCTACAGGCTCCGACTGAGCTACAAAATTATTGAAGATTATTTCAATGAATTCTCCAAAAAGCATTATCAAAAACTTCAGCGATACCTCAATATTAATGAAGTCCAGCTCAAAGAAGCTATCGACGAGATATTGAAACTGAATCCTAAACCTGCAAGTGGTTATAGCAGTAATAGCCGGGCTTTGCATTATATCGTTCCAGACTTCACAATCGTCAACAGAGATGGAGAATTAGAACTTACCCTGAATTCCAGGAATGCTCCCGATCTCAGAGTAAATGATCAGTATAAAGATATGCTCAAAACCTACAAGGATAATAAAAAGAGCAAGCGCGCGGAGAAAAAGGAAAAAGAAGCTATTGTCTTTATCAAACAAAAAATAGATTCTGCAAAATGGTTCATCGATGCCATTCGTCAAAGACAACAAACAATGTACAAGACGATGTACTCCATTATGCAGTATCAATATGAATATTTTAAAACCGGTGATCAAAAGACCTTGAAACCAATGATCCTTAAAGACATTGCGGATATCACCGGACTCGATATTTCTACTATCTCCAGAGTCGCTAACAGTAAATTTGTACAAACAGAGTTTGGTACCAAACGGCTAAAGGACTTTTTCTCCGAATCATTACAGACCAATAATGGAGAGGAAGTATCGACCCTGGAAGTGAAAAAAATTCTGACGGATATCATTGAAGAGGAAAATAAACGCAAGCCTTTTTCCGATGAGAAGCTCAAAAATATTTTGAGGGATAAAGGTTATAATATTGCCAGAAGAACAGTCGCCAAATACCGGGAACAATTAAACATTCCCGTCGCACGACTGCGCAAAGAGCTCTAATCTTTATGCACATTATAAAACATGAGTCATCGCGAACTTTAGTATCATTAGAGAGATTTATAAAATACCAAAAGCTTTTAAGATTCATGAAATAGGTAGCAGGCTTTTGGCATTGGGTTTTAGGTATTCCGGGGCACCAAATACCTAAAACCCAGTGCCCGCTGCCCGCTTATAACTTCCTTTTTTATACAACCCAAAACAGGTGCAAAAGTCAGCTGGCATACTGATTCTAGATCCCTTTCCACCGAACCTTTGTCCCACCCTGATGTTTGGATAGCATTAGAAGATACGTAAGAAGATAATGGCAGGTTTTTGGCGATTCAAAGGTTATACCATATCCCGATCAAAACAAGATTTATCCGTAACAAAGCGGATACAGGTACAGAATTTGTAGACAATAAATGAAGAACCTGAAGAATTGAATATTGCCCGGGTAATCGCTTTACCGGTTAAGAGAAGCGATATGATCCTTCTATACGGGCAATTGGTGCAAGTCAGCAATGCCAACCGCTCTGTTTTTCGAAGCATGCTTATGTACTATATCTAATAAATTTAAAATCCAACTGGCTAAGCGATAACTGGTTAAAACGCCCGGATAGTTTTCCTTTTCGTTTTTTATAAAATTGAACCTGCTATCCTATGGACAAATGAGAAATCGTCTTATGTCAGCGGTTTAACTTTTTCGTAAGACTCGGGACACATAAACTTGTTTAAAAAAGCGTTAATTTTAAGATGACTTCGCTGAGGATGCCGGAAATTATGAGATATATAACAGTTATATTATTGATTACCTGTTTGCTTTTCTCCTGTAATAATGTTACAGAGCGGATGCCTCATTTTGCCGTTCACGGTATCGATGTTTCTCATTATCAAGCACGGATCGACTGGGATACAATAGCTGTCCAGAGCATAGATTTTGCCTTTGTCAAAGCTACTGAAGGAGAAGAAATGCAGGATAGTTTATTTGCTTTCAATTGGTCGGATATCAAACGGGTAGGCTTAAAGCGCGGCGCCTATCACTTTTTTCGCCCGCGGACTTCCGTACTTAAGCAAGCTCAAAACTTTATGGCCAGTGTGGAGCTTGAAGAAGGAGACTTACCTCCGGTACTTGATGTTGAAGTAGCCGATGGCGCTTCCGAAAAGCTAATTGTCAAAAGTGTTCGAATGTGGCTGGAAATCATCGAAAATCATTATCGTATCAGACCGATTATTTACACCAATCTCAATTTCTACGAAAAATATATTCACAAAAACTTCCCTCACCATCCTATTTGGATTGCTCGTTATAATACCCAAAAACCTTATCTGGGCAAAAACCGGGATTGGCAATTCTGGCAGTATGGCAACCGGGGCGAACTCCGGGGAATCGATGGTTTTGTCGATTTCAATGTCTTTCGGGGTTCTTTACTCGAATTAGATGCAATGTGTTTAAGCAGCAATCCATTCTATAGCGCTACGGATCAATAAGCAAAAGTCTTTGTATAACTCCGTCTATCTTTTGTCTTTTCTATCACTTAAATCATTTTCAAAGCCTCAAAACCAACCCCAATAATTCCCTTTGCATCCGTTTCCAGCCAGCGTTCCAGTATAGTAGCATATACCCTTCGGAAGTCGATTCCATATTTCAAATCTCCTTTATCTAAATCCAGTAAATTGGGTGCTTCATTATAAAAGCCTGCGCGTCGCAATTTCCCACTCATTAAATAAAGATTATTTGCTGTACCATGATCGGTTCCATTGCTTGCATTTTGTTGCACTCTTCGCCCAAACTCAGAAAAGGTCATAATTAGTGTATCGTCAAATAGATTATTTTGACGGAGGTCCTTAATAAAAGCAGCCATTGCCTCGGCATACTTCTGCAAAAGCTTCGTCTGTGTGCGTTGCTGGAACGCATGCGTATCAAAGCCACTTAAACTTATGTAATAAATTTGCGTTGCCGTATCGGCAGTCAATAACTCCGCCACTTGTTTTAGGTCTTTGGCGAAAGGAGTGTTCGGGTAACTTAGCCTGGATCGATGCACCTTGGACTTCTCGTAAAGGTAATCTGCAGAGGACTGTGTATCAATCATTGTTTTGTAAAGATAAGAAAGCGGATCAGTATGTGCTCCACTCTTTTGTGCTATTAATTTTAGAAATCGGTTATCCGTCGTTCTTTTCAATGCTTTGGGATTACTCATTGCAAAACCGGATTTTTTAGCACCTTTCATCGCCAGACTGAGGCTGTCATCCAGTTCCAAAGCGTGATAAGGCATATCACAAGTCCTACAATTATTGTCCAGATACCTGCCTATCCAACCCGTTTGCAAGTACTGTTTACTACCGCTGGCAGTATGCCAAATATCCATCGAGCGAAAATGCGAACGATCCGGATTCGGATATCCCACATTATTGAGAATACACATTTGTCCCTGATCAAAAACGGGTCGCAAGGCTTCCATCGCAGGATTAAAACCAAGTTCATCACTCAGGCGTAATACTTTGTTAGCCGGTATCGCCAGACTTGGTCGATTTTTGTAATAGATATCATTCTGAAAAGGGATGATAGTGTTCAGGCCATCATTCCCTCCCGATAATTGCACGATGACCAATTTGCGCCCTGAGTTGTTGCCAATGTTTCCGGCTAAGTCATAGCCTTTTAAAAAAGATGGAATCATCAAACTGCCCGAAGCCAGAGCGGAGGCTTTTAAAAATCTTCTCCTTTTCATATTTTCAAAAATTATCGCTGTTTAAGATTAACAAACCTGGTATTCCGGCAGAGACATCAAGCGCATTACTAATGATGCTCTAAATTTTTTTTCACTACTCTGATCGAGATAAGGAGCAATTTCTTTCAAACTTAACTCAGGTTTGGATGCTAATAGAAAAGCGCTTAACTCTTCAAAAAAAAGTTGCCTTTGCAGCCCCGAAGGAAGATTAAGCAAAGGATTCAGGTTGATTTTCGCTTTAATTTTTCGAATGGCCTTATTCCGCTTTTGCGCTTCAAAGGCTTCTTTAACTTTAAAATTCAAATCAGCTGCATTAAACAGATAAGCCACCAGGTTTAGGCGCAACATTAAAGTTGAATTATCGATCCAGTTTTTCCCTCCAGGCCATCCGGCAACATTCGGAGGGATAAAAAGTGTTTGCCCGAGTGCTTTTTCTACAAATAACACCGGAAAAGTATCTTCAAACTGTACCTCAAGGCTTCGCATCAGTCCTGCCAATAATACCACCGGAGATTTGATCTGAGTGCCTACATTTTTTCTTTCATAAAACCAGTCACTCAAAAAAATATAGCGTATCAAATCAGCAATATCATAATCAGACTGATAAAACCGGTCAGCCATTGCGCTCACTCGTTTTTCATCAAGCGTTTCATTAACAAAAAAGCGGTATATTTTCCGGCTTATAAATACTGCTGTTTCTTTTCGATCCAAAATGATATTAATAATATCATCACCATTGAATGCTCCTTCTTTACCCATGAAAGACTTATTCTCAAAATCATGTTGCCTTCTTCTAAATTTAAAATCCCCTTTCAGATCACTGGACCAGCCGGTGAAAGCTCTCGCTGCTTCTTTAATATCTCTCTCGGTATAATGCCCTCTGCCGATCGTAAATAATTCCATCAACTCGCGGGCAAAGTTTTCATTGGGTTGGCTCTTTTTATTTTGTTGATTATTTAGAAAACGAATCATGGAAACATCCTTTGCCATCGCCTGTACAAAGGCTCTAAAATTGCCCAAAGCATGTGTCCGGATTGTAATCAACTGCTTAGAAGCGAGTTTTGCACTTTTCGAAACACAAGCAAAATGCCCGTGCCAAAAGAGGCACATTTTCTCCAGTAAAGCACTTTCTTCCGCTGAAGCCATTCTGGTTACCCATTCGGCATTCAAGGTCCGAACCAGTGCCCTATCCTCCTTTATCGCTCTTTTTCGTTCCTCGGGGCTCATTTTTTTAAGCGCTTCGCGATTGCGCTCCGCATAATCATTGGAAAGGTGTTTTGCTCTATTCGCTTTGGTAAATAAATGCTGAACGTAGGATTCGAAAGACCAGTTTTTGATTTCCTTCCACTCTTTTGGACTAAGGCCAAAACCACCGCGCCAACTTAAATGTTTAATTTTATCTTGCGTACTGAGCATTTTAGATTATTTTGGCGGTTTGACTAATAGAGCCTCGTAAAAGTTTAAATAATGACTGGTAATATTTAATCTGACACTTTTGATAAAACTTTATTGCCAATTTTTAATAGCTTGTAGCCTCTTATATATAGTATGATTTTAATAATGTATTTTTATGAATAAAGTATTCATCTTTTCGATAGTTTTATGGTTTTGCGCTTGCGGAGAATCTACTCAGAAAACAACTACTCAAACCAGCCCGGTCAACAAAGCCAGCCTGAAAGCAGAGCTGGATAAATTGGAAAATTCTTTACTAAATAGTAAAGCTGAACAGATCGATGTTGAAAAAGCAAGTAATCTGGTACATTTGAGCTTGCAATTTGTTGATAGTTTTCCGGAAGACTCTAATAGCCCAGCCTATCTGTTTCGCGCAGGAGAAGTTAGTGTCGCGCTCCGGCAATATGAAAAAGCACTTGATCTTTGGGAAAAAATGCAAACACAGTACCCCAAAGATGGAAAAGCAGCAATAGCATTATTTTTGCAGGGTTTTACCTGTGATGAACAAATGCAAGATACAGAACGAGCCAAAGCTTATTATCAGGCATTTTTAGAAAAATACCCGGATCATCAACAGGCCAAGCAGGTGCAAATGTTACTCAATAATTTGGCCCTGTCTCCCGAAGATCTGATCAAATCTTTTAAAGAAAAGAAGCAATAATCAAGTATATAAAGCCCTGGTTTCGTTAAAGTTCTCTTAATCTGGTAGATTTGTCTTAGTAAAAAGCGGTCCCGGAAAGCATCGAAAAAGGATTCTTTTTATCTTGAATGTCAATTTCAATTTTTAGTACATAGCAAAAAGAATTATGAAATATTTTAACATACTATTCATTCTCGCATTTAGCATAAATACAGCAACCGCCGAAGGAATTGATTTTTTTCACGGCACCTGGGAGGAGGCACTTGAAGAGTCCAAAATCCAGGATAAACCCATTTTTGTAGATGCTTATACTACCTGGTGCGGGCCCTGTAAACGAATGGCTAAAACCGTTTTTACCAATGATGAAGTCGGTGAATTCTATAATGCCAATTTTATATGTATGAAAATTGATATGGAAAAGCCCGAGGGAAGAACATTCCAGCAAAAATACCCGGTAACTGCTTATCCGACCTTATACTATATTGATGGCAATGGTGAGACGATTCTTCAAACCAAAGGTGCCAAGACTACTGGCCAATTCATCGATCTTGGACGAAAAGCACTTGGTTTTACTGATAAGAGCGGAATGTTTAAAGAAAAATACGAGGCAGGAGACCGCGATCCGGAATTGGTTTTCAATTATGTGAAAGCGCTCAATAAAGCAGGAAAACCCAGCCTGAAAGTCTCAAACGACTATCTAAAAACTCAGGATAATCTGAACACAGATTTTAACCTTCGTTTTATTTATGAAGCAACCATAGAAGCAGATTCCAGAATCTTCGACCTTTTGATAAAACATCGAAAAGCAATCGAAAAATTAATTTCAAAAGAAGCTGTAGAAAAGAAAATAAAGACTGCCTGTATCAAAACGTCAAAAAAAGCACTGGAGTTTGAGAGTAAGGATTTGCATGAAGAAGCAAAAGCTAAAATGAAAGCACATTGCCCCAAACATGCTGTAGCTTTTGCTAATGAAGCAGATATGAATTATTACCGGGCATTGGGAGATGCAAAAAATTATGTCAAGACTTGTAATAATTATGCTAAAAAGGTGGTAAAAAACGATGCTAAACAATTGCATTATCTTTCAAAGGATTTGATGAATTCTTTTAAATCAGACAAAGAGGCCATGAAGCTCGCCGAAAAGCTGGCAAAAAAAGCAGCTGAAAACGGAGGGCAATACGAGTATTATTTTACCTATGCTGAAGTACTAATGGCTAATGGTAAAAAAGAAAATGCACTCGCCGCAGCAAATAAATCGTTGCAATTGGCCGATGGTAAAAAGAATATAGAAAGAGCTATTCAGGGTTTAATCAAAAGAATAGAAGCAAGTTAACAATAGTGCATTTTAACTGCTTATACTGCTTCATAAAACTATCATATCAATGAAAAAAGGATTCTTGCTAGTGGTTTTAGCCTTATGGGGACAATGTCTGCTCTTGGCTCAGGATGGTATCCACTTTCAAAACAGCAACTGGACAGCGGTACTCGATAAAGCAGCTACGGAGAACAAATTGATTTTTGTAGATGCTTTTACTACCTGGTGCGGACCCTGCAAGCAAATGGTCAAAGAAGTTTTTCCCAAAAAAGAGGTTGCTGATTTTTATAATAAATCTTTTATCAATTATACGATTGATATGGAAAAAGGGGAAGGTCCCCAATTGGCGCAAACCTATAAAGTTGCCTTATATCCGACCCTTTTATTCATTGCTTCAGATGGTTCCCTCGTACATCGGGCCGCAGGTTTTCACAATGCCGAGCAATTAATAGAATTAGGCAATGCTGCAATGGACCCGAGCCGACAGCTCTCTAAGATGGAAGAACGCTTCGATAAAGGAGATCGCGATCCTGATTTTCTAAAACAATATATAGAATTAAGAGCTGCTACCTTTGACGGGTCCCATGTTCCTGTAGCTGAAGCTTATATGGAGACGCAGAAAAACTGGAACACTCCGGATAACAGAAGCTTTATTTTTAAATATATGGGCGGAATCGATTCGAAGCTATTCGAACATCTCGTTCAAAACAGAGCGGATTACATCCAGCAATTCGGAGAAGATGCTATTAAAGAAAAAGTGAGAGAAATCGTATTCAGCGAGATTAGCAAACGCAGTACCGGAGATAATCTGCTTCCGATCTCCGAGGTAAAAGCATTGTATCAAAAAGCCTATCCCTCTAAAGCAGGGCAATTGGTTTCGGAATACAAAATGTCCTATTACAGAAGCCAGGGAGACCGCAAGAATTTTGCCAAGGCAGCAATTAAATATTATAAAAAATATCCCAGTAAAAATGCCATAGAACTCAATGAGATTGCCTGGACGTTTTATTCGGTTATCAATAAAAAGAAGTATTTGAAAAAAGCTTTGAAATGGGCACAAAAATCTACTCAAATTGAGCCGGCTTATTATAATCACGACACCCTTGCCGCATTATATTACAAGCTGGGCAAAAAAGAGAAAGCCATGTCCGCTGTTGAAAAAGCCATTGAATTAGCTAAAAAAGAAGGTTACAGCTCCGAAGCTTATGCTGCTACAAGTCAATTAATGCAGGATATCCGGAACATGAAATAAGGATACTTCATCTAGAGTGTGTTTGGGAATGATTAATTTCGTTTACAAACAGGCTCCCTTGCTTGCCCTTCCAATACCGTATTGAGAAAAATACGAATAGTTTAAACCATTTTTTCCTGCACTTAGCCCACAATTTACTTCATTCAAGTCAAACAGGATGGTAAGATTGCCTGTATTTGCCTTTCTTGCCCTTTTAAAATAAATCGAATGAAGTATACTATATTTACTTTTTTACTCTTGTTTCTCAATAGCTTATCCGCATTTACTCAGGATAGCTTATTCATAGAAAAGCTAAAAGCCCAAGCCTACAATATTCAGCTGGATGAAGGTAAGCTCTCCGGAGCCGGCCTGGAGTTCTTAAAGAACATTGCTCAGGAACATGCATTTTTTTTAATAGGCGAAAATCACGGTATTCGAGAAATCCCCCTTTTCACCGCAGCACTTTTCAATGCTTTTGAAAAACAGGGTTATCAGTATTTTGCGACAGAGACCGGACCAATTACCGCCCGGTTTTTACAATATAGCGCGACAAAAGACGACTGGCCAGATTCCTATGCATCCTTCCTGAAAAAATACCCCTGGAGTATTCCTTTTTATAATTTAGAAGAAGAGTGTGAGGTCCTAGATGCTGTTTTAAAAAATGAAAAAACCGGGCAAGATAAAATCTGGGGTTTGGATCAGGAATTTGCCGGTGGGTTTCGCCTTAATTTTAAAATATTGGCAGACCAGGCTCAAGATGAAAATTCAAAATCAGTAGCTCAGGAATATTACAATAAAGCAATGCATGCCTTCGAAGAAAGTTTTATCAATAAAAATCCACAAAAATCTTTTTTACTTCAGGTACAGCCCGAAGATTTTGAAAAACTCAAAAGTGCTTTTGCGGGGCAAACTGACAATTTAGAACATATCCGGGAATTAGAAGAAACAACAAATATCTATAAGCTCTGGTATCAAAGAGAAGGTTTACAGTCAAACATACTCCGGGCCGAAATGATGAAGCGGCATTTTCTTAAATACTATAATGAAGCTAAAAAAACAAACCCGAAACCCAAAGTCATTTTTAAATTCGGAGCAAATCATATCTATCGGGGTGAGAATGGTCTGCATGTTTACGACATTGGAAATTTCATATCAGAATTTTCCAGTATAGAAGGTACTTCCTCTTTTCATCTTTATGTGCTTGGAAAAAAGGGGACCCAGAATGCCTATACCCCTTTTAGCAAAGACGAAACAGATAAGGTTAAAAGTTATGATGCAAAAAAATATCTGGATAAGGTAGACTTCCGTCCGGTGCTGGATGCCAGCATCGATGATAGCTGGACTATTTTTGATTTGCGCCCTTTGCGCAAAGCCTTATTTAACCGTAGCCTTAAAAAAATCGAGCCCAGTCTGGAAAAAATAATATGGAGCTATGATGCGATTCTCGTGATTCCGGAGGTCCATGCAAGTACAAATATTGAATAAAGGTTGTGTAAATTAGAGGATGGAAAATCGTTTGCGTTTTTGGATCAGATTTTTGCTGCCTTTATTCCTAGCTTTATTTTTAGGCATTCTCATTTTTATGATGGCTCAATTCAGAGAACCGCCGGGTATTGCCTGGTATGCCGCTGTATGGTTTATTGGCTCGGTATTTTTTATTTGGGAAGCCGGATGGTGGGTGAGCAAAAAATTAGATCAGCATATTCCCTGGCAAAAAGCAACTTTCAAAAGACTATCCATCCAATTACTCAGCACTAATTTAATCGGGATTTCCTTTTTTCTGATTTGTTTTCTTTTGCTCAACTATTACGAAAACAATTTTCAAAATAAAGATAATCCCTTAGGTCTTATACACATTCTCGTAGCTATTTCCGAGGCTTTTATTATTGTTCAGATTATAAATAGTATTCAGATTAGCTATCAGCTTTTACAAGCCTGGCAAGGAGCGCAACTGGAAGCGGAACTTTACAAAAAGCAAAATATCATCAGTCGTTTGGACAGCATACGTCAACAAATTGATCCAGAATTTTTTAATGACAGCCTTAAAGAGCTACAAGCGCTTTTGCAACAGTCTCCTGAAAGTGTTGGTCAGTTTCTTTCCGAATTGTCAAAAAATTATCAGGACCAGCAATCCCTTTTGGATGCTAATCTACTGCGCGTGCAAAAGGTTTTAGATGTCAAAGTAGAAAAAGAACCCGCATTGGTCCATACTCCACCAGAAACCTACAAGTCTCGTTTTTTAGTAAGAACGGGAAATAAATTATTTCTAATTCCCGTAAATGAAATTGCAGTTATCTACAAAGATGACATCAATTTATTGTTTACAAAAAGCGGAAAAAAGTATCCTGTTGATCATTCGCTGGAAGAGTTGAGCAAGCTATTGTCTCCAAAAAGATTCTTCCGGATTAACCGACAGACAATAATCAATCTGAACTATATCAGGGAGATGCGTTCGGAAAGCAATCAACTTCTTATTAGTCTAAATATTCCTTTTCCCGAAACTCTGGCCGTTAGTCAAAGAAGTATAAGTAATTTCAAAAAATGGCTGAATGAAGAAGCCTGATTATCGAAAACTTCACGAATCTATTTTGTTATTAGAGTAAATCGTATAAAATTACCCTTTTTAGGGTATTCGAAAATAGAGGCACTGGCTCAATCCTTGCTGCGAATTACTTGTATAAATCCCCCTTTTAAAATCTGTTTAAAATTATTGGCTGGTCTGCAAAGACGGCTCTTTTGTTTATTCCGCAATAGTTAAAGCTGTTCCGAAATAAAAGAGCCTTGATTGGCCCTAAACCGCTTTTTCCAAACATAATAACCAAAACTTAGACAGGTTTTTAAGTAAGTATTATCCCTCTTACAATATACTCCTCACCCTCTGACTATTAGCCATTACTATCTTACTTAAACACATATTATGAAAGTATCTTACTTTATTTTAACCAAATTCATCTTAGTCTTATCTCTGTTATGGTGTGGTCTCACACTAGATGCAGCTACTTGTACTTTTACCAATGGTGCCGGGGACAACCTATGGAGCAATGCTGCAAACTGGGATACCGGCTTTGTCCCGGGAAGCGGTGACAATGCTGTTATCAGTTCAGTCAATGTAACTGTAGATATTAATATTACTGTCCAGGGTATTACTGTTAGCGGTACTGCTGTTCTGACTTTTAGTCATCCCGGTGTGGCCAATATTGATAACTTTACTATCAGTGGCGGGTCCATAAACAGTTCTAATAAAATTGTAATTAATAATAGTTTTATCTGGAGCGGTACTTCTTCTATTACTTCTTCAAGTGACTTTGAGCTTTCAGCCAGTTGCAGCGGCAATATTAGCGGAAGCGGTAACCGAAATCTTTATGCCAATCTACTAAATAATGGTACATGCACACATAGCGGTGGAAGTCTCCGTTTTCAAACCGGCGGCGGTATTGAAAATAACGGCACATTCACTTCCAATGGTGCTACCTTCATCATCAATACCGGAGGTAATGTATTTTTAAATAAAGGCAATTTTGATAAAACCGATTCCGGTGAATTAAATTTCTTCGCAAATCTTAATCAGGAAGGAAACGGAAAAATTAATATTAACGCGGGAACGTTAAAATTCCTTTTGGGAAATAACAATACCGATAATACACAGATCAATATAGCCAGTGGTGCGAGCCTGAATATCAGTTCCGGGAGTTATACCCTAGGCGCTAATAGCTCTATTAATGGAGCCGGGAATATCGACTTTCTTGGAGGTACTTTCACTATAAGCGGAGCTTATAACCTCAGCGGAATGTTAGGAATTACCGGCGGGACAATCAATTTCAATACGGTCGATCCGACATCCATTAATAACCTCTCCTTAAGCGGAGGTATCATGCAGGGAAGTAGTCAGATACAAATCAATAACAACTTTAGCTGGAGCAATACATCTACTGTACAAATTTCGGACACTTTAAAGCTTTCCAATACTTGTTCAACTTTAATCTTCGGCGGCGGATCTAAAAACCTGTATTCACCAGTTATCAATGATGGGAATATCAGTCATACTGATGGGAGTTTACGGTTTCATCCGGGTAGCTTTTTCCAGAATAATGGAACGTATAGCCTTAATGGTCCTACTGAAATTTTTGACGATGGTGGTGGAAGTTTTGATAATAATGGTCTGTTTGATCATCAAAAAAACGGCAGTTTCAGCTTTGGTCCCGATTTTAATAATAATAAAAGTGGTATCGTCAAAGGACAGGGAAATCTCAGTTTTGTCAACCTTAATAATCAAGGTGTTTTTTTGGCGGAAGTGACTTATGGTACAATGCAATTAACCGGGACCTATGCAAATGGCGAGTCTTTAGATATCGAGTTTGATAATGCTGATCATGGTGCCATCGAAACTACTGGTGATATTTCGTTAAGCGGAACATTAAATATAAATATTTCCGGTTCCGTTCCCGTCGGTACTTATACCATTCTTTCCAGTACTTCTGGTTCTATTTCAGGTACTTTCGGAACATTGAATATCCCTGGTGACTTCTCAATCGAATACAATTCCAATACCGTAAATTTACTGGTTGGCTTGCTTCCGGTTGAATTGACAAAATTTGAATTAGAAAAACAAGCCAGAGATATTTTACTGAGCTGGCAAACAGCCACAGAATTTAACAGTGAAAAATTTGTAGTTGAACATAGTACTAATGGGATTAACTTTTACAGTATCGGAGAACTGGAGGCCGCAGGTTTTAGCCAGGAAGTAAAAGATTACCGGTTCATCCATCAAACTCCGGCAAACGGTAATAATTACTATCGATTAAAACAAATCGATAAAGACGAAACTTTCGAATATTCCGATTTGAGAGCTGTTTCATTTTTCAATTTTGGTAAGGACCTTTCCGTATATCCGAATCCCACGCATGGTCCGGTCGTTATCAAAAACCAAAGTGATAAATCTTTTAGTCTTAAGATAATAGATATCAGAGGAACGACGATTATGGTGAAACATGATTTAATGCCCGGAGCAACTTCCCTTGACCTGAGCCACCTCCCAAAAGCGATGTATACTTTAGAAATCTACGATGATGGTTATTTTTCTCATAAAGAGAGACTATTGATCCTGGAATGATCATAAGAGCGGTTTTCCTAAAATAGACTTAGACGAGAGCATAACTTTAAAAGGTTATCAGTCTAATTGGTTGGCAGTTTGCGATTGTTTGAAGCAATCCGTTAAACTGTCAACTTTTTAGTTTTTCATCCAAGTGCTCCAAACTTGATATCCTTTATATTCAACTGCAAATTAGTCCGGCCATTCCAGTGGTTCTCCTGAATTGTATAGCAAATATGGAAAGCTTGTTCCTTAACTCCCGGAAAGTGTTCCGCCTGTTTAAATGCCATTGCCCTAATTCCGGCAGAACCATTTTGTCGAAGCTGTAATCGCAGATGTTGCGTTTTTAGTACCTGAGCATAACCGGTATCTTCTACTCCAAAACTTACAAATACAGGGTTTCTATTTCCCGGCCCAAAGGGTGCAAAAGCTTTCAATTGTTGCCAAAAATTCGGAGTGATTTCTGAGAGGGGAAGTTGGGCAAAATAGTTTATCTCCGGTATAGCCGGAAGGGAAGTTATCCGGGGCTGGACCGCCGCTTCAAAAGCATCTCTAAAAGCATCTACTTTATCAATATCCATGGTCAACCCGGCGGCATATTGATGTCCCCCAAAACTATCCAACAGGTGCTTACAGGACTTAATAGCTTCGTAGATATCAAAGCCCTGGATTGAACGCGCCGAACCGACTGCCTTTCCATTCGACTTGGTCAGGATAATAGTTGGTTTGTAAAAACGCTCAACGATTCTGGATGCTGCAATCCCGATTACACCTTTATGCCATTGGGGATGGAAGAGTACAATACTTTTGTTATTTTTTGAGTCCGGTTGTCGCGCAATGATCGCAGTGGCTTCGGCTACAATCATTTGATCATAAGTTTTGCGCAATTCGTTCTTTTGCTGTAAAAGCCGGGCATAGTCTTGCGTAACGGATGAATCTTCGGAGAGTAATAAGCGAACGGCCTGACGGGCATCGGCAATCCTTCCGGCAGCATTGAGCATCGGCCCAATACCAAAAACGATGTCTTCTATTTTCAAATGTACCCGATTATCCAGAAGCTTGAGTAATGCCAAAAAGCCAGGTCGTGGCTGATCGTTTAATTTTTTTAATCCGAAATAAGCCAGGACACGATTTTCACCGGTTATTGGTACGATATCCGAAGCGATACTTACAACGACTAAATCAAGAAAAGGTCTAAGTTCAGAAAGCAACCAGCCATTTGCCGTTCCATAAGCCTGCGCCAGTTTAAAAGCAATACCGCAACCACTCAAATCCTTATAAGGGTATTCACAATCAGGTTGTTTGGGGTCGAGAATGGCTTGCGCCTCCGGAAGCTTTGCTCCGGGCAAATGATGATCACAAATTATAAAATCAATATTGCGTTGTCTGGCTTCACGCACTCGTTCAACGGCTTTTATACCGCAGTCAACGCTGATAATCAAAGTAATTCCATTTTGAGCAGCATAATCAATTCCTTGTTTAGAAACACCATAACCTTCTTTATAGCGATCGGGAATATAATAATCTATATTGTTTGTAAAATGCCCCAGAAAGCTAAATAGCAAAGTAACCGAAGTAACACCGTCCACATCATAATCACCGTAAATCAGGATTCGTTCATCTTTTTCTATCGCCTCGTGAATACGTTCAACAGCTTCGGTCATCCCAAGCATTCGAAAAGGATCATATAAATGATCAAGGGAAGGATTAAGAAAACGTTCTGCTTCAGTTTTCGATTCGATTCCCTGGCGAAGCAAGAGGCGGGCGGGTATTGAATGAATGTTTAAAAGCTCCTGAAGCTCCGTGATTTTATCTTCCTCGGCGGGAATTGGCGTCCATCGTTTTTCCATTTCTTTAAGGTTTGCGCTCCTTAGGGTTCTATAATTTAAAAACAAAAGTTGTTTTCATTTTTCTACTTATAAGACTCCTGGTATGGGGAAATTCCACAAAATGAGGACTGCTTTTTTGAAAAATTAACAGCGGCAAAAGCTTAAACCTCTCTTAATGCTGAGTCAACCAGTTTTTAGCCTCCGATGTATACCAGAAAGGGGAGTAATTTTCTGCTTTGAGGATTTGTTCAAAATGAAATCTTGCTTTTTCTCTATTCCCTTTTCGATCGTAAAAAGTAGCCATATAACTATTGGCATAAGGATTAGAAGGGTCCTCTTTTAATAGCTGCGTACCAATCGTTTCCAACTGTTGATCAAAGTCGTTGAATGCTTCCAATTCTTTATAAAAAGCAATATCCTTCAAAAAGGAGAGATTGTGTAAAAGATTTAGGTCCGCATATTTTTCGTATTCTGGAAATTCCGCAAAAACTTTTTCTAACAGCTTAATGCTACTACTCATTTTTTCGGTTTCAAACCTTGCCATAAAAGCATCGGCTAAAGCCTGAGCCAATAACTTTTTTCGATAAAAGTCAGACTTGTGAAAAGTCTCTGATTTAACTACTCCTTTTTCTTCTAAAAGAGGAATATTTTCATTTTTATAACTATAATTTTTTAAAAAACTTAAAGCAAATAAAGAGCTGGTTACATCACCATAAATCAATCTTGCCGGATCACTCATTAAATTATTATTGGCCAATAAAATCAGTGTCAATTTTTCCGAAGGAATTTTCAATAATAAGCTTGAATAACAATCATATTGCCCATAAGCCCAAACGATTTTCCGGCCATCAAAATACTGACTAAAAATACCTAAACCATAGGCCAGTCCTTTTTTAAAAGGAGTGTACATCTTTTGTTTGGAAGCACCTGTAATAAGTGCATTTGTATCCAATGCCCGACTGAATGAAAGAATATCTTCCAGATTGGAAAGAATCCCCGCAGAAGCAGAAAACCCAAAATCTATAGACCCGGTTTTGAGTTCATTATCCCAAAAATAAGGCTGGGCAATTTTTAAATCAAGCACTGCCAGTTGACTCGAATCGATTAATGGAAACGTGTTTTTCAAAGCCAGTTTTGAAAAGATTTCATCCGCCATCAATAAATCAAAAGGTTTCCCGGAAACCGCTTCGAGTATTTTGGTCAAAAAGCCAAAGCGATAACTGTAATAAAAATGTTTGCCAATCTCCCCTTGCGAGGTATGCGATAAAAGATGTTTTACCAATATCGAGTCTCCGAATACAGGTTCGGGAAAGAACTGATTCACCGAATCGTCCAATGACAATTTTCCCTGCTCTACAAGCCGCATAATGAGCGTCCCAGAAAACACTTTTGTCAAGGAAGCAATTGGAAATAAATAGGTTGAGTCCAGGTTTATTTTTTGTCCAACATCCGCGTAGCCAAAATATTTTTGATAAACTACGTCACCATCTTTTTCTACCAATGCTGCAAGCCCGGGAATTTTGAAATAGTTTTGCAGCTCCGATAATTCTTTTTCAAATTGCCGTTCACTGTTGAATTCCGGCGTTCCGGTTTTCGTACAACTAATGAAAATAATCAAACTGATTAAAGGGAAAAATATCTTCATGAAATTTGTGATTTGACCTGTTTGATCTTTTCCAGTAATCCGTATAACTCTTTTTCCGTAGTAAAGGCATTTACCAAAGTGCTTCGCAAATATACTCTTCCTTCAATCCGGGTTTGGATAATAAAGTACTCCGCATCGGCTACTACTGCTTCGCGAATTTTCAAATTGAGTTCATCCAAATCCGATGGAGAAAAAGCCGGATCGAAATAACGATAACACACAATATTGGATTCCGGATACTCCAGTGGCATTTCGAAATGACCATCAGCCTCAATAATCCTGGCAAACTGTTTAGCCAGATCGTATTGCCGATCCAGATACTCTTCGAAAATGGCTTCCCCATAATGTCGGAGCAAAGTATAGATCCTTAGACTCATTGTCGTCTTGGTCAGCTCAAAAGTACGTTTAGCCAGATTATACCATTCGCGACTTTCTGCATTATCCCAGAGGTAAGAAGCTTTCTGTGCAAAGGTCCGATAAGAGTGATCCCCATTTCTGAATACAATAGCAGTAACAATGGAAGGTGTTAACAGCATCTTATGGAAATCCAGAATTACAGAGTCCGCTCGCTCAATTCCATTAAGGTAGTCTCTATACTTTTTTGAAAACAACAAAGCACCTCCATGAGCCGCATCTACATGTAGCCAGAGACCATGAGCCTCGCAGAAATCAGCAATCGCATCAATCGGGTCATGCGCTCCAACCGCAGTAGTACAGGCATTTGCGATGACTCCAATGACAATAATATTATCCCGACGTGCTGCCTCATAATATTTCTCCAATTGGCTGGTATCCAGACGATATAAAGCATCGACAGGTACTTTGATCAGCCCTTTCTCACCAAGCCCCATGGTCCGAATAGCTTTGTCTACCGAATAATGGGCTTCTTCTGATACCATAAAAGCATACTGTTGGGATTCGTAGCCTGCTTGCCAGATATCCTTTTCGACCATCACGGCTCTTGCACAAAGCAAAGCAGTCAGATTACCCAAAGTTCCTCCCGAAGTCAGAAATCCACTACTCTGCGCTTTTGGAATATGCATCTTATCCGACAGGATTTCAATAATTAAGCGTTCCAATACAACGCCCGTATGTCCCTGTTCATAAACGCCCATTCCCGTATCCAGGAAACTACTGAACAGTTCTGCCAGTACGGCATCAGGTGCTACGGCTGCGGTCTGATGCCCCAGATATTTGGGATGATGAATATGATTAAAAAGCGGGAGTGCTTTTTCGTAAAAAGCACCTTCAGGATTTTCGAAATCTTTTTTCCAAAAATCGTATAATACTTCCGGAGCAATCGGATCAAATACTTTTGCCTGGAGGTTGGGAGACTGCATTTTTTCGATATGTGCAGCCAGTAAATCTATCAATTGATATCCTTTCTTACGGAAAGCCTCGGGATCATAAACTTTTTTTAGGAGGTCGGACATAATCAAATCCGTTCAAAGATTTTAAAATTATAATCGTGTTCGTTTTTATCGTCTGCCTGATGTGCTTCTTCGGAAATCAGTTTCCAGTTATTCATATCCAGCTCGGGGAAATGCACATCTCCTTCAACATCAACATCCACTTCGGTCAGATACAAGCGATCCCAGAGGTTTTTACTCCTTTCATAAATTTGTGCCCCTCCTATTATAAAAACTTCTGTTTCACCATTGTCTTTAGCAATCTGCAAAGCTTCCTCGACTGAATTAGTCACCAAGCAATTTGAGGCGATGAAGAAAGGATTTCGGGTAACGATAATATTCGTACGTTTGGGCAAGGGGCGGCCAATAGAATCGAAACTCTTTCGCCCCATGATGATATGGTGATTAAGCGTTGTTTTTTTAAAATATTTCAAATCCGCCGGAAGGTACCAGGGGATATCATTATTCCTGCCAATTACATTATTTTTCGCGACTGCTACAATTGCTGATATAATCATTCAATTTAGTTTTTTCGAAAAGTCCTTTTTCCTTTCGGACCTTTCCGTTTCCTTTATTTCCAACCTTGTTTCTGTCAATTGGAGTTCCTCCAGGTTAATTTTTCTTTCCTTCGCCCCGTATCTGGAAAGATGTTTTCTGGTTTTCCTGGCAAAATTAAGCATTGCCTTCCATTTATTGGCGGCCATCCCCAAAACATTTCCTTCAGCTTCAAAAGCAGATACGGGAAGGGCATAAAAGGTTGCTTTTCCTTTTTTATCTTTATGAATATAGCGCCAAACGGGAATATAGCGAGGATCCTCCAGGCGAGTCACACCCGAAGTAAAATTCTTGTACAAACTCACTTCAAACATGAGCCCTCCATCTGTATTAGGCTTGGTCTGATTGGATATAAAGTTCCCGAGGGAATAGGTGATTAGCCGATTGACGATCAAGCTATCGGCCAGGGTATCCTGTCGCATTTTAATCGGCTGTACAACGTGCGGATGACTGCCAATGATCATGCTTGCTCCCCAGTCAAAAATCTTCTCGGCAAGCTTGTTCTGCTCAGGGCTTTCATTGAGTTGATATTCCAAGCCCCAATGCATCAAAACAATGATTGCATCAGCTTGCAAAGCCCTGGCCATAGTCATATCTTTTTCAATTTGCTTTTCGTCGATCAAGTTGACAATAGTGGGGGCTTTGGTAGGCAATCCGTTGGTATCGTAGGTATAATTCAAAAACGCCAGCTTGAATCCATTTTTATAAACGATCAAAGGATAATACCAATCTTTTTCTTTTTGATTTTTAAAGGTTCCGGTCTGATAAAAACCATATTCTTTTAGTGTATTTATCGTTTCTATAAGCCCTTCTTTGCCTGCATCGTTTGAATGGTTATTGGAAGTGACCATCATATCGAAGCCCGCCAGACGGAGTGCTTTTGCCAGATCGTCCGGACTCCGGAAACGCGGATAGCCCTGATAGGGTGGTTTGCCGGGTAGCGTTACTTCCAAGTTTCCTATGGCAAGGTCCGCGGATTCAATGATCGGTGCTACATATTTGAAGCAGGGCTCATAATCATAGCTCTTGTTTTTGATGATCTCCGCAGATTTAATTTGGGGCCCATGTCCCATGACATCACCGACAAAAAGAAGTTTTAACGTAGCGGTGCTATCCTGTGCTAAAATATTCCCTGAT
The DNA here is from genome assembly GCA_028280415.1 of Saprospiraceae bacterium. Lineage (GTDB taxonomy): Bacteria > Bacteroidota > Bacteroidia > Chitinophagales > Saprospiraceae > JAHDHW01. Next base: position 154,866 of record JANQLV010000023.1, read on the forward strand.
GGAAAAAAAGATATTAATAAAAATGCAGCAGTGAAAAATAACGGTTTCATAGAAAAAGATATTGGTACTTATGGTCAAGGGAACAACTATTTCGGCAGTAGCCTGCACAGCGCTACACAAAACAAATACTGATCAAGGATTTATTTTATCAATCAGGCTGGCATTAAGCATTCGATCTTCCAGCCATTTCTTTGAAGGATCGATTTCTCCTTTCAGATATTTTTCAATCATAAGACCGGCAATAGGCGATCCATAATTAGAGCCCCACCCCCCCTTTTCGACATAGACAGCTATTGCGATTTTAGGGTTTTCTTTGGGCGCAAATGCAAAGAAAACCGAGTGATCTTTTCCGTGCGGATTTTGAGAGGTTCCGGTTTTCCCACAAACGATTATATCCCGGACTTGTGCCAAAGTCCCCGTTCCCCTTTCAACAGCTTGTTGCATACCATTTATCACAGGAGAAAAATGCCTCTGATCAATAGGCACTTCATTTTTATTCGTATACTTTCCGTCCAAAGAGAAGTCCGGATTCGAAAATTCTTTAATCAAATGAGGTGTATAATAGTGCCCCCGATTAGCCATAATCGCTGCCAGATTAGCCATTTGTAAAGTGGTCATCTGAATTTCTCCCTGCCCGATACCAATCGACATGATCGTCGGAGATTTCCAGCCTCCTTTTTTCTGAGGATACAAAAAATCATAATAGTCCGCCGTTGGAATATTTCCCTTGAACTCATTCGGAATATCCAGCCCCAAAGGACTTCCAAGACCAAATGTTTTAAGATATTCATTAAACATATTCAGTCCGGGCTTGGGGTTTTTAAATCCTTCTTTATCAATAATATCCCGTAAAACCGTAAAGAAATAAGCATTGCAGGAATGCTCCAGAGCCTTGGCCACATTGTAGCAGTAACTATGCTCATGGCAGCCGAAGCGTTTTCCATTATAATAGTATCCGGCATTACAGGTGATTCCGCGAGTGGAACTTAGTAAGCCTTCTTGCATGGCTACCAGTGCTACTACCGTTTTGAAAATTGATCCGGGCGGATACTGCGCCATGGTGGAGCGATTGAAAAAGGGTTTTAAAGAATCCTGCATTAACGCATTAAAAGCTTTTCCCCGATTGCGGTTGATAGTAAGAATATTAGGATCGTAAGACGGCGTACTAACCATAGCCAGAATCTCTCCGCTGCCGGGCTCGATCGCTACAATGCTCCCCGTTTTATTCTGCATCAAATATTCCCCGTATTCCTGCAGATTGATATCCAGTGTTGTTCGGAGGTCAGAGCCGGAAACCGCTGATTTGTCCTGACTCCCTCCCTGATAAGGACCAACTTCTCTCCCCAGATTATCTTTAAGCACTTTTTTCACTCCTTTTTCTCCCCGAAGCGCATCTTCGTATGAAAGCTCTAATCCACTGGCACCAATATAGTCAAACCTTTTATAAACACCCTTTGACTCATCAATTTGCTTTTGACTAACTTCTATCAGATAGCCCAGGACATGGGGCGCACTCTGATGCGGATAACTTCGGACATTCCTGAGCTGAACGGAAAATCCCGGAAATTCATGCAAATGCTCTTGGAGTCTGGCATAGGTTTGTGAAGAGATTTTTGAGATAAAATTGAAAGGAATTTTCTTGCTGTAGCGAATATCCCTGAAATCTTTATTGATCCGCTCCTTAAATTCTTTTCTATCAATGCCCAATAGCTGACAGAGCTTGAGGGTATCCATATTGGGGTCCAGCTGATTATAAGTGACCCGGAGATCGTACATTGGATTATTATTAATCAGCAGTTTTCCGTTTCGGTCATATAGCAATCCTCGCGAAGGATATAGTGTATAATTATCTACTGCCGTTGCTTTAGCCCTTTTCTCATAAGAAGTATCGAAGAGTTGAATCTGAGCTATCTTAAACAATAGCAAGCCCGCTGATAGCAGAAAGAGCAGCCTGATATAAAACGATCTTCCCTGATAAATATCTTTCATGTTTTCGATATTCTTTTTTCAATGATCGATAACCTGTCCTGAGTCTTCAGTACTTATTCAAAATTACTAAAAAATGAGCAGAGCTGTCGAATGAATTTACTCCACGGGATCCATTAAAAATTTGTACACCAGAATAATTAGCATGGATATAATAAAAGTTGAAACCGTTCTTAGAAATATTTCATCCAAATAGTAAAAAGTAAAAGCATCTACAGAGAAATAAAAGAATAAGTGCAAAAAAAGCAAGGTCGAGCAGTAGCCAACAAACCAGTTAATTCCATAGCGGTGTTTTGTAGGACTATAATTAATATTGTATCCGCCTTTCGGTGCAAAAAGCTTCAAGACATAAGGTCTGATAAACCCGGTAAACACCGAGGCACTGGCATGTACCCCATAAGTATCATAGAATGCATCTACAAATACTCCCAGTACGAAGCCCAACAAAACCAGTACAGAGTGTGGTGTACGTAGCGGCAGGAGGATCAGGAAAAGCGGATAAATAATGATATTGATATAATTGAAGCTTTGTCCACCCAAGTTGATATCTTTCAACAACAAAACCTGAATAAACACAAAAGCAAAAAAGCGCAACACATTTGTCATTACGACATTACTCATTGGACACCTCCTTTTCTAGTACTTCTAATTCGGACTTCATCAGGTTTTCGACAACATAGACATACTTAACGTTGCTCAGATCATTGCAAAGCTTCACTTTTATCTCATAGAAATTAGTCCCGGGGATTAGCCAGGCAGTATCAACCGTACCAATCATAATTCCTTCGGGAAAAATACTGGAATATCCACTGGTTTGTACCGTGTCTCCTTCAAGCAATTCGGCGTGTTTGGGGATATCCACGAGGTTGAGTGTGGTTGGATCACCGCCTTTCCAGACGAGAGAACCAAAAAAACCATTTCTTTTGATCGATGCACTTATACTGGACTGACCGTGTAAAACAGGTAATACTCTGGAGTAGTTCTGGGTAGTACTTTTGACAATCCCAATTACTCCGTTGCTACCTGCTCCGATTATTCCCATACTCGGTTTGATCCCATGTGCTGCACCACGGTTGATGGTTATACTGTTATTATTTCGCGTAACTGAATTGCTAATAACCTTAGCCGCCATAAAGGTATACATCTGTTCTTTTTCCGGCTCCCGAATGGAATCTTTAAAAACAGTCTGAATAAACTGCGCATATTCTTTTTCCTGGAGAAGGGCAGCATTTTCTCTGGCAAGACTATCCGAAACTTCAGACAGCTGAATAAACTGTCGAACATTATCAAACTTATCGGTAATAACATTGCTCGCGGCGGATAATGAATTATTGAAAATAGCACTTTGACTACTGTTATTATTCACTACCAAATACATACACAGCATTTCCATAAGAAGGAAAGTCACGAAGCCCCCGTGTTTTACGAAAAGGAAAATCAGATTACGCATAATTCCGTGCGTCTGTGCGATTAAATAATAAGCTTACCGCCGAATCCCCCAAAATGTTCCGAAGTTTAAGGCAAACTTTTTCCGATCATCAAATTTGGTGTGTAGCCTGTTCCGTGCCTATTAATATATTTTATCAGACACTTTTTCGATCAATCAAAAATGAAAATTTGTCTGAGTTTTTGAGTGCAATTCCGGTCCCTCTTACTACTGCCCGCAAAGGGTCCTCGGCAATATGAACCGGTAATTTTGTTTTTTGAGCGATCCGCTTATCCAGCCCTCGCAGCAATGCTCCGCCTCCCGTCAGGTAGAGTCCTTTTTTATAAATATCAGAAGCCAGTTCCGGAGGGGTGGTTTCGAGTGCTTTTAAAACGGCATCTTCTACTTTCGAAATTGATTTATCCAAAGCATGTGCAATTTCCTGATAAGAAATAGTAATTTGCTTTGGAATCCCGGTCATCAAATCCCGCCCGTTCACCGCATAATCCTCTGGCGGATCTTCTAATTCATGTAATGCCGAACCAACGTGAATTTTAATTTGCTCCGAAGTGCGTTCTCCGATCAGCATATTATGCTGACGTTTCATATAATTCATAATGTCAATGGTGAACTCATCTCCAGCAGTACGGATTGATTGATCGCATACAATTCCGGAAAGTGCAATCACGGCAATTTCCGTAGTTCCCCCTCCAATATCAATGATCATATTTCCAACCGGTTCTTCTACATCCAGGCCAATCCCCAAAGCGGCAGCCATAGGTTCGTGAATCAAATAGGTCTCTTTAGAGTCCACATTATCTGCAGAATCAAAAACAGCTCTTTTCTCTACTTCTGTTATTCCCGAAGGAATACAGATGACCATTTTCATATGTGTAAAAAATTTCCGGCGGGTTCCGGTCATATTAATCAAGCCTTCGATCAAGCTTTCGGCAGCAGTGAAATCTGCAATCACTCCATCTTTGAGTGGGCGTATGGTCTTGATATTTTCATGGGTTTTTTCGTGCATCATCATCGCTTTCTTCCCTACTGCAATGGTTTGTTGCGTTCTCCGGTCAATAGCGACAATTGAAGGCTCATCTACCACGACTTTCCCTTCTTGTATGATCAGTGTATTGGCAGTACCTAGATCTATTGCAAGCTCCTGTGAAAAAAAATTGAATAATTTCATTAAATAATGATCCCTTTGTCCCTCTTTTCCGAGGGGATAGTTCAACTGTTAATGGGCTTAAAGCTTTTTAAAATAACGGTTATTTACTTCACACCCTGTACATCTGTATAAAATTCAGCACTAACCTTGATTTGTTTATTCTTTCTCCAAACACAAAAGAAAACAAAATTTGTGTAAAAAAGGAAAAAAATATCCAGAATCGACGAATGGGCAGGATAAATTGTATTAAACTCCTACTACAACTTCCCAGAGGTCTTCTTTTTTAAAATATTTTTGTGCGATATGCTGGATTTCATCCGGGCTAATTGTTTTTATTTTCTCAACCAGCAACTCCAAAGCTTGCGGGGATAATCCTTCGGAAATAATTGTTTTAATCATTTCCCCTGTATTGAAAGGACCATCCAGCATCGTCAGTAAATTTCCAAGCAAATAATTACGTACCATCTCCAGTTCTTCCCGCTCTACCGGTTGAGTCTGGAGCAAATACAGCTCTTTGTAAATTTCTTCTTTTGTAGCATCAACCAGGTCATTACTTACTTCCGTCCCTATATAAAAACATCCGTCACGATACATGGTGTCCAGGGAAGAATATATATTGTAAGTAAAGCCTTTATTTTCCCGGATATTAGTCATTAAGCGCGAACCAAAGTAGCCTCCCAATATGGTATTCACCAGATACATGGCATTATAATCTTCGTGTTTCCTGTTAAAAAGCCGCCGCCCGATTCGGATAGCCGTTTGCAAAGAATCCGGGTGGTCAATTTTAACATTTTGTGCCGGAGGAACACGCCCCGGAAAAGTTAGTATTGATGGTTCACCGGTATATAAACCTCTTCCAAAATGCTCATTTAATTTTTTGATAATTCCGGGGGTTGATTTACCGCTGATAAAAATCATACAGCCTTCTTTTGTATAATTCTGACTGTGATGATTAAACAGATCTTCCCTGTTTAGGGATTCATACGTTTCGGGAATACTATTATATCCGTAAGGGTGATCTTTTCCAAAAATATATTCGGTTATTTCCCGATAGGCAACCACATCATTTTTCTGCAAATCGACTTGTAATTTCTGCTTGCTCTGTTTGATATAAGTATCCAGCTCATCCTGTGGAAATTCCGGATACTTAATCAATTCGGCAGTGATTGGCAGCAATTCATCCAGATGTCGATTAAGGCTGTAAAGAACGATATTGGATGTATCCAGATTGTATGGAGTACTTAAAGTTCCACCATAAAAGTCGACCTTTTCGGAAATCTCCGAAGAGCTGTATTTATTCGTTCCTTCTTTGATCAAACTAGCCGTCGAGCGAGCTGCCAGTTTTTTCGATTCATAAGGCCGACCAGCGGTAAAAACCAATTCTATTTTTATAATATCCTGTGTCCCTTTATTGATTTCATAAACGGGAATTCCATTATCCAGAATGTATTTATTCGGAAAGGGAAGATGAATATTTTGAACCTGTTTAATTAAAGGTGCTTTACTTCTATCAGGCATTTGCTTCATTGTTCGATTGTTCTTATCCAAATTTTGTACCTGACAAATATCGAATAAGAAGGAAAAAGCTATTGGGCTGCAAAAATAGTAATATTTTTTGCGTAGTATGGCAAGTTATCAACAGATTGTTAATATTTTATACTATATAAATTGACAGGAAGGTGTATTTTTGTGCTTTTCAATTAAAAAAGAAAAAACCTTATGAAATTTAGTGTTTCCTCTTCCGATCTTTTAAAGCAGTTACAAATTGCCGGTGGGGCGATTGGTTCGAATCCCGTATTACCTATCCTCGAGGATTTCCTATTTTCTGTTAAAGATAATAAACTGACGATTTCTGCTACTGATTTAGAAACTTCTATTATTACCGAAATAGAAATTATGTCAGACGGCAACGGCGTAGTAGCTGTTCCTGCAAAAATATTGTTGGATACACTCAAAGAGCTTCCCCAGCAGCCGATTACTTTCAATGTAAATAATGAAAACTTTGGTATAGAAATTACCTCTGCTTACGGTAAATATAAACTGGCAGGAGAAAATGGAAATGATTTCCCAAAAATTCCGGAGCCGGATACCGTGGACACGATTAATGTACAAGCTCCTGCTTTGTCACAAGCAATTAGCAAAACGCTTTTTGCGACCAGTAATGATGAATTACGGCCCGCTATGACCGGTGTCTATTTTCAGGTTGACTTCAGCAAATTAACCTTTGTTGCAACCGATGCACATAAGTTGGTCAAATATACTTTTACAGATGTAACCAGTGAAGTTTCTACTTCTTTCATCGTACCTAAAAAAGCGCTAACCCTTTTAAAGGGAGCTTTGCCTTCCGGTGATGAAGTCAAACTTTCTTTTAACAAGTCAAACGCTTTTTTCTCTTTCGGTAATGTCAATTTGATTTGCCGGTTAATTGATGCAAAATACCCTGATTATAATGCGGTTATTCCGGTTGATAATCCTCATTTACTAAGCGCAGGACGTTCTGATTTTATGAACTCCCTCCGCCGGATTGCCATCTACGCGAATAAAACTACGAATCAAGTAATTCTCAACGTTAATGATGGTAGCCTGACGGTTTCTGCCCAGGATCTGGATTTTTCCAACGAAGCAACCGAACAATTAACCTGTACTTATAATGGCGAGCCCCTTACCATTGGTTTTAATGCCAAATTTTTGATTGAAATGCTGAATGTGCTGGAGAGTGACGAAATTAAAATGGAACTTTCCACACCGACCCGAGCCGGTATTTTATTACCCGCCGAGCCAAGCGAAGGAGAAGAAATTCTGATGCTGGTAATGCCGGTAATGCTTAGCAATTAAAAGTTATAAGCTAAGCTTTAATATGAGTCAGCACGACTTAATAACATTTCTAAAAGGATTTATAGAATATTAAAAGCTTTTAAGTTCTATGAAACAGGTATTTTGGGTATTGAGTCTTAAGTTTTCCAGGATGACTTATATTTTTATTATCTTGATAATTGATAAAGGTTTGAGTTGTTAGATATCAAATACCGGCAATTTCCCAGTCTAGATTTTTCAATCAATTATTATGAGGATTCCTCTATCATTTCTTATAATTATTCTTTTATTCATTTCTAGTTGTAATAATGAATCCCGCCATAAGCAAAACGCTCATCCTTCTACACCTGCTCAGGTGGCGCAGGAATGGATTGAAGCTTTTTACAGCGATAATTTTGAAAAAGCGATGGCCCTGGGAACTGACATTACCCGTATGATGATCGACTCTGTTAAAAAGGAAATGCAGCCCAATGCTCCGGTTATTGCTTTTAAAATATCCAATATGTCTTGTCAAGTCAAAGAGGATTCTGCCAGATGCACTTATATTTACCAGGAAGAGACCGATCAGTTTCAGGAATATATCGACCTGATCAAACAAGACGGGCGATGGTTCGTAAATGAGTCCTGGGAAAGTGCTACGGATGCTGAACTGGAATTTGATATGATCAGGGAAGAACTGGAAAGAATTCTCGAGGCCGAAGAACAGGGCAATTAAATAACACATTACATTCCAAATTGACCATCCAAAGTCTGCTTCTATTTTTTCTACATGGTTTTGAAGTTTTGTAACTTTCGGGCTACATCGCAATTTAGCGCGTGTTTGGATTAATATAATTTTACATGAAAATCGGTTTATTTTTTGGCTCATTCAACCCGGTACATATTGGTCATTTGATTATTGCTAATTATATGGCCACCCAAACGCCTCTGGAACAAGTATGGTTCGTCGTTTCGCCACAAAATCCTCTCAAAGCCAAGAACAGCCTCGCCAGAGATTATGATCGTTTGCATCTCGTCAGACTTGCCATCGGGGACAATCCTTTGCTAAAAGCTTCAAATATAGAGTTCGATCTGCCAAAGCCCTCCTATACAATTGATACGCTGGTTTATCTGAAAGAAAAACACCCAACGTACGAATTTGTGCTCATTATGGGTGGCGATAATCTGGGCTCTTTCCACAAATGGAAAAACTATGAAATCATTCTCCGGGATTACGAAATATACGTTTATAAAAGACCTTCTTATGAGTTGGGTGATTTACAAGACCATCCGAAAATCTCCATTTTTGAAGCACCCTTGATGCAAATATCCGCCAGCTATATCCGCAAATGTATCAAAGATGGCCATTCTGTACAGTATTTAGTTCCCGAAGAAGTTTTTACTTATTTAGGCAGTAGTAGCTTGTATAGAAAATAGCGTTTAAAAGATTTCTCCACCATCTTCCCTTTCCAGATCAATTGGTATTCGTTTCCAAATGAAACAGAATTACCATTAGAATCCTGACATATAACTTTGTCTGGTACAGCATTTAAAAAAAATAAAAGATACCTTTATTTCACATCCATTATAAAATATCTTTAGCTATGAAAAATCAATTCGTCCTTTTTCCTTCTATTCTACTCTGTTGTTTCTTAAGCATTAAAAGCATTTCTCAATCTAGTGAAATGGATACTTCAAGTACTAATTACCCCAAAGCATTGGTTAGTTTTTCCGATTTCAAAAATTTGATGGATGAAGTAGAGTCTCATAGATACCAGAGATTGATAAGTTTGGATACATTTCTGAAGATGAGTGAACATCCTAATACGATTATCCTGGATACAAGATCAAAGGATAAGTTTATGAGTAAGCATATTAAAGGCGCCATAAACTTGCCCTTTACCGAATTTACTCAAAGAAATTTGGACAGGCTGATCAAAGATAAAAATGCAAGAATTCTTATCTATTGTAATAATAATTTTGATGGAGACCAGGTTTATTTTGCCTCGAAAACTTCAAGCACCAGAAGCGAATTTGCTCCATTTAGAAAACCGATCATGTTAGCATTAAACATTCCAACGTATTTGAATTTATATGGCTACGGATTTAAGAATGTTTATGAGTTGAACGAATTAGTACATGTTAAAGATCGGAGAATAAAATTTGAAGGCAAATCTGTGCCCATTGTTATAAAAAACATTATTTCTTTGAAAAAGAACTGATTAAACGATAGAACCATTTTTTTAATGGCAGATGTCGCTGGTATATACTAGAAATAGCCTGTTTCTTTTAGTATATTCACTCCTTTCCCGCTTAAACCTGTTTGATAGAAGACACTGTTGAATTAAAAACTAAGCAAAAACAATAATATCTTTGTGTGGTTGTTAGTGTAATATTGTTGCATTACATTATTCTTCTATCCAGCAGAACCTTTGAAAATACATATGATTTATAGTCAACCTGCTAAAAAGAGTTATTAGCCGGTTATAAGTTGTTTTTTTATAAAATGCTTACAATTATGCGTAAAAATCAACTCACTCTTTACTTGTTGCTTTTTCCTTTCTTGCTTTCGGCACAGCTTGATCTGAAACTGGGTCAATGGAAATCTTATTTGCCCTATCACCTGGGTAAGTCCATTACGCAAAGCGAAACCACTATCTATTATGCTTCTCCCTGGTCATTATTTATGATTGACAAAGAGGAAAACTCCGTTCGGTTTATGAGTAAAGTAGAAGGATTGTCGGACGTTGGTATGGGGGTCATTAAATATGTTCCCGGCCAGGAGACCTTAATTACCAGTTATGAGAATAGCAATATCGACTTAATCAAACCAAGCAGAATTGTCAATTTACCTTTTATCAAAGAGGATCAAAACATTGTTGGAGACAAACAGATTTATAACATTTTTCTGGCAGATGATAATAACCTGGCTTATTTAGCATGTGGTTTTGGCGTTGTGGAGTTAAATGTTGAAAGAGAAGAGTTTGGTTTTACAACCAAAATGAATCTCCGAGTCAACGATGTTATCATCTACGAAGGTTTTTTGTTTGCAGCAACGGATGAAGGGATTTACCGAGCTCCATATACCAATAGCAGTGTTAATCTTCAGGATTTTGGAAATTGGACATTACTCGATAGCGACTTCGGTTTTCCGGACGATTACAGCACCATTGCTCTGGAAGTTTATAATGGAAAGTTGTTTTTAACCATTGATGATGCTCTTTACTCCTATGATGACAACACGCTCACGGAAATCTATACAGATAATGACCCTTCGTTTCACTTTTTCCCGAGGTATCTTTCTGCCGAGGGTCAGCACCTGATTTTGGGTTTAAGCTGTGAGAAATTACCTCCTGAAGATGGCACTTGCAGAGGTAAGGCACTTTTCTTTGACCAGGCACTGAATATAAGCGAGTCGGGCGATAAATGTGTAGATCGTCCTTTCTATGCTATTGAAGATGAACAAGGCAAAATCTGGTATTCTGACAATTGGGATAATATCCGCTATTCCGATCAGGCCTCTGGTGATTGTATTGAGCAATATTTTAATTCTCCCTATAAGCAGGAAGCAATAACTATTGTGATCGATGACAATGATGTATACGTAGCTACCGAAAGGCCGCCAACCAATACAACGAATGGTTATTATATGCTGCGAGATGGTATCTGGACAATTTACAATGGCCTATTCAATAGTAATTTGCGAAATATTCGCTCGGTTTACAAAATAGCGATTCATCCAGTTAACAAAAAAGTATATGCTGGTACCTTCTATCAGGGTTTATGGGAGCAGGACGGGGATAATTTCACCCTTTATGACGATACCAATTCCTTATTAGGCGAGTCTGCTGAAGCAGGAAGAGTCCGGGTCGGAGGCCTGGCCTTTGATGAAAATAATAACCTCTGGATGACTAATAATACTTCTGCTAATCCCCTGGTTGTATTGAAAGATGATGGTGAATGGCAAAATAATTTTAGCATTTCTCAAAAAGCACTACTTGATCTGATTATTGACGATGCCGGTAATAAATGGTGTATTGCCGACGGAGAAGCTCAGGGTGTTGTTATTTTCAATGAAGGAAATATTGATGATCCTACCGATGATCAAGTTCGTATACTTAGTACCTCCAACAGCTCCTTGCCAAACAACCGCGTACATGCGGTGACGGTTGATCTCGATGGGGATGTTTGGGTAGGAACAGACGAAGGGGTTATCGTCTTCGAATGCGGTTCTAATGTATTTGATCCGAATTGCAGAGGCTCCAGACGAATTGTGGAAGTTGATGGTTTCAATGCCTATCTGCTGGAAACAGAATCCGTCAGCACAATTGCTGTTGACGGAGCTAACCGCAAATGGTTCGGAACCACGAACGGCGTATTCGTTCAATCCCCGAATGGAGAAGAACAAATCGCCTTTTTTGATAAAGATAATAGTCCTTTATTTAGCAATCAGATTGACGATATCGCGATCAATTACAATACGGGAGAAGTTTTTATCGGTACAGGTAGTGGTTTGATTTCAGTAAGAGGTGAAGCAACGGGTGGAAGTTTACGCCATAGTGATGAAGTTTACGCTTTTCCTAATCCGGTTCGCCCGGATTATGATGGCCCGATTGCGATTAAAGGCTTACCCCGGGATGCCAATGTAAAGATCACCGATATTAAGGGACAACTGGTTTATGAAACAACGGCTCTGGGAGGACAGGCTATTTGGGATGGAAGAGATTATAATGGCCAAAAAGCTGCTACTGGTGTTTATCTGGTTTTTTCCACCAGCCAGGAGCTATTAAATAATCCGGATGCTGCCGTTACCAAGATTTTATTTGTGAAGTAAACCGGATGGTCAGGCTCGACTTATGAGGTTTTGGTTCAAGGACATCCCAAAACCTCATAAGTTATGATATGTTCTTCCTTTATTAAAACCTTTCTTATCAAGTTTTCGATTACTGATTCTTTTAAATAAATTAAGGCTTTAAGCACTTTTTTCTGTAAGTTGGTGGCTACGTTGAATCCGATCATATTTAGTACTATAAACCAGGATTTATCGTGAAAATCAACAAGACAGTCAAAAACATACTCCCGATACTCTTCATAATCATTGCATACTGGCCAATCAGTTGTATGCAGTTTACGATGAAGTACGATATGATGGATTGGTTCTTTCCAATGCGTTTTCTGGTAGGAGAGTGTTTACAAAATGCTACGCTTCCACTCTGGAACCCCTATACAAATCTAGGCTATCCGCTGCATACTGATCCGCAAAGCGGTGCTTTATATCCAATCACCTGGGTATTGGGTTATTGTTTCGGTTATACCGTTTATACGATTAACATTGAGTATGTTTTGCATCTGATTATTGGATATTATGCCATGAAGAAACTGGCGGAAACGCTGGGGATTTCATCCGAAACGGCCATCATTCTTGGCTTGAGTTATGCTTGCTGCGGTTTTTTCCTTGGCAATGCCCAGCATCTGAGCTGGATCATTAGCGCCGCCTGGTTACCTTTTATTATGGCTTTTTATTTACAACTGATCAGACAAAACCACTGGCGACCAGCCCTTGCTTTATCCCTTTGTTGTACCATGTTGCTTACCGGGGGGTACCCCGCTTTCGCCATTACTGTTTTTTACCTAATAGGGATTGCATTTTTATCCACAATAATTATCCAAATCCAAAGGCGTCAGTTCAAAAAGCTTAAAAAATTTATAGTATTAAATAGTTTATTCGGAGTAGCATTCGTTTTGCAAAGTCTGGTTTTTATAAAAGAGTTTTTAAGCGCACGTCCTTTTCTCTTGCGTTCGGAAACACTAAGCCTGGCAGAAGTACAAGCTTTACCCTTTTCTCCGATCGCTTATCTTTCCTTTATTTTACCCTTTTCAACCGGGGGAAAGGCTGACTTCTTTAAGACAGACCCCTCTATGGCCAATGCTTATTTTGGAATTATTGCCTTTGTATTCTTGATTGTGTTTTTATGGGAAAGACCAAGCGGAAAGACGATACTGCTCTGGCTTATGGCCATCTTCTTTCTACTGGTGGCTTTAGGCGATTATTTTATTTTAAGAGCTTTTCTATACGAATATATTCCTTTAATGAATTTGTTTCGATATCCGGCGCTCTTCAGGGTTTTTAGTTTAATCTGCTTATTACTGCTCTTTGGATTGTCTTTTGAAAAACTTCAAAAAGGGCAGTTCACAATAAGGATAAGAAACCAATTAATTTACCTCGGCTTTGCATTCCTTTTTCTGATTACAGGCTTGATATTTTTCGCCTGGAGCAGAGGCTTTAATAACTTTCCACAAGCCTTTTCCGCCACCGGATTAATTGATTTCATTAACAAGAGTTCTACCGGTGAAATGGTATTGATACAGGGGCCTATCCAAATAGCACTACTGGGTATCTTTTTATTTGTTTTAATTTATAAAAAAGGAAATAATCGCATCAAATACATTACTTTTTTAATCTTGTTCGACCTTTTCCTATCGGTGCAATTAAATATTTTCATAACGGCCAGTTCGGAAGCGCCCCTGTCAGCACTTCAGCAAAAACTCAATGAAGTTCCGGATGGTTTTCCCATTCCTGAGCAGCCAATCAGTACCCTTTCTCATCATGGCAATAAAGAGTATTACCCGATTTGGTACAATTTGAATATTCTAAAAAAGCAGATAGCGAATAACGGGTATAATAATTTCAAGTTCAAAGCCTACAGGGATTTTAAAGCGCGAGCAGATCATATGACTTTTTTAAATCACCACCTTTTGTATCCCCTTGAATCTTTTAGCGATAGTTTGAATGAAAAATCTGGCCAAAAAGTAGAAATAACGGATTTTCAGCCTACCTGTATAAAAGCAAATCTCGATTTTCGAGAAAAGGGAGATCTGATTATGTTACAGTACTTTTATCCCGGCTGGCAAGTGAAAATTGACGGAAAGGAATTAAGCGCTTCTTCATACCTTGATTTTTTTCTCAAAGTACCGGTTCCAAAAGGAATACATCAAATAGAACTCTTTTATCATCCGAAAGGGATCATTCTCTATTTATTGCTGAGCGGTTTTTGCTTTGTGTTTACCTTGATCGTCTTATTGGTCGATAGATATAAAAATCCTAAACCTCTACATTATCCCGATCGTATATTTTAGTGGAAAGAATATACTCATAATACCTTTCGTAGTATGGAAGTACGTTTTCGATATCGAATTTTCGGGCCTGTTCAAGGGCATTTACTCTGAATTTATTTAAAATATCTTCATTTTCCAGCAATTGAATAGCATTTGCTGCCATTTCATCAATATTCCCAACTTCGCTTAAAAATCCGGTCTCTCCGTGAATATTCACCTCGGGCAAACCTCCAATATTAGAGGAAATAACCGGTACTTCACAAGCCATCGCCTCCAGGGCCGCCAGGCCAAAACTTTCGCTTTCAGAAGGCATGATAAACAAATCAGAAACAGCCAGTAATTCTTCAATGGCATCCTGCTTCCCTAGGAACCTTATCTCATCACAAAGTCCCATCTCCCGACAAAGGGCTTCGGCATTTTGTCGATCCGGGCCATCTCCAATTAATAATAACTTCGAAGGTATTTTCTCATAGACCTGACTGAATATTTTAATAACATCCTGTACCCTTTTAACCTTTCTGAAATTGGAAGTATGTACCAAAATTCGCTCTCCGTTGGGTGCAATAGCTTTTTTAAAATGATCTTTGTTTACCTTTCGGAAACGCTCAAAGTCAATAAAATTATGGATGACTTCAATATCGTTATTAATATCAAAAAACTCATAGGTCTGCCGACGAAGATTTTCTGATACTGCCGTAACGCCATCGGATTTATTGATAGAAAAAGCAACGACAGGTGCAAAGGTTCGATTGCTTCCCACAAGTGTAATATCCGTACCATGAAGTGTCGTAACCGTCGGTACATAACGCCCTTCGGTCAACAGGATCTTTTTCGCCATATAGGCTACTGTCGCATGAGGAATTGCATAGTGAACATGTAGCAAATCAAGATTTTCATACTTAACGACATCGACCAGTTTACTTGTCAAAGCAGTATCATAAGGCGGATATTCAAAAAGCGGATAATCCGCCGAACGCACTTCATGATAGTATACATTTTCCTGAAAGCTCAGCAATCTCGCCGGTTGTCGATAGGTAATAAAGTGAACCTTATGCCCTCTTCGAGCCAGGCCTTTGCCCAATTCCGTTGCAATAACACCACTGCCTCCATAGGTTGGATAACAAACAATTCCGATCTTCATGCTTTTCATAAAAAACTCTTTTTGATGTCTCTCCAAAATTTCACGCAAAAATAATTCTGATGCTGCTAGATAAATATTTTTGCTTATAATTTATTCATTTTCGAATAAAAAAGGCGTTACACCGTCCTCGAAGTAACACCTTTTTTGGGATATTTGTTTTAAATATCCAGCTTGCTGTTCAAGCCTTTTTTAATTTGCCTTGATCAATTTAACAATCCGGGTTTGTTGTCCGGCAAAAATTCTTACAAAATATAGTCCTCCGGCTCTTCCGGAAAGGTCAAGGCTGTATTGTTGTGTACGAAGCCGCTCTTCGGGTGATTCGTAAATAATTCCGCCAAGGATATCCAGTACCTGAACCTTTACTTCCGTAGTCTGATTCAGTTCCAGTGAAAGTTCTGTCCATCCAGAAGTAGGATTCGGTGCGAGCAGTACTTCAGCAAATTGATCTTCTATTTCAGTGGTGCTGACAAAAATTCCTACAGTTACAGTCAATACATCTGTACAGGCATTGGCATCCGTTACAGTGACCGTATAATCGCCTTCGGCCAGCCCCGAAATCGTAGCTGTGTTTTCATCATTGCTCCATTCATAGCTGTAAGGACCTTCTCCCATTCCGGGATTAATGCTAATTGTCCCATCCTCTGCACCGGTTTCACTTACACCAATCACTTCCGCTACCAAGTCAAAACTTGGGGGGCAAATCTCTATCTCTACGGAGATCATCTGCTCGCAACCCAGTGCATCACTTATAGTTGCAGAATAAATACCCGCAGATAAATCGTTAGGCGCATTCGGATTATCCCATACAATAGAATAGGGCGCTGTTCCTTCAGTCGCTTCAATACTAATCGACCCATTTCCCGCTCCCGCGGATGATTCACTAACCGTTGTAATATTCAAGCCAAAATCCGCCGGACATCCAATAATATTAATATTATCCAGATCGATCCAATAATCACCTGTTCCCCAGGTTGCCAGAAAGCGAATTTTAATAAACTCTCCCGCATAAGCATCCAGATCAACCAGGTTCGTAGTCATCACAACACTCGGAGTATGATTATCCATATCTACTGTCTGAACGGTTGTGTAATTCTGGCCGCAGTCATTGGATATTTGTATTTCCAGCATATCTCCCTCGCCTAAAGTAGTAGGATTCGTACCAGCACTCCAATCCGTATAACGATAATCATAAGTGAGACTATCACCGGGATTGATCGGGCCAATAACCGAGGTCGTTACTTCATAGTTTTGATCACCGCTATAGAGATTATCATAAATCACCACAGACACATTATTATGCCCGGCATCAATGCCAAAATCACTAAATATCCATCCCTCGGGGAAAACGGCTGTTTCAAAATCCTCGGCAATTGGCAAATAATCCGGATCAACGGTTGTAAAAGTATTTGAAGTCGTATCATTTAGCACGTTTAATTCGTCGGATAAATCTGTCCATGCTACGATTTCAAAATCTGCTCCAAGCATATTTGAGTTAAATGGCGTTGTGAAAGTATAGGTCTCGATCATTCCCGAGGCAACTGATAGCGCCCCTACATTTTCTGTAACAATGGGTTCGTCATTCACCTGATAGGATACCTCAAAACCCGTTTGTGTATCCGAACCTGCATTTCTGATTTCAATGGTCACCATATCCATTTCATCTCCGCATTCAAGGGTAGATGAATTGACAACACTCAAAGCCGAAAGATCATCGGCAAGAATCGGAGAAATAAAAATGTCATCAATACCGATACCATCGAAGAAATTCCCGTTAAAACTGGAGTCAAAAACAAATCGCAGTCTCACCGTGGATTCCCCGGCCAATCCGATCAGGGTGTTTTCCGCATTGATCCAGCCATTAGAATTTCCGGCCCAAACATCTCCAAGACCTTCAATCGTATTTTCAAAATTATACCAATTGACACCTGTCCCTTGTTCACCCAGTTTGGTCCAGGTCATCCCGTCGTCGATGCTGTATTCCAGCCAGGCTCCATCCCAGAAAAGCTCTGTTTCATAATAAATCGAAAAGCTGACAAATGGGTCGGTGTTTAAATCAGAAAAATCCAGACAGGGAGACACGAGATAAGATATTTCCTGATTATTATAAAAACCTTCGAGATTCGTTACATATGCATTATTGCCAGAAGCCGCCATATTGATCACAGCGCCATTGGGTTCTCCAAATTCCCAGGTACTATTTTCACCATTCACTTCATCATTCAACCATCCGCCGTTCCAGGTTTCAAAGTCCATAAAATAAGCATAATCATCAATTACAGGAATGCTGGTCGTTCTAAAAAAGGAAGAATCATTGCTAATATCCGCATCATTGGCCAATTCTGTCCAGGCAGCGATTTCGTAATCCCCCGGAGTAGAAAAATCATAGGTGGTTTCGAATGCCAGGGTGACTGTACTATCGCTACTCAAAACTCCCGTATAAAAACCATCCAGTGGTTGAGCAACTCCGGCATCCATATTATTAACTGCATATTTAAAAGGAACCAGAGACTGGGGGTTAGCCCCAAAATTCTGTAAAGTAATTTCAATCATTTCCACTCCCAGGTCGCAGTCTGGCTCAGGAGTGCTGATATTTATAATCCCAACATCTATCAGCCATCTCGTCTTAAATGAGGTTGGGCAATTGATACCACTGGTATCGCCATTTGCACAGGCCACTGATACATAAAACTCATAATCCGTATCCTCCGCTAAGCCTGTCAAATTTGCTGAATTGGTCGTGGAGGTAATAATAGTGCCTGTTCCCGGTAAAAATCCGGGAGGGCCATACTCAATGATATAGGTCCCCGTAGAATCCGAACTTGCCCAACTGACCTCCGTGTCGATCCCCCCAATATCGTCAACAAAAACAGAATCAATTCCGGGACAAGTAGCACAGGCGAAAATGGAGAATATCATTCCTTCTTCCGGAAACGGTCCATCGCTAAAAATTACCGCTCCTTCAGAATCCTGAATCTCATAAGTCACTTCATTCTGGAAAGCACCGGCTGTATAAGAAAATTTAACCAATTGATTCACTTCCGGCTCAATCACAAAGCTTGCATCACTTCCGTTAGCAATAGTGTAATCCGTAGAATCACCTTCAATGATAACCGTAAGGATCGAACCGTTCCAACCGTCGCCAAAAGAATCGAATAAAGCCAGCGTATATTCACATTGACTCAGCCCCAGATTAATGGAAAACAGAAGTGCTAAAAAAGTCCCATAATATCTGATATTTATACTCAGAGGAAATGTTTTTTGTAAAAGTGTGTTAGACATAAAATAGATTTTTTTATAAACTAGGATTTTATACGGAGAAACCGTTGAAATAGTTTTTATCCGCTAAAAATACATTTTACTAGACATTATTTTGACGAAATCACATTGTTTAAAGTTAAATGTCGTCTCAATATTGCCAGATTAGTTGTATTCCCGGTAAAGAGAAGGACGGATGTTCCGGGTTTTGTTTTTATGCAAACAAGGCAAGTTTGATTAAACAAAATACCTCAAATCGTTGTTTAAACGTGGATATGTAAGGTTACAGCTTGTGTATCAACAGGTTATTATATAAAAATTCAATACTATCCGTGGCTATTTATTCGATAAAAGATCTTGAAAAGCTTTGCGGCATAAAAGCTCATACGATTCGTATCTGGGAGCAACGCTACGGTATTATTAAGCCTGAACGGACCAGTACCAATATTCGCTATTATCAGGATAAAGATCTCAAATTACTTCTCAATATTGCTCTTTTAAATCGAAATGGGCTAAGAATTTCCAAAATTGCGAAAATGTCGGAAGACGAGATCGCAGAAAAAGTGGCTGCAATTGCCGAAGTGGACTTTGCCCACAGCACACAACTTGATGCGCTAACTATTTCGATGATTGAAATGGATGAGTACAAGTTTGATCGCATCATATCGACCAATATCCAGCAATTAGGTTTTGAGCAAACGATGTTGCAAGTTATTTACCCTTTTTTGGATAAACTGGGTGTTTTATGGCTGACGGGTTCTATCAATCCGGTTCAGGAAAGCTTTATGAGTTGCCTAATCCGGCAAAAAATTATCACCGCAATCGATAATGAGCCGTTCGCTTTGGGTAGAGACAATAAAAAGTTTCTAGTTTATTTACCAGAAGGTGAAAGTCAGGAGCTGAGCCTACTTTTTATGCATTATCTTTTGAAAGCCCGTAAGCATAAAGTTTATTACCTCGGTTTGAATATTTCCATAAACGACCTGGTAGATGCCTGCCAGATACACGAACCGGATTATATCTTTACGATGATTACAGAAACTTATTCTAAAAGCCCGGTGCAAAAATACGTTACGGAATTGTCTATGACGTTTTCAAATTGTGAGCTTTTGCTTTCCGGGTATCAGGTAGTTGCTCAAAACGTTCAGTCTTCCAGAAATGTTCGGATTTTAAAATCTCTTGATGATACAATTGCTTTCCTGGATCAAAATACTTAGATAAGACTTTATTGAACCATCTTTTATAATCCAAACATTTTTACAAGCTTATTTTCTAAAATAATCTTTTTAAATATCCGTTTTTCTTCTTTCATAAATTAGAAGCCTTATTTTTGCGCAAATTTCATTTTTTAATCAAACAAATCATCAAACAATGAAACTATTGTCAAACATCATGATTGCCTTTCTAGCAATGAGCCTGATCGTTGCCTGTAAAAATACTCCTGAAGGGGAAAAAGCCGCAGTTGGAGACGCTAAGGAGGTAGCCAAAGCAGCAACAACGGCCAAAGTTTTTGCTGTGACTGGCGGAACAATTTACTGGACCGGTACGAAAGTGGGAGGAAGTCATAGTGGAACCTTTTCAATACCTAAGGGAACAATTAACACCGAAGGTGATAATATTACCAGTGGCAAATTTGGTATTGATATGACTTCAATAACCAATACTGATTTACCGGATGAAAAGAAAGGGGATCTGGTTGGCCACCTTTCTTCACCTGATTTTTTCGATGTTCAAAATCACCCGATCGGGAAGTTTGAAATTGTTTCTGTTGCACCTGCATCAGGCAGCGAAGAAACAACTCATAACATCACTGGCAATCTGACGTTAAAAGGAATTACCAAAAGTGTAACGATCCCTGCTTTTGTCGTTTTGGCAGATAATTCTTTAACTGCTACTACTCCCAAGTTCACTATTAACCGAACGGATTGGGATATCAAATACGGTTCGGGACTAATTGGTACAGCTGCAGATAAGATTATCCATGATGATGTATCTTTGAATTTAGAGATTAAGGCTGAGGCCAGATAATTTCGATACAGCGATATCATAAATAAAGAAACCGGCCGTAAGTAAATTACAGCCGGTTTCTTATTGTTTTTATACAAGATTTAACGGTCTTTAAGCTCTGCTTGCACGCTTTTCTTTTCTCTTAATAATTTGTCTTCTCAACTTTTCAGCACATTCTGCAATAGCTTTTTCGTGTGAATCTGCACTACTTTCGGCAAAAATATCTGGTCCGGGCATTCTGAGGGTTACTTCCGCTACTTTGTCTTCCGGAGCGACATTATCGCCTGTTTTCAGATAGACCTCCGCTTTGATCAATCGATCATTGAAAGTTACCAATTTGTTTAATTTCTTTGTAATCACTGATTCAAGGGAAGGCTTTACCTTCCACGGCGCTTCAATTTGGATTTCCATATGATACTTTGTTAAAGGTTATAAAAAATAACAGTTTTCCAACCAAAAACGGTGGGATGTTATTATATGTTTTACCCTTTTAGATAAGCTTGCTTAGTTGTCAGATGAAAAACTTCAAAAATCAGTCCAGAAGAATTCTGAAATCCCAAAATTCAAACGCGATTATTTGGAGCTTAGTAAATTCAGGATTTAATCAAGTAAGTAAATTTCCCTGTTCATCCCATTCGGCTACAATATCCCGGGTTTCCTGCTTGATACATTTTGCCAGCCATTCTTCATCATAATCTACATCGTGTTCCTTGAGTACCTCTGCCGGCACACCATCCCAAACAGTTGGTAAGTTCCCCTTGTAGCCCAGATCATCTAGCCCTATACGGGTAGTATAATACCCCGTCAAAGTAAGATTGCGGATTAAATTAAAAAACTGGATGCCATGTGATAATTCCGGCTTTTCCTCTGCTTTATCCGGATAAGCAATATCATCCACTATTTGAATTTGCTGATCACTACTGGCTGATTTAAACACCGTATTAAAGCGCTTATTGGCTTCCGTATCCAGCCACATCAAGCCACCACGAAGCGGCATTTGATGACTCGGAAGATCTTTGACAATAAAATCAATAAAAGCAGGAACTTCGGCATCCGTGGCAGAACCTGCACTAGCCGTAGCTGGTAATATGATATCACAAAGTACAGCTATCGTTTCCAGCTCATGCTCATTTAAAAAGTCGGCTTGCAAAACGCGTTGATCATGTTCCAGTTCTTTTGGCGTCCGTCCGTAAACCGGTAATTCGCCCTTTTGACCTGAATCTGCCTCTGTGGTATTCTGATCTGTTTTACATGCAACCGTTCCTAAAGTGGTGGTGGCAAAAGATCCTATCAACAGCGTTTTTAATGTATCTCTTCGATCCATAATATTCTTTTTTTAAATCAGCCTTTACCCAAGCCTTAAATATTTCGTTTTTTGAGTTGTTCGACAATATAATCCGATGCTCTCCAGGATAAAGCCATAATGGTCCAGGTACAGTTTTTATCAGCCTGAGAGACAAATGGTCCGCCATCAACAACAAATACATTTTGGGCATCGTGCAATTGTTGCATTGCATTTGTAACCGAAGTTTTTGGATTGTTTCCCATTCTGGTGGTCCCAACTTCATGGATAATTTGCCCCGGAGCATGAAGCCCATAATCCTGATCTTTTCCAGGGGTATCACCCAATACTTCTGCTCCCATAGCATGGAAAAGTTCTTCAAATGTCTGATGCATATGCCTAGCTTGTAATTTTTCGTAGTCTGACCATTTATAATCAAATCGCAATACCGGAATACCAAATTCATCTACTACATCAGGATCTATTTCACAACGATTATCATAACGGGCAACAGCTTCCCCGCGGCCTCCAAAACCAATCACAGCTCCATAAAATCGCTTCACATCATCTCTTAATTTATCGCCATATCCGCCAATTACTCCTCCAGTATATTTGTTGAAATCCGAGGCATTAAAACCAAAGCCATAAGAAGGCATTCCCATTCCTCCCCAGATTTCAATATGATATCCTCTCGGAAAGTCCAGCTTTTTATTATCCAGCCACCAGGGAGAATATACATGCATTCCCCCTACACCATCTTCATTATAGATTTTTCGATTCATTAATGCCGGTACAAAAGCCGAACGGCTGGCTCCGGTAGAATCATGTAAATATCGACCAAGCACATCACTGCTGTTGCCCAGTCCATTAGGATGCTGTGGGCTTTTGGAATTCAACAGGATTCGGGCACTACTACAAGCCGATGCACCAAGTACGACTACTTTTCCACGAAGCTGATATTCCATTCTATCCTCCTTATTAATATAAGAAACTCCCGTCGCCAAGCCTTCTTCGTTAGTAGTCACTGTCCGCACCATACAATTGGTATACAAGTCAATTTGCCCACCGTTTTTCATAGCCGGAAAAATCAGACAAGAGCCTGAAGAGAAATCTGCATAAGCACTACAGGAGCGATTACATTGTCCACAATAAAAACATACCCCCCGGTCCTTATTAATTCGCTTGGTCAGGATAGAAAGGCGAGAAGGGATAACCGTAACCCCAAGTTTGCGAGCTGCTTTGATA
Source organism: Saprospiraceae bacterium (assembly GCA_028280415.1). Lineage (GTDB taxonomy): Bacteria > Bacteroidota > Bacteroidia > Chitinophagales > Saprospiraceae > JAHDHW01. The sequence goes on from JANQLV010000023.1 coordinate 178,285, forward strand.
TAGTACAGCTCGTGCAGGCGCGGTTTGGGTGGAGGTAAAAAGTATCCGTCCGGATCATTTGGCAAATTTTCTTTTGAACCAAAGACCCCTACCAGCTTATCAAGTTTATCGTAATACGGTTTGACATCATCGTAAGAAATTGGCCAGTTGTCTCCCAGTCCGTCTACATTCTTATGTTTAAAATCCATTGGACCGAAACGAAGGGAAATTCTCCCCCAGTGATTGGTTCGTCCGCCTAACATTCGGGCACGCCACCACATAAATTGAGTTCCCTCTTTGGTTGTATACGGCTCCCCACCGACTTGCCAGTCTCCCCAAGACATGTCATAATCCCCAAAGGCCCGATTGGTACTCGCTCCCCGCCGGGGAGATTCCCAGGGCCATTTCAGTTGAGTTTGAGTTTTTGGATCTTTAGGATCAAAATAAGCTCCTGCTTCTACAACGGCAACCTTCAGCCCTGCATCCGCCAGTACCTTGGCAGACATTCCGCCTCCGGCTCCCGAGCCTACAATTATTGCATCATAAACTTTTGCTGATTCTTTTATTTGCATAAAAAAAGTTTATCGATCAATCAGGTCAAAGCTTCTTTTCATTGCCCGATAAGTAGCTTCGATTGCCTCATGATCATTCTTTTCATTAAGTTTTTTATTAAACGGCTCCGCGCGTACCGGACCATCATATCCTATTTTTACCAGAGCTTCGAGAAAAGCTTTTAAATCAATCACTCCTGAATCTCCGGGAAGCTCTCGCTCGTTATCTATTTGTTCCGCAGCAGTTCGGTCACTTTTGGCATCATTCAAATCTACTGTGATAATCATTGCCTGATCAAGGTTTAAAATATCCTCAACGCTTTCTTCCGCACAAAACCAATGAAAGGCATCCAGTTGCAAACCAATATTGGGCAGATTAATATTATCAATCAATTCCCTTAGTTCCTTCATCGTATGAATAAAAGGGTAGCGTGATCTTGTCATTAGTGTTTTGGGGCCAACGTACTCCAGGCCAAGCCGAATGCCATAATCCCCCAGTATCCGGGCTACTTCCTTCAACCTTTTAGTATGTTGTTTAAAATTTTGAAGATACGTCAGTTCGCTGTGCGTAGGCATGATCCAGGTATTCATCCGATCAGCCTGGAACTCCCGCATCACTCTGCATTTATCCGGGAGTGTTTTGAGTTCTTGGCGAAATAGCTCATTAGATTTACGAAAGTCAAGCGGTAAACCCGCAGCATCCCAGCTAATCTTTCGAGCCTTCTTTTTTTGTATAAAAGAAACCTTTTCCTCCGCATCCATTTTTAAAAGATCGTTTGGAAGCGGGACAATGGCTTCAAAACCCTTATGAATGGCCATATCCAGCAAGGCGGTTTGATTCAGATCAACACCAATTGCTCCCGGGTTAAGGCTCATCCTGAAAAGGCGTCGGGGTTTATTTTGACAATCTAAAAGAGGAAGAGGCAACAGGGCAGAAGCTAACAACATCGAAGTTCGATGGATAAAACCTCTTCTGGATAGAATAGCCATGTTGCAGATAATTATTTTTGAAAAATCAAAATAAACAAAAAGCGCCAGCTAAGAAACTTTTTATAAGACTTGTGCAATTATTTATCAAAAAGATTCAGAATATCAGGCACAAAACATTGGCTATTATGATGGCTCATAATAATGGATCAGGTTTGGTTCTATACAGTTGGCCTGCTTATTTTCTACGATCCAGTCATCAATTCATTTATGGGGCTTTATTCATGCCTCAACAATCTTGTTGGGTTCGTTTGGGCAGCTTTTAAAATTTGAAAGGTTATTGTGATCAAAATCATCATAATCAAAAGAAGCGTGCCCACCGGATAGATCCACCAATTGATATGAATGCGGTATGCAAAATCTTTCAGCCAGGCATTCAGCAGATAATGTATCACCGGCAATATGATTACCATCGCCAGTAATGCCTGATAAATATATTTTTTAACAAATAAAGTATAAAGAGAGTGAACAGAAGCTCCAAGTACTTTTCTGATTCCAAGTTCTTTGACACGATTATTTACCATAAACGTTACTATTCCATACAAGCCCAGACAAGCCAATAAAATTGCCAGTACAGAAAATACCTGAATCATGCTTGATAGCCGCTCTTCGGACTGATATAAGCGATCAAGATTATCATCCAGAAACCGCCATTCCAGCGGAGTACTCTGAGCAACCTGCTTCCAGGTATCTTCCAATATGCCAATCTGTGCTTTCGGATTTCCCGAAGCCATCCGTACATACATGTATTCCAGGTCGATAAATGGCAGAATAACCACAGCCGGTTCTATTCCCTGATGCAAAGAGGAATAATTGAAATCTTCTACTACACCAATAATAGTCCGTGGGCCGTCTAATTCGAAAAAATGTACCTGTTTCCCAATGGGGTCTTCCAAGTCTAAATACGTTGCTGCTTGTTGATTAATGATAATCGCCTGAGTAGAATCATTTGTATGTTCCTTTGAAAAAGAGCGCCCGCTGCTCAACGGAATTCCCATTGTTTCAAAGTAATTATAATCCGCCAGGTTGAAAAATATTCTTTTACTCATTTCGGGATCCTCATCTACTCTCTGAATACCTCCAAAAGGCCACGGATCGCCAACTACTCTATCACTTCTACTTACATTCAATACCGCCGAATTCTGAATCAGCCGTTCTTTATACACCTCAAAATAACGCGACATATCCTCTGGCAGCATTTTTATCAAAACAACGTTTTCCGCATTATATCCAGTTTCCTTATTTCTTAAGTAATCGATTTGCTTTGTCATAATAATTGTGGCACAAATGAGTCCAATAGATACCGCAAACTGAAACAGCAATAGTACATTTTTTAATTGAAGTGGATTCCGCGATGTTATCTTTAGTGTTCCTTTAAGAGATTTAATAATATCGATTCTGGCCAGGGTCAGTGCCGGATAAAGACCGGATATTATACCAATAAAAATTCCGACTATCATCAATACGGGAGCTAACTTCAAAATATCCATAAATCTCAGGTCAAACTCCCATTTCATATACTGTGAAACGGAGGGGAAGAGCAAGAAAACAATGCCAAATGAAAGAACCATACAAAAGAAGGTAAGGATCAATGATTCTGTAAGTAATTGAGCGAGAATTCCCTTCCTGTTCGCTCCCAGTACTTTTCTGACCCCTGTAGATTTACTCCGATTGATCGACAGAGCATGTGTAAGGTTGGAAAAATTGAATCCTGCAACTATGAGAATCAGCAAGGCAACGATCATAAGTGCTTTCACACTAAACCGGTTACCGGCCCGGATATGACTGGCCAGGTCGTCAGCCATGCCATCTGAGCCCATGTAGATATCTGACAAATTTTGCAATCTCGGTAGCAAGGGTGTTAAATCTTCCGGATTCAAATCTTTAAAGTGTTGGGCCAAGCCTTTTTCAAATTGTTTCGAATCGGCATTAGGCTTTAATTTTACATAAGTCATAAATCCCAACCATCCCCAACTAGTCAAATCAGATGCATATCCTTCGGGAACAGAGTATGTCGGAAACGATATCAAAAAATTAAAATTCAAATGAGAATTGGTTGGTATGGGAGAAAGTACTCCGGTAACTTTCAAGGGAACAGAATTATTAAACAATAGCGTAGCTCCAACGGGATTAGAGTTGTTGAAATACTTAATTGCCATATCTTCCGTGATCACTATTGAGTTGGGTTGATCCAGGGCTGTATTCGGATCACCAGAGGACAATTCAAACTCAAGTATTTCGAGAAAAAGGGAATCCGCATAATAGCCATGATCTTCGTAAAAACGAATTTCTCCATTTGAAAAGAGACTGTTCATAGCATATCGCATCCTTGAAATTTTCTCCAGTTCCGAGAACTTCTCCCGGATACCCGGAGCAAGTGCCGGAGGGGAGTTCACAAGGGTCGTTACATTTCCAGCATTATCCTGAAAGGAAAAATTGACTCGAAAGATCCGCTCTTTATTCTTGTGAAATTTTTCGAAGGAAAGCTCATGGTTTACAAAAAACAGAATTAACAGAAAGCTGCTAAAGCCAAGCGTTAATCCAAAAAGGTTTATGGCGGTAAAGCCTTTATTTCTCCCTAAAAACCGGAGTGAACTGATGATATTATTTTTAATCATACTTACAGAATAAAAGGTATATGAAGTAGAATAATGGTCCCGTTTAAGTGTAAACCTGTTTATAAATTGAAAAACCCCCAACCAATAGAGCAATTTCGCCCGGCGAGTACCGTGCTTCAATTGATTTTGATAAAATTGTTCCTCCAAATCACCAAGAATAGAATCATGGAGATGATTTCTACAATACCAACTAAAGAAGCGTTGCGCAAGGCGTGGTGGATTATTTTTCATAAACCATCAAATGTGATCCTTGGGATCATATCCCAAAGTAAGTTTCGAGACTGACGGGAAGCCTCTAAAGCCTGTTTTCCCAAACTGGTAATTTTAAAGAGACGCTTGCTACGACCTCCGCGCTCTTTGGTAGCACCACCAATCTCGGACTTCACAAATCCTTTTTCTTCTAATCTATAGAGAGCAGTATGGACACTGCTGAGCGTTACTTTTCTATTAAGCTTTTCTTTTATTGAATTGGCAATAGAAAGGCCATAAGCATCATTATGATGCACTGCAACCAAAAGGAGGACGATTTCTTCGAATTCACCAAGATGTAATCTCATAATTATTTACCTATTTGTAAAATAAATAAAATTTTGCTATAAAACCTTCTTTTTTAACTACTTTTTTAAGCGGCTACTAATCTGAATCACAGCTAATCATGTTTTAGCTAAAGACTGAATGTATAAATTTATGGGAGATGAGTATAAAATGACAGGTCAGAAGACGGGCTAAACAGATAAAATATAAGCTTTTGAGTTCCATGAAATAGGTGTTTGGCTTTAGGTCTTGGGTTTTCGGGACCGCCCAATGCCTAAAATCTACATACCTATTACCAACCTGCTCTACAAAGCGATAAATAGTGCTATAAAATTCAATTTCAAGTTGGATTTTAACTAAAAATGAGGATGATTTATATATCTCTTTTAAAAAATTTTACACTTTTTCAATGATCGTGGCATAGCCTTGTCCAACGCCAACACACATTGTCACCAAAGCGTATTTTTTGTTTTGTTTATGCAACTCAATTGCTGCCGTATTCAAAATTCTTGTCCCGGAAACGCCTAGCGGATGACCAATAGCAATTGCTCCTCCATTCGGATTGATACGTGGATCATCATCTGCTATTCCCAACTCTCTGGTACAAGCCAGTACCTGTGCTGCAAAAGCTTCATTCAGTTCTATAATATCAATATCATCAAGTGTCAGTCCGGCTTTCGCCAATGCTTTTTTAGAAGCACCTACCGGGCCTATTCCCATAATCCTGGGTTCCACCCCGACAACGGCAGAGCTTACAATTCGGGCAAGAGGATTGAGTTGGTATTGATTGACCGCAGCTTCAGAAGCAACGATTAAAGCCGCCGCCCCATCATTCAGGCCGGAAGCATTTCCAGCCGTAACAGTACCTCCTTCCTTTTTGAATGCGGTTCGTAGCTTGGCCAATATTTCTAAAGTTGTATTTCCTTTAACAAACTCATCCTGATCAAAAATGATCGGATCAGCTTTGCGCTGCGGAATCGAAACGGGTACAATTTCTTCCGCCAAGCGACCAGAGGCTTGAGCTTTTGCTGCTTTCATTTGCGACCAGTATGCGAATTTATCCTGATCCTCCCGGTTGATTTTATAGCGTTCTGCCAGATTTTCAGCCGTGGAACCCATAGAATCTGTCCCGTAAAGTTCGTGCATTTTCTTATTAACAAATCGCCAGCCAAAACTTGTATCGTGCATTTGTGCATCTCTTCCAAAAGCGGAAGAAACCTTGGATATAGCCCAGGGACCACGAGTCATATGCTCTATTCCTCCGGAGATAAACAAATCGCCATCTCCGGTTTGAATTGCCCGATGAGCATGAATTACTGCCGACATTCCGGAAGCGCACAAGCGATTGACCGTTTCTCCAGGAACGGTCCAGGGAAGGCCCGCAAGGAGCAGGCACATACGTGCAACATTACGATTATCTTCTCCGGCCTGATTGGCACAGCCCAGAATGACATCATCATAAGCCTCAAGTGGAATACTGGAATACTTTTCTATCAAAGCTTTGATGGGTATTGTTCCCAGATCATCTGTTCTAACAGTTGAAAGACTACCTCGAAATTTTCCAAAAGCGGTACGTACGCCACCAAGGATATAGGATGTTTTGCTCATAATTTTGTTCTTCTATATTCGACAAAAGCTGGTCGATTTACAAAAATCGACCAGCCAGATTGTAAGTCAGTTGAATTATAAGATGTGCCTAGCTATCAGCTATTCACCGTCTTTAGTTTGGGTGCCGCAGAAAGAATTGCTTCCGAAGCCTGCTCGGCATATCTCTCAAAATTTTTGATGAACCGCAATGCCAAATCCTCCGCTACACTGTCATATTCGTTTTCATTTCTCCAGGTGTCCCTTGGATTTAATACAGCATTCGGTACGTCCGGACAGGTTTTTGGAATTTGCAAACCAAAAATAGGATGCGTTCTATATTCAACTTTATTCAATACTCCTGTAAGTGCCGCTTTGATCATCGCACGGGTATAGGAAAGCTCAATCCTGGAACCTTCTCCATACGCACCTCCTGTCCATCCTGTATTGACTAACCAAACATTAATAGTCCCATCACCACTACGGCTTCCTTTTTTAATTTTTTCACCTAACAAATCAGCATACTTAGTCGGGTGAAGCGGTAAAAAAGGAGCTCCGAAGCAGGCGGAGAAAGTCGCTTCCGGCTCTACAATACCTTCTTCCGTTCCGGCAATTTTTGCCGTATATCCACTAATAAAATGGTACATTGCCTGTTCAGGTGTCAGTTTACTAATGGGGGGTAATACTCCAAAGGCATCACAGGTCAAAAAGAAGATGTTTTCAGGCAAATCTCCCCGGGATTTGTACATGATATTTTCAATATGATAAATCGGATAACTCACTCTGGTATTTTGAGTGATATCGACATCCGAATAATCAACGGTACATCCATCTTCTTCGAAGCCAACGTTTTCCAGTAATGCTCCGAACTTGATCGCATTAAAAATCTGCGGTTCTTTGGCAGGAGACAAATCAATGGTTTTTGCATAACAACCTCCTTCAAAATTGAATACACTTTCCTTCGACCATCCATGCTCATCATCTCCAATCAGGCGGCGCGCCGGATCATTAGAAAGGGTAGTTTTTCCCGTTCCGGAAAGGCCAAAAAACAAAGCGGTATCACCTTCTGCTCCGGTATTTGCCGAGCAATGCATTGGTAAAACTTTATTTTCAACGGGTAATACAAAATTAAGTACAGAGAAAATACCTTTTTTGATTTCTCCGGTATAAGCTGTACCACCTATGATAATCACTTTTTTGGTGAAGTTGATTATTGCAAAATTATCCTGTCTGGTTTCATGTAATTGCGGATCAGCTTTTACACCAGGGAAAGCAAAGACTTCCCAATCCGGTTCGAAATTGGATAAATCCTTGGCAGTAGGCCGCAAAAACATATTATAAGCAAAAAGATTTTGCCAGGGATATTCGGTATGTACTCGTACATTTAGCCGATAGTTCGGATTTGCGCAAGCATATGCATCACGGACATACACTTCATCCCGCGAGTTTACATAGTTGATCATTTTATCATAGAGCGCATCAAAACTGGTAGACTCGATTGGGATATTGATATCTCCCCAATCTACTGTATTCGCTGTAATGTCATCCTTTACAATATATCTATCTTTTGGAGATCGTCCAGTGAACTTACCAGTCTTAACTGCCAAAGCGCCAGAACTGCTAAGTTGTCCCTGATTCTGACGAATAGTACTTTCGATCAGAGCCGCCGGCTGGAGGTTGATTTTTTGATTAGACATAATAGTATTTTAGTTTTTTTGGTTAAACTTAAAATGGAAGCACAAAGGTAATGCTTTTATTTTTATACTGATGTACTCCGCCAAGCCAATTTCGGCTTTTAGGGATATCTCTTACCAGAAAAATTTCTCGCTCTTTATATAACATGATTGTACATAAGTACAAGCTAAAAGTATTAATACGTGCCCCAATTTATTTTGTTATTTGTTTTACTATAAATTTTATATTTTCTGATGATCGGCAATCGGCAGAATAAAATCGCATAAACTTTGCTATTCCAATACATGGTCGGTAGATATTAAGAGAAGTTTCATATTGGATTTGTACATTTGTTCAATATTTTTTTTTTAGCAAGCAATGATGAATATGTCCGAACCAACAGATAAAATTTCATTTTTTAAGGAATACCTTGCGGTAGCAGAGCCTTATAAAGGAGGAAAGGCGATTAGTGAAATCAAAACCAAGAAAGATAAGATTTATAAACTTTCGTCTAACGAAAACCCAATTGGTGCTTCTCCAAAAGCGATGGCAGCCATTCAAGAAAACCTCAAAAACCTGCATCTTTATCCAGATCGCACCGATCAACGTTTACAAACTGCTTTGAGACAATTTTATAATAACGAACTAGAAGCCGATCAGTTTATTGGCGCAAGCAGTGGCTCGGAGATCATCGATCATATCATCCGAGCCTTTGCCGGCGAAGGTAGAGAAGTGATTGTTTCTAATCCAACTTTCAAGCCTTATATCATGTTTTCTAGCTGGTGTGGTTCTAAAGTGATTGATGTTCCTTTATTATATCCCGATTACAAACTGGATATCCGGGGGATACTGAATGTTATCAACGACCAGACCCGTTTGATCTTTTTAACCAGCCCCAATAATCCTACGGGAACCCATATAGCCAAGCATGAACTGGATGAATTACTGGCCAATATTCCGGATCATGTGGTAGTCGTTTTAGACGAAGTATACTATCATTTTGTAGACGCCGATGACTATACGACTGCTTTGCCTTATGTAAAGAAAGGATATAATATCATTGGTGTCAACAGTTTTTCAAAAACGTATGGTTTGGCCGGAATGCGAATTGGTTATGCGTATACCACTCCTGAATTATCTGCGTATATTCATCAACTTTGCAAACCATTTTTGATAGATACTTTATCTCTCGAAGCCGGAATAGCCGCTTTAGGCGATCAAGCTTTTATTGATCAAACTGTTGAAATTGTCAAAAAAGGCCGGCTTTATCTTTACGAACAACTGGATCGTTTAGGTATGCACTACTGGAAATCGCAGGGTAATTTTATTTTGTTAAAACCGGAAATGGATACCGGACAGTTTGAAGAAAGAATGCTGGAAGAGGGAATAATGGTAAGGCCAGTAGCAAATTTTGGCGCTCCGGGTTGTGTTCGGGTATCAATAGGAATCCCGGAAGCTAATGAAGCATTTATCGCTGCCCTGGAAAAGATAATAAAATAATGTCAAAGCAACACACATCAAAAGCATACGGTACTCTAATTGATCGTACTTTAAGAATTATCAAGCTACAGTTTATCCATGCTTTTAAAGAGGCGGGCGTTGACCTAACTCCCGAGCAATGGGTAATTATCGATGAGCTTTATAAGCACAATGGTATTTCACAAACCGAATTAGCCAATGGTTCTTTCAAAAACGCCCCGACGGTTTCCAGAATCATCGATTTATTAGTCAGTAAAAATATGGTTGAACGCCAGCGTTTTGAAAATGACCGCCGTCGATATAAGATTTTTTTAACCAAAAAGGGAAAAGAAACTTTTGAAAAAGCACATCCAATTGTTTTGAGTCTCAGAAATCAGGGTTGGTCCAATCTCTCTGATGAAGATTATGCACATTTTACCCGCATTATGAATCAGATCTTCGACAATCTCAGTACTTGACTAGTTTTATCCGGAAATAATAAATCTTTTAAGTCCACACAAAACCTCCTGCACAATTTCCAATTGTTCAATTGTATCGTCCATTTCAAGCGGACGAAGTTCTTATACAGACACTTTTGATTTGGCACTTAGTAATATTTTAATTTGCTATTAATTATCAAATTCAGACAGCGGAAAAGATAAAAAATTAATATATTTGCCTAAGCAACTATTATTTACGCAAATAAATTACGATCATGTTAAATACTTCAGAAGCAAACTCAAAAATATTTAAGGGGGCACAAGATTTTCTTCCTTTATTAGGAACTGACTATATCGAGTTATATGTCAGCAATGCCAAGCAGGCAGCGCATTATTATAAAACCGCTTTTGGTTTTCAATCTTTAGCTTTTGCAGGTCTAGAAACCGGATTGAGAGACCGGGAATCATATGTAGTGGTACAGGACAAAATCCGTCTGGTACTAACATCCCCTTTGAAAGCAGGTACAGCAATCGGCAAACATCTTGATGATCACGGAGATGGTGTAAAACATATTGCACTTTGGGTTGAGGATGCGGAAGTGGCATTCAATGAAACAGTCTCGCGGGGAGCCAGTCCTTATATGGAACCAAGCGTTGAAGAAGATGAGTTTGGAACGGTAAAAAGATCGGGGATCAATTTGTATGGAGATACCAAGCATATTTTTGTCGAACGCAAAAATTATAATGGTCCTTTCCTTCCCGGATTTAAAAAATGGGAAACGCATTATAACCCGGCACCAATAGGCTTAAAATATGTCGATCATATGGTAGCAAATGTGCCATTGGGGCATATGAATAAATGGGTAGACTTCTATGCCAATGTAATGGGCTTCTCTCAAATCCTGTCTTTCGACGATAAGGATATTTCCACGGAATATAGTGCTCTGATGAGTAAAGTGATGAGTAATGGCAATGGACGTATCAAATTTCCTATCAACGAACCTGCTCCTGGTTTGAAAAAATCACAGGTAGATGAATATCTGGACTTTTACGGCACAGCTGGCGTACAGCATATTGCCGTTGCCACTGACAATATTATCGAGACCGTGACTGCGCTAAGAGATCGAGGTGTGGAATTTCTGCGTGTTCCCAGTACCTATTACGATACTGTTTTGGATAGAGTTGGAAAAATCGATGAGGATTTGGAACCATTAAAGAATTTGGGCATCCTGATTGATCGCGATGATGAAGGCTATTTATTACAAATATTTACAAATACCGTACAAGCCCGGCCAACTATGTTTTTTGAAATTATTCAAAGAAAAGGCGCCCAGTCTTTCGGAAAAGGAAACTTCAAAGCCCTTTTCGAAGCTTTGGAAAGAGAACAAGACAATCGAGGCAATTTATAAATTAGAGTACTGGTCAAGATAAATACAAAAGCCATTGGCTCTGGAATAGAGTACAATGGCTTTATTTTTTATTTTTATGCTCGATTTCAATAAAAGAAGTGCTTTAAGCACTTCAATATCAAACTCACTAAATCCTTTAATATTAATCTAATAAGCAAAATTATGAAAAAACCTTTGGTAGCCCCTTTAGATAGAGAAACTAACCCCGAGTTGCAGGAGATGGTTGATTTTTATAATGAAACACTTGGCTTTACGCCAAACAGTTTGTTTACCATGATGCGTCGGCCGCGAATTGCAGAGGCTTTTTTGGAAATGAATCAGGCCGTAATGGAAAATAAGGGGCGGGTAACCAGTGCTTTAAAAAGACTGATCGCATATGTATCGAGCATGTCTACCGGTTGCCGTTATTGTGAAGCACATGCAATCCGCGCTGCCGAGCGATACGGAGCAGCCGCAGAACAATTAGAGAATATTTGGGAATACAAAACACATCCGGCTTTCAATGATGCCGAACGAGCGGCTTTGGATCTTTCTATCGCTGCTTCTGTAATACCTAATGCCGTGAATGATGAAATTGCAGAAAACATGCGTAAACACTGGGACGAGGGCGAAATTGTTGAAATTCTGGGAGTGGTTGCTCTTTTCGGATACCTCAACCGCTGGAACGATTCCATGGGGACACAGCTGGAAGAGGCAGCAGCCGATTCAGCAAACAAATTAATAGCAGAGAAAGGGGATTGGGTAATCGGAAAACACAAGTACTAATAATAGCTGCTGTAATCAGAGGTTAACAAGAATTTTAAATAATTGGGCAAATACAAGATTTATGGCTGCAGTTTGGTCATAAGCTTGCAGAGTAATAATTGCAAAAATGTGATTCATTAAACCAGATAAAATGATGACCTCTGAAACTTTCAATCAGGAATTTGAAAAAATCAAGCCTCAGTTAAAGTCGTATATTCTGCGGATGACCGCCAGTGTTCAGGATACTGAAGATTTATTGCAGGACACCTGGATCAGGGCCAACGAAAAACTGGATACGTTCAAAGGCATCTCTTCTCTTAAAACCTGGATTTTTGCAATCGCCTCCAATCTTACAATCGATAATCTCAGAAAGAAAAAGCGCTGGCCTGAAAATGTCACCGATATTTGCAAAGCAGCCGCCAAAGAAGATCCACGGCATTTTCAGGAGACCATGAAACTCATCGAAAGTTCTAATTATGCCAAATTTGAAATCCAGGAGCATATTGCTTTTTGTTTTACTTGCATTGCTAAGTCCCTGCCCCTGGAGCAACACCTTTGTCTGTTATTAAAAGAAATTTATGATTTTAAAATAAAAGAAGTGGCTACCATCCTGCAGACTACGGAGGCTCTGGTCAAGTATCATCTGCATACTGCCCGGCAAAAAATGATTGAAATTTTCGAAGGCCGTTGCGCCCTCATTAATCAGGAAGGAATCTGTCACCAATGCTCTGAAATCAATGGCATTTTTAATCCAAAACAAAATATACAGGAAGAGCTCGTGAAAATTAAAATGGTCCGGGAGGCAGATAAAGCCGATAAAGAACATCTATTCGACCTGAGAATGGAAGTTTTGAAAGATATTGACCCTTATAGCTCGGGCGCTCATGAACTTCAGCTCCATCATCTGGAACATAATCGAAGAGTCATGGAAGAATATCTGAAAAAAAACGAATAAAATCCTATCGCTTTTTTTACCTCACCCGTCAAAGCAATAAACTCTAGTTTAAATGAAAAATTTAATTACAATTTTATTGCTTATGACAAGCTTATCTCCTATGGCTCAGAATGGAAAAGCCATCACTGAAAAAAAGACATTTAGCAGAACTACTACCGTCAGTATTGCTATCGAATCAGATGTATCTATTCTTTGGGCATTACTCACTAATGCTGCTGATTTTCCAAGATGGAATTCAACAATTACTTCCATTGATGGTGATATTGAACAAGGGAAAAAAATCAGACTCAAAAGCACGCTGGATACCAAACGTACCTTTAAACTAAAGGTCAAAGAAATGGTTCCAGATCAGAAAATGGTTTGGAAAGGAGGGATGGGAAAGCGTGTTTATACGCTGAAAAAGTCCGGTGATCAAGTCATCTTTACAATGAGTGAAAAAATTGGTGGGCTGATGTTTCCTCTGTTTGCCAATAAAATTCCTTCTTTTGACGAATCCTTCGAGCAATTTGCGGCGGATTTAAAGAAAGAAGCCGAGTTGATTGCACAAGCAAGATAACTGAATAAACATGAGGTAGCCGAAATACTGGCTACCTCATGAGCTGTTCGCTTGACATAAACCAAAAGGTTTAACGGATTTTTAACTTTTTTTAAAATACACTTTAGAGAGAACAGATATATTTGCTTATTCGTCTAAATAATTTCAAAATAATTCTTTACAAATACCCAGATTTAGCTAATCTGTCTATTTTTGCGGGATAGTACGCATATTAAATTTGAAAAATGTATCCTGATCTTTCATATATCCTTCATGATCTGTTCGGTACGGAGCCGGATAATGCATTCTCGGTGGTAAAAACCTTTGGCTTATTTCTGGTGATTGCCATTCTCGTAGCCGCTTATTTCTTTTCCATAGAATTAGTGCGTAAAAACAAAGAAGGTGTTTTTCAACCGATAAAAACCAAAGTTGTTATTGGTAAACCGGCCAGTCCGCTCAGTCTTAGCCTCAATGGTTTTTTGGGCTTTTTTCTTGGATTCAAATTCATGTATGTCCTCTTTAATTTTCCAGATTTTCAAATGGATCCGGCCGGAGTGATTTTTTCTTTGAAAGGGATTGGAGAAGCTGCAAGCTGGATTGGAGGTCTCCTTTTGGGAGCATTATTCGTATGGGTCAAGTACCGGGAAAAGCAGAAAACGGTCTTAGCTAAACCACAGGAAAAAATAGTTAATGTAAAACCTCATGAAAGAATTGGAGATATTACAGTCGTTTCGGTTCTTTCGGGAATTATTGGAGCCAAGCTTTTTGCAATGATCGAAGACCTGGATATGGTTTTATCAGGCAAAGTCAGTTTTAGCTATTGGCTATCCCAATTTTTCTCCGGCAGCGGAATGGCGATTTATGGCGGCTTGATTCTCGGGTTTCTGGGCGGATACCTTTATTTGAGGTATCTAAAAATCAAACCGCTACCGGTACTGGATGCAGTGGCTCCTGCACTGATGATCTCTTATGGTGTCGGAAGGCTGGGCTGTCATTTCTCCGGGGATGGCGACTGGGGTATCGTTAATACCGCAGCTAAACCGGGCTGGATTCCACAATTTCTTTGGTCCTATGATTATCCGCATAATGTAATCAATGAAACAGAAGGCTCCCTGATTGATGGTTGCACCTGGAATTATTGCAATGTTTTGGCGGAACCCGTTTATCCTACACCGCTTTATGAATTTATCCTGTCACTCATTATTTTCCTGATGCTATGGGCTTTGAGAAAACGTATTAAAACAGCGGGTTTACTTTTCTTCATTTATGTAATACTTAACGGTATCGAACGGTTCTGGATCGAAAAGATCCGGGTCAATGATAAGTATGACTGGTTTTTCAATCTTACCCAGGCGGAAATGATTGCTCTCGGACTAATGATCGTTGGTGTCATTGGTGCTTTTGTCGTTTGGAAACGAGGTACAAAAGCAATAGATAGTGGAATACAAGAACAAGTAGACGGCTAACAACTGGTAATTGATCTATTCCCTGACCAATTTTTCTATAATCTGGTATACTCGTTCTGCTGAACGATCCCAATTGAACTTTTCTCTTTGCTTTTTCCCTTTGTCTATTAACTCCTGGGCAAATTGCGGGTTCTGTATTTTTTCCATTGCCTCAGCAATAGCGGTTTCCGATGCAGGATCAATAATAAGCGCGGCATCCCCGGCGACTTCGGGCATGGAAGTGACCCCGGAGGTAATCACGGGTGTTTCACAATGCATTGCTTCAAGAATGGGCAAACCAAAACCTTCGAAAAGTGAAACGTAGACCAGCGCCCGGGCAGCAGCAATGACCCTCGGTAACTCTTCCTCTTCAAGATAACCCAAGAAGTGAATATCCCTGCTGAATTTTGATTTCTCGAGGGTCTCCCGAATTGAGCCCGATTGCCAGGCAAAACGGCCACCCAGCAATAACTTTATAGCGCTTTGAGTCTTGTTCTTGAATTTTTCAAATGCCCGAATCAGGCGGATAATATTTTTCCGGGGATGGATCGAACCTACATAAAAAAAATAGTCCTTCCCTGCTGCGTATTTTTCTCTGGCTTTTTGCTTTGTCTCCTCATCTTGTGACGTAAAAACATTATCACAAGCATTATACACTACAGATATTTTCTCCGGAGGGACCTTATATTGTTTAATAATATCCTGTTTTGTAAAATTAGAAACGGCAATAATATGGTCTGCTCTGCGAACATACCGGGGCACATAATAATCATAGAATTTTCGCGTGAAATAAGGAATCTCATCAGGATAATGCACATGTGCCAGATCATGTGTGATCAGTAAGGTCTTTACGGGTGTTCTCAGGCTCAAATAGTTGTCGGGAGACAGAAACAAATCGGGGCGGTATTTTTGTATGGCCCGGGGAATGGCCCATTCGAACCACAAATACCACAGAAAAGGATGGCGGGCCGGAGGATATAATACAACCGGATAAACATTATCTGCAAAGACAAATGAAGCATCAAACGGGCGATCAAAAAAAAAGTAGAATTGGTGCTCAGGATGTTGTAGAACCAGTCTTTTTACCAGCTCGTAAGTCACTCTTCCGATTCCCTCCAGTTTATCTTTTAATAAGAACCTTGTGTTAATAGCTATTTTCAAAGTATATCAGCAAAATTGATTGAATCAAGTGCTGAAATTAAGTATTTATTTTGGGGCTCCTGGCGAATCCCTTTAGTTAATTTACAAAATTACATTCTTCCATCTGGTCAAAGATGGTTTGATGTTACAAAAATAAACTAGCCAAAATAAACTTTCAGGGCATCCATAAAGTCTTGCTTTTTACCTGCCGAAACATTAATCATTGCTCCATTTTCCATTACGACATAACCCCCTTTCCCTTTTACATATTTTTGTAAATGATTAAGGTTGATGGTATATGAGCGATGTATTCTTACGAATTGACTGCCGGTTCGGATCTGATCCTCCATATCTCTTAAGGTTTTACAAACCAGTAGCTTTCGTTTTCCGGCAAAGTATAACATAGTATAGTTACCTTTTGCTTCCAGGCTGATGATATTCTGAATACGTTCGAAATGAATACCCTCCATAGTGGGAAGTGCAATTTTTCTATCCACATTACTGGATTCATAAGTTAAGGGTGCTTTAAGAATAGATCTGCTGGTTTCAAATCTTTTACTTTCTACATCTGTTCGGAGTTGTTTGACTACTTGCATAGTGGATGTTTATTAAGGTTAATATTCTTCGTTCTTCATTATTTACTTTTCGCAACTTTGTACTAATTTTTAATGCTCTATTTGCTCGAATACTAGTATAATATTAGGCCTAAAGCAATGCCAAGACAACCCTTTATCAAACTATATGTCAGTTTTCTGATTTTCAACAAAATTTGGGCTTTCTCGTTTTATTGAATACATTTAAGAATAAATACTGCAAAATTCGAATAAAATCGCGTTATGCCGAAAACACCCTCTTTAAAGCTTTTTAATCTGATAAAATCCTTATCAGGTTCTGAAAAAAGATATTTTAAATTATTCGCAACCGGGAATCGCGCGGATAAAAGCAGTAAATATTTAATACTATTCGATGCTATTGATACTCAGGAAACCTTCGACGATGAAATTTTAAAAAAGATTGTTTACCAGGATGAAGAGATCATGAGTCGAAAATACTCGGAGCTAAAATCTTACCTCTATGACCTGATATTGACCGCCTTGCAGGGATACGATGAAAAAACCTCAATTGATTTCAAAATCAAGGGAATGCTGCAAAGTGTTCGTGTTTTGTACAAAAGATCGCATTATGAGGACTGCCGGGATTTGATTCCTAAAATCAAAAAACTGGCCTACAAATACGAAAGTTTTTCGAATATCCTGGAAGTTCTAAACTGGGAAAGAAAAGTAGCTTATGCACAAATGGATATCGCTTTTCTGGACAACGAATTAGAACGCATCGACAAGGAGGAAAGGGAGTGTTTGGACCGTTTGCGTAATTTGTCTTTTTATCAGAATATTTTTTTTAAAATGCTAATACATATCCGTAAAAACGCTATTCTACGAACGGATGAACAAAAAGATATTTTAAACAAAATAATTAAAAATGATTATTTGAATGATCCTGCTAAAACCAAATCCCATCGCGCAAAAGTCAGCTATCACCGGATTTTTGGCTTGTACTATTATGCGACCCAGGATTATGAAAATTTCAGGAAAGCAAGCAAGGCAGTAATTGATGAAATGGAAGCCCTGCCACATTTTTTACGCGAAGATACCTCGGATTATATTTCTGCGCTCAGTAATTATGTTTTGAGCTGTGGCTTGCTGGAAAAATATGCAGAATTAGAGAAAAGTCTGCACAAATTCAGCAAAATACAGCCTGTAATCCAGTCAGATAAGCTTACGATCTATAAACAGCTATTAGTAGCTAATCTCAGAATTTTTATCAATAAAGGGGATTTTAATGCAGGTTTAGTGTTATTAAACAAGCATTTAAAAGAAAAAGAAGAACTCAAGCGAAATGCTTTTGAAAAGGGTACTTTCTTTTTTCAGTACTTTTATATTTACTTCGGGATAGGCAATTATAACAAGGCTCTGGAGTACCTCAACGAATGGTTGAATCTGCCGCGCAGTATCGAACGACAAGACTTACAGAGCCTGGCCAGGGTACTCAATCTCATTATTCACTTTGAAATGAATAATACTATCCTGCTCGATAACCTGCTAAGATCAACTTACCGGTTTTTGCGCAAGCGAAACCGAATGTACAAACTCGAAAGAAGCGTACTTAACTTTATCAAAGACGCTAATAAAACAGCTACTTCAAGAGCCTTGAAGGAAACCTTTTTTAATTTGAAAAGAGAGTTTGAAGCCCATGCAAAAGACCCCACCGAAAAAGTAATGTTTCAATACTTTAATTTTCTTGCCTGGGCAGACAGTAAGGTTAGCGGGAAGTCTTTTGCAGAGGCGGTGAAAGAGCGGTATCTACTAGAGAGCTCGTGAGTTATTTCCACTATTTGTAGAAGAAATGAAAAGATCACCAGAGTTCGACTTGATTCCATACAAAGTCTTATACTCTGTCCATCCCACCGTCTGATCGATACCAATAACTTCTGTAAAGTTTTTATCCTTGTGAACAAAATTGTATCCATAGCCACCTTTCGAAGTTTTTTGTTCTGACCTATCTACTAAAGTCACAAAGCTCTTTACCTTAATTTCTGATAATTGTAATTTTTTCTGAGCCATAACGCTTTTTTTAATAAGTTTAGAATTCCTTAATATCTAATATAAGGATAAACATTAGGTAATTTTTAACATAAAAACTGAAAAGTCAGTTTTTAGATCGACTTTTTTGGATAGTTAGTATATAAAAATACAGCTTTTCAAATAGATTTGCTAATCGGTTTAGGGAATATTTATGACAATTCCGTTATCCGTAATTTTAATTGCTGGAAAATATTAAGAAATAATATTGGCAATGGCAGGCGTTTTCAGACATATAAAACTAAGCGTTTTTAAAACAAACCGAAATCCATGCAGCTCAAAGGACTCAAAGATATTCTCTTGTTAGGACACCCTCTTCTCTACGAAAAATCTGCACCTGTCGAAGCTTCGGAATTGCCTCAGGTAAAGGAATGGGTGAATGATCTGGCCAATGCAATGGCAGAAATTCGGGCTACTTATCGTTTCGGAAGAGGCATTGCCGCTCCGCAATTAGGTATTATGAAAAGGCTCTTTTATATAGATATCGGGCAACCTACTATAGTGATTAATCCCGAATTGATTTATCGCAGCAAGGAAATGTTTGACTTATGGGATGACTGTATGAGCTTTCCAAATCTTTTAGTCAAAGTCCGCCGTCATAAACAGGTTACATTGAGATACCGGGACGAGAACTGGGCATGGCAAGAATGGGAAGCTTCTGATGATGTTGCCGAACTAATCCAGCATGAATACGATCATGAATACGATCATCTGGACGGTGTTCTTTGTACGATGCGGGCAATTGACCAGCAATCTTTTAAATGGAAAATGGAAAACCTTAGTAAATGGAAACCTTAGTCCGACTCTAGCATTTTGCAAAATATTTATTTTCAAAATATTTTGCTCAAAATACTGAAAGTATTTCTGCCGTTCCCCGCCCTGTTTTCTATGCCCTGTTTTCTATGCACACTTTTTATGGGTCACACTTTTGACTTCTGCCACTTTTGACTTCCACTTTTGTATATCTCTGCGTCAAAAATGAGCGATAAAAATGAGCGATCAAAAATGATTAGAGCATAGCTAAATAAACAGCAGCTACATTTTCAAATAATGTCGTGCTTCATGGCATATTTAACCAAGCCGATTGTTCCTTTGGACTTCGTTTTCCGAACCAGGTTTTTTCGATGAGTCTCTACCGTATTAATGCTAATGTGCAATTCTTCAGCAATCTGTGGACCAGAATATTCCATAGCGATATATTTCAATATTTCGCGTTCTCTTTTGGTTAGGGCAACCGGAGGTAGAGAACTGCTGTTTTCATTGCTACTTTCATCCTTCATAAGAGATTGAAAAACTTTATCCGAAATTTCTCTGCTAAAATACGTTTCCCCTTTATACACCGCATGGATTGCATCAATCAATTCTGCCCGGGCCGCAGTCTTAAGTACATAACCCTGAGCGCCCAGTTTAAGAATTTCCTTAATCAATCGAATATCGTCATAAGTCGACAGGATTAGTACTTTGACGGCTTTGAATTTTGAATTGATCTGTCGGGCTGCTTCTACACCATCCATTTGGGGCATATTAATATCCAATAGTACAATATCGGGCAAAATCTGGTTTACTTTTTCAATCAATTCTCTGCCATCTTTAGCTTCTCCTAGCACCTCTATGTTTTCTTGTAATAACATGGATTTTATCCCATCAATGACTAGTTGGTGATCATCTGCGATTATTATTTTTATATTTCTATTATTCATGACTTAGGATTTTGCCCGGTGAGGAGCATAGGTAGTTTTGGGGATATCTATAATGATGGTCGTACCATTATCTGGTGAGCTATCAACCTCAAACTGGCCATTGAAATGGTTAATTCGAGACATAACATTGCTAAGTCCGACGCCGTAAGCTTTATTCCGGGGATCATATTCAAAGCCAACTCCATTATCTTCAACTATAATATTCAACATGTCCTCGTGTTCGATTAACTGAATATTTACTTCAGTAGCCCGGGCATGGCGAAGAATATTATTAATTAATTCATCAATAATACGGTAAAGGCTCAATTCGATTTGTTCAGGTAAACGTTCTTCGAGGCCGTATACAGCCGTAGTAACATTAATCGCCGGGCTTTTAATTTTATCGGCCAAAGAAGCCAAAGAAGCTCCCAAACCAAATTTCATTAAAATGGGTGGCATCATTTCATGTGCAATACCACGATTGGTTTTAGCCGCTTCCTTAATCAGTTCAAGTGACTTGTTGAATAAAGCCCGGTTGTCCTGCTCTTGAAAGCTCATTGTTTCGGCAATGGCTTGAAAATGCATTTGGATAGCAGACAAAAGAGAGCCCATGCTATTGTGAAGAGCTTCGGCAATTCTTTTACGCTCTTTCTCTTGTCCATCTTGCGAAGCGTTCAGTGCGCGTAATTCGCTGGTTTGTTGAATCTGTAACATTTCTTGTTGATATATTTTTTTCTGTTGATCGGCTGTTTTTCTCTTTAACTGAAAGTCTCTGGCAAGCAACAAGGCAATTATTAAAACAGCAACGAGTATTATGATAATGCTATTTCGGAATATTTTGTCTTTTGCAGCCGCAGCGGCTTGTTTTTCATTTTCTTTCTGCAGCTTTTCATTTTCATATTTTTCTTCAATTTCCTTAATCGCCTTTTGCGTTTTGTCGTTGAGGATAGCTTGCGATACGTTATTATATCTTTTATAATGTTTAAGTGCCTCTCCTGTATCCCCCAAACGTTCCTGTATTTGAGAGAGTTTTTTTAAAGCTTTTGACTTTAATTCCGCATCGTTTTTCTTTTCCGCAACAAAAAGACAGTCTTCAATATATACTTGTGATTTCTGATAATCTTCTTTTCTAAAATAGGTATTTCCTATCTGATAAAAACTGTGAGCAATTCCAATAGAGTCTTTTATTTCTTCTCTTATTTTCAGACTTTTATTATAAAAAAAGAGGGCTTCCGAAAACTGCTTTCTTTTTACAGCGAGATTTCCTCTTCCGCTCAGTACAAAAGATAATCTCGGATGCTCTCCCAGGCTTTCAAGAATTTCTCCGGAATAATTGAAATAAACATCCGCGCTATCCAGTTTATTTCTCCGGGAAAAAAAAGACCCCAGGTTATAATACGCCGTCGCGAGCCTGGAATATGCCCCTTCTTTTTTTTCGATTGCGATTGCTTTTCGCAAAAAGCTTTCCGCTTCTGAAAAAGCGTCTTGACGAATTTTTACATCTGCAATCATATTATAAAAGCTCGCCTTTAGTGCTTCGACTTTACAGGTATCGGCATACCGAATCCCCGTATAATAGGCTTCCATTGAAGCATCTAGCTGCCCATCTCTTAGCAATAAATTGCCTTGTAATAAATAAAGAGAAGCAACATCTTCGAAATACTTGCTTCGATTAAAAATTAATATCGCTTCTCTAAAGTACTCGAGCGCCTTTTCTTTTTCTCCTTTTGTATAATGCAGATAACCTTGCATTTTTTTTGTTAAACCCAGAGCCAAATCGGAGCGATTACGCGCCTGCTTGAGGATAGACACTGCCTCATTGGTCAGGGAGTCTATCACTTTATAAGGTTCAACACGTCTTAATTCCCATGCGAGTTTACAAAGTAGTATGGCTCGGGTCGTATCATCTTGTATTTTTGCTAACTGTTGCTGAAGATCAACAACCTCCTTGTTGGTTTGGCCTACGAGCGGAAAAAATAAATAAAATAGAAGGAAAAATAATAAAATAAACTGCTTCACAATAATTGGTATTACTTAAAAAAGTAATTAAAACTACAAATTAACGAGTAATTAATATTTTTAATTACCTAATTATGTGGAAGTAGAATAGAATTTATTTATAAAATCCTCTACGAACCAAGCAGTTGATTTATAATTAAAATGTTTATTTGAAAGGTAAATTAGTTTTTGTGTTTATTTATTTATTTTTCAAATGCCGATTGGATATTCAGCGGGCATTGTTTCGTAATCTAAATCATCTTCTTCATCTTTTGTTTCTTCAATTCCATTTAATTTTGTTTTATGAATCGTCAACTTTACAATCAGTTTTTCGCAATCTACTTTTTTCATTGTAAAAATTCTGGGCCAGCTTATCGGTTGCATAGATTCTTCGACTTCTTTTAGCCATAATGTCAGATGATGTATTATTTTCCCGTTTTTAATTGACTTATTTAAAAAAAACGGATTAGCATAATTATCATCAAAAGCAATAAAAGGCGCGTCTGTTCCAGAAGTATTGAACACACTTCGAAAATGAAAACTCATGAATTCAAGGTTTTCTTCCAAGCCATCATTAGCGGATTTTGCGATATAATACCTGTAGTCTGCCATAATTAAATTATTTTTATTTTGTGTTTAATCTTCATTTGGTTTTTCGGGCCATCGATCCGCATAACATTCGACCGGGATTTCATCATACCGGATTTTTTGCATTTCATAAAGTCTTTTCGTCGAAGAGTCCATCAACTTGACTATCACTTTTTTAGCCGGATTCAAATTCTTTGAAATCATTACTTTTTCCGGACTTATCACACTTGGATAGATATTCGTGACCGGCTTCACCCATACTTCAAGAACATCTGTTTTTTTATGCCCTGAAACTTCTCCATTTTTTGCAGAGAGAAAAACCGGAGGTTTATCTTCATCTAATTCGAAGGAAGGAATATGAATATCCTTTAGAATTCTGAGATAAAATTCTTCATCTGAATGCGGAAGCTTCGAGAGATAGATCATTTTTTGAGGTTGAAAATCAAGGCATTTTATAATACTTCGTGTTCAATAAATATTTTTAATAATCTGATTTCCCATCTTCGCTTTTTATTCAAACAATCATGATATTCTTTCCGCTCCACTTTCTGTACCAGGGAGATCATCTTTTTAGCAATTGTTTTAAAATCATAGTGTAGCTCAGAGGCCGCTTCATAATAAGCCCCCAGGGTAACTTCCGTGATCATTTTCCCTAACCAGAATAAAGTCTCTGCCGGATCGTATTTCTCGGGGTAAAAATGATCTTTAAAAACCTCTGTTAAAAAGTGATAAACTGCACTGGAAAAAACCAGTGATAAATCATATTGATCGTATTTTTTATTAGCTACTACGGTTTCGTATTTGTACTTTTTCGAAATATCTCTCAATGCGAAGCGCTTGTATTTATCTACGCCGTATTCTTCTGCGATACATGAGAAAAAGAAATCATCTGTTGTCCTTAAGTCTCCTTTGGAGTGAGCGATTATTGCTTCGCACATATCCATTTGAGAAAGTAAAGTGAAAATTGCTGTCAAGTCACAAAAAGCCTCATCCAGGGCAATCGCCTCTTTGGAGTGATTTGTTTTCTGTTCTCCTCTGATAGCATTCAATACTGCATGTCCCGTTTCGTGAGCGATGATATCAAAAGACCGACAGGTAAAGACATCTTTTTTATAACCAAAAAAAATAGTGTGTACTCCGGAAGTATATCTGGCGCTTAGCTTCCCTTTTTCAGCACGTATATAGAGGTCAAGTCTTTTTCCCCATTTTTTTCTGAAATCAAAAATTCCTCGTTCATTCTTATCCTCTTCTTTTAAAATTCCCATCCGATAAAATGCTCTTTCATACATCGTCAAAACTTGTCGACATACTGCAAAGGTGTGAACCGCATCGAATTGCAGCCTGAGCTTATCCAGGTTGCTTTGCTTATCCTCCACTAAATCAATCAGAAAATCTCCGTTTTCATCCGGGGTGATTTCCGGTACATCTGCAATTCTGACTAATTGGTCTTTAGGCCCTTTAAGCACTTCCGAAGGTATAAAAGTAGAGCGCAGTCCCGGTTCCTTAATACTGGGGTCTTGTTTGTATACATACATTCTACTTCCTATCATTCTGAAAAAGGCTTTTTATTTTATTTCGCTACAAAGATGTTCGTAAAAGGTATCTTAATACAATCACTTAAATCGGCATATTTTTAAATCACCAGAAACAGTGATCTTTCTGTTTTTTATGGATTAGCTTATATTTGGTTTATGAATATTCCCAGTCTACAAGAGTGGAAAGCCTTTGGCACGTATCATCAGATCGGCAATCATCGGGTTTTTGTTATTGATCAGGGCTCACATGAAGAGACGCTTGCTATCCTGCACGGTTATCCGAGTGCTTCTTATGATTATCATGCCGTTTTACCTTTTTGGACCAGGCACTATCGGGTCGTTGTACACGATCACCTGGGTCTGGGCCTTTCGGATAAACCAGAGGCTTATTCTTATTCCTTGATTGATCAAGCCGATGTAGCGCTGGACCTTTGGCAAAAGCTCGGGCTACAGGAAGTACATTTATTGGCACACGATTACGGAACCAGTGTGGCGACTGAGCTTATCGCCAGGGCGAACCGGGCCTACGAACCAGTACGACTAAAAAGTATTAACCTTGGCAATGGCAGTATGCTCATCGAAATGTCTCAACTGTTGATTACTCAAAAACTATTGAAACACGATTTCTGGGGGCCTATCCTGGCCAAGCTTAGCAACCGATCTATATTCAACAACAGCTTTCGAAAACTTTGGGCGGATCGATCCAAAATAAACGATCAGGAGTTTGATGTCCTTTGGGAAATGCTGAATTACAATCAGGGACGCAAAGTATTACCGAGGGTAAGCAAGTATATTGAGGAAAGGAAAAAGTTTTGGCATCGCTGGATCGGTGCTTTAATGCAAACAGATCGACATATCAACCTGCTCTGGGCAGATAAAGATCCCGTTGCGATTATAGACATGGCATATGAACTGGAAAAAAAGATTCCATCTAACAGCTTAAAGGTCCTTCCGAATATAGGTCATTATCCAATGTTGGAAGCTCCTGAGCTTTATGCAAATACTGTAATGGATTTTATAAAAACTACATCTGCCTAAGCAAAATAATTATGAAATGTTTTTATTGTTTAACTACAATCATTTCCGGATAATAGGCCTCATTTTTTAAAAACCCGAAACAAATAATATAAAGAAGGAAAGATCGTCATTACTCCAAAGGCTAATGCTCCAAAAAGAATTTTCATCGTGGCCGGAGGAGCCGCTGCTTCATAAATAGTCAATGTACTCGTATCTGAAAAAACAATCAGATCGGGCCATTGAATAATAAACCAGCCGGAAAAAATAAATAAAATCTGTGCGCCTACCAGTATTCGTAAAGCCCAAATCCTTTTTTTAAGGATCATTTTAAAAATAAAAGGCACCAATACAGTAGCAATCAATCCACAAGTAATTGATAAAGGCTGTGCTTGAAAAGCCTGGTGAAAAGTTAAACCCTGCCAATAGGAACTCATAAAAATCAAACAGCCAGAAATAACAGAAGCAATGAATAATCTTTTCGAAAACCGATGAATCAAATCATAGCCCGCCTCTGTTTTTACTTCCCCCAATAAAAAGATCGCAGCAATATACGCTGATAAAATCGCCGTAAAAATACCGACTGACAAGCAAAAAAGATTGGCCCAGGGAGCAATATAGTATTCATAAAAACTCAAGCCTTCCAAAGAGTTTGGAATCGTTCCTCCAAAAAAAGCGGCAATAGTTATTCCCAAAAATAAAACAGCCAGTATACTTGAATAGCGAAATATCCGGCTATACCATTTTTGTGATCTGTCTTTGAAAGCATCATAATGTCTAAAGGTAAATGCCGCACCTCTGAAAATAATACCGGTCAAGATAATAAGTATTGGAATATGTAATGCTGTTGAGAAAATCGCATATGCTTCCGGAAAGCCGTTAAACAGAATAACCAATGCAATGATCAACCAAATGTGATTGGCTTCCCAAACCGGAGCCATGGCTTTGGAAATCGTTTCATTGGCTTTGTCTCCGATAAATATCTCTATAATGCCTGCTCCAAAATCTGCACCACCCAACAAAGCATATAGGACCAGGCTGATTCCCATAATAATACTAACCAATTCGATGTATCCCATCAGGCATTATATTTAATATGAATGGATTTTATTTGTCTTGACATCAGCCAAACCACTGCTAATGTGAGTAGAGTATAAATCAGTACTATGAAATATAGCGAATACTGAATCCCCGGCATTGGAGTTAGTGCATCTTCGGTTCGCATTACCCCATAAATGATCCAGGGCTGGCGACCAACTTCCGTTACCGTCCATCCGGCCTCAAGCGCGATAAATCCAAAGGGCGTTGCCAGGGCAATAAGCCAGAGCCACCACCTTTTACCCAGATAATCCCATTTCCGCCAGCGCATAAAAAAATACAATAATCCTATGCCCATCATTAAGGCTCCCAATCCTATCATGATTTGAAAGGCGAAATGGGTAATAGCTACGGGAGGCCGTTCATCTTCAGGAATCTGATCGAGACCGATCACTTCTGCCTGAAAATCCCCATGTGCTAAAAAGCTTAATGCTCCCGGAATTTTAAGCGCATATTTTACTTCTTTGGTTTCATCATCGGGAATACCACCTATTATTAAGGGCGCCCCTTTTTCCGTATGATAATGCGCCTCCATTGCTGCGAGTTTTGCCGGTTGTCGTTTGGCAATATCTTTGGCTGCAAGATCGCCTGTGATCGGCATAGCAAAGGCTGCAATCGAACCAAAAATCAATGCAATTTTGAGTGCTTCTTTATGAAAGCGAATATTTTTCCCGCGCAGGAGCATGATGGCATGAACCCCTGCAACAGCAAAACCCGTACTCGCAAAAGCAGCAAAGGTCATATGCATGGCCTGCGTAAACCAGGCATCGTTGAAAAGTGCTGCAACAGGATCGATATTAAGATATTCTCCATTAACAAAGTCAAAGCCGGAAGGGCTATTCATCCATCCATTCGCTGACACTATAAAAATACCGGAAAAAACTCCGGATATGCCTACAATAATGCCCGACCACCAATGTGCTTTAGGTGGAATCTTGTTCCACCCGTAAAGAAATACTCCCAAGGCAATCGCTTCAATGAAAAAGGCCGTTCCTTCCAGGGAGAAAGGCATTCCGAAAATCGGCCCTGCATGTTTCATAAATTCAGGCCAGAGCAAACCCAGTTCGAAAGATAATAAGGTTCCGGAGACGGCTCCAACTGCAAAAAATATCGCTACCCCTCTGGACCAGGATTTCGCCAGATCAAGATAAATCTCTTCTTTGGTCCGAAGCCATTTCCATTCGGCATAAGCCATAAAAAAAGGCATCGCCATTCCGATGCAAGCAAAAATAATATGCCAGCCAAGAGATATAGCCATCTGCAATCTGGCCGCAAGAATGTCTTCCATGCTTTTGGAAATTTATTGTATTCAAAAAACAATTGAGTCCGGCTAAATGATTTGTTCAAAATACACTTTTTAGTCTAAATACTTTATACCATAGTCGCTTCTTTTACTGCTATATCTTTTGATATTTTTCCTCTTTTAAGCCTGTACCTACCTCTGATCGTACATACAAATGCAAATCTCTTGTGATACTTCTGTTATACTTTGCGCCTATCTTTGAATCATTAAATTGATAAACTTTTAAAATCCAATATTATGATCACTCAATATTTGAATCAGGACTATGGAAGAATTAACATGGTTTCCATAATTAGTGACAGTATCAATGCAGAAGGGAAACCTTTTCCAGTCAAGTCTTTCTCTAAAAGTGAATATATCTATTTACCTCATAAAAGAGCGGATCAGGTATTCATTGTAAAAGAAGGCAGGGTAAAAGTCGGAACACATAGTAATGAGGGGAAAGAGGTGATAAAAAAAATAGCTGCAAAAGGAGAAGTCTTCGGAGAGTTTTCATTAATCGGTCAGGAAGTCAGAAAAGACTATGCTATAAGTATGGAAAAAACGGAAGTTTTTGTACTTACCAGTACAGAGCTATGGTCGCTGATACAAAATCATCAGGCGCTTAGTCTATATATGATGCAAATTTTGGGGAGCCGGCTAATGGATATGGAACACCGGCTGGAAACAATGGTTTTTAAAAATTCGAGAAGTAGAATTATTGACTTTTTAGAACAACTCGTTTTTAAAAGAGGGCAAAGAGTCGGCTATGAAATGCTGGTAAGAAAATTCTTTACTCATCAGGAAATTGCAAACTTAACGGCTACTTCCAGGCAAACCGTAACGATGGTCCTGAATGAACTTCGAAACAAAAACATCCTGACTTTCAATCGACGTAGGTTATTAATCAGAGATATGGAAATGCTCAAGGCAGAAGCCGCTTAGGTATAAAAAGTCTAAGTCTATGGGCTACAAGATTTATACAGCCCTCTGATTAGAACTTGAAGTATCAGAGGCTTTTCTGAGCAGAAAATAAGTAATCAAAAAACTAATTAACATACAAATACCTCCAAGGAAGAAAGCAGATCCGGGGAAATGAAAAGGTGCGTCTTCTTTTGTAAAATAGTAAAACACACTGGTCATTGTTACTGGCCCAAAAATCGTTGTGGCACTGATCAGACTGGTAAGACCACCTTGTAATTCCCCCTGCTCATTGGGTGGAACTTTGCCTACCATAAACGACTGAAGGTTAGGCATTGCTATTCCGCCAAGACAATAGGGAATCAAAAAAACAAACATCATCCAGGTCGAATTGGCAAAAGCAAAAAGAAACATACCTATTGTATAGAGCGCAAAGCCATAATATACACTTTTATTAACCCCAAAATAATTAGCAGATTTTTGAGCCAGCACAGCCTGCACGATTCCAACTAATAATCCTACAAAAGCCAGGGAAAAACCAACCATCGCCTCGGACCATTCAAATTGGTACATAGTGAAGTAGGTCCAATTTGATTGTATGGCATGCGAACCAAAATGAAGAAAAATAAAAGCAATTAACAAAACACCGATTTGTTTATATTTCGCTAATTGACGAAGCGTTCCGATGGGATTTGCACGACGCCAGTCAAATTTTCTTCTCAAGTCACGAGAAAGTGATTCCGGTAAGATAAAATAACCATAAAGGAAGTTTAAAAAAGTCAAACCTGCTGCAGCATAGAATGGAACTCTCAATCCCAACTCACCCAACAGCCCCCCAATCAAAGGACCAATAATAAACCCGACACCAAAGGCCGCCCCAATCATTCCAAAGTTTTTAGCCCGGTCCTCTTCGGTACTAACATCAGCGATATAGGCCGAGGCCGTCGTAAAACTCGCCCCGGTAATCCCGGCAATAATTCTTCCAATCAGCAACCAGGTATACGTCGGCGCAAAAGCAAGAATTAAATAATCCATCGCAAAACCAAGCAAAGAAAGTAGTATCACCGGACGTCGACCGTATTGATCACTTAGACTCCCCATAATCGGAGAGCAGATAAATTGTGCCAGTGCAAAGGCAAACAATAAATAACCACCGTAGGTACTGGCTTCGTTGATGTCAATTTGATTCATTTGTGCCAATAGCTCCGGTAGGACCGGAATAATAATTCCAAAGCCAACAACATCCAAGAGAATCGTAATAAAAATGAAATTGACAGCAGCTTTTTTATTTCCTTTCATACTCGTTCAGGCTTAAAAACTTTGTGATTTGAAGTTTACTAAACAATCTTTCTTATTCTGCTGTCGTATTAGGTAGAATAGTTTTTCACTCCATCATCAAAGATATAAATTTTGCAATACAGGCTGGCTTTTCCACGCCTTCAATTTCGATTTTACAATCGAAAAAAACTTTAAGCCCGTTGACTTGAAAATCTTCAATTTTTTCAATAGTTGTATACATCCGAATTTTTGAATTAACCGGTACAGGATGAGGAAACCGAACTTTGTCCAATCCGTAATTAAGTCCCATTTTCAAAGATTCAATCCGGATGGTATCTTCCAAAAATCTGGAAGCCATAGATACCGACATGAATCCATGTGCAATCGTAGTGCCAAAAGGCGATTCCTTTTTTGCTCTCTCCGGATCAACATGTATCCACTGAAAATCGAGTGTGGCTTTAGCAAAAGCATTGATCATTTCCTGTGTAATTAGGACCCATTCCGTAGGGCCAAAAGACTGACCTTCAGCGGATCGAAAAGCTGTTAAATCCGGGAATGTTGTCATCATTGAATTGTTTTATGAATAGATCAAGGCTTATCTGGACCAGCCTCCATCAATAGTCAGGCAGATTCCGGAGACAAAGCGGGCTTCATCCGAGGCAAGATATAAATAAGCATAGGCAATATCAATCGGATCAGCTATAAAGCCCACTGGTATGCTTTCGCGAATAGGGCCCATATGTTGCTCCGGAATCTGAGCGGTCATCTCTGTTGCTGTAAACCCCGGAGCTACGCAATTAGCGGTAATTCCGTGTTTTCCCAATTCCATCGTCCAGGTTTTCGCCATGGCAATGACTCCGGCCTTAGTTGCGGAATAATTGGTTTGCCCAAAATTACCCCGCAACCCGACATTAGAGGCCGCCGTCACGATTCGTCCGTATTTATTTTCTTTCATAATTCTCGAAACAATCTGAGTACAGTTGAATACGCCTTTCAGGTTAATGTTAATCACTGTGTTCCACTCCTGTTCGGACATTTTGTGCAAAGTGCGATCACGAGTAACGCCGGCATTATTAATCAAAATATCAATTTTCGAATATGCGTCTACAATTTCATTGACTGCTGCCTGAATTCCGGAAGGATCTGTTACGGATACTTTTTGAAAAAATGCTTTTCCTCCGCTTTCATTGATCTGATCTGCTACTTCTTGCCCACGCTCCAAAACATCCCAGATAAACACCCTGGCCCCTTCTCGGGCGAATAACTCTGATACAGCCTGTCCGATCCCGCGTGCGCCGCCAGTAACTATTGCGATTTTGTCTTTTAATCTCATCCTTTCGACCTTCGTTTATTATTGATTTCTTTAATAGTTATTTATCTCGGTTCTAATGATCAATAGCAAGAACGAGTTCGCCATTTTGCACATAACCCCGAGCCATTCTCTTTGTATTAAAAGCGTAGGCATAATCTCCTTTAGCATTGATTCCGATCACTCCACCTAAGCCTTTCACCCGCTCTTCCAGGTATTTGATTGAAGACTTCGCCGCATCCATAGCTTCTTTATGTAAAAAATCATCACAAACCCTTTTGCTCAAAATAACCTTCATAATGGATTCGCCCCATCCGGTAGCGGAAACAGCACCTAGCTCATTATCCGCATAAGCTCCGGCTCCAGCTATTGGGCTGTCGCCAACTCGCCCCCGAAGTTTTCTGGCCGTTCCTCCCGTGGAAGTCGCTACTGCCAGGTTTCCCTGTAAATCCATGGCTACTGCTCCTACGGTATCTCTGGGTTGAAATTCAAAGGGATGATGTGTCTTAAAGTCTTTTTGATTTTTAATATTGTCAAAAAAGGCCAGTTCCCGCTCTGTTAAAAGCGCTTGAGGCGCTAATTCTTCAAAGCCCATTTTCAGGGCGAAACTCAATGCACCGGCACCAACCAAAAAGGTATGTTCCGTTTTCTCCATTACTTTGCGCGCTACACTTACCGGATGTAAAATATTCTGCAATGCAGCAACTGCTCCGAAAGCAAGCGTCTGGCCGTCCATAATAATAGCATCCAGTTCGACTTCGCCGATTTCATTCAAAAATGCTCCTCGTCCGGCATCAAAAGTAGGATCTGCTTCAAGAATATTCACCGCTTGTTCGACCCCATCCATTGCCGACATACCTTTTTGTAATTTCGGAAAAACTTCTGATAATGCTTTCCCTACACCATTGAGATGAGCGTCTACATATTCGTCAGGAATGCTCCATGCCCCACCGTGTACAATGAGTCTGGCTTGATTATGCATATATTACTTTTCAGTTTGTGATGAAGTACTCGTATAAGTCGGGTCAAGCAAGCGGTTTATAGGCTATGGCCTTAATTTCGATTAAAAGATTAGGATGTGGAAGCTGATGTACCGCTACAGTAGTCCGCGTAGGGCCCTTATGATCAAAGAAAGTACCATAGACTTCGTTATATCCTTTGAAATCTTGCATGTTGACCAGAAATGTGGTGATATCGATGATGTCTTCGATTCCTGCATCCATACTTTGGAGTAGAGCGCCAATATTTTCAATAACCGCCCGGGTCTGCTTACGAATATCGAGCTGCCAATTCCCTTCTTCATCTTGCTTTGCGCCAACGTGGGTGTTATCCGGCCGGCGACTACTGGTTCCGGAAACATAGATAAAATCTCCGACGCGTTTCACATGAGGATAGTGTCCGAGTGGTTGAGCTTTATTTTCGAGTACTTTGCTATCCATAATTAAAAGTATTTCTCAGATCTAAAATCTTTTCCATCACCTCATCCTGATTCAAATCTTCGGGCTCGTGATCTGTACAAAGATCAAGAAGCAGCTCATCCTGTTTTCTTCCGATCTTCATTGCCTTCGCGTAAGGGAAATCCGGTCGAAAAGTAACCAGAGAATATTTAGAATAATAATTCTGATAATTCTGTTCGAGTTGCATTTCGAGTTTTCGCTTTCTGATAAAATCAGGATCATCTACTTTATCCCGCATTTCATAAAAATTGTCAATGGCCAAATCGGCAATCGCATTGGTGTTTTCCGCCCGCATATCCTGGAAAACAGAAAAAACTTTTCCCCAGTCTCCTTCGTGTTTTTCAAGAACATCATCGAAAACCGCTACGTCTTCGAAAGAAGCATTCATTCCCTGTCCATAGAAAGGAACAATTGCATGTGATGCATCTCCCATAATCAACGTTTTTCCATATGCTTGCCAAGGATAACACTTGATCGTCCCCAAGGTCCCCACCGGGTTTTCAAAATATTCCTCCAAATAATTTGGCATATAAGGAATGAGGGTGGGGAATTCTTTTTCAAAAAAGGCTTTGACTTTTTCTTTGCTATCCAGGTTATCAAATCCGTTTGGTCCTTTAAAAGGATGAAACATGGTCACGGTAAAACTTCCATCCAGATTGGGCAAGGCTATAATCATAAAGCTTCCTCTTGGCCAGATATGCAGGGCATTTTTTTCGATTCGCCAACCGCCTCCTTCTGCGGGTGGAATAGTCAGTTCTTTATAGCCATGTCGTAGAAAGTTTTGGGAGTAATTGAAAAGGAGTTCTGTTGTTTTACCCATCATGCTCTGTCTCACCGCAGAGCCTGCACCATCCGTTCCGATCACTATACTTCCAGACTCCTCATACAATTCACCGGTCTTCATATTGCGAAAAGTAGCCCTTGCGTTTTCGATATCAACAGATTCGCATTTGCTGTTAAAGAAAATTTTCACATTATCAAATGCATCGGCAGTATCAAGCAGAGCCATATTCAACCCTTCCCGGGAAACAGAATTGATATGATCTTTTTCGCGGCCACTGTACGGAGAGTAAAAGCTATCTTCTTCCGCGGGGTGAATCATTCGCCCTTTCATCGGAATGCAGACATTGAGAATTTGTTCTTTTATCCCAACTTTGTCAAGTGCATTCAAGCCCCGATCGGATAAAGCCAGATTGATGGATCGCCCGGCATCTACATGCTGCAAACGCATATCTCCTCTTCGCTCGTGCAAATCTACTTTATAACCACGCTGTGCTAGTCGCAGGCCCAGTAAGGTTCCACAAAGTCCGGCTCCTACAATAATTATTTTTTCATCTTTCATTTGAATTGAAGTTTTAAGTATTCAGAGATCAGGTTTGGCATTTTAATTTAATTTTGAAACTGATGCTTTGAGAATTTCGGAAAAGCGATAAACATCTTCAAAGGAATTATACAAAGGGACCGGCGCGACTCTGATCACATCGGGCTCTCTCCAATCCGCAATCACACCTCTTTTACTTATTTCCTCGAATAGTGATTTATCGGCATTTTGAACCTGGATAGACAATTGACTGCCCCGTTTTTGGGGGTCCGCCGGAGTAATTATCCTGATTCGATCATTATTCATCTCGTTAACGAGAAACTCCATATAGCCTGTAAGTATTTTCGATTTTTTAAAAATATTATCCATCCCGGCATCCATAAAAACTTCCAGTGAAGCTTTAACCGCCGCCATAGATAAAATAGGTGGATTGCTCAATTGCCAGGCTTCTACTCCGGGAATCGGATCGAATTTGTCCCGCATCCCAAACCGCGTTTCTTTATTGTGTCCCCACCAGCCGGTGAAACGAGGCAGGTCTTCCCTGTAAGCATGCCGCTCGTGTACAAAACAGCCCCCCAGACTACCTGGCCCGGAATTGATGTATTTATAACTACACCATACGGCGAAGTCCGCTCCGGTGTTATGCAAATCGAGGTTCACGTTCCCCGCTCCGTGTGCACAATCAAAGCCAACCACACAGCCTTTAGCATGTCCCAGTTCTGTAATTTTCTTCATATCGAAAAACTGGCCGGTGTAGTAATTTGTATTTCCAAGCATAATCAATGCAATCTCTTCTCCCTGCTCTTGAATTACAGCTTCGATATCTTCTTCCCGAAGCAAGGTTTCCCCCGGGCGGGCCTTTAATTCAATCAGACTTTCCGCAGGATCATAAGCATGAAATTTGATCTGTGATATTACCGCATATTTATCCGAAGGGAAGGCATCGTATTCAATCAGGATTTTATTTCTTTTCTCGCTCGGGCGGTAAAACGAGACCATCATAAGATGCAGGTTCACAGAAAGGGTATTCATCACAACGACTTCAATCGGTTTTGCACCAACTACTTTAGCCATCGACTCGGTCAAAAACTCATGATATGGCATCCAGGGGTTCCTGGCGTGAAAATGTCCTTCGACACCATAGTGTTCCCAATCCAGTAACTCTTGTTCAATAGCTGCCCGGACCGATTTTGGCTGCAAGCCGAGCGAATTCCCACAAAGATAAACGTAAGGGATGCCATCTTTTTGTACAGGCAGATGAAAGCGCGCTCTAAAACCCTTTAGCGGATCGGCCTCATCCATCTCTTTTGCGTATTGTAAATTATTTTGGTAATTCGTCATTATACATTCTTTGTTCAAGTTTATTCTTTTCCTTTTTCCCAGGAAGCTTTGATTAGTTCAAAATTCAAACCATCAAACTTAAAGAGACATTCACAGTTCACCGGTTCAACTTCTTCTGCATAATTTTCTGTTTCCAGATTGCATCAATGATTTCATCCTGCAGATAAGTAAGCAGGTAAAAAGTCTCTACAGAATCTTCTTTTTGAAATATCCGTTCGGATTTCATCGCGTTTTTTTTGATCAAAAGGAATATCTCTCAAACGGGTATACTCTTGCCAGGGGTTTAAAGGATCATAAGCTGCTAAAAGGTTATTCGTTCGGTCAATCATAGGGCTCCGTACCTTCAAGGGAGGTTGAGCCTTAACCGGAACGCTTAAGAAAAGCCATAAAACCAAGAATATTTTATTGGGCATTTTCCTTATCCAGTTTTAACCGTTTTCGTAAGTCCTGATCAAAATCAGCTCCCAACCACCTCAATACATTATCCAGCCAGATTTCCTCATGCTGTTTTTTATTAATAATTCCTTCATCCAGCGCGAGGTCTAATATTTTACCCGGATAAGAGGACTGTGGCATGCTTTCCATTTCTCCTAATGGATAAGGATCATCCAGGCCCATAATGATTTGATCAGTCCCTTTTAGTCTTTTTACCATTAAATCCAAAGAGAAGGTATCGTGTACCAAAGTATCAAAGAAGATATTGGAATGCCCAACGGCTCTACGAGGGTGAACCATCCCTTCGAAAAGATCGGGTCGACCATCAAAGCCCTGGATTCGTCGACCGAGGTTGATCTGTGCCAACTGTCCTCCGTGTGCAAAGCAAACCCGAATATTCGGATATTTTTCCTGATAGCCTTTAAGTGTAAAAAAATGATAGGCATCTGCGCATTGCGCCAGCATCCAAACCAAATGAAAACGCCAGGCCGTATTTTCGAGATGAATAAATTTTTCCCCATCGTAGGGATGAATCTCAACAGCCAGTTTATATTTATTAGCCAGTTCCAGAATGGGTTCTATATCTTCATCGAAAATAGATCGCCAGGTACCTATGGAATCCATAAAATGCGTTGGCAAACAAAGCACTTTTAGCCCTAGTTTTTCCACACAACGTTCCATTTCCCAAAGTGCCCCACGTACATAGCCCGAATGTACCACAAACCCGCAGGTGAATTTATCCGGATGATCATGCTGAACTCTGGCATTGAAATCGTTTTGAAAACGGAGTACTTTTTTCATTTCCTCCAGGCGCAATCCATTTCCGTATAATTGAGAGAGATTAAGCACAACTGCATGGTCGATGTTATTGCGCTCCATCCATTCAAGCTTTTCATTCAGGAAAAAGCTTGAATCCGTAACCGGGCGTTTCCAGTTTTTTTGTAACATGAATTTGCGATCCTCATCCACCCAGAAGATTTCCTTTTCTTTCATGAAGCTGGGAATCTCATGAGGATAAGGCAAGAGGTGCGAATGACCATTAATGCGCATAGCTGATATTTATTGGTGTTTAAAATTAAAATCAAGTTGTTCTTTCAAAGCTTCCGGTAGATCAGGTAATTCCGAGCGCGGGATCAATAGGGTAGAGATTCCGTGCAAATCCTTAAAAATATGATGTGTTTCGGCGGTTTTACGAAGATAGGCATGTCCGGAAGAACCTCCTGTTCCAATTTTATTGCCAATCATTCGCATGACCATTTGTGCGTGCCGATAGCGCCAGGTCGTCAAGGCTTCATCGATTTCGATTAGCGTAACCAACAGCTTAAATGGCAAATGGAGAATGGGCTCATCCCGGTATAGATTGATAAACAAGGCAGCAATAGTTGCTTCGTAGCTCAAACGCAATTCTCCATTTTGAAGTCGCTTCTGATGAGACGATTTATCCAAAACGGATTGAAAATAAGTATCTGTTCCACCAAGCATCTGCAAGCGTATTTCTTTTTCCTGCTCGTTTAAATAACCAGATTCTTTAATAGCTTTCTGTTCTTTTTCAAGCATGCGATTCACTGCATCCCGGTATGCTTCCAAAAACTCAAAGTCTCCAAATTTCAGGAAAGGAGTTCTTTCCAACCAGTCTTCTACTGCTTCGAAAAGAGAAGTAGCATCGACAACGTCTTGAAGTTTTTCCTTTTTTTTCTGATCAAAAACCTCATCATAGGGTCTGCCATTGTAGGTAATGCGATGTTCATTTTCCAAACCCAGCAAGTTTTCAACCATCCGGAACTGGTAGCTTTGAAAGCCGGAAGCCGGAAACAAATAGTTTCTGAAATCCAGAAAGTCCAGAGGCGTCATGGTTTCCATAATCCTAATCTGGTTGATCAGCAGTTTTTGAATCTCAATAACTCTTTCCAACCGGGCAATAGCAGTTCCCAGACTTCGGGGATGTACTCTTTTTTTTCTAAAAAGATCCAGCACTGATTCCAGTTCGTGAATAATTTGCTTGAACCATAATTCATAGGCCTGATGAACAATAATGAACAACATTTCATCATGTGCCGGTTCAGCATCTAATTCTGCACTCTTTAATTTTTGAGCTGAAAGCAATTGATCCAGGCCAAGATAATTATTGTAGTGAACGGTTGCGTATTTTTTTGATTCGTCTGACATATCTTTAAAATAGTATGTTATAAAGTAAGAGAGCCGATTTTTTGTCGGATCATATTTGCGCCTTTTTGCAAAATTGCTACATATTCTTCTATTTTTTCCTCTTTGAAACGGATAGCAGGCCCGGCAGCACTTAATGCCGCAATTACATGGTCGTCTTGATTGTATACAGGAACAGCAACACAGATTAAACCGAGTTCCAATTCCTGTCGATCTATAGCATAAGCCTGATTTTTAATCTGCTCCAACTGTTTTTTCAGCTTCGCTTTTTTCGTAATTGTAAATTCCGTATTTGCTTTTAAAGCAATTGCATGTAACGTTTTTTTCTGTTGAAGCGGATCAAGATGAGCCAGTAGTACTTTGCCCAGTCCGGAGCAGTAAGCAGGACTAAAAGTTCCAATAACAGAATTGAGTTTTAAGCCTTTGGGGCTTTCCACTTTATCCAGCATAAAAACCTGCTGGTCTTTTAAAATCCCCAGATGAACCGTCTCTGTAATCTCCGCAGCTACCAGTTGCAAAACCGGATGCGTATGATTAATAAAGGCATGTTTTACAGGTACTCGATTTCCCAGTTCGAATAATTTAAGTCCCAGACTATATTTTTCGGAAGTCTGGTCTTTACGCAATACACCAAGTGATTCGAGTGTCGCCAGCATACGGTAGGTTGTACTTTTATTTGCCCCGGTCTCCTTGGCCAACTCCCGAACCCCCCATTCCGGTTTGATACTATTGAAGTGATCCAACAGATGGAAAGCTTTAGTTATTGAAGTATTCAAGGATTTTGCATTACTGTCTTTCATGGCACTGCTTTTAGACTACATTGAAGAATACTTCACCGAGTCCCTGAGCTGTCGCCGAAACCTTTTGCCCGGGCTGTAGATAGGTAGCAGGGGTTGCTGCACCAGCCAGAATAATTGCTCCTGCCTTGAGCTGTTCTCCGTTTTCACGAGCCAGTCTGGCTGCCGCAACAAAAGATTCCCAGGGGTCACCTAATATTGCATCAGAGTTCCCGGATTGCACAACTTCTCCATCAAATTTCAAAACCATATCAATATTTCGAATATTAGTCTCAGCCGGATACCAGGCTCCCACTACAAAACCCGCGGATGAGCAATTGTCTGCGACTACATCTTCCAGTGAAAATTTGAAATTTTGATATCGGGAATCAATCACTTCAATCGCTACAGCCAGACCATCAACATATTCGGCAGCATTATCCAGTGTAATAATCTGATCTATATCTTTTGCAATTCGAAAAGCAATTTCCGGTTCAGCTCGTGGATGAATAAATTTATTCGAGTTCAGTTCGCCTCCATTTTCATAATGCATTCTATCTGTCAGGCGCCCCCAAATCATATCGTGTACCCCCATCTGCTCCATTTTGGCTTTGCTTGTAAATCCGAGCTTTAACCCAACAAGTTTTTCGCCACGTACATACCTGCGGCCCAGTGAAATACTCTGTACCGCATAGGCTTCATCCAGATTGAGCTCACGGTTCTTGCTAATTTGCTCAATAGCCTGAGCTGAATAAGACGCATCATCTAGTTTTTCTGCAATTTGATTATAATTCATTCTTGTTTGAATAATATGTTGTCTGTACAATAAGTAAATTGTCGTTTCAATAATTGAAACACTGTTTTATTTTTTAAGTGAATATAAATCAAAAATTTGAATTTTGTACTTCCCTAAGCATTTAATCTTTTGTAAAAAAAGTGTAAATCGTCCCTTTTTAAGAAAGTTCATCGCTGGAGGTTTTTTGTTATTTTTGAAAAGAAGATGAGCGCAGGTGAAAAAGGCAGGAAAATGGCAAGATTATTTAAAATTAAAAAAGCATTTTATGGGTTTACCGGATCGGGCAACAGCCAAGGCACTTCTGGAAAAGCATGTACAAGACGAATACCAGAGATTTCATGCTTTAATGGTTGGGACAGCAATGGAGGGCTATGCCGAGTTATACGACAAAGACAAGGATTTGTGGTTTCTGACGGGTTATTTACACGATTTGGATTATGAAAAATATCCGGAAACACATCCGGCCGAATCTTTGGGCTGGTTTAGGGCCTGGGAATATCCCGAAGATTTAATACATGCGGTAGAAGCACATGCTTATGGATATAATGGTTTCAATACTTTGCCAGAGAGTACTCTGGCAGCAGCTTTAATTGCCTGCGATGAGATCAGTGGTATTTTCTACGCTTATCAAAAAATTAACCCGATTCCTTATGGTAAAATGAAGGTAAGTTCGATTAAAAAACGTCTGAAGTCAAAAGCTTTCGCTGCGAAGATCGACCGGGAAATAATATATATGGGTTGTGAAAAGCTGGGCCTGGAACCAGCTAAGCATATTGAAAATCTGATTCGTTTCTACAGTCGTCTGGATTAGTGTTTTGTCTTTTTATGGATCGCCGCTTCCACGATATTGTCAGGAAGGGCGTACTCCTGTGCAAGCTCTTTCATCTTTTTGTAAAAGGCATTTCTATAATAAAAAGGGAGCTCGTTACTCCCGGAAAAGAATCGCTTATATTTTTCGATCAGCTCCGGAAAATGTTTTTGAATAGCATTAAAAACCAGTACTTTGCTATCTGCTCTTCCCTTGCCGAACAAAGTAATGGTGGCAGGCAAAACGTAATCGACCTTTTTATCTTTAAAAATAGAAAACATAGCATGTAGCTGTTCGCTCGTATCAGATATATAAGGCAATAAAGGCATCATACTTACACCAGTCAAAAAACCGGCTGCTGTTGCTTTTTCCATTGTTTGCAAGCGCAGGCTTGGCGGAGTAGCTCCGGGTTCAAAGATTTTCGCAATGTGATCCTG
This sequence comes from Saprospiraceae bacterium, assembly GCA_028280415.1. GTDB lineage: Bacteria > Bacteroidota > Bacteroidia > Chitinophagales > Saprospiraceae > JAHDHW01. The sequence continues at coordinate 219,213 of JANQLV010000023.1, forward strand.
AATGGTAGAAAAAGAAAAACTAATAATAAGTCCTCTGTCCAGCGACTCTAAATCCTGTGGTAGAATTGCGGTTTGTTCAATTTCTTTTAATAAATCAAAATCCCTCAGGATCAGATTGGATTTAGTGATGATATGAACAGGAAATTTGTATTTTAAAATAAGCTCCAGGGCTCTTCTGGTTAACTCATACTTTTTCTCAATTTGCAGATAGGGGTCTGTCGCCGATGAGAGCACAATAATTCCGTATTGCCCATTTTTCGCCCGGTTATATAATTGCCTGTCCAGGATTTCGATGGCATTCGTTTTGACGGAAAGACTAGTTTCGAGATTTGCACCATATTTACTACCCCGAATATAACAATACAAGCAATTAAATGAGCAACTACTATATGGATTAAAGGTATAATCATCCAAAAACCAGCTATCTCGCTTTTTTGTTTTATTTAGTACCGACCTGACCTCAATTTCTCTGGGCATATGGTTGTTTAATTCAAGTTCCAAAACAAAAGTTTCCGTACTTCCTGTCCCGGATTCTACTTGTATAATTGATTCCTCTTTAAGCCAATATCAATTTTTCTTCGAAACCAGTTGTCGACAATATCGTCATCATTTATTTTTGCTGCAAAATGGGCAATGATCTCCGGATGAAACTTAGCCGTTGTCTTGGCGGCCCAGCCAATTCCTTGTCGAATTTCTTTATCCCTTGTATTGGCCTTCGAAAGTAAAATCCGGAACAGTATTTTGACGGATTTTTTATCAAGCCCCTTTTTGATCGCATAATGAATACCTGCTCCTAAGGACCTAAGCAGCCAATTATTCAAATGCCCGGACCGTTTCTTTATTTCGGGTATTGTTTCCAAACTATGGTGCAATAAAGCGAACCCAAAAACCCTTTCACCAATGATATCACAAACATACCAGGCATCCGCTTGTGAGATATATTCGGTAGCTTTTTCCAGAGATTGTTCAAAATAGTCTCTCAGCCTTAGCTGTAAAATAATCCCGATGATTACATTTCCTCCAATGGTTTTTAATCTTTCTATTCGATCACAGATTTCTAATTGTTCTTCGGGAGGGATACTTTCGTAGAGTAGTTTTCCACTGTACTCCAGCATTGGAAATTTAACTTTATTTTGCAGCACTTGAGTATTAAAGGTTTTTATAAAAGCGCTCACCCCTTGTTCGCGATAAACATCAAGGCATGCATCTGTATGCTTTTTAATTTCAAGTTTTCTGCTAATTATTTTTCCCATTTTTATAAATAAAATACGACCAGGCTATAAGATATGATATTTGCTAAACTATGCGCAATCCAGCCTGGAATAATGCTTCCATCAGCTAACTTTTCATTCAAATACACTTTGAAATAAGAGGTGATCGTCGGAAACAGAAATATGACTAAAAGGAATAGTGAATTAGTTGTTACCTGATAAAATAAAAAAGCGTGAAGAAATCCGAAGATGATGGAGTGTACCCAGTTACCAATTTGAAAATTAGATATAGCAATTAATCTTTTAGCTAAAAACCCTCTGAAAATGATTTCCTCAGCCATTGCCGTTTTAAAGACGGCTGTGATTAAAATCATAATTACTGTCTCTATACTGTTTCCATTGTGCTTCAGCGCTCCGGAGACACTTTGGGGATTGGTCATGATCATCTGGAACTCCTTGTTTAACAAAATCAAGAGTACCAAAGGCGTTACGGAAAACAGTACTAAAAGAACCGCGTAAAGATTAGCTCTGGCATTCGACTTTTTCAATCCTATATATTCAAAAAAACCAGAAGCTCTTTTCTTTTTAATTAAATAAACAATAAATGGGATCAAAGAGAAAATTAAAAGCTGCAGAAAAGCAGAAAAAATCGTGTTCAACATAGCAGAAATATTTTATAAAAGCTTATTCCTTTTCTATCGAAATAATATCTCCGGGTTCGCAATCCAAAGCCTCGCAAATTGCAGCTAAAGTGGAGAAACGAACACCTTTTGCCTTCCCCGTTTTTAGTAATGATAAGTTCGTTACAGAGATACCGACTTTTTCCGAAAGGGTATTCAGTTTCATTTTTCGCTTGGCGAGCATGACATCAAGGTGGATAACAATTTTCATACGATAGATTTATTATCCTCCAATAATAATTGGCCTTCCTTAAATACATCTGACAGAACCAAACAGGTAAGCGCAAAGGCGATACTGCCGAAAGGAATCGTAAAGTTTATAACAGAGGTTTCTCCCTGTACAAAAAAATTAAATGCACTCAAAAGGCTAATCCAAAAACCATATTTAGCAAGGACTCTGAAACTTTCGATATTCCCCTTATAAAAAGTAGACAGCGATTCAATGGATCGCAGAATTTTCTTTACTGTTTTTAACACTAAAAAGATTAGTACAAAGAATATAAGTCCCCTTAACATAAGCCAGAGTTTCATTGCGATGCCGAGATCACTCAAGTACAGATTATCCGGATTGGTACAGCTCGTGCAAAATCGAAAATTTCCAATCCCGAAACCCGCTTCAAAAGCATCATTCACAATAAGCATTTGAAAGAAGTTCGGTTGAATGAAGCTATAGACAAGCATCAAAAAGAATAATCCGAAAAGCACCAGGACCAATATGTTGATCACTTTGTATACCCACAAAGCCCAACGCAATGACTTCTTAGTCTTCATTTTTATCTTAAAGGTAAAATTTTTTAAATAAAACATAAAATTTATTCTCTTTTTTATCTTTATGCATAGGTTTAGAAGTAATTAAACTATATTCAGCAATGACGAATACAGATCAGATTTAACTAAGAAATAATTATATCAGACAATCATATGTGGTCGGTAAACTCCAGGATGCTCGAAGAAGACTATATTGTTCAATTTAAAATAACTGCTTATGGACAAGCGCTATCAGTTGGAACGCTTATCAATTTGTGGATAGATGATCCTGTATTCCGGCGGTTTTATAATGAGCTACTGGCATCGCAACCGTTTTCAGCATTTTTTTGGGAGCACCCTCCAATTACTGCTGAGCTACTGGATGTACCTTACGAATTTGTCCTGGTAAAAAGCAATACGCTATATACAGTTCAAGCAAACCCGAATGCTTTTAAACCGCATTTTAAAAGCAATCTTCCTGTCGTAACGTTTATGAATTTAGGCAAAGATGCTAAGTTAATCGCTCCTTGTCCACTAAGGATAAATGAAACTTATACACATTTAGGCAGTTTTACCAGAAACGCTCCGCCACAACAGATTGACGCATTCTGGCGATCGGTGGGTTTGCAATATAAAGAGATTATCGGCAGTGCTCCCATATGGTTGAGTACTTCAGGACTTGGTGCATACTGGTTACATGTACGCTTGGATAGCCGCCCGAAGTACTACAAACATGTAGCATATAAATAATTGCTTGCTGTACCTAGTCTACTACTTCCTCAATTTATACTCATATGTAGTACGCTTATAATCATCATCAACTTTGACAAGCTTGACATAGGTCCCTTTGAGGATATAACCCGTGGTAATCTCATAAACACAGTTGATTTCTTCTGTAGTGGAGAATTCAGGAATATCTTCCGGATTGATTTCATCTTTGCTTTGCAAGCCTAGTTTTTCAAAATTCTTTTCGACAAAATCGATCATTAATTTTTTTGCTTCCGCGCCGTCGATACCCGATTCCATTTTGATCCGTGCGATATAGTTTTCCTCATCAACCGCTACTACCTTTATTTTTTGATATCCGGGCATTGTCTCTTTGATGAAAGGGTTGGTGTATAGTTTTATCCCTGTAAGCGGTTCTTTCCGGGGGAGGTTGATCCCATACAAAGCATGGAAAAACCGAATATCATTGGCCCAGTAACTGGCCTGAGCCGATGTTTGAAAAAGTCCTTCCATCATATTTTGAAAATTCACCTTAACAGAGTCCGGCAGTTCTTTTTTGTCAGTCAGCCAGCTGCCAACTGCTGTCTCCAAAATTTCCTTCATTTCTTCCCAATTATCGATTCGCTTAAAACTTCCAAACTCATCTGTGCTAAAGCGAATCGGAATATCCTGGCATAATTTCAACAGCTCTTTCTCCAGTTCGGAAACCTTTCTGTTACTCTGCTCATTTGTATATCTCCATTCTATAAGGTATTGATTTTCGGTCGAGTCGACAATATTGACCTGTACTTCGTAGGTACTTTCTTCCAGTGTTTCTTCGTTTTTGCTAAACTTGTCTACCGTTTGCCTAAACTCATAAACGACCTGATCTCCAATTTCCCAAAATGCGGTCATCATAATCGTCGTATCGGTCAATGCCTGGCTATTAACCTCAGAATATAAACCAAGGCAGAGGGCAAAAAACAAAATTAGTTTTCTCATTTCTCTCTACTCTTTTTCGCTATTTTTTGTTTCCCGGGGCTTAGAAAGTAACTTCGCGTTTCAACTCTTTTTCCCCTCGCTTTACAACAACCGTGGTAGTATCTCCTTTTTTGAATTGGCTAAGCCCTTTCATATAATCGTAAATATCCTTTACTTCGAGATCGCCCATTTTGATTATGACATCTCCTTTTTCCAGCTTGGCTTTCTGCGCAGGCCGGTCATCTAAGACTCCATCAATCCTCATCCCTTTTCCATCATAAACATAATCAGGCATTACGCCAAGGGTTACTTTAAAAGAAGCCACTTTTCTATCCTGGCTTTCATCTTTTGTTTTTGAAAAAGTCAATTTCCCTTCAGCGTCAAGGTTTTCAATAATGGCCAAAATGAATTCGGAAATTTCGTAAATCCCCTGATAATTTACCAGATGGCTATCATCTTCCGGCTTATGATAATCGGTATGTTGTCCAGAGAAAAAGTGTAATACAGGAATGCCTTCATTATAAAATGAGGTATGGTCAGAAGGGCCAATTCCACTGTCGTGCATTTTAGGTTTAATGCCTGCAACCTCAAGTTTTTCAAGTAAAGGTCTCCACACAGGAGAGGTGCCTGTCCCGTTTACGGCTAATACTTTTTCCTCATTAAGACGACCGATCATATCCATATTGATCAGGTAGTTCATTTTTTCAAGAGAAAGGGTTGGTCGATTGACATAATTCTTTGAGCCGTAGAGGCCCAATTCTTCACCGGAAAAGGCTATAAATAAATAGTTGTTATTTTTAAACTTGCTGTTTTTCAAAGCTTCGGCAATGTAAAGCATTGCGGCAATACCACTGGCATTATCGTCCGCACCATTGTGAATATCCGGTTCGCCTACGTGCCGTGAGCCAAAATGTCCCATTCCCAGATGATCATAATGCCCGCCAATTACCACGGTATTTGCAGCACCATTATCAAGAAAAGCAACAACATTCTTCCCTTTGCGTTTTTCCGCTTCTTCAGGATTTCCATGCGGATTACTCATGTATTTGAAATCGAAGTGGTGATACCAGGTTTTCTCGTCCCCCATTGGCTGCAAACCAATCTCTTCAAAGCGATGAGCAATATAGCTTGCTGCCATTTCTTCTCCTTTGGTTCCGGTTTCCCGCCCCATTAGCAAATCCGAAGCAAGGTAAACCACATCAATCTGTAAATTCTGTATCGTTTCAGCAGATTGTGCATAGCTAAATTGAAAATTCAAGGCTGACAAAAGAAGTAAGAAATACTTTATACTCTTCATAATATTTTTTTTGCTGCAAAAATAAGGAAGAATTTAATTTCCGTGCGTCACAGGATTGTTAATGATTAGCTATAAGCCAACATCTTCCTTAATAACATCCAGTAATTCTAAAAAAAACATATTAATTTTTGATCGGGCAACTGATGCATCACTACTACTAATAATATTCATTCGTTCTTCTCTGGCTAGATTCTTACTGCGGTTTTTCAGCTCTCGCAATTCGTTCGCCCTTTTTTCGGAAAGTGCAATCAGTTCATCCAGGTGAACATTTAAAATCTTATCGACATCCATGCCGCTGGCTAATTTATTTTTGGCAACATCGATTATTGCAATATCCTGTACGTTTTTTCCATTTAAAAAGCCTTTTCGGTGCAGCTTTTCCAGTTGTTCCATAAAATGAAGTTGCAAGCCTTCAATATTTTTATATGGTACATAAAAATGTTCCAGCTCATTCAGGTGCTGTTTAAACTCATCCAGGCTTTCCTGGCGCTCTGTATCTGAAGGCGCATTCTTGAAGTAGGTATAAATTAATGGTGTGCCATTTTGTTGAAATTCCCGATAGGCTGTATCGAATTCTTCTCTAGTATATTTTCCCACTTTTGTAGAAAACAACATTACGAAAATATCACTCTTTTTTAATGCTTCATTATACTCATCCTGTAAGCGGGTCTTGGCCATCGCATCCAGAAAATCTTCCCAGATCACTAATTCTAAAAATATTTTTTCCTTAACTAAATCTTTATTCCGTCGATTAAGAAAAATTTCGAAGGCCCGGCGATCTTCGACTAATTCCGCAGAAGAGGCTAAAAATATTTGTATGGTTTTCATCGACTATTTCAGGGAGTAAAACATTTAAAAAAAGCTATAATACAAATTTTAGCTTAATTTTCTATAAAAAATAAAACCCCGATCTTCTTTTGGAAAACCAGGGTTTTATTTTTCATTATTAATTGACGAAATTCTTGGTATTCTACAATACTGCTAGTTTTTATCCTGCTTCGCAAATACTTTTTTCAATAAATTCGACGATCTGGAAGACTGGTTCTGACGAATATCCTCTTCTTTCTTTTCAATAAGACCAAACATCCCGTCCAGCGCTTTATTGGTCACATAGCGATCCAGTTCGGGGTCCACTTTTTTAACCAATGGAATTTTATTATAGGCTTTTACAACGCTTTTCCAGTAAGAACGAGCATTCACTTCGTCGAGTGAATTCTGTATAACCGGCATAAATTCATTGAATAAAGGTTTTGAAGTCGTTTTTTCCAAATAACGGGTGGCGGCATCTTGTTCTCCCATCAGAATATTCATCGCGTCTTTGAAAGTCATTTGCCTGATTGCACCAACAAAAATGGGTTTTGCCTTTTTTGCAGCATCTTCTGCAGCCCGGTTAAGTAATACAACCATTTTATCCTCGGCATCTTCAAAACCTGGCACAACCTTTACCTTTTTAAAAACTTTTTGTGCTTCCGGTGGAATGGGAATTTTATAAATACTTTTCAGATAACCATCTTCCGCTGACAAAAAATCAACCGCTTTACCCACCCCGACATTCAATGCTTCTTTTAAACCTTTCCCAACTTCTTCCTGAGACAGTCCAATACCATCGCCTTTGAGCTTGGATTCAGCTTTTTTGGCCGCCTTGTTTACCTTATCTAAAAATTGTGCGGACATGCAATTGACCACTGCAACACATAATATTAATGTTAGTAATTTTTTCATTGAAAATATTTTTTTAATCTAATTTCAAAAATAGTACCTAGCCGGCAAAGATACCTTTAAAGCTTTGTTAAAGACGTGTAAAAAGAAGGATTAGCGAATTAATAGTACATCCCCCCGATAAAGCTCCGTATGACCATCAATAAACTCTATTTCAAAATAGTAAACATATATTCCATTGGGTGATTCCTGGCCGTTCATTCGTCCGTCCCAACTCGTGCTTTGATCCGGATAAAAATCTCTTGCTTCGTATAACACCGCCCCCCAACGATTGAAAAGGCTGAAATTTTTCACTTTTTTAACCCCTTTACCAATATATACCCGAAAAATGTCGTTGAAGCCGTCTCCATTCGGGCTGAAAACATTGGGAATATATACCAATCTTTCTTTCCTAACAGAAACGACTTTTCGATCTGTTTTCGTACAACCATTTTTATCAATTACCTGTACGGAATAGGCTTGTGTATTTAATAAGGTATCTATTTGTATAAAACAGCCCGGACAATTTTGTTCAGGAGTCCAGATAATTGTATCAATCTGTTCTGGCGGAAAATTGATTTGTACCTCAAGCTCAAGGGCACAACCTAATTGTATTTCTTCATCTTCTCCCAGGTCAATAAGCAGCTCTGGTTGAGAAACAATTAAAAGTGTAGTATCCCATTCACAACCTGTCGCATCCTGTATTTTCAATTGATAGGTTCCCGGAAATAAATCAGTAAAGGAATTTTGGGCAGTCCATGCACTACTATCTATCGCAAATAAATAGGATGGTGTTCCTCCCAACACACTATCAACAACAATACTTCCAAAACTGGTCCCAAAGCAAGGATTTCTGAGCCTTAATAATGCATTCTCCGGTTCTGCCGGATTATCAATTACCTGAACCTGATCCTCATCTGTACAACCATTAAAGGTATTGGTCACCAATAATGTGTAGGTTCCGGGACGATCTGCCATTGCCTGTCGGGTATTTGCTCCGGAGATCAGATTTCCATCGACTGTAGTCCAAAGATAGGTAAAGGTATTTCCATTTGATGAGCCGGAGCCATCAAGCATGACTGTGAAATTCAAACAGTTAATTTCCTGATCCAATCCTGCATTCGCAACAGGCGTTTCAAGGCTGGCTAGTACTTCCACTTCAGCTTCTCCTGTACAGCCGCTAACATCATTTGTGATTATAAGCGTATACAGTCCGGGGGCATCAACAAGCGGCATTGGCGTATTTGTTCCAGAAATTATATTGCCATCCTGAGTTGACCATTCATAACTAACCGGAGCCATTCCGGAGGTTTCATTGCCCAAAAGACTAATACTGGTATTCGACAGACAATCGAGAATCTCCGGTTCGGCAATTTGTACCTGAGGGAGTGGCGAGCTGACAAGGTTTACTGCCACAGAATCCCGGCAGCCTCCTTCATCGATTACAAGTAGCTGATACGTGCCGGGAGTACTTGTCGAAACAAGTGGCTCTCCCGGGTCTCCTATGATCTCACCATTTTGAGTTGACCACTCATAGCTCAAACCTGTTCCACTTCCGGAAGCGGAGCCATCCAGAATGATTTCACTTCCTTCACAGAGATAATCAAGGCTTTCAATAATAGCTTCGGCAGGAGAAAGAATGTCCCCGGAAATGAGATTGTATTCATAATCACAAACATCTCCACCTTTCCCATCCATCATCAGGTAATAGGTTTCTCCGATCGTAAGCCCCGAAGCGGTGATATTGGCACTGCCAATAACCGGATCAAGACAGTTGGAAACTGCTGTGAAATTCTGACAATCATTCGTGGCAAAAAACTGTGCCTGGAGTCCGGAACTTTGGTTGCAATTAAATACTATAATCTCTAATTCAAAACTGACTGATCCGGCAATAAAAGCAATCCAATTATTATTTTCTACTATGCCACAAAAAGCATTTGGTGTTCCGGAATTTTGAGCATTGCCATTATTAGAACAATAACCGTCCAGGTCACATAGTAAAGGAGCATTCTGGCAGGTGTTTGCCGGAGGTAAGGGGAAATCACATTGCCCCCGGCCCGGGATGATCCATCCAAGCCCCAGACATAAAAAAAGGATTTTCTTTATCATTGACTACATAATGCTGCAAAACAAGATAACAAGATGCTGCACGACGAGCAAGCCTGGCAGGAATTAGTTTTGCCCAATAGGTTGCAAACGAAAATCAAATATCAAGTAAGAAGTTACAAAGAAATACGCAATATTGATCCATTTCTGGTTAATGGCTCAATTAAGTATCATTTATCAATGAAAGCTCCAGCGGGTACTGCATAAAAATGATCCGGCTGTTTTTCTTTTTTATAGGATACATTTGAAAAAACGGATTCGTAGCGCTGCTCACCGAATGCTTCCTTTTCCCATTTATATCCCTTATAAGCCGCCGGTGCGAGCAGGCCATTGGCATCAATCCAGTCATATTGCAAAGCATAGAGCTGATTGGCACGTGATTTATCGAAATAGGTAACAGAATAGGTTATGAAGTCTATCTTATTCGTGGCTGGATCGATGTACATATTATATTTATCCTCAGGAGTGTCTCCAACGTTGGCCTCAAAACTTATGTTGATCAGATGACGTTTCCCGCCTTCAATTTCTACGATACCCCCATCTTTTATATTTATCCCCGGGTCTGTAAACACAAAGGGGATGGCGACAAAGTAAAAATGCAGATTGTGCATAAACCGGGGGGATTTTCCGGGAAAAGAATCCCGGTGCGGCCCGACCCAAACATCTGTTCCGTTGAAACCAAGTTGATACTTATTTTCAACCTCGATTAAAGATTTTCGGGTCTTGAGATCAATGGTATGCTTTTCCGCATTCGCAGCGTTCCCACGGGTATAGGACAAGGTATTCATGGCATCCCAGGTTGCCTGACCTCCGTGAGCATCCAGTACTTTTTCAAAAACCTCAGGAAAGTTTGTTTTAGGCTTTTCAGGCTTTGAGGACTGCTCCGTACCACAGGAAAAGCCCAGAAAAATAATAAAGCTCAGCGTTAATGCCTTTTTCATTTTGTTGTTTTTAGAACTTCTTATCAAGTCCCGGTTGCTTAATCTCAAAGTCGTCTTTGGTTTTACTGGCCCTGACCATTGCTTTAACATCTTCGAGTAATTGTTTGGCATCGTAAACTATCCCGTCTTTAATCGTATATTTTACGCCTCCGACCCTTACGATTTCATTATCACCTGTAAGTTTTATGGTTCCGGTGCCGTAAAGTACTTTTAAATTTTTTAACGGATTTTCTTCAATGATCACAAAGTCCGCCAGCTTACCAACTTCTACCGTTCCAATGAGCTGATCCATCCCCAGAGCTTCCGCTCCATTAAGTGTTGCTGACCTAATTACCTCCAAAGGATGAAAACCTGCTTCGCGTAAAAGCTCTAGTTCCCGAACATAGGCAAAGCCGTACAACTGAAAAATAAATCCGGAGTCCGAGCCCGCTGTTATGCGTCCTCCACGATTTTTATATTCATTTATAAACGTCATCCATAATTGATAATTTTTGCGCCAGTCAACCTCTTCTTCTGTCCCCCAATAATGCCAATACGAGCCGTGTGAAATTTTGCTGGGCATATAAAATTGCCAGAGTGATGGCATAGTATATTCTTCGTGCCATTCCGCTCTACGGGCACGCATCAAATCCCGGTTGGCTTCATAAATATTAAAAGTAGGGTCAATCGTAAAATCCAGCTGTAATAATTCATTCATGACTTTATTCCAATGCTCAGAGTATGGAACAGCAGCCTGTTGCCAGAGTCTTCCCGCTTCTTTAAAGCGATGTTGTTCATTTTGATAATTATAATCCAGTGGATAATCCTGCACGGTCCGATTATCGAATAAAGCTTCCGGAAGTCCATACCAATGTTCCATTGTCGTCAGTCCGGCGCGAGCTGAATGGAGTACATTCCAACGGGCAACATCCATCTGAGCATGGTGACAGGCCGACCTTAGTTCCAATTTTTTATTTTCGTCAAGGGCAGCAGCCATAATTTCCGGCGGCGCTCCAAAAAACTTAACCCCATCCGCGCCTTTTTTAGCATTCTCTCTTACCCATTGGCGAGCTTCTTCAGTTGTTGCAATCCGATCATAACGCCCCTGTCCAAACACGGTATAGGCCTGAATTCTGGGAGCAGTAATCGTGTTCTTCTGGCTTTTTTCTTTATGTTCAAGCACCCAATCGAGTCCATTGCCACAAGCCGGATCGCGAATGGTTGTGATCCCATGCCCCATCCACAGTTTGAAAACATATTCGGCATCTGCCCCCTGCGCCTTTCCTCCGATATGGCCATGCATATCTATGAAACCCGGTAAGAGGTACATCCCTTCACAGTTTAATTCTTTCCCTCCGGCTTTCAATTTGGGGCGTTTCTCTGCATCAATTGCAATGCCTGGATTCCCAACTACCGCTATTTTTGCTATTTTGTTATTTTCAACAACAATATCTATCGGCCCCCGAGGTGGGGCGCCATTTCCATTGATCAGGGTAATACCTCTTATAATGAGCTGTGAAAAAGGGCCTTCTCCTTCCTGTCTCTGCGGAGCTTTTTGTACCTGTGCCAAGAGCGAATTCACCACAAAAAACAGAAAGAAGATCAGATAAAATACTTTAGCAAATAGGTTTTTCATGTTCGTTGTTTTTATCGAAATCGTTTAAAAACAAATAGATGGTTTTTTGCAAGTCATTGAAATTCAACATTGTCGCTTTTTCTTGAATTCCAAGCATTTAAAGCTATTTTTAAACTGTTTCACTCATAAAAGTCATTCAAATTTATATAAAGCGCTATGATCTTTAAAATTCATGAACCAAGCATTTTGATATCTGTTTGACAATATTTTCACCCGATAACAAAATATAAACTAAGGAAAGCATGTTTTAAATGCATTCTGATCTCTCGATGCCAACCTTTTGGGGTGGTTTTTCGTATATAAAAGTAATACAATAAAAGACTTCTCTGAAACCATTAAGAAATTGTACCGCCTTAAATTTGATGCGTGGTAAACAAATTCACGATCATTCGACCTGTTGATAAGCAAAGACCAAAATGTTGATTTATCTTTGTCAAAAGACAGATTCAACAAATGTTTAATAACTTTGGTTATTAATACGGCTGTCGAATCCAATAAACCCGATTTTTCAGTATACAGCCTGTACTGTATTTTTAATAATTCTAAAATCATCAAAGCATAGCAAACAATGTCTACTAAATCCCGAATTCTTCTAAGCCTAATTTTTTTAATGGCTGGAAGTGCTAGCATGGCACAGGAACAAATAGAACGTTTATTCAGAAGTGAAAGACAGAATGCAGCGATCGATGTTGTACAAACTTCGGATAATGGGTACTTATTTCTTTCCGCAGCAAGACCAGTCGATTCTACACGTTTTGAATATTATACCGTTTCAAAATTTGACGAAAAGGGGAACTTTGCCTGGAGTAAAGATTATGATTTTGAACAAAAAGTAATTCCCGATGGGTCTATAACCTTATTGGAGGGTGACAGTTTTGTGATTAGCGGGGTCCTCGACACTTCATCCGTTAATAAAATACTTTTAAAGGCCAGCTCCCAGGGAGATGTTGCCTGGACACGTGGTTTTGGTAGAGATGATATGGAAATGCCTACTATTATCGGTGATGCTTCGGTTGATCCTGCTTACCAAGGTGGTTTTTTGCTGGCCGGAGATGTTTACGCTGCTGATGCTACTATGCAAGAGGTTTATCTTAGTCAAACAGATGCTGCCGGAAACCTGGTCTGGGGAAAAAGTTATGCCCGGTCGGAAGCCAATGTTTTAAATACTACCAAAGTAAAAATGACTCAGGACTCCGGAGCGATCGTAACCGGCTGGACCTTTGACGGAACAAGTAGAGATGTTTTCGTCGTCAAGACGGATAGCCTCGGGAATATCGAATGGAGCCGGGAATACGGAGAAGGCAATCTGGATGAACAAGGTTCCTCCATCGCACCAACACCTGATGGTGGTTATCTTATTGGTGCCAGTAAAGTAAACCCAGCCCTGCCGTCACATCCCGGTTTGCTTATCAAAACAGATACTTTCGGAAATCCGCAATGGGTAAGAAATATTGATTTTTTGACTTCGGATACTATCCTCGTCAATAACATTATTATTGCCAACGATGGAGAAGCAGTCGTCAGCGGTACGCTTAGAGGCATTACTTCCGGAGACATCTTTGCATTTATGTTGAAAATTGATATGAATGGCGATATTACCTGGAAACGCCGATATAAAGCCGCTACCAGACAATCTCCTTTCGCCAATGGTCTGAGAGAGTCTCCAATGGGTGGATTTATTTATCTGACCTCCAGTGACGAAAATGATGAGCAGGTCGGACCTTATTTGATCAAAACCGATGAGAACGGACAGACGATCTGTGATTCAATCATTGACGGGCAATTGGCCTTCCCGACCATGGTGACGATTGACACCCTGCTTCTGCTTACTTCTGACCTTTCTGATGCCAGAGATGTTACGGTAGTAGATACGCTTAATTATAATGGTTTTAACCTTGTAACACTGGAGCTGGAAACTTTTGGCCCCTATTGCCCGGATGAAATATTCAGCGATACTCTGGACGCTACTACGGACGGGGCAATTGCTTATGAATGGAGTACCGGCGAAACTACACCAACCATTGTCGTTACAGAAACCGATGAGTATATGGTCACAGTAACTATCGGCGTAGATTATTGTTATCAGCTCTGTGCCAATACGACGATTGATGAACTGCCACTACCAACAGTAGCCCTGGACTTTTCACAAGGCAATTATTGTTCAACCGGTATCGGCACCGTTAATGCATCACCTACAGATTCGGATAATATTGATTGGTCCACGGGTGAGATGCAAGTGAACTCAATCGATGTGGACACAGAGCAAGCCTATAGTGTAACGGTAAGCAATACCTGCGGATCGGATTCAGCCATCATTAATGTAGTCTTCGACCCTTCTCCCCCGGAGGTCACTATTAATCCTAGTAATACTTTTTGTGCAACCGGACAGGAAGAATTAAGTGTAACGACTTCCTATGAGGTTGATGGTTATTTGTGGTCCACGGGTGAAGAGACTCCGGATATTACCGTAAATGCCTTAGGTAATTACTCTATAACGACCTCTTCTAATTTTTGTGAAGACGGATCGGCAAATATAGATGTTTCACCGACCCAAATCACGGTAGAGATTCTTCGCGACGATACTTTCTGTGAAGACGGAGAGGAAGAACTTACGGCCAATGTAAGTTCTCCGGCAACTTCTTATACCTGGTCAACCGGAGCTATTGAACCTACCATAACCGTTATAGCTCAGGGGCCTTATAGTGTAACGGTAAGCGACTTTTGTGGTACAGATTCTACCTCTTTAGATATCCTTTGTCCGATTGTTTATCAAATTCCAAACATATTTAGTCCGAACGGGGATAATCTTTCCGAAGAATTCATTCCGCTCTTTGCCTTTGATCCTTCAGAGTTGATAGAGTATGAATTCATTGTTTACTCCCGCTGGGGGGAGAAGGTTTTTGAAACCAATAACCCTTTTGAAGGATGGGACGGAACAGTGAATGACAATCCCGGCGCATCGGATGTTTATATTTATACCGTAAAGGGCGTTAATGATTTAGGGGTTGAATTGACTAATGAAGATATGGATAAGGACAATCATGGGGATGTAACGTTAATTCGCTAGGTTTCCCCTTTTATAAAGCTCGATAATAAGGCCGCTATTCTGTTACAGAATAGCGGCCTTATTATTTTAATCCCTTTTCTAAAAAACGGCCAAATACGACCATTCTCCGAAAGAAAGCTGCAAAACATAGAATTCTGGGCCTTTGAGCCTGTTTTTGCTGCATCTTTACAGTGTAATTAATGAGAGAGCAGGTTTTTGTTAGTGATAACAAACAAGTTTTTCAAAGAAACTGATTTAGTAATTATGATAGCTTTGAACTCTTGATTACAGCCAAAAAGATTTGTTGAAAGTATATTTAGATTAAGTCTGCAATTTTCAACTGAAAGTTGCAGGCTTTTTATTCCTCTTTCAATAAATATTCTTGAATATAAACAGGTCTCGACCCGACCGTATTAATAAACACAAAGATGTAACTCATCAGTCTCACACAAACTATTTAAAGAAGGTTAATCTTTCCCATTAGTACCGGCTTGTTTGCCCGGCTAATGGGAATAACTTTTTTATCAATGACCAGGGAATTATCCTCTATGTCTTTTATCTGTTTAAGATTGACTATAAAAGACCGGTGTACTTTCAAAAACTCTCCGCTTTTCAGTTTTGTTTCAATCGCTTTAAGGGTTCCATGTATAACATAGCCCTGCTCCCTGGTCTGAACCTTGATATAATCGCCCATATTTTCAAAATAGAGTATTTCATCATAGGCCAGCCGGGTATATCGGCCACTTTCCTTGATATAAACTTCCCGGGCGTTGGCTTTGTATTCATTATTCTGTTTTTGAATTTCTTTAGCTTTGTCCACGGCAAGAGTAAAACGCGGGAGGGTGATTGGTTTTTTTAAAAAATCGGTCACTTGATATTCAAAGGCATCATAGGCATAATCTGTATTAGAAGTCGTAAAAATCACCTGCGGAAGTGCCCTTGCCTGTTCGATAAACTCCAGACCTGTAATATCCGGCATTTCAATATCCAAAAAAATTAAATCAACCGAATCCTTCAAAAGAAAATCCAGCCCTTGTTGAGCATTATCAAACATGCTCACGATATTCAAGCCATCTGCTTTTTGACATAAATGCTCCAGCGATTTGCGCGCCATTATATCATCGTCTATAATCATACAGTTCAACATCATAGCAATACTTTCATTTTTTCCAATTCGTTTTTAATTAAGGGTTTATAGCGCCTGACAGATTGGTCGATTATTTTTAAAAGATTTTCGACTTCTGGTTTATCTGCATCACTACCCGCTATTTTTTCTAATTCAAGCATCTTCTTTTCCAAACCGGTTAATCCCACCAGTGAAAAATTAGGTTTCAATTTATGCGCCAATTGTTGAAGGTTAGAAAAGTCGCCCTGTTCGAAAACATCCGCCATATTTTCGTATTCAACCATCGTATAATCCAAAAAGGTTTGAAACATGATAGAAGCATATTGAAGATCACCCCGGTAAAGACGTTCCAAATGGACGGTATCCAATTGTTTGTCAAAAACAAAATTATCGGTCTGCTCCCCTTCCGTTTGCTCTGAATCTTTCTGGGGAGCATATTTTTGAATCAGTTCTCTGAGCTGATGAGGTTTAAACGGTTTGGCCAGATAATCAGACATTCCGACCTCGTAAGCTTTATCTTTTTTGGAAATCATAGCAGAGGCAGTAAGTGCAATAACCGGAATGTTTTGATTTGGATTTCGGGTATTTCTAATCCGGATTGTCGTATCGTAGCCATTCATTTTAGGCATTGAAATATCCATAAAAATGAGATCGTATTGGGTATTCTCGACCATTTTTAAAGCTTCAAAACCGTCCGTTGCTATCTCAAATGCTATCTCCCATTTTTCCAAAAGTGCCGCAATATATTTTCGATTCATAAAATTATCTTCAACTACCAGAATTTTCATTTCATCGAATTCGACAGCTTCCTGTTCAAAAATCGAGGCCGTTTTTTTATCGGGAATTGCTTCACCACTATCCTTGTATTGAAGCTGAACGCTAAAGGTTGTCCCTACGCCAAGTTTACTCTGTACATTAATGCTTCCGCCCTGTAGCTCCACCAATTGTTTGGTAATCGGAAGGCCAAGACCTGTCCCGCCAAATTTCGAATGAATTTCTCCATTGGCCTGTTTGAAGTTTTCAAATATATTTTGAAGCTGTTTTTCAGAAATGCCAATTCCGGTATCTTTTACTCTAAACCTGAACCAGCAATTTTGTTCCTGTTTTTTCACCAGGTCAACCTGAAGGGAAATTTCTCCTTCACTGGTAAATTTCGATGCATTTCCAATCAGGTTGAGCAGGATTTGATTGAGTAGTAAATCATCACCAATCATCATCGTACCAATTCCGGGATCGATCTCCGTTTTAAATACGACCGAACTGTTTTCCAATTTATGTTGAAAGGTTTTTTCCAGGGATTTAATGGTACTGAGCAAATCAAAGGGTCTGGCATTAATTTCCATTCCGCCAGCAGATATTTTTGACAAATCCAATATATCAGAAATCAGTTTGTGTAAAATATCCGAAGAACTTTTCAGGCTCTCGATATAATCTTTCTGTTCTTCTGAAAGCACGGTATTTTCGATTAAATGAGCCATACCAATAATAGCATTCAAAGGGGTACGAATCTCATGGCTCATCCTGGCTAAAAATAATTTCTCTGCCTGCTCAGCTTCTTCCGCAACCTGTTTTGCTTTTTCTAATTCATGTTGAAGTTTTTTCTGATGGGTAATATCATAATGTATTCCAATAGACCCGGTCACATTTCCTGCTGTATCCAGAATTGGTGCGCCACTTATCAGCACCCAGATAAGTGTCCCGTCCTTTTTCCGAATTTGCACTTCATATACACTTGTTTCTCCCTGTATCCGTTTTGCCTGTTGTACTTCCATTTGTTTTTTAGAATGCTCCGGGAGAAAGATTTCCACTGCATTTTTTCCAATCAATTCCTCCTCAGCATAGCCGGTCATATCACAAAACCAATCATATACTTTGACGATTTTGTGATTATTATCAACTTCCATCAGGCCGAGTTCCATATTTTCAATAATCCCCCGGTATTTCTCTTCGCTGCGTTTTAGCTTTTCTTCTGCCCGGTGCCGTTCCGTAATATCCCGGTATTTCCAAAGATGACCCAGGTATCGGTTTTTTACATATATCGGGATGTAATCCCGTTCCAGAATAAGGCCGTTCGCCATCTGTATTTCTTCACCAATAACCCGTTCTTTACTTTCCAGCAGTTCTTCAACTCTCGCAATAAAAGCATCGGGCTCTTTGAACAGATGTTTAACCCTGATAGCCGAAAATCTGCAATCGGTCCCCTCCATTTCCTGAGGCGTGGATTGAGCTGTAAATAGCTCGCAAAAGAGTTTATTGGCCAATACGACCTTTCGATTTTCATCTTCTACTAAAACGGCAGATTGCAAATTGTAAATCAGGGATTTGAGTCTGGACTGAGTAGTAAGCAGGGAATCTTCGGCGACTTTTCGTTCAGAAATATCTCTGGCAACGCCTAAAGCTTCACTTACTATTCCATCTTGTTGAAGGAAGCGGACATGCTGACCAATCCAGATTATATCGCCATTTTTTGCAACAATAGGAAACTCCTCGTAAGTTTCCAGCTTCTGTTCCTCTCTAAAGGCAATGTAGCGTTCCATATACTCTTCCTTGAAGCCAGGTAATACAAATTCCGTAAAATGGCTTCCAACTATAT
This sequence comes from Saprospiraceae bacterium, assembly GCA_028280415.1. Classification (GTDB taxonomy): domain Bacteria; phylum Bacteroidota; class Bacteroidia; order Chitinophagales; family Saprospiraceae; genus JAHDHW01. The sequence goes on from JANQLV010000023.1 coordinate 237,959, forward strand.
CTTCTTCTTTATAACCTAGTTTTTGGCTTGCAATTGGGTTAACATAGGTAAAATAACCATCCGGATCTGTTCTGAAAATAAAGTCCCGGGCAGATTCTATGATTTGCCGATAACGTTTCTCCGTTTGTTCCAGCGCTATGGTTCGTTCTTTGATTTTTTGTTCCAGGTTTTCATTCAACCGGGTCAGCGCTTCATTTGCCCGGTGAAGTTCCATCGCCTTTTGCTCCAGAATCGATTCGGCTTCTTTTCTGGCCCTAATTTCCCTTTCTAATCGTCGTTTTAAGAGTTGCACATCCTGCATATAAACGCTCAGTTTTTGAAAATAAGAAATTTCACTACACTTGCATCTTCTTCTATATCTGTTCTTTTAAGCTTCGCTTCCTCGTGATAATACTCTATACTTTTTTCAATCAATGCTTCGGCAAAATCTGCCATTTTTCGTTCACTGCGGTATATCATTTCCAGCGTACCTTCGGGCAGCACACGGGTTTCGAATGTTGGCAATTCTGCATCCGGGTATAGTTTTCGAACTTCAACGTGGATATAATTTTCAATAGATTCCAAAAAGTCGAAGGCATTCCCGGCTGCTTTTAAAAACTGAGGGTATCCCTTTTTTAAAACATCAAAAAAATAATACCCAAAAATCTTCAAAAGGCTGGAAACCGAATTACCAGAGTATTTACTCAAACTCGTTATCAACTTTACCATTTCGCCATGGTCATAGGTTCCTATAGCGGTATATGCTCCATTCGAGCTCAATTCGTTTTCGGATATAATTCGATCCACGGCCTCATAACCATAATCACGTTCGACCATTTCCAAAAACTCAGAAAAAATAATTCCTTTCATATTATAAGTATGTTTTAAGCACTTTAAAGAATAAAGCTTGCACTTTGATTTCTAAGAGAAATGAAGTCTACGAATAGCTATACATATGCTTGACTTCCAGAAGGAGGTTTTAGATTTTGATACGATATTTATAGGAAACAGTTGCTACCACAGAGAAGAAACTTGGTATATGGAGAAGTGATTGAGAAAAGGCTCCCGGAATTACTCTAAAAATCAACTGGTATATTCTTGTGTCTTGTTGTTCCGTATTTGCTTAATAAATAAAAATCTTCCAGGAGCCTAATCTCTTTTTATTCTAACTAAGGATTCTTTTATCCTTTGTACGATACAAATATAGCCTCAATACAAGCCCTCTTGCCTGAATTATCGTTTTTTGGTAGATTTCGAGCCTTTTTCAACTGGTTTTTCCATTTTTCTGGCAGATTTCCCGATTTTGAACCATTTTGTTTTATCAGGAATTATGTATATTAAGATTAGTTTGCGCTAAAACATTTATCAAATTCCGTTGGTTTCTGTAAATAGATAAGCTTTTTGAGGGATTTTGATTCTGCTTTTTTAAAGAAAATGATATGAATAAAGAAATAAGCCCTATCGGCAATAGTACATTTTTCAATCAGGAATATATACCTACCAGTATTTTCATGGAATATATGGAAAAGGCGAGTCCTTTACCTTATAAATCCGAACTGAGCGTGGAGCCGTTTTTTAAAAAACTGGACAGCATGGCCAGTGGCCAATGCCAATATACCAAGGCTGCAATTGGCCCTTTACTTAAGAACTTTCATGAAAGTTTCGCCCCGGTAGCAAAGCAGTTCGAGAAACATAGTATCGGGGATAAAGAAATCGATCTTTTATTTGGGAAATTATTTCCTTCGATGTTTCTGGATAAAAAAATGAGTTTTGTTGCTCCTCCTTTTCTAAAAAAATTCTGCTTTCATACTCCGGTAGCAAAATACTATTTCAGTTCAGGTGAGTGGTTGACTAAAGTTGATGATTCCAAACATCAGGAAAATCTGATTACTTCGGTTATCTGGGCCGGGCTGTTTCTGTTAAAGACCTATTATGAAATAGAGATGGAAGATCTCAACTATCAGGTTGTCACGCTTAAAAATGGAAAAACCGGCCTGGAAAAACATTTTGAAATAGAGATCAATACCGACTATGTAGAAGCCATTCCGCTTAAGCCACTGAAAAAGCTTAGTAAGGAAGAAATAAACAATTTGCTCAATAATATATATGATGAATCTATCTGGCTAGAGGCATTTCCCCCGGAGAATTTTGCATTCCGTGGTTTTATTATAGGGACCTTCCATGATGTAACCGGAATTGAGACGATGTCTATTTTGAAAAATAGAATTTCGCTTTCCGATGAAGAAATGAAGCCAGAGTTCTTTTTGCTGTTCTTGGAACAGCAGCTTAAAAACTATTTGGCTTTACCAGAATTAAAGGTCGGAATGATTATGGTCACGTACCATGATTTTTTCCGCGGAGACTCTTTCAGCCTCTCGGGTTTAAATGATCTGAATGTACTACGAGGAGATACCGGCGATCAAAGCATCTTTGTTGATGTATTTAAAGAGGATAAGCCTTTATTGTTCTCGGATTTGACTCAGCTTAAATCCGATTCGGCTATTAATGCCAAACTTCTTTCGGATGGAGTAAAAAGTATTATTCTGCTTCCGATTCTTGATCAGAACAAAGAATTGAGTGCAATCATGGAGATTGCCGCTCCCAAAGAAATGGCTTTTACCGCGATTACACTGGTACAATTGAAAGAATTTTTTGAATTGATGTATATGGCATCCGATCAGTATTTAAGAACGATGTCCAATATGATTCAGCTATCCATTCAGCAACAATTTACCTCTATTCATCCGAGTGTTCAATGGAAATTCGAGCAGGTAGCTACCAAGTATGAAGTTGAAAAATCTTTACCAGATTTTGATGGAACTATTGATCCGATTGTCTTTAAAGACATTTATCCTCTTTATGGACAAGCAGATATTGTCAGTTCTTCAACACTTCGCAATAAATCGATTCAGGCAGATTTAATCTCCAATTTGAAATATGTTTTAAAATTAATGAAAGTGTGGAACGAACATATGCAGTTCCACTTACTGGAATCTTATACTATAAAAGTAGAGCTAATACTGAAAAGGATTAAGAAAGAATTTATCTCCAGTGATGAGTCGGTCATTGTGGAGTTACTCACCAGAGAAATTCATCCTTTACTGGCTCAAATGAAGGCGCGTTATACTGATCTGCCTTCCGGTGCTTATCAAAATTATCTGGAAATGCTCGATCCTGAATTAAATATTGTCTACGCCAAGCGGAAGGATTACGAGCATAGTGTTAGTCAACTGAATTCGGCGATCAGCACTTTTTTGGAGAAGGATGATCAAAAAATGCAGAAAATTCTCCCACATTTTTTCGAGAAGTATAAGACAGATGGTGTAGAGTATAATATTTATCTGGGTGATTCTATTCTCAAAAACGGTGGTTTTAGTTCTTTCTTTTTAAAAGATTTTCGTCTTTGGCAATTGGTAAATGCCTGCGAGATTACCCGATTGGTGGAACATTTATCTCCCACTTTGAAAGTCCCTCTCAAAACGGCACAACTTCTCTTCGTTTATAATAATTCTCTCAGTATTCGTTTTCGAATGGACGAAAAGCAGTTTGATGTTGATGGTTCGTATAATGTTCGTTATGAAATTTTGAAAAAACGAATTGACAAAGCGATCATTAAAGGTACCGGAGAGCGCCTGACCGTTGCTGGAAAAGTTGCTATCGTTTACTTGCAGGATAAAGATCGTTTGGAATACCTCGAATATCTGGAGTATTTAGTACAAAAAAAGTATATCACTCCGAATATCGAGACCCTTGAATTAGAAAAATTGCAAGGTGCCGAGGGGCTCAAAGCTCTAAGGGTAACGGTGATTGATAACTAGTTTGGTTTTCATGCAGGCCATTTAGGTGCATTCCGGGGTAGTTGTTTTTTCAAACTTCGAAGGTATTGATGGTAATGTACTTCTACTGTATGCCTTTTTCGATTTAGAAATTCTTTTTCGATTTGATCAGAATCCTTTTCTGCTAAATCTTTAATGTTTTTTGGCAAAGTCCAACGACCTGCAATATAATTAGCAGCAAGCTGAGATTGAGCATCACTCAATGGCCAGATGGCACCCTGAGGCTGACAAAGTCCAATAAAAATCATCGTCGGATGCTCCGGGTGAAACATCCTCAGATAGAGTGGTACCCGGTCACTTTCCGAATAGTCGAGAAAAGATTTATTAAAGAATGGCGTGGCAATCTGATAGCCCGTAGCCGCGACCATTGTGTCGTATTCGGCTTCTTCCCCATTGACAAAATAAACCTGGCGGCCTTCTATTTTCCTGATGCCTCTTCGGGGATGTATCTTGCCATGGCGTATTTTGTACAGCAATTCAGAATTGAGCGTTGGATGTGCTTCTATGACATTATGCTTTGGTCGTTCGAGGCCATAGCTGGCATAATCACCAACCTGAATCTTCAGGCTAAGCGTCAATAAGGGTTTCTGAATAAACCGGGGTAACCAAACCATATGGTTGTTAAAAGTATCCGAGGGGCGTCCGAGAAAAAATTTAGGTATTATGTGCTGTGGTGTCCGGATACTGATGTCAACCTTTTCGGCAACCCGGCTAATTTCCACGGCGCAATCACAGGCCGAGTTTCCCGCACCGATAACAAGGACCCGTTGTCCTTCAAATCCTTTATTATTTTTAAATTCATGCGAATGTAAATACTTGCCGGTAAATTGATCCTTGAATTCAGGATGTCGGGGAACGGAATGATGCCCATTAGCAACAAGCACATAATCATATACTTTCCGGGTACCATCCTGTAATATTATTTCCCATTGTTCTTCTTCTAATTTATTAACCTGTTCAACCCTCGTATTAAACTGAATGTAGGGCAAAAGTCCAAACTTATTGGCATAAGACTGAAAGTATTGCAAGACTTGTCGGTGTGAGGGATAATCGGGATAATCATCCGGCATGGGATAGCCTTCGTAGGCAGACATTGTTTTAGAGCTGATAATATGCGTTGTTTCACAAACGCTGGAGTGTGAAACCTTTTGTGTAAAAATCCAGTTGCCACCTACCTGTTCATTTTGCTCGTAGCAAGTGATATCCTTAAGTCCTGCCTGGATCAGGTTTTTGATAGCTGTGATCCCGGAACATCCGGCTCCAATAATGCATACCCTGGATTTATTGTTTTGCATGGTTATCTCGCTTTAATGAATACAATAAAGATATAATTCAAAGCGGAAAAGGCTGCTCAACTTTCTATTTTTTTCAGTTATCTACTCTACCGTAGAATATTTCAATTTTATTAAAGTGTTTTAAACTTATTCTAAAGCCTAAAAGCAAAATGCTTGCTTTTAGGCTACTTCCAATAGTTTAATTTACTTCATTGGATAGCATCTGTTTTTTTAGCTTTCTAAGGCTATGTCTCAAGAAAAATTGATTTATAACTTTTACGAAAGCTCCAGAATAAAAAGCCCATCCTGACATTAGAAGATGGGCTTTTATAATTTAAAAACAGCAGTTTTATTTTTCTTGTATTGGATCAAAACCTTTGTTGAACTTAATTATACTTCCAATACAAATACCTGAAAATTTGACTTATTCACTTCCATTTTTTGAAGTTGCCATTTCAGCAGCTTCCTTTGAAGCATCTTCTTCATAAGGTACCCCCGTGATCTTCGCTTTAATTTTTTGCTCCACTTCCATTGCTACTTCCGGATTATCTGCAAAGAATTGTTTAGCCGCTTCACGTCCCTGAGCAATCTTGGCATCATCATAACTATACCAGGCTCCACTCTTCTTAATAATATCGTTATCCACTCCAAGGTCTACAATTTCGCCCGTTTTAGAAACGCCCATTCCGTAGGTAATATCAAACTCCGCTACCCGGAAAGGGGGTGCCAGTTTGTTTTTAACAACCTTCACTTTTACGTGATTACCTACAACATTACCTTCTTTATCTTTAATCGCAGAACCACTTTTGCGGATATCCAATCGGATAGAAGCATAGAATTTCAAAGCGTTTCCTCCGGTAGTTGTTTCAGGGTTACCGAACATCACACCGATTTTTTCCCGGAGCTGGTTGATGAAAATACAACAAGTTCCAGTCTGGCCAATTGTACTCGTCAACTTACGCATAGCCTGAGACATTAATCTGGCTTGTAGTCCCATTTTGGAATCGCCCATTTCTCCTTCAATTTCACTTCTTGGCACCAAGGCTGCTACGGAATCAACAACGATAATATCAATTGCTCCGGATCGAATTAAATTTTCGGCTATTTCCAGAGCCTGCTCACCATTGTCCGGTTGAGAAATCAAAAGGTTTTCAGTGTCAACCCCCAAAGCCTCTGCATAAAATCGGTCGAATGCATGCTCAGCATCAATGAAGGCCGCAATACCGCCCTGTTTCTGGCATTCAGCAATAGCATGGATAGCGAGTGTTGTTTTACCCGATGATTCCGGGCCATAAATTTCAATAATTCGCCCTTTGGGCAAACCATTGATCCCCAGTGCAAGGTCGAGGCTGAGTGACCCGGTAGAAATTGTTTCTACTTCAACAACTTGTTTATCTCCCATTTTCATCACGATACCTTTTCCAAATTGTTTCTCCAGGCGATCTACCGTCAGTTGAAGGGCTTTTCTTTTTGCGTCTTGATCTTTAGTTGACATTATTCCAATAATTTATGTGATTTTATATTATGCAATTTATTTAGCACTTAAAATATCATTTTGTTTTAAGTCGAAACAAAAGTAAACTTTTTGTTTTTATAAAACAAGTTTGTTTTACGTTTTTTTACAAAAAGTTTTATTTTCTTTTATATGCTAATGTTTGATTGGTGGATCAGGGTTTTTGATCCGCTTATAAAGGTAGAACTATTTGAACGGTCTACAAAACAAAAGCCCTTAATGGTGTGAGTTAAACCATTAAGGGCCCTGCCAAGTATTCTTTAAAGTCGACAATCTACCAATGCGTCTCTAACGCAGTATGCTGGCTGTATCCAAGAATATTCTGAATAGTTTCTGCAGAGGGGTTAAAAGTAACCTTTGGTAGTTGCTGATAACCCTGGAGTAAATCCCGGTATTTCATCTGCAATTTCGAGTCACTATTCAGAGCCTCGTTGATCGCCATGGTTTCTACAGTAGAAGTCTCTTTGTAGATATACCTGATCAAATCATTTTTAGTAAATTTTTGCTCCATATAAGCGATTTAAAAAAGCCTACTTCTCCTATGGATATAGGGTCGATAAACCTGGTGAATAAATACGTTTTCCGTTTTCAAAAGTTCGCTATATAAACTATTCTGTCGAAACTTTTATTGTATGATTTTTAGATTTTTTTAACATATTTTTTGGATGAGAGGTATCCGCGATTGCTAATATCTCTCACCTTATGACTATCTGACTTTGTACCAGGTCTGAGTTCTATAAAGCCCTGTCCAGTGCTTACCTCTAACTTTAAGCTCCCCGGTTTTACCATCCTCGAACCATATAGAGCAACCATATTCTTTACCATTTTCCGGATCCATGATCGTTCCTTTCGCCCAGTAATCTTTTGTTTTTCTCAAATTTTCAATAATAATCATCCCCATAATGGGTTTGTTCTTTTTTTCTCCAGAGCATTTATCGCATAACCTGTCGGCATTATCCGTAAGAATTTTAACAATCTTGCCGTATAATTGCCCATTCTGTTCATAAATTTCCACATGTGATTTCGCCTCTTTCGTATTATCATCAATGGTTTTCCAGGTGCCGACCGGAGACTGGGCAAGAGAATTGTTCAAGGATAAAACCAGTACTGAAAAAGTAAGAATTAGGAATCTGAGTTTCATTTTATTTAATGTTAGTTATCAATTTCTTTAATCAATCATTTAGTGAGGTTCAATTGGGCTCGTTTTGTTATTTAAACCCATTGGAAAATATAATGTTTTTGCTTCAATGCTTATTGTTTTACTTTTATGTAAATGTAGATTAAAAAGTCCCGAATTCCGGTCAATTCTGGAATTCGGGACTTTCTCAAGTTTAGCTCTTTCGGGAAAAGCTTATTTGCTTTTATAACTATCTAATGCATCCAGCTCTGCTTTAATTCTCCTGTTCCAAACTCTTTGTTGTTCTTTTTTATTGCTGTAACCCGTTTCGATATCATACTGCTCCTGCATTTTTTGCCAGCCTTTTAAAAAATTGTTTACAAAGTTCTCAAAATCAGCCTCCTGACCACAGGAAAAGGCTCTTTCAGAGAGTGCTTTTCGCAATTTCCGGGCATAAAGTTCCGTAATATCAAAGTGCATTTGCTCATGCGCAAGCGTATGTGCATTTCGTCCCGAGAGCTTGACCCAGGAGTTTTTCTTTTCAAAATAAGATTTTATCATATAAATAATCTTCCCATCCTCACAGCCCCGATAATCAACAATTCCTGAAACGGTTATAGCAGAAATGTCTTTATAATTGTGTTTGTAATTGGGGTTCCCCTCAAAATCATCCCAGGTAAGTTTATAATCAGATGACCAATAGATAATATCCGGAGAAGTAGCATTAGTCCCCCAAAATAAGGTGGTAAGCGAAACTACTATTAAGATACCTAAAAACAATTTCCTCATAACATTTCTTTTTTATTCTCTCTAATAAGAATGAACTCAAACCGGGATGCTCTTATCCAGCAAGTACCCAAATGAGCCAGGAAAACATCTTTTCCCGCATTCTTTATATTCTGTTTTGATTTAAGGTTTTTCGCTATCTGATGAATTAGTCGAGTTCATCTGCCGGTTTCCAAAGCAATTCTTTGAAGTTTTGTACAACATTATTTTCCACTTTCACCCCTTCATTTTCCAGCAATGCCTGCATCATGCCCGGAGCCGGGAAAAAATTTCTACCACTTAGTTCGCCTTTGCTGTTGACAACCCGGTGTGCCGGTACTCCTTCATTCAGAAAGCTCTTATTCAAAGCCCATCCTACCATCCGGGCCGATCCCAATGCTAGATAATCGGCAATCGCGCCATATGTGCTTACTCTCCCGAAGGGAATCATTTTCGTAACTTCAAAAACTTGATCATAATAGGTTTTGTCGCTCATATCCTATCGTTTTATTCACTTTTGATGATTTCAAAGATTACACAAAATAAAAAATTGGATTATCTTTTATTTATCCCTGATACCAAGCTACATTTGTGAGCGTAAAAACTTGTTGAACCGGTAGTAAAGTCGATGATTATGATCCTATATAATATAAAGACAAACATTATGCCTTTATATATTTTCAGAGGAGCGCTTTTTTCCACTTTAACAACACCCTCAATTGTCTTTTTATAAAATATAATTTCAAGCTTTTTGTTTTTAACGAAACATACTTTAACAAAAAAGGATAATGCCTTTTTCTTTTCACCGGGATAATTCATTCCTTTTTGTTATGAATTCTGACAGATAAATATTTTTAGAAAATGATGCTCAAATTTCCTGTAAAAGCCAGCCAGATAACGAATCTTACAGATGCCCGATACTTCGCAGCAAGAGCTGTTGAATGGATAGGATTTAATCTTGATCCTGGAACGGAAAATGCTGTTTCCCCTCAAGAGGTCAGTGCAATAAAAGAATGGGTTGAAGGGCCATCAATCGTTGCTGAGTTCGGTTTACAGAGTAGTGATGAGATCAAATCTATCGTTGATTATCTAGCGGTCGACGCCGTGCAAATCAGTATGTTTTCCGATACTAAAGCCATCCGGGAAAGCCTTTCCATCCCTATTTTCAAAGAAGTTGTCATTGAAGAAGCTTCACTACAAGGTCTTGCCGCCATGCTTCAGGAGCAAGCCACTATGGTTGACTATTTCATTATCGATCTGGCAAAAAATAATATTGAGCTCAATCAATTATCTAAAACAGCTATTGATTTGCTACAAGCGCTTTGTGCCGATTATCAGGTTTTAATCAATTTCAACGCCTCTGCAGAAACAATCAAACTTTTTCTCGAGCAAGTTAAGCCCTATGGCCTGGTATTATTGGGCGGTGAAGAAGAAAAAGTCGGATACAAGTCATTTGACGAGCTAGATGAGATTCTGGACCTTCTGGAAGTCGAATGAAATCAGTCAAAAGTACGTCAAATATACCCTTCCAGGCTGTTTTGATCTATAAAATGTATTTTTGCGTCATTTGACAACTATATTTGCGCTCATTCGTTTAATAAAATCATTATTGATATGAAGTCAATTTTTAAAACATTTTTAATCCTTTTTATGACTTCCACGATTGTCAGTGCACAAGTCCAGTTTAAACCACCGGCTACGGAAGCAATTCCCGTTGTAGATAACTTACATGGTTTTCAAATAACGGACAACTATCAATGGTTAGAAGATAAAACGGACCAAAGGGTCGTTGATTGGACCAGGGCCCAACATAATCATACTCTAAATTATCTGAAGCAGACCTCTACTCCGATTGAAGGACTTAAGGAAGAAATCGCTGCCTATATTGACAGAGATATTACCGGCCCGATTTCATTGCAGGGCGATCGCCAGTTTTTCTATGTAAAGAAAAAAGGAGAGCAGCAGTATAAATTGTATACCAGAATTGATGAAGAAGACATTTTGGTATTTGATCCGACGACTATTGATCCGACGGGGCTTTCGGCCATTACAGGTGTTACTTATACTAAAAAAGGAGATAAAGTAGCTATTGGTATTCAAAGTAAAGGTGCCGAAATCAGTACTTACCGAATCGTTGATACCAAGACCGGAAAAATCCTGGGAGAACCCATCGAAGGGCTTCGCGGCTTTACCTGGACAAAAGATGAAAAGCATGCCTATCTTACCGTGGGTACCAAGGAAATGCTTGAAAAGCAAATCCCACTTAAGACTTATCTGCATAAAATTGGTTCGGCCCGCACCAAAGATGTATTCCTGGGAGCCCCGAACGATGCAAAAAACTTTCTTTCTTACTATGATTCAAGATACAGTGATCTTACCTTCATTACAGAAGGGGACTTCTACTCCAATACCGTCCGTGTAAAAGCAGTCGGATCAGACGGAGAAGCACGAGAAATATACAGTAGCAAGGAATTCAGAGCCAATCCCTATGCTATCGATGATAAGATTTATTTTTTGACCAATCACGAAGCTCCGAATTTCAAGCTCATGGTTGCTGACAAAAGCAAACCGGACTTTAAATACTGGAAGGAACTGATTCCGGAGAAAGAGACCGTTCTTGAAAATTATATTGTCACGGATGATTATTTGATCATACAGGATAAAAAAGATGTCGTCAGCCGCCTCTCTGCCTATGACCATAATGGCAAGTTTATAAAGGAAATCCAGTTGCCGGAGATTGGAAATGTTGGAGGTCTTTCCTATCACCGGGAATCCAATACTGCTTATGTCAGCCTGAGTACTTTTACAGCGCCAAGTAAAATATACACCCTGGATGGAAGTACTTTAGAGTGGAAATTATATTTTGAAAGAGAAGTCCCGATGGACACCAAAGATATCGAGGCCTCTATCAAGTTTTATACTTCAAAGGACGGAACGAGAGTACCCATTTTTGTAATGCACAAAAAAGGAGTCAAACTCGATGGTTCCAATCCGGCTTTGCTTTACGGTTATGGCGGATTTAATGTCGGAATGTCTCCCAGTTTCATCGGCCTGGCAGCAACCTTTGTCAACCGGGGTGGTGTCTATGCAATTGCCTGCCTTCGGGGTGGAGATGAATACGGTGAAAAATGGCATCAGGACGGTATGCTAGAAAACAAACAAAATACCTTTGATGATTTTATTGCAGCAGCCGAATACCTGATCGAAGAGGGCTATACGAATAATGAGAAGCTGGCTTGTCGTGGAGGAAGTAATGGCGGCTTGTTAATCGGAGCAGTTATTACGCAACGTCCGGATTTATTCCAGGCGGCAATTTGTGCTGTGCCTTTGCTGGATATGATCCGCTACCACAAATTTCTGATTGCCAGATACTGGATACCGGAATATGGTGATCCGGATGTAAAAGCAGATTTTCAAAATATCTTGTCTTACTCTCCTTATCACAATATCAGAATGGGACTCAATATACCAACGACTATGGTCATTGCCGGAGAAAACGATACGCGTGTTGATCCTTTACATGCCAAGAAATTCGTGGCAGCTTTACAAAGTAATCCCGGGCAAATCAACCCGATTATGTTGTACATGGATTATGACAGTGGGCACGGAAGCGGCAAATCTACAGAAAAGCAAATTCAAGATATCGAAGCTCAATATGGATTTATTATGAATCAGTTGGGCATGAAATAATTGACCTTTTATATAATAGGAAGGCCTCATTAACCGCTCTGGTCAATGAGGCCTTTTGTTTTTCAGTTATTAAAGATTTAGCTTATTTACTAAGCATTATTTTCTCTGTATGATGTATTAATTTTCCTGAAAGTTTGAGGATATACAAACCATTGGGCAATTCATCCACTCTAATCGTTTGATTCGTGTTTTTTTGAATGATTCCACTCCGAAGCTGTTTTCCAAATACATCAAACAAAATAAAATCCAGCGCCTCTTCTGCTCCGGTATAAGACAGTTCAAAATCCCCCCTGGTGACCGGATTAGGTATTACAGTAACTTTTGTTGCTTCCCCTTCAAAGTTCACTGTTCGAATCGAGCTAAGAGACTCCGTTCCGTCGAAGTCTACTTGTTTTAAACGATAATAATTATTACCAACTACTGGGTTTTCATCTGTAAAAGTATAATCGCTGGAAACACTTATTGTTCCATTACCTGCTACCTGTCCGATTGCCTCAAAAGAACGTCCATCCACGCTACGTTCAATCACAAAACCTTCATTGTTTAATTCTGAAGCAGTAGTCCATTTCAGGTATACTTCTTTTTCCATTTTATGCGCTTCAAAGTTGATTAAATCTACGGGAAGCCCCAGGTCCGGTTCGATAACTGCGATTCTTTGATCGGCAGATACATCAAGCTCTACTACCCGTGCTCCGGATAAGAAATCAACGATAACACTATCAATAGTCGTTTCTGTTCCAACGCCAAAAAAAGCCCCGATTTCTTCTCCACCTCCGAGATTAGAACCACTGCGAATCTCAAAAACTTGCCGGATTTCCGGTGTACCATAAACTATAGTCACCTTAGAGCCAATCCCGTCAAAGTTGGAGTCTCCCGTACCAATCGCTTTAACAACCAGAAAATTATTACTGGCCGAAGGTACATCATTTCTATAAAGGCAAAATTCACCTGCGTAATTAACTAAAAATAAATCGAGATCTCCGTCATTATCGTAATCTCCAAAAATACCATTTCTGGATTTTTGTGGATTATCCAAACCAAGAGCGTTTGCCATATCTGTAAATGTGCCGTCGCCGTTGTTTTTAAACATTTGATTGGGATGGTTGTCCATATCGAAATGATGAAGCTCTCCAAGGGTTACAAAAATATCCTGCCAGCCATCAAGGTCGTAATCCACAAAGGTACAACCCCAGGAATAATCCAGGTTTCCCTGAGTATTGAGTCCCGATCCCGCAGTGACATCGGAGAACGTTCCTCCGTCATTATCGAATAAAACGACATGCCCGATATTAGAATAAAATACATCCAGACCTCCATCCCGATCGTAATCTCCAACGGCTATTCCCATCCCGTTCCGGCAATCGTCAATTCCTACTGATACCCCAACCTCGGTAAAGGTCCAATCATTAATTGGATCCGTTCCTCCATCATTTCTAAATACTTTCGTTGGAAAGTTAAATTGTGGTGAAAACTCCTCACAATCGTTTATCAGAATGATATCCAAATCGCCATCTTCATCATAATCGGTCCAACCACCTATAAAGCCCAAACCTATCAGATCGTTTTCCGCTATAAAACCAGAGACATCCGTAAATGTTTCATCGCCATCATTATGAATAAGAAAATCCTTACGCTTATCTTCGACCAATGAGCCATCCGTCATCATATGGTGAGATACGAACAGGTCCAGATAACCATCACTATCATAATCCCCAAAACTGGCCGAAGTACCTCTTCGATCTCCAAGGATCGCTTCCAAACCAGATGAATTGGTAATATCTGTAAAAGAAACACCGCCATTATTGCGATACATTTTATTTTCATGGCAATTGTTCAGAAACAAGTCCTGCCAGCCATCATTATTAATATCTCCTACTACAACACCCGCTCCATCGCCACTGGCATCTTGTACGCCCATTGATGCTGCCACATCTGTAAACGTTCCATCTCCATTATTGCGGTACAATTTATTTGCTCCGGTACGCATTGTCAAGTAAAGGTCGAGGTTGCCATCATTATCATAATCCAGCCAGGCTGCTCCCGAACCTACCCCCATTATATCTATAGCATCCGCACCATCATGGTTAAGTTTGCTATTATCCGGGTTGGTAATTCCTGCCAAAATGGTTACGTCGGTAAAGGTCTGCCCCCACAGCATCCCATTCCATCCAAAGAACAGGACCAGGGTGAATAACTTATATTGTAAACTTTTCTTCATTTTTGCTTGGTTTGTCTTTTGTTCAATTGAATTTATCCATTTTGTACAAATTCAATAAATCACTTTATCTATTGATGATAATTTTTTTCGTTTGATAATAATGATCATCAGAAACATTCAATATATACATCCCATTGGAAAGTTCTGACACATTAATCTCATTTGAGTATCCGGCAGTTAAAAGGCCACTATTTACCCTTCTACCAAACAGATCGAAAAGTTCAAAGCTCACTTGCTCCTTATTCCCCACATAGTTGATCGTAAAGGTCCCCTGTGTCACGGGATTAGGATTCAATTCAATCTCCATTTTTTCCGCTTCAAAATTGACGATTTCTACTTCAGTGAAAGAGGCCGTACCATTCGCATCAGTTTGTCTGATCCGGTAATAATTTTCTCCATTCAGCGGTTGCTTATCAACGAATTTATAATTCAAAAATTCATTTGAATTTCCTGCGCCCTGAACTCGACCAATTTCACTAAACGATAAACCATTAGGGCTTCTTTGAATAGAATAATAATCATTGTCTTTTTCCGATGACGTTGCCCAGTCCAGTACAACCGTCTGTTCATCTGCTTTTGCAGAAAAGGATGCAAATTCTACTGGTAGGCTAGTATCTTCGGAAACATATAATATTTGGTCTACAGAAATATTCGTTAAAACCTGAGTACCTCCTGCTGGCCAGGTAATCTCCAATTCTGTAATCGAAGTATTAGTCCCAAGGCCGAAGTATGCTTCTAGTGCATCTCCACCACCGAGATTAGAGCCACTACGTGTTTCAAAATATTGAATTGTAGCATCTGGTAGGGTAAGTTTAAGTTTTGCACCAATTCCATCCAAATTACTTTCTACCCCGGTCAGGTCAACGATCAAATAGTGGTTCCCGTTATCGACATCGTTGCGCATCAACTGTGGCGCTATTCCATAATTAAGCATCAAAAAATCTGGGTCCCCGTCATTATCATAATCTGAGAAGACCATATTTCTGGTTTTATTGATATCGTCTAATCCCATCGCTGGCGCAACATCAGAAAAGGTACCATCTCCATTGTTTTTAAACAACATGTTTGGTTGCGGACTTATACTCGGTGATAAATCCAATGAGCCTATTGCCGTAATGATATCTTGATAACCATCAAGGTCATAGTCAACAAAGCTGGCTCCCCAGGAGAAATAACTGGGGGGTTGTGTTTCTACTCCGGCAGAAGAGGATACATTCGTAAAAGTACCATCTCCATCATTTTCAAATAAAACAACACTACCAATATTGGTATAATAAAAATCCATCCAACCATCTCTGTTGAAATCTCCAACGGCGATTCCCATTCCGTTACGACAATCACTTATCGTTGGATCTTCGGGATCTATTATCCCTATACTGTGTGCTACTTCTGTAAATGACCAGTTATTGACACCATGAGTTCCTCCATCATTTCTATACACTTTTGTACCTTCAGTACCTGCCCCTGCTCCATTCTGTAAACAATCATTAATAACAATAAGGTCTAAGTCATTATCATTATCAATATCTGACCAGCCACCAATAAAACCATGCCCTTCAAGATTAGAGATGCCCAATAGTGTTGATACATCTGTAAAGGTTTCATCTCCGTTATTATGAAAAAGAAAATCCTGAATTTCCGTATCTAGATATCCTCCAACACCCACCGGCCGGTGGTGAGATACATATAGATCAAGGTAACCATCGCTATCATAGTCTCCCCAAGATGCAGAAGTTCCTCGTCGGTCTCCCGTAGCATTTAACCCTGACGAAATGGTGATATCCGTAAAGGAAGTTCCACCGTTGTTTTTCAGTAGAGCATCTTCGTTACCATTAGCCAGATAAATATCCGGCCAGCCATCATTGTTGAAATCGGCAACAACCACCCCGGCTCCGTCTCCGGAACTATCTTCTGCACCAACCGTCCCTGCTACATTAGTAAAAGTGCCGTCTCCATTATTTTCATAAAGATAATTAGCCCCGGCTCTCATGGTAATATAAAGATCCTGCCAACCATCCTGATTATAGTCGAACCAGGCTACTCCAGAGCCTACGTCCATAAATTCATTGATTGATTCTCCATCATGTACCATTGTGATCCCTGCGGAGGTGGCCACATTAACGAACTGTGCGTTCATTTGAATGGAACTCAGCGTTCCTAATAAAATAAATAATTTAATTTTTGTAAAAGGTCTTGACATGGCATTATCGTTTCTTGTTTTAAATACAATAGTGTGACTACTTATAGATAGTCCGTACGTTTAATACGTATATAGAAATTTATTTTGCTAGTGAAGCAAAATCAACGGTTAGAATGTAGGAAAAGATCGGTTTTACGAAGATGGGGATATTAAATCCATGTAAATATAAGGAATAATGATAAAAAAGGAAAGTTATATTTATAAAAAACAATTATGTTTCTTATTCTAAAGAAAAACAGGAGTCATCCCGGATTTTACTTAATATCTACCGTGAAATCAAATATTATATCGCTATTTAATGTTTTGAAAAGCAGGTGTTGGGCACTAGGTTTTAGGTATTTGGGTTTGGGTAATCGCAGAAAGCCTAAGACCCAACACCCGATACCTAAGACCTACTTTCATAAAGTTTTAATATTCTACAAGCCCCTATTGAAGTGCTATTTTGGGGGAGGACTCATGTTTCCCACCATTTGAAGTATTAAATATTAATTTTAAGATAGTAGTTGCTTTACAACGGTAGAAATGGTTTTACCATCGGCTTTACCTGCTAACTGCTTGGAAGCCAGGCCCATAACTTTTCCCATATCTTTCATAGATTCCGCGCCGGTTTGTTCGACAATCTGTCGAATCACTGCTTCCAATTTCTCTGCGCTCAATTGAGCCGGTAAATATTTCTCAATTACTACTATTTCTTCTCTCTCCTTGGCTGCCAAATCTTCCCGCCCTTCTTTTTCATATATCTCCAAAGAATCCTTGCGCTGTTTTACCAGTTTTTGCAACAGTTTTATCTCTTTTGCTTCGTCCAGTTCTTCTCCGCTTCCACTTGTTTTAAATAATAAAATAGCAGATTTAATTGCCCGAACACCGCGCAGAGCAGCTTGGTCTTTTGCTTTCATAGCCACTTTCAAATCACTGTTGATTTTTGCTTCTAAACTCATGATAATGGTTTGATTATAATTTAAAATGATATTTTTTATACTTATTCCAAAGATAAAAACCAACTACATGTCGGCATTTTTTACATCCCAATAGCTTAATTCTTTTTCTTTAATAAAAGTTCAATTCATACGTTCTTCAAGCCAATTGGTCAGGATGACGAATTGTTCGACGGTCAACTGTTCCGGGCGCTGCTGAAAGAATTCATCCTTTAGTAGTTCGTCCCCTTTTATAAATGTCTTCATGGTATTGCGAAGCATTTTTCTCCTTTGACTGAATGCCTGTTTAACCACACGCTTAAAAATTTTAGGATCGCAATCCATTTCAAGCTTTTGTTTCCGGATCAACCGGATCACTGCCGAATTTACTTTAGGCGGCGGGTCAAACGACTCGGGGCCAACGTGAATAATCAATTCTCCTTCATAAAAAGCTTGCGTCAGCACACTGATTACTCCATATACTTTTGAGCCAGGCGGTGCAACTATCCGTTCTGCCACTTCCTTTTGAAACATCCCTACCATCTCCGGCACTAATTCTTTATAGTCCAGAATCTTGAAAATGATTTGAGAAGATATATTGTAGGGAAAGTTGCCGATAATCGCGAAGGCTTGATTCTCAAAAACTTCATCCAGTTTTAACTTGAGAAAATCTTTTAGAATCAAGTCATCTTTAGTAATTGAATAGTGCTGAAGTAAATAGTCCACCATGTCCCGATCCGCCTCAACGGCTTTAAAAGTATAGCCTTTTTCCAAGAGGTATTTTGTCAACATACCTTTACCTGGTCCTATTTCCAAAACTCTGTTTAGGTTATTCGCCAGGGTCAGACTATCGGCAATACGGCTTGAAATTCCCTCATCAATAAGGAAATGTTGTCCATATGATTTCTTAGCTCTCAAAGTTTCATTTTTTCTACGTGTTTAAATAATCCCGGCGCTCATCTCATCTCCTTCATTCTGAAAGACTTTTACCATTTATTTCTTTATCTTAGCGGCAATTATTACGGATAAGACTAAAAATATAATGAATACCAAAGTTACGGTAAGCTCAGCATATAAAGACAGTGATCATCTGATAATTCTCGCTGACAATGATAAAATATCCGGTTTTTCTACTTTTTTAGATAAGGAGGATATCAACTTTCTTAAAAATATAGCTCAGAAGGAAGTCCCTTATGCGGTTTTTCCAAAAGGGAAACGATTAATTATTGTACATTTTTTAAAAGAAAATGGAACGGAGTCTATCAGCCGGGAAGATACCCGCCTGGCAGGAAATGAAATGCTCAGTGTCCTTTCTCATTATAAAATCGAAAAGGTCGCTTTAATAAATCGCAGAAAGATTAACCGCACGCTTGACTATCTGGAAGGAATGGTATTGGGCAATTACCAGTTCTTGAAATACTTCAACGACAAATCTGATAAGAAGAATTCTCTTGTTGCTATAAAAGTAGATCCAGAGGCCGCTTCCCGCAGTGAAGTAAATACCGCAAGAGCTGTATTCGAAGCAACCTGTAAAGCCAGAGACCTGGTCAATGAACCTCAGTCTTACCTTAATGCGCCCCAGTTTAGCAAAGAGATACAGGCTCTTGGAAAAGCTTGTGGTTTTAGTGTAAAAGTATTCGATGAAAAGAAAATTAAAGCACTAAAAATGGGGGGCATTATGGCGGTAAATATGGGAAGTGAACTTCCTCCCCGTTTCAATATCTTGGAGTGGAAACCTAAAAATGCCAGGAACAAGCAGCCGATCATTTTAGTCGGAAAAGGTATTGTTTACGATACCGGAGGGCTTAGCCTTAAACCCACTGCAGATTCTATGGATTTCATGAAATGTGATATGGGCGGGGCGGCTACCGTTATTGGTGCATTCATGGCTTTGAGTAAAGCAAAACTGCCTTTGCATGTAATCGGCCTGATCCCTTCTACAGATAATCGCCCTGGTAAAAATGCTTATGCTCCGGGGGATGTCATTACCATGTATGATGGTTCTACTGTTGAAGTATTGAATACTGATGCTGAAGGTAGATTGGTCATGGCGGATGCGCTCCACTATGCCAAGCAATTCAAACCGGAACTTGTTTTGGATTTTGCAACACTAACCGGTTCGGCTTCGCGGGCGATCGGTAAAGAGGGGATTTGTTTTATGAGTACCGCCGATCAAAAGGTTAGAGATCAGATTGAAAAAAGTGGCCATGCTGTATACGAACGTCCGGTATATTTACCGCTTTGGCGAGAATACGGCGACCAAATCAAATCCAATATTGCAGATATC
This sequence comes from Saprospiraceae bacterium, assembly GCA_028280415.1. GTDB lineage: Bacteria > Bacteroidota > Bacteroidia > Chitinophagales > Saprospiraceae > JAHDHW01. The sequence goes on from JANQLV010000023.1 coordinate 257,752, forward strand.
AAAAACCTTGGTGGACCTACTGCCGGGATGATCACTGCCGGAAAGTTTTTGGAACATTTTACGGATTATCCCTGGGTGCATTTTGATGTCGCCGGCTCTGCTTATCTCAAGCAAGCCGATGGATATAGAACCAAGGAAGGAACCGGTGTCGGAGTACGTTTAATGTTTGATTTTTTTAAAAATTATACTTCATAAGTATTTATTCCGGGGAGAAATTTGAAACTTCGGTACATGATTAACGATTAAAGAGAAAAAGACAGAATGGATAAAATCAGAATTGGTATTAGTATTGGAGACATCAATGGTATCGGATTAGAAGTCATTATCAAAGGTCTTTATCACAAAAATATTCTTAACCTTTGTACACCGGTTATTTATGGCTCATCGAAAGTGCTCTCTTATCATAAGAATATAGTTGGGCTGGAAGACTTCCATTTTTCGAGTGCCAAAAGTGCAGATCGCATCAAAAAAGGTACAATCAATATCGTAAACTGCTGGCAGGATGATGTCAATATTACTCTTGGAAAGCTTTCTGACTCCAGTGGAAAATATGCAAAAATTTCTCTAGAGCAGGCCGTCATTGATCTCAAAAACAATTATATCGATGCACTGGTTACCGCGCCAATTAATAAAAAAGCCATGCAGACGGCCAATTTCCCTTTTCCGGGACATACCGAATTCCTGACCGATGCTTTCGCGACAAAGGAAAGCCTGATGTTTATGGTTAACGACGATCTGCGGGTTGGCCTGGTCACTAATCACCTGGCGCTTAAAAATGTTCCGGAAGCGATTACCAAAGAAGCAATCAGTAAAAAACTAAACTTGATCAACGAAAGCTTGAAAATGGATTTCGGGATCGATAAGCCTAAAATTGCACTACTTGGCTTAAACCCTCACGCCAGTGATGATGGCCTTTTGGGCAATGAGGAAGAAAGCATAATCCGGCCAGTAGTTATTGAGGCCAAGAAAAAAGGCTTGATGGTGATGGGACCATTTCCCGCCGATGGTTTTTTTGGCTCCGGGCAATATCGAAAATTCGATGGTATTCTGGCTATGTACCACGACCAGGGGCTTGTACCATTCAAAGCACTCTCTTTTGGTGAAGGGGTCAACTTTACTGCCGGTCTTCCTATCGTCAGAACGTCCCCCGATCATGGAACTGCCTATGAAATTGCTGGACAAAACAAAGCCGATGCTTCTTCTTTTAGAAAAGCTGTTTTCTTAGCGATTGAAATTGCCAGAAATCGTCAGGCCTATAAGGAAATGCACGCCAATCCTATAAAAAAGCGCGAAGTTCCTGTGGATGAAAAAGACGAAAAAGAATAAAGTCTTTTATCTCGGCCCTCCGGGCGAACTCATTCGGGGTTTTCTGCTTAGATTTTGTATTTTTTTATCTCCTGACGTTTTATTCGGAATTAGTTCTTCATTATTTTGCATTGTTCTCGTATCATGCGATGCCTCGTAAACTACTGTTGAAAAAGCAGTGTACTCTTCTTCATGAAGTGTCGTAGATTGTATTTCATTTTCATAGCCTCCTTCTTCCTGTTCTGAGCTTACCGAAACCTGATAGTCGAAATTGGATGCTCCCGTAATACTATTGCCTTCATTAGCAAAAGTGTACTTATTTGCAGCTACTTCAGATGGTTCGCTTACTGCGAAGACCGGCAATTCTGTCTTTTGATTATTCAAAAAATGACCAGGAATATAAAATACAGGCGCTTCCATAACCGGAACCTCTTCTATCAAATCAAATAAATGAAGTTGATGCGTTTCAATAATGCGGATAAGCTTACTGGCATAATGGGGGTCCGTGGCATAACCACATCGTTTCAAACCTTTTGCCCAATTTCTATAATCTGTCCGATCATACAAGAATAGCCCCTGATAGCGATCATTTTCTACCAAAAAATCAGTATGATCAATATAGGAATCCTCTACATTATCATAGGCTCGAAAACAGGATTTTATCAGTTTACCATTAAGGTAATCATCATCTTCAATATAATAGGTCGGCCCTGTCCAGTAGTCCTTGCATTTAATGCCAAAATGGTTTTGGGAATTCACCGCTAATTCGCCGCGCCCCCAGGAAGATTCATGAATCCCCTGAGCCAGAATAATGCTCGCGGGAATGTTGCTACGTCTCATTTCTCGTTGTGCAATATCCTTGTAAGTGTTAATATATTTTTCTACGTGATTAGAAAAAGCGGTGAAGCTTAGGCATAAAAAGATTAGGGTAGCATAGCTTGCCTGTTGTCTCATAGTCGGTAATTTTAAGTGATTATTCAATCACCAAATAAACTACCATCAAACCGGTTTGAGGATTGGTTGATGTCAGTCGCATTGGTCTTTTTTACCAATACCGTTGACCTTTCTCATAGTGTTTTCTCACAGCACTTGCAAAAGGGTTTCTGGTATTTACTATTATTTAAAATACATTAAGCAATAGTATAATTTGAGAATAGCAAAACACATGCCTGTTTTTATTAATGTTTTGTTTTTGAAGCACGTTGAAATGTATTTTTCTAGTTTCGAAACATTAAAATCTTTTTATATGTAAAAATATTTAATGTTTCGTTGTCTTCTTTTTTCAAAATCCAAAAAACGCACCAAGAATGGCAAATTTTTTGCAACAAACACATTAAAAATAATCATAATTCGTTTATTCGCGGATTGAATTTTTATAATCTCAACATTATGAACAACAGCACCTATCGAACACTACTTTTTCTCAGCCTGAACCTTTTTTCAATCAATCTTGCTTTTACGCAATCCTACCAGAATACGAATCAGAAAATACCGGCTGAAACTTTTTATGAATACGGGGTAAAATACCATAAGTCCGGTGATCTGGAAAAAGCGATAGATTATTATACAGAAACCATCCGGCAAAATCCTTTTCACACCAGTGCCATTTACAATCGGGGTCTGGCTTATTATACTCAGGAGAAGTATAATAAAGCGCTACACGATTTTAATAACCTAATTGAAATCGATCCGCAGGATGTGCAAGCTTTCGAACAAAGAGCAAGGGTCAAAATTTTGTTAAACGATGCAGAAGGTGCCTTTTTGGATTATAGCTATGCTATCGAACAATCTCCATCCAGTATATTATTCGTCAATCGAGGAATGGCTTCCAGCATGCTGGAAAACTTCACCAGAGCACTACAGGATTATGACGAAGCCCTGGAAAGCGATCCTTTCGACGCCGAAGCGTATATCAACAAAGGTGATATCTTTTTTGCAAGGGGTGACTATAATACTGCCGTACAATACTATAGTCATGCTTTGAATATCAATCCGCAGGATGAGCGGACCTATAATAACCGAGCCAATGCCTATATCAAACTGGAGCTTTATGACCTGGCATTGCAGGATTATAATCGAGCCTTACAGATAAAAGAAAACAGCTATACTTATGTCAATCGAGGGTTTTTCTTTCTGGATCAGCTGAATCCCGAACAGGCCCTTAATGATTTTTTGATTGCTTCAAAAATGGACTATCGAAATGCCGGTGCTTATTATGGTGTCGGCACGGTGAAGTTAGAATCCGGAATATTGCTTCCGGCACTGGAGAACTTCAACAAAGCTATTGATTTGGACCCAAAGAATGAACTGTATTTCAACCTGAGAGGTGTAACCTATCATGAATTAGGCTTTTATGAAGATGCTATACATGACTTCGGACTTGCTTTACAAAATAACCAAAGCTATACAGAAGCATTGAGAAATCGCTCGCTATCGTATTATTTAACGGGTAATATTAGTGATGCTTTTGCGGACCTGGAAATGGCTCTTGAGATTAATCCTCTCGATACGATCGCAGCCAATCGTCTAGCGCTTTTGCGCAGTCAAACCGAACAGGAAATCACAGATGCTCCACAAGACGAGCCACTTCTTTCTTCCAGTCTGTACGCCTTAAGTGAAGAAGAACCGGAAGATTATTACGAGTCAACAGATTACGACCTGTCTGAAGAAGATGAAATGTTGGATTATGTAAGCCCTAGACCTGATGTATTTATTCCCAAAGGGCTTCCTGAAAGACGCATCAAAACACAGGCAATTGCCGAAGCGAAAGAAGATACCTATTTGGTATTATCTTTAAATACGGAGACCAGTTTCATTGAAAGAGAGGAAGATGAACAGGAGATTCTGGAGCGGGCCATGACTTATCTGGAGGCCAAACAATATCAAAAGTCTTTGGAAGAATTCGAAAAAATTATCCAAATAAATCCAGAAAATGACCTTGCTTTCAATGGTCGGGGTGTCGCTCACTATAAACTAAATCAATTTAAAGATGCCGTTATCGATTTTTCGAAAGCCATTGAACTAAACCCGAAACTATCAGAGGCATATTACAATCGGGGAAATCTTTATTTTGATCAAAAGAGCATCAACAAAGCCATTTCAGATTTTACAAAAGTTACTCAGTTAAGTGATGACTTCTCCAATGCCTATTTCATGCGAGGCATTTGTTTTTCCAAACAAAATAAAATCTCAAAATCACTGAGTGATTTCAACAGGACCATAGACCTGAACCCGAAAAATATAAAAGCGCTTAATAACAGAGCAACCCTGTTATTTGTAACTGGCAACGTTTTTGAAGCGATTGAAGACTATAATAAGGCCATTGAATTGTCTCCTTTAGAGGGGACGCTCTATGCCAACCGGGCAAAGGCCCATGAAAAAGTCAAAAACTTTGATCTTGCTTTGAAAGATTGCGAAGCGGCTATAAGATACAATCCTCAAGATCCGGAGATGTATTTTTTACAGGCTTTGATTTTTTACAAAACCAATCAATATTCCAAGGCACTCCCCTCCTTTGATGAGGCGATCGAATTATCCATTTATCCGAATCCTACGTTTTACTATCGTCGTGCGCTTTGCCATCATTTGGCAAACCACCTGGATGAAGCTCTAAAAGATTACGACGAGGCTCTGAAAATTGATCCTGCTAAAACGGATGCCTATTATAACAGAGCTTTAGTAAAAAAGGCTAAAAACGATCGAATTGGTGCCTGTCAGGACTATTTAAAAGCCCGAAAACTGGGTTTAACTTTGACGGATAAAACAATTTGTAGTGAGTAAAAAAGATTTTTTACCTTTTTTTGACAGAAAATAATTATTTTTGCAGCCTGTCAATTTTAATAAATGATATTATAATATTAGATAAAAAAGGATATTATAATATTGCATTTTATCTAATTAGGCAAACATAAATTACTTTAGTTATGAATGAGAAAGCGCCAAAAACACGGTATACAGACGAAGAATTGGCTGAATTCGAAGCTCTGATTGACAAAAAACTGGCAACCGCCAAGATGGAGCTCGATTTCTACATGGGTCAATTGTCTGATATGGCTGACAATCCTGATTCTAAGGTCAAAGGCCTTGACGATGGAATTGGTACAGCCGAAAATGAGCGATTAACAACGCTGGCTGTTCGTTTGCGAAAGCATATACAACATTTGGAAAATGCCAAAATTCGTATTCAAAACAAAGTATATGGCATTTGCCGTGTTACTGGAAAATTGATTTCGAAACAACGCTTGCGTGCCGTTCCTCATGCTACATTGAGCATTGAAGCTAAACAGGCAAAATCCAGTTAGCTATTATAAATCAAGGGAAACAATAAAAAAATAGTGATTACGCTAGTATAAGTGTAATCACTATTTTATTTTGGGGCTTTTTTACGGCCTCTTTCAAAACTTATCCTAAAGGCAGATATTTTGAGTAAAACAGCGAAAGTCATTCTGGTAGTACTTATAGTTTTGATAATTGATCAAAGCTTGAAAATTTGGGTCAAATTATCCTTTCCCCTGAAATACGAAGAGTTGATATTGGGGTTGAAGTGGGCTCGGCTAAGGTTTGAAGAAAATCCGGGTATGGCCTTTGGCTGGCAGTTACCCGAGCCTTATGGAAAATTATTTTTGAGCCTTTTCAGAATATTTGCGGTCTCTTTGCTAATTTATTTTATTCGCCAGCTAATCCGAAGCAATGTAAAAACCGGGCTGCTGATCAGTTTCAGTCTTATCCTTGCCGGAGCCATTGGTAATATCATTGACAGTGCCTTTTACGGAATAATTTTTTCGGGCTCCTATCATGACGTAGCGACTTTATTTCCGGAAGGCGGAGGATATGCCGGGTTTCTACATGGGAAGGTCGTGGATATGTTATACTTTCCAATGTTTAGTGGCACCTTCCCGGAGTGGTTTCCCTTTTGGAGTGGAGAACACTTTTTGTTCTTCAGACCCGTTTTCAATATTGCAGATGCAGCAATTACTGTTGGTGTTCTTTCCATTGTCATTTTTTACAGAAGCTTTTTCAGTAGTCCGCCCGTAAAAGAAGAAGAGAAACCGGATACCGCCGATGCCAAAATTTCGGATACCAATAAATCTGAAACAGCGCCTTCCAAAACAGAACCAACGAATCAGGAAGAAGAATGAAATAGAAGTAGTACAACGATTCGAAGCATCTCACCGCAAGTCTGAAAATAAATTAATTGGTCTTCATAATTATTTCCTTTTTTTATAGCAAAAAAATAAGGGCGATGCTCTTGAGAGCATCGCCCTTATAGTGAGGGGTTGGGTAATTAATTATTGTTGTTTGTTTAATGTTTGTCAACCTCCAGGAAAGAGTCTACAGCTTTCAGAACATTCTGGATTTTTGAGTAGTCAATACTGTAATGAATAAATTTGCCTTCGCGATGGGTAATAACTATTCCGGCCAGTCGTAAGATTCGTAAATGCTGTGAAGTAATAGATTGCTCCAGCTTTAAGGTGTTGTAGATTTTGTTTACGTTTATCGTTTTATGCTTGTCGATAAACTCAAGAATTTTCATTCTTAATGGGTGGGCGAGAGCACGTAATACCTCCGATGAGACTTGAAGCTTTTCAGTGTTAATGTTAACTTTAGCTTTTCTCATAGATGCGGTTTTATTATATGAAATAATTAAAAATTACTAAGCAAATATGATATTTTTTTTTAGTTCTACAAAAGAAAAACAAAAAAAGCTGTAAAACCAGCAGGTTTTACAGCTTTTTCTACAAAAAACTAAATGTAAACATTTGACGTATATATAATATTTAGATATAAATTAAAACACGACAAACAAACCGTTATTCGAAAATACGTTTTTAAAATTGCTTTTTTAAGCCGCCAATTCTTCTACTAATCGGGAAATCTGAGATAAGCGATCTTTGTCCAAAGAATAATAAATAAACTTCCCTTGACGATCTGTCGCCACTACTCCGGCTCTCCTCAAAATTGCTAAATGCTGAGAAGCTACTGACTGTTCCAACCTAAGTTTAATGTAAATATCCGTCACTGTCATTTTTTGATTTTCCTCCAATAAATCAATAATGCTTTGACGTAATTTGTGATTAACTGCTCTCAATACAAGCACCGCTTTCCGTAACTCAGAGTAATCCAACTGGATGTCGTTTTTACCCTTTTTCAGAATAACGGTTTCGTTTTTTTGCTTTCTCATATTTATGTTTTTTTAATTAGTTAATACAGCTCCAAAGGAGCCAAAAACTATACCAAATAAAAACATTACAACATGTTTTAAGGCGTAATGATACTGATTATTAGCCAAAAATAAAATTTTTATTTAAACAATCATAAAAAATCAACATGTGTGTTTTTTCCCTGAAAAACAGCCTTAAATCCTTTTGGCAGCATCAATACAGATTCTGTTTTTTACATCTAAACTTGTAAGAATCAATCAGTTGGCCTTTCTGTCAACACGTTTATTCCGTGCCTGCACAAATGATCTAAGCCCGGGAAAACCATTATTTACTTTAGTGTTTTCTTCGAAACGGTAATGTTTGGTGCTTTAAAATACCGGGGAGTATAGTAGGCTATATCTTCAAACTGCTGCTCTGAAAAAGCTCGCTCGGAAAGGGGAACAAGATGCTGAGCCGAACACAGTATTTCACTGTAGACAGCATTTTTATTGATAAAAATATCTTTAGTTTTACCTGCTCCATTTCCACAAAAAGAAAGGCACTTTTCTGCTATAAAATATCTGGAAAAGGATTGTTGGTCGAGTATGAGATTATGAACGGGTTCAAGCTGTTGGAGTTGCTTGTCAAATACGGCCGTATAGACTTCCATTCTCCGGGCATCAATCATTGGTATATAATAATCCGCTTGGGGCTGATCCAGTTTGGCAGCATGCGCCAAAGCCGCCAGGGTGTCAACAGCAATCATTGGTTTATCCAAAGCATAGCAAATTCCTTTAGCTGTAGCTGCGCCTACTCGCAAGGCAGTATAGGATCCCGGCCCTGAACTAATGGCTACTGCATCCAGCTCCGACAATGTGATCCCCGCATCATTCGCGCAGGCTTCGATCAATAAAGTAATTCGCGACGCGTGGCTGTAAGCCTCTTCGGATTCTTTTAATGATCTAATGCTTGCGCCTTCCGAGATGCATACCGAACAAATATCCGTAGCGGTCTCTATGTTTAAAATAAGTGCCATGGATCAAAATTAGTAAAGCGGCTTAAATACCCAAAGTATCCAAGCCGCTTTTATGATTGCGAATATTTATTTTTGAAATTATTGTCGGGCGAGCAGTGCTCTATACCGGTTTTCATCTTTAAATATCTCCAGTGCTTCTTTAATTTCCTGATCATTCCGCAAACCAATCTGGATTCTTCCTTTTTGGAAGTAATATCTACTTGCTATTTCTTTTTCAATTAGACTGATAATAGCTTCTTTATTTTCGTAAAGTTCATTTTTCTTTTCCTCGTCGATTTTATTCTGAATGGTTTTAAGATCCATTTTGAAAACTTCTGCAAAGCCTTCTTTATCTGCTATTTTACCAAGTTTCTCCAAGGCCTTTTCACTCTTCGTTTCGTATTTAAAATTTTTCTTTTGCAGAAAGGATACGAAGTCATCAAAGTCTTCGAATTTGAACAGGTCCACCGAGTCGATCTGCGAATGTTTTAGAGTATACTCCGTAGCATATTCAAAGATTTTGTGCTTTCGCAGTATATCCTTAATGACTGGAATATCATTATGCTCGGTTACCAGAATATCAGGCTTTACTCCTCCGCCGTCCAAAACGGTTCTGCCGCTTCGCGTTTTGAAAACAGTTCTCAACGAGTCCGGAATATCAATGGGTTCTCCATCTTCATAACTTACCCCCTGGATACATCGCCCACTCGGAATATAATATTTCGCCGTGGTCATTTTTACTTTTGAATTATATCCTACATCCCGTGTATTTTGCACCAGCCCTTTTCCATAAGAACGTTGTCCGATCAATACCCCCCGGTCCAAATCCTGGATGACACCGGATACTATCTCTGAAGCAGATGCCGAGCCCTTGTCAATCAATACTACCAGTGGAACTTGCTCGTCTATTGACTTATTCAAGGTTTTGAAGCTTCTGTCCCAGTCGGCAACTTTTCCTTTAGTTGTAACCACCATTTCGCCTTTTGGAATAAAGACATTAGACACATTAACAGCCTCTGTTAATAAACCACCTCCATTGCCACGAAGGTCAAAAATAACCCCCTTCATCTTTGGGTTGTCCGCTTTCAGTTTTTTGATAGCGTCTCCTACATTTTTACCTGCATTTCGGGTAAAAGTAGTCAAAGCTACATAACCAACTTCATCACTGACCATTCCTGAGTAAGGAACGTTTGGTACGATAACTTCATCTCTAACCAAGGTGATATCCATATCTTTGGTCTCTCCGGGTCTTCTGATTTTCAGTTGTACTTCCGTTCCCGGAAAACCTTTCAGGATCGCCCTTACATCATCTGTACTTTTGCCCTCCGCCGATTTACCATCGACTGCCAGAATAATATCCCCGGCTTTTAGGCCCGCTTTCTGAGCCGGACAATCATCATATGGTTCGGTAATCGTCACATAATCATCAATTTTGAGGATCATGGCACCGATTCCATTATACTTCCCGTCAGTGATATATCGAAAACCTTCAATTTCCGTCTCAGAGATATAATTGGTAAAAGGATCAAGATGCTCAAGCATAGCATCCAGACCGATACGCATCAACTTTCCCGGATCGAGATCATCTACATAGTACGTATTAATTTCTTTATAGGCGTTTGTAAATATTTCAATATTCTTGGAAATCTCGAAATATTTATTGTGATCAGTTTCTATCGTAGCGATACTACTAAAACCAATAAGCAGGAGTGCTACTAATTTTAAGGAGATTTTAAATCGATTCATATTCCTTTTTTTACTTTGGTACTTAACGATACAATGCTTCTTTGTACATATCTAAATGTAATCTTTTAACGATAAAAAATCAAAAGATTCCATCTTTAGGGGGATTTTTAGATATTAAAAGTCATTTTAACACCAATCCTGTTGTTAATACGGGGGATATTAAAGAAAGGTCTATCGAATACAAATAAAAAATAATGCCAAGTGCCAAGAAAAGTGAATCTTTAAGTATTCCTTACTATTATTCCAGGAACTGGCGCAGGTTTTTCATCAGAAGGGCCGGCTCATCAGCATGTACCCAGTGCCCTGCCCTGTCAATCGTTTTAATATCCGTATCCGTAAATAGCTTTTTAATCACATCTGCCTCTCTTTCCATAATGTAATCCGATTTGCCTCCCCGAATAAACAGACTTTCTCCATCGTAGGGATATTCCCCTTCTACTGCCGCTAAAATATTGTCATAATTATTGGAAATTGCCTCTAAATTCATTTTCCAACGATATCCTCCTTCTTTTTGACGGCTAAGATTTTTTAATAAAAACTGGCGAACACCATAATCCTTAATTTTTTGTGCTAACTTCTCGTCTGCTTCAATGCGCGTTTCTATTTTCTGCAAATCCACTGAATGAAGTGCATCAAAGATTAACCCGTGTCCAGATTCATTAGCTGGAGGAGCAATATCCAATACAACCAGCTTATCCACCATATCAGGGTATTCAAACGCAAACTGCATTGCTGTTTTTCCCCCCATAGAGTGCCCTATAATATGGGCTTGTGGAATCCAGTGTTGATCCATAAAAGCCTTTAAATCCTGAGCCATCAGGGGGTAGCTCAGTCCATTGACATGAGGCGATTTGCCGTGATTACGCTGATCCACTACAAATATCCAGTAATCATTAGCTAATCTCTTGGCAATAGTTTGCCAGTTATCCAGCATTCCAAACAAACCATGCAGTATAATGATCGGTTCGCCCTGTCCGAACTCTTTATAATTTAATTCCATGTTTCTTCACCTGTTTTGATATCTGTATATCTCTATAATTAGCCTTTAGCATTAATAATGCTTTTTCACCCCTTCTTGTTTTAAATGGAAAAGAATACAGCTGTTTCGAGAGCCCATTCCCGGATAAAAATGCTTGCTAGATTTAAACCTCTAGCCCTCGTAAATTAAGACAATTAAATGCTTCTTCACTCAAACAATTTATCGCCGATATACAATATAAAAGTCGAAATGAGCAGACAGGGAACAAGTCCACAATTGAAAGAAGAAGGGATACCTGCAAAAATAAAACTAAGAAGAATGAAAAGAATGAAGCCGCTTCCAAATTTTAAAACCCGCTCTTTGGACGGCATTTCCAGGGTCCTGGAAGCTATAAAATAAGGAATGAAAAAGCTGAGTAAGTATGCTCCGATTTGGCTATTGGTATTTGCCTCCGAATCAATTGTCAAATAACCAATAATTATCATTAAAAGCAAGTTGAGTGCTATATATGAGAATACTGTAATTATGGTGTTGAAGATTGGATAAGTACTAACTTTAATCATAATTTAATATTTCATAGTTTTTAAATCCTGGGACAACATCACTGTCGCTCACTCTTATTAACTGATTTTTTGCTCAAAAAATTATTTTTTTAATGATTGGTTATAAATTTTTGGAGAAAGATTTATGTGATTTCAAAACGCGTAACCTAAGCCTGTTTTGTACAGTTTAACAAAAAGGTTTTCTATAAAAACCAGAGTTTTTTATATTAAAGAACAATACCATAAGAATAGAGTTCGTATTTTTGAGACACTTATCAGAATCACTTAATAATGAAAGCACCTCTATTATTTATATTGCTATGCTGTTTCGGATCAATTAATGGGCAATCTGTTAAAGAATTGGAAGATAGATTGAAAAAAGCTAATTCCGCTCTCGAAAGAATGGATATTCAACTGGATTTAGCAGAAAAGTTGCTCAACGCAGATGGGAAAAAAGCCGGGGCTTTTGCCCGAAAAGCTTTTGACATTGCCGATGATAAAAAGAACTATGGAATGGCTGCTCAATCCGCTTATCTGCTTGCTCAATCCTATAAAAAAAGACGGGATAATCGCAATGTTGAAATATGGCTTAAAACGACGCTGAGATACGCTAAGCAAGCTAAAGATTCGGATCTGATTATCAAAAGTGTTGATGAAAGGAGCAAATTAGCGATCAAAAAAAGGGATTATCGAAAAGCTTATCAAATCAATCAGGAAGCTTTCGATTATTTTAGTAAAGGCGGGACGAGCCTTAGTCAACTGGAAAGAACCTATAACAAGCAAAAGGTCGTGCTGCAAAGGGAGACAGACGATATGAAAAGTGATAAAAGAGACCTGGAGGAAGAAATTGCCAGACTGGAACGAGAGCGGAACAGCTTAAGTGCAGATAAAAGTGAACTTACCAAGCAACAGGAGGTTTTGCTTCAGGAAAAAGAGGAAGCCGACAGTTTGATCACAGAAAGAGAAGAAGCGCTTGCAAACCTTTCCGAAGCAAAAATGGAAGCAGAAGAAAAAGCGAAAAAAAGAGCCCGGGAAGTAAAAAAACTAAAGCGTAAAGAACTGGAACAAAGAGCCTTGGTCAAAGAAAGAGAGCTGGAACTTGCTCAGGCGGAGCTGGCCCAGGAAAAAAGTCAGAACTACCTTAAATTAGTCGGATTGGGCGCCTTGTCTATGGTTTTACTTTCGCTGGTTTTTTACTCCCGATACAGAACCAAGAAAAGCGCCAATAATAAACTGGAAGAAAAGAATAAAATCATTGAGGAAGAAAGAGAACGTTCCGATGAACTATTGCTCAATATTCTTCCCGCTAATATTGCTCAGGAACTAAAAGAAAATGGTAAGGCTAAAGCTCAGAAGTTTAATGATGCTTCCGTTTTACTCGCTGATTTCAAAAACTTTACCGCTATCTCCGAACGTCTTACGCCCGAACAATTGGTAAAAGAACTGGATTATTGTTTCCGTGGTTTTGATTTCATCATTTCCCAATACCCAAACATTGAAAAGATCAAAACCATTGGCGATGCCTATATGTGCGCATCTGGTTTGGTCAATCGGAAAACGGTCCCAACGGAAATTATCAAAGCAGCTCTAGAGATGCAGGAGTTCCTGGAAGACTATAAAAAGGATCGTATGAAAAAAGGACTGCGATATTTTGAAGCACGTATCGGTATTCATACCGGACCAGTCGTTGCCGGAGTAGTAGGCGTCAATAAATTTGCTTATGATATCTGGGGAGATACGGTCAATATTGCTTCCAGGCTCGAATCCAATTGCGAAGAAGGCAAAGTTAATATTTCAGCTGCTACTTATAATCAGATCAAGTATAAATTTGATTGTGAACCCCGGGGTAAAATCACTGCAAAAAATAAAGGACAGATTGATATGTATTATGTAAAAAAGGCTATCTAGAGTTTAAATATCCAACCTAGATGTCTAGTTACATAGGAATCTCCTGGAAAGAAACGTGGGTCGTCCCGAATTTTAGCATCACTAAAGGGATCTACTGAAGTATTAAATGCTTTAAAGTTCAGTGAAAAAGGTATTAGGATTTTGGTATTGGGGCTTAGGTTTTCCGTTTCCGGGGTCAACAAATGCCTAGTGCCTAACACCTGTTTTACAAAGCTATAAATAACAATATAGTATTCAATTTTACAGTGGAGCTTAAGCAAAATTCGGGATAACTCTTGTTTGGTTTAAAAGCATCTAAATCTCCATCGAAGCCTTCTCTCCATTTCCTCTACTAAGGAAATAACACGTTCAACTCAATAAATCAACCAGGCACTCATCTACCTCATCAGGGTATTTGGTTTAGGCCTACTATTGTATTAGCGATTTAGCTTTTACATCATTTTACTCCTTAAACCTTTCTATCATGAAAAAAACCGCAGTGTTGATATACGGAATTGTTGTTTACTGCATTTTCCTCATCTCTTTTCTATACCTTGTCGGATTTATTGGCAATTTCCTTGTGCCTAAAAGTATCGACGGTCCTTTAAATGTTCCGCTTTGGCAAGCAGCCCTGACGAACCTTAGTTTGATTCTTTTATTTGGGGTACAACACAGTCTCATGGCCCGGCAGTGGTTTAAAAAATGGTGGGTAAAAATAATCCCCGAGTTTATCGAGCGAAGTACCTATGTCTTTTTTACAGTACTGGTCTTGATCAGCCTGTTTGTATTTTGGCAACCTATGGGACACAATCTCTGGGTCGTAGAAGAAGGCATGCTCTACGGTATTCTTATGGCCGTTTTTGCACTAGGTTGGACCATCGTATTGGTTAGCACCTTTATGATCAATCATTTTGACCTTTTTGGTTTGCGACAAGTATGGTTTTACTTTCGGGCTAAGCCTTACGAGCCATTAAAGTTTCGGCTGAATGTTTTTTACCATTATGTTCGACACCCATTATACCTGGGATTTATTTTGGCACTCTGGGCCGCTCCGGTGATGTCGATCGCACGTTTGGTTTTAGCTGCCGGACTGAGCATATATATCCTTCTTGCTATCCAGTGGGAAGAAAAAGACTTGATTCAACAATTTGGAGAAAAGTACAAAAAGTATAAAACGGCCGTCCCAATGCTTATCCCCATTTTAATGCGTAGAAGAAAAGTCTAGACCCCCGAAAAGGAATAATTTTCTAATTAAAACTTCAAGCCGGGGGATACTATAAAAGCGTCTCTTGGTTTGAAATTTTTATATTTGATAAAGATTATTCAAAAAATTCCATTATACAATCAAGTACGTGTTTTTAAAATAACATCAATAAATACAAGATTTAGGAACTGAAAAAACTACTCAAATATCATTTTTCTATCACTAATACTAACCTTTGTTTAGTCCGTTTACTTTTTTTTTCAGATTATAAAAAAGTATTTCTTTTCCCGCTCTTTTTTTTAAGCGCCTTATTTTGTACAGCTCAACTGTTCGAAGAGGTAAAAATTGAACAAAGTATTTTCTTTGATAAAGACGATGGCTTACCGGATAAATCGGTAGGAGCATTTGTAGAAGATTCTATCGGGTTTATCTGGATGGCTACTGCCTCAGGGTTAACCCGATTCGATGGGACGACTTTTAAAACCTTTCTTCCGGACCCAACTGATTCTACATCCATTTTCACAGAGTTGACCTCAAAACTTCTGTTGGCAAAGAATGAAAAGCAACTCTGGGTGGGGACCTTTTATGGTTTGTCCGTAATGGATTTAGAAACTGAAAAGTTTCAAAATTATCAATTTGAAAACTACCAACGCAGAGATAGCCTAAGTACCAAAGTTTTGACACGGATATTATGCATCGAAGAAGATAAGCATGGAGGCATCTGGGCGGGAACTTATAGCGATGGTTTTTTTCGATACATCCCCGAGCAAGATACTTTTAAAAATTACCATTTTCCTCAAGAAAAGGTGGCACCTCATTTTCCTGTCAAACGAAATATTGATCATGGTCTCTCTTTGCTTCAGGATCGTTTTTCTGATACGATTATGTGGGCGGGTACTACCGCCGGTTTACTTAAGATCAATACCCGCACCGATAGCATATCCTGGTATCTTTATCCACAAAAAGAAGAGAAAAGGTTTACAGACCAAAATGCCATCCGATCAATTTATCAAGATAAAAAAGGGCTACTGTATTTATCTTCCTGGTACGCCGGTGTAACTGTTTTTGATCCTAAAACAAAAGTATTCTCTCCTCTGCCAATTCGAAATGAAGATGCAGCAGCGCGCGCAGAGATCCTGGAGTTTTTGAGCGCGCCTATCGGAGAACTGACGACAAAGAACGATTCAACTTTTTTCATTTCCGGTATCAATGGTTTACTCACTTATGATGTAGAAAAAAAAATCGGTCTTCGATTACAGAAAAACGATATCAAAAAAAAGATTTTTTACGGCATCAAATATCAAGATCGCCAAAACAGAGTCTGGCATAAAGCAGGCAATGGCGTTCATGTTTTTAACCCTTTAACTCAGCAATTCATCCAGTATGATTTTGATCATCTAAATGCTGAAAATTTTGGTTATACTTTTCATTTCCCAATCAAACCAGGTAGTTCCAAACTGAATATCCTCGCGGGTACTTCTACCGGCATTTATTCTATAGATCTTAAAAAAAGACAATGGGAAACATTCTCCGTGGATAAAAAATATTTTCATCCCGGTGGAGCTTTTCGTCCATCCAGTTACAGTCTGGCCCCCGATGGAACCTGGACAATTTGTGATCGTTTCAATATTTACCAATACGATGAGCAGTTCAAAAGCTTCACTCCCCTTTATGTTCCGAAGATATATCGTGATAAAGACTACCGCTTTTTATGTTGGGATAAATCGGAAAGACTTTGGATAGGACTTCATAAAAACGGTCTGCTTAGATGGACACCTAAAACCAATTCATGGAATCATTTCAAAGAAGAACTCACGGATGGACATCCAACCGTTTTACCCAACAGAATAACTAAACTATTTGAGGATAGTCAAAACAACCTTTGGATTACACGGCAGGGAGGTTTTAGTATTTATAAAAGTCAACAGGACACTTTCTATAATTTTTTAAACAGTATCAACCCTGATAACTCTTTTGCTCCGATCGCAGAATTTGCCGAAGACCAACAAGGGCGTATGTGGATCAGTTCCTCCGGAGGGAATCTTGGCTATGCACTGGTCAGTAATCCAGAAAAAGGGATTGTTCGTAAATTTGACCTTCAAGCCTTAGGTGGTATTATTCGTTTTTACAAAATGAGAGCGGATCAAGCCGGAACGCTTTGGGGGATCAATAAAGATAAATTGATACAAATTGTCGCCACCGGTGATTCGCTTCAGATTAATGCGCACTCTTTGCTATACGGTATTAAGGATTATGATGATATCTTTGGATTTGAAATATTACCGGATGGTCGAATGGTCTTCGGTGGGTATAACAAATTTTGGCTGGCAGACCCAAAATTATTTTTAAAAAACCCCGAAACCGCCAAGCCTTATCTCACCGGAATTTCTGTATTGCAGGAACCGCTAAAAACGAATACGCCTGTACATTTGGTGCAATCATTATCTCTAGGATATGCCGAAAATTTTTTCTCTTTCGATTTTTCCTCAATAAGTTTTTCCCAGGGGAGAGAAAATCAATTTAGATATCGATTAAAAAATTTTGATGACAAATGGGCCGCTCCGCAAAAGCGACGATTTGCTAACTTCACCAATGTCCCTTCGGGTGATTATATCTTCGAACTACAAGTCGCCAATAACGAAGGTATCTGGAACGAAGCTATTTTTCAGTTACCGGTACACATCGCTACTCCCTGGTGGCG
Source organism: Saprospiraceae bacterium (assembly GCA_028280415.1). Classification (GTDB taxonomy): domain Bacteria; phylum Bacteroidota; class Bacteroidia; order Chitinophagales; family Saprospiraceae; genus JAHDHW01. The sequence continues at coordinate 275,271 of JANQLV010000023.1, forward strand.
AACGGCCTGGTTCTGGTCTTTTTTTACACTTGGTGTCCTGGGTATTGCCTATTTGATTTATCAATGGAGAATTGATCAGGTACGAAAAGAAGAACGTTTAAAATCATCTTACGAAAAACAACTTGCCGATGTAAAAATGAGCGCACTCCGGGCACAAATGAATCCGCATTTTATTTTCAACTCACTCAATTCTATTGAGTTTTATATTATGAATAATGAGCAGGAAAAAGCCGTAGATTATCTCGGTCGCTTTTCTCGCCTGATTCGCCTGATTTTACAAAACTCTAAAACCCCACAAATTCCTCTGAAGGATGAACTGGAGGCCCTGAAAATTTACATGGAGATGGAAAGTATTCGTTTCGGTCATTTGTTTGATTATGAAGTAAAAGCCTCACGGGGTTTATTACAAGAAAATCTCGTCATCCCTCCAATGCTCATACAGCCCTATGTAGAAAATGCTATCTGGCATGGACTTCGACAAAAACAGGAAAAGGCCGGGAAAATTCATTTGGATTTATCAAAAAACAATGGTCATCTTATTTGCATTATTGAGGATAACGGTATAGGTCGGGAAGCAGCTCGTAAATTAAAATCCAAATCTGCTGCTAAAAGAAAATCATTCGGGATGAAGATTACCAGTGACCGGTTGAATATGCTCAACAAGCTTAATCATTCAAATGCTTCTGTCAAAGTAATTGATCTCAAAAATGATCAAGGTATTGCCATCGGCACCAGAGTAGAATTGACGATCCCTATTCATCTAAACAAATTAGAATCTTAAAATAAGCCTATAATGATCAGAGCAATTTTAGTTGACGACGAAAAACATCCTTTAACCACCTTAGCCTGGAAGATAGAAAAATTTTGTCCGGATGTTCAGATTGTAGGACAATTCACCGATTCCTCCTTGGCGCTCGATCATCTAAGAGAAAACCCTCCAGATCTTTTGTTTCTGGATATTGAGATGCCACGACTGGATGGCTTCGAGCTTTTAGAAGAACTGGGTGAACTTTCTTTTGAAGTGGTATTTACTACTGCCTACGATGAATTTGGTATCCGTGCAGTAAAAGCAAATGCATTGGATTACCTTCTCAAACCAGTACAAAACCAGGAGTTAAAAGCAGCCATTGAAAAATATAAAAACAAGCATAGAGAAAAATCCGAAGTTTTATTTAATAGTACGACGAAACCTCAAAAACCCAGAATCGCTTTAGCCACCAAGGAAAGTATAGAATATGTACTCCCCGAAAATATTATTCTTTGTTCTTCGGATAGTAATTACACCTTAATCTATTTGGCAGATGGCCGTAAAAAAATTATCTCGCGAACCTTAAAAGATGTAGAAGAATGGCTAGTTCCTTATGGTTTTTATCGAGCCCATCTTTCTCATTTAGTCAACTTACAACATATCAAAGAATACGTCCGGTCAGAAGGTGGTTATCTCTTATTGTCAAACGGACAAACACTACCGGTAGCAAGAAATCGAAAAGACGAATTACTCAGCAGGCTCTAATAAAGCCTTTACCTTACCATCTTTTTTTTCAATTCATTGGGATGTTCTAATGAAGTAAAAAATTGTCTTAAAAAGTGCTTATTAGAAGCTATTGTCTTCGGTTTCATATAGGTGGCTTCATTGCAGAAATTCAAAACCTCTTCTTTTCTGGAGAGGAAAAACGCGCGTGTATTCTGATACAAGGCCGAGTCCATTTTATATCCGGGAAAAAAATAACGCTGGCGTACACTTCTAATTGGAAGTGTCGGATTTGGTATCGCATATTTATTATTCACAAAGCCCGAATAATCGAAATCATAAGGTACCACTACTACTTGCGCCCGATTGGGTAATTTGACCATTTCTATATTATGCCGTTTGGGAATTGAATAATCTGTATTTGCAATCATATATTGAAAAAAGACCACTTTCGCAAAAGATTCCTGATCGGCAGCAGAAGGAATTAATACACCAGTCTCTATTACTTTGGCCTCGTTTCGTCGCGCATACTCTTCTTCATCCTCTATCAAAAAACCCGTTAATTGGTATTTTGTTTTTCCTTTAAATCGAATAGAAATATCCACCAGCTTGGTACGGATATAACTGGAATCTAATTGATGGTACAACTGATAAATAAAAAACTCTTTGTACAATTTTTCCTGATTATTTTGCATTCGATCAGCCGGTAAAACCAGTTTTAAATTATCCAATTTCAGAAAGCCCAACGTATCCAAATCCGATTTTTTAAAGTCTATTTTGAGTGGAGGCAGGTAGCAAACTTTCTTCCTTGTATTACCTCGAGCCCTTACTTTTCCAGACAAATTAAGTTGTACCTTCCCTTTTGAATCAAAGAGTCGAAAATCTGTCTCCTGATAGTTCTCTTTTAATTTATCCCGAATCAATTTTTTATAATTTGTCTCAATTTCTATTTTAGGTCGTCCTTCCATTTGATAGATAAAATCAAAAAGGCTTGTTTTATTTATTACATTCTCTTTTTCGATTAAAGTATCTCTGCACTGAGCATCTGCGTTAATAAAATTTACCAGAAATAGAATTATAAAAATGTATTGAGTGATTATGTGCATATCTTTCTTTTTTGTTTTTTTAAAAAAATTAACCCTTCTTACTCCTCAGCTCCCTTCTTCATATTGTCAATAATAAAATCAAGCGCCTGATTCCAGGCATCAGCAATTTTTGGTTTGTAATGTTCTCCCAGTACTTCTGGGATGGTTTCCATCAAGGCTTCTTTGACAACCGGATAATAGTTTTTTTTCACTCCGTATCGTTGGTGATTACTGCCCAGTTTTTTAAGTCCCATAATTAAATGTTCCGGCCGGGAAAGAGCGTATACAATTCCTCCGAGCATATGAGTCAGTAAGCGGCCTTGATCTTGCATATTATTTTTAAAAAGGGCTTTAACAAAAGGCGCTTTGTCAAATACTTTTTTATAAAAAATTTGGGCAAAGCTTTCTTCATCTTGCAGTAACAGATGTAGTGAATCCTGTAGTTCCAGTTGGAGATCCATTTCTTTAAAACCCAAAAATTCGTACAGGTCGAGTTTATGTTCTTTACCGGCCAAATAACAGCTATACTCCGTACCTATTTCTATATTCTGCTTACCCGCATTTTGATAGATTGATTTTGACATCAATATTTGTGCGCCGCTCTCTTTTGTTTTTCCCTGAATGCGACTTGCCATATTTACCGGATCGCCGATTACAGAAAACTGGCGATGGGTCGGGTGCCCGAGGTAACCAACGTAGGCTAGTCCGAAGTTGAGGCCAATTCCTATTTCGAGTTTAATCTCGAAGTCTTTAAGTTCTATTTTATTTAAGCGCTCTAATGCGTACTGCATTCCCTTAGCTGCTCGCAAGGCATCGCGGCAATTCTTTTCTCGTGTTCCTCCAGCAGTTCCAAATACCCCGATGATCTCGTCTCCGACGTATTGATAAATAACTCCGTTATTCATGAGGATCGGATCACCCAGTGCTGTATAAAATCGATTGAGAAAAAAAGCAACATCAAAAGAGGCATTTACGGAAGAGAGCTTGGTAAAATTTCGCATATCACAAAATAATATGGCAATGGGTCGTTCTTCTGCACGTCCTTCCGGTGCCAATTCTATTTGCAATTTATTGACCTCCGCACTAGACCAGATAAGCCGTTGTATTTTTACATCTCCTTTTACATAGCATTGGCAAGCCAGGCGAATAGATGGATCCCATTTTCTACTCTGTGCCATAGCGTTTTCTGCAAACGTTTTGGGACTCAGGTTTTTTGCTCCTTCCAAGATGCGTACTCGACAAGTCGAACATTTTCCACTACCTCCGCACTCGTGTAAATGCGGAATTTTATTTTCAATCGATGCATCGAGGATGGAACCTTGTCCTATCTCACAACGGACATCTTCATTAATTCCTGCGTAGTGAATCCGAGCTTTCATGACTTAACTAGGTTTTAAAGTAATTCAATACTTCAAATATCTACTAAGCCTTATAATAAATAATCTGGAGATGAGTGATTAGAAATGATTTGTGTTTGGATGGCAGTTATTTTGAGTAGATCCATAAAATGCCCTGGCTACATCTAATTTTCAAGCATCTCCTATAATACCTAACGCTCCACTCAATAAAACAACCAGCTACTCATTTACCCACCAATGGATGCACCATTCGAAATAATATTGTGCCGTAAAAATTATTGTTTCATCAAAAGTTTGATTTGATACGAAAAGATAGCCAAAGCACGCTATCCGTTCGATCAGCATCCTTTATTAATATTTTAATCATGTCAACAAATTCAAGAGTCAAAGTCAAGCCGTTTAATCGACAGTCTGATTATCCAATAGCCCGTCCTACTGCGGCTATTTTGAAACAGAAAAAAACTACTCCCGATTATTCTAGCATGTACAGGGCTATTCGTGAAATTGGATTTCCAATCCATCTTTTCGATTTAAAACAATTTTATAACCTCTATTAGTCACTTCCATCGTGTAGTACAAAAACTATGTTTTGACTTTTAAAAATTTAGTAAAATGAAATATCTCCCTCATTCTTTAGCAATATTTATTATCCTTTTTTTTATTGTTTTAAATGATGCAAAAGCACAAGCTATCAATGATGCCTGTTCAGATGCTCTTCCTGTTTCTTGCGGTGTACTTATTGTAGGTACCAACGATGATGCAACTGATGATAATCCACCAGTTTGTGGTGGCCTTAATAATTATTATAACGGTGTCTGGTATGCCTTCACTGGAACCGGTGAACTTGTAAATTTTTCAACTTGTTCTTCTTCTACAACTTTCGATACCCAAATAGGAGTCTTCACAGGACTTTGCAATGAACTGGTTTGTGTTAATGGAATTAACGACAGCCCTATTTGTCAGAGCAATGCTCAAATCACTATCTCTACAGAAGTAGGTGTTGTTTATTATATCTTAATCAGTGGTGCCTCCGCTAATAATACTGGCGTTTATGAATTAAGAGTGACTTGTCCACCAGATAACGAAGATCCTGATAATCCACAAAGTCTCAGTTGTAATAATAGCCCTAGTGGTTTTACCCTAGCCGCTAGCCCTCCTCCAATGGGTTTACTCGATTGTGGCTTAACGTATGGTACTGGTGGGGCAGTCTGGTACGAGCTGGAAGGCAATGGAAGTTGTGTGGAATTAAATACTTGCAGTGTTGAAACCAATTTTAACACACAGATTACTGTATTTAGAATAACGCCCAACGGGCCTGTCTGTGAAACGTCAAATGATGATGCGAATGATCCTAATTGCAACTATGGACATCCCGGTATTTCATCCGTAGAAATTGCGACCTTACCTGAGGTCACTTATTTAATCATGGTCCACGGGGTTGGAAGTGCAGAAGGCTTCTTTCGACTAAATATTAACTGTACTACTCCTCCACTGGAGGTCACTTGTCCGCCCGACTTAACCTTAGAATGTAATCAAGCAATTCCTCCCCCCGCAACTACTGTAGCAGAGTTTGAAACGCAGGGTGGTTCAATTTCAGGTGGAAGTTGTATTATGGCTGATTCTATTTATACCATCACGCCTGACAGTTTTATAGAATCCGAACCTTGTACTTTTAGTATTTTTACCAGAATTTATACCATCACTAATACATTTACAGAACAAGAGACGCAGTGTACACAGCTTATTTTAATTCCGCCAGAAATTGAGCTTGTTGTTTCTTGCATGCCCGATGAAACGGTTAGTTGTGAAGAAGATATTTCTGTTTCTGAAATGGATTTTGAAGTTGATCTTTTTTGTCCTTATACTGTAGAAATTACTGGTCCTGTTATAGACAACGGTAAGCCCGGATGTCCGGGTACAACCTATACCTATACCTATACTGCGATCCCGGAATTTTGCGGCGTCCCCCAATCCTGTAACCGGACATTTACCATTGTCAATGATGAATTTCCTACTATTACTTGCCCCGCGGACATAACGGTAAACTGCGAAGACGAAGTCAACCTTGACCCTAATGATGCGATCGTCACTACAGCTTGTGATGCAGGTTATACTGTTTATATTCGAAATCCGGGGTATTGGGGAGTCCCCGGCTGTAGTGGTACAATGTACAAATATGAATATGTAGTCGTTGATGCTTGTGGGCGGAGAGCCTCTTGTACTCAACTTGTAACTATTGAAAATGATCCTGCAAGTATTGATGTCCCTACGGGCGCTACCGTAGCGTGTTTAGAGGATATTGACATATCGGTAGAAGACGCTACGGTCAATAATAGCTGTGCGGATTATAACCTGTACTTGACCAGTCCCGAAATAAATGGGCCGGCAGGTTGTCCGGGTACAACCTATACCTATACTTATCGCTTAATCGATGCTTGTGGAAATACCGTTGAGGAACCGGTTGTGTATACTTTGGCAAATAATCCGCCACCGAGCATTGAAGCACCAGCTGATCTTACTTTTAGTTGCTTAGCAGGTATCAATCCAAACCCTAACCAGGCCATCATATCAACAGCTTGTTCTTCCGGTTTCAATGTAAGCGTGGATGGTCCGCAAATTATTGGGGCACTGGATTGTCCGGATACGCGATATATCTATACTTACACGGTAACTGATGCCTGCGGGCGTTCTGCTTCGGATACTCAAACGTTTACGGTACAAAACGATGGCCCGATTTTCATAAATTGTCCAAACGATAACTGGCTACAACTCAACTGTGAAGACTACGGCGGAGAAGATGGCACGATTGCCGTCGTAGAAGCATGGATTGCTTCAGTCAGCGCAAAAAGTTCCTGCGGTGGGATATTGAACGTTACTAATGATTTTAACCCAAATAATTTTGGTACTTGTATCAATAATGGTTTTACAACGGTCACCTTCTTTGCAACCGATGCTTGCGGTAGAACAACTACCTGCCAGGGCATTGTCGTCGTGACGGATACCGAAGGGCCTGTATTTTTGGAAGCAGCTCAGGATCACTGGGAGATTTGTAATTATAATTCTCCACAGAATTTTCAGGATTGGGTGGATAATCATGGCGGAGCAGTCGCTTTCGATGAATGCGCGGGCGATAATATTTCATGGTCTACCATTCCAGCGAATCCTAGTTTTAGTTGTGATGGTGCCAGTAATTTAACAGAGCTGTCTGTGACCTTTGTTGCGACGGATAATTGTGGAAATTTTGAAACGACTTCAGCTACATTTTATGCTTTTGTTAATCAAGGGCACATTGCAGATCCATCAAATGAGCACATCCCACAGATGGATAAAAGTCTTACCGTTTTAGAACAAAATTACCCCAACCCATTTTCAGTATCAACGATTATCCGTTTTTATTTACCAGAAGCGGATCTTGCTTCTTTAAAAATTTATGACTTTCAAGGCAAGCTTCTAAAAAACATTAGTCAACAATACGAAAAAGGATTTCATGAATTGAGCCTGACCAAAGAAGAATTAGGCTCCACAGGAATTCTTTATTATCAATTATCTACATCAAATTTGACGACCAGTCGTTCCATGCTAGTTATGGAATAGAGGGGGAGTCTTTTGCATAGAAGAGGAGGTTATCGCTCAGGCGGTAGCCTCCGTTTTTATAAAAAGTTAGTTTATAATCAGAAAAGAATTGGCGCGCCAATTTTATTTTTTTGGTCTACTGCTAAGTACTTTTATTGGGATATTTTAACTTTGTAGAATATTCAAAACCAATCAGCAGGATCAATTGTTTATCATTTCCGTGGAGTAGATCGTCCATTCTAAGACTATCCGTATCTACTCCAACCATAACGTTCTGATTATGAGTTTTAACCTTGTTTCTCCTTTCGAACCTACGGGTGATCAGCCACAGGCTATACAACAACTGGTAGACGGCATCAACACCGGAGAAAAATCACACTGCTTATTGGGAGTTACCGGTTCTGGTAAAACCTTTACTATGGCTAATGTCATCAAAGAGTTGAATCGACCTACTTTGATTCTTACCCATAATAAAACCTTGACGGCTCAATTATATGGAGAGTTTTGCGAATTTTTCCCCAATAATGCTGTCGAGTATTTTGTTTCTTACTATGATTACTATCAGCCAGAAGCTTATATTTCGGTGACCGATACTTATATTGAAAAGGACCTTTCAATCAATGAAGAAGTCAATAAGCTCCGACTACGAACAGCTTCATCTCTATTGTCCGGAAGGCGAGACCTCATCGTAGTCGCTTCTGTTTCCTGTATTTATGGTATGGGAAACCCGGAAGACTATAAGCTTGGAATTATAAGAATTCATATTGGGCAAACCATTTCCAGAAACGCTTTTTTATACAGTCTGGTAGAAAGCCTTTACTCCAGAACGGAGATCACTTTTGATAAAGCAACGTTTAGAGTAAAAGGTGATACCGTCGATATTAATCTTCCTTATGTAGACTATGGTTACCGGGTGATTTTCTTTGGTGATGAAATCGAAGAGATCGAGCGAATCGATGTAGAGAGCGGCAAACGAATTGAATCCTTTGATCATGCTGCTATCTTTCCGGCCAATCTCTATTTAGCTCCAAGAGAAAGAATCCATGGTATTATCAGGGATATTCAGGACGAGGCTTATAAGCAGGAAAAATACTTTGAATCCGAAGGAAAACCCCAGGAAGCCAAAAGGATCAAAGAGCGGGTAGCTTTCGATATTGAAATGCTGAAAGAACTCGGATATTGTAATGGCGTCGAGAACTATTCCAGGTTTTTTGATGGACGCCAACCCGGAACACGCCCCTTCTGTTTACTGGATTATTTCCCGGATGATTATCTAATGATCATCGACGAGAGCCATGTTACTATTCCGCAAATCCGGGGAATGTGGGGCGGTGACCGGGCTCGTAAACTGAACCTGGTAAATTTTGGTTTCAGGCTGCCTTCGGCAATGGATAATCGGCCTCTAAATTTTGGAGAATTTGAATCGCTGGTCAATCAAATTATCTACGTTAGTGCGACCCCGGCGGATTATGAATTGGAGCAAACCGGTGGATTAATTGTAGAGCAGGTTATCCGGCCAACCGGGCTGCTCGATCCACCTATTGAAGTTCGCCCCAGCCTCAATCAGATTGATGATTTGCTGGAAGAAGTGGATCAGCGAATCAAAGTCGGAGAAAGGGTCCTGGTTACTACACTGACCAAACGAATGGCTGAGGAGCTCGCAAAATATATGGCAAAACTGGAAGTAAAATGCCGGTACATTCACTCGGAGGTAGACACTATGGAACGGGTAGAGATACTGCGCGATTTGCGCCTTGGGGGTTTTGATGTCCTGATTGGAGTTAACCTGCTCCGGGAGGGTCTGGATTTACCGGAGGTTTCTTTGGTAGCAATTATTGACGCGGATAAAGAAGGCTTCCTGCGAAATGCCCGTTCTTTAACCCAGACTGCCGGTCGAGCCGCCCGTAATTCAAATGGCTTGGTTATTTTTTATGCGGACAAGATTACCCAATCCATGCAAATGACCATTGACGAAACCAATCGTCGCCGATCCATTCAGATTGCTTATAATGAAGAACATGGCATTATACCCAGAACAGTATCAAAAACCAGGGAAGAAATACTCAGTGCAAAGTCTATACTGGATATCCGCGGTGGGGCTTCCAAAGCCTATATTGAGCCAGAAGAGCCGAGCATTGCCGCTGATCCTGTAATTAGTTATATGTCAAGGGATAAATTGGAAAGACTTGTGGAAGAGACTGAACAAAAAATGAAAAAAGCGGCCAAAGATCTCGATTTTATTACGGCCGCTCAATACAGGGATGAATTGTTTGCCCTGAGGAAAAAACTGAAAGACGCTTTTTAAAACATCTCACTTTTTCAAATTTTATTTCTTTACTCAATTTTATAAAATGAAAAGGTTTTCTACTCTCTTCGTCTTTTTCTGCTTAAGCAGTATTTGTTACTCATCCGAATTAAAACTCTCCAAGCCTCTTTTATACACTGAAAACGGAAAGGCTTATGCTATCTTTAATTTGAGTTGGGATAATTCATGGCACAATAATAAAAATAATGATGCTGTCTGGTTATTCTTTAAAGCGCTACCAAATCAAGGAGCCTATCAGCATATTCAGGTCGCTTCCGAAGGACATGTAATGCGTTCAAATTTTTCTGGAAAGAATTTAGATGTTGGATTTGAAGTAGCTAAAGATGCAAATGGTTTGTTTGTTTTCCCAAAGCAAGTATATCGGGGGAAAGTTGATATTGTTTTAAAAATTGTACTAGACCTTCAAAGTCTTCAAAATATTAATCTACACAAAACTACCTTTTCTGTATACGGCATTGAAATGGTAAAAATTCCTTCCGGTGCATTTGAAATCGGAGATCCGGCAGAAAAAGCTATTCAATACGGCAGTCTTTTTCAACCGGATGAGCAGGGTAATTTTTCAAAATTATTACAGCTTAAATCTGAAGATCAGGAAATTGAAGTTGCTAAGAATGGCGATTTATTTTATGAAACTAAAAAAGGATATGAAGGTGATCAAAAAGGAACTATCCCTGGCTCGTTTCCAAAAGGTGTTGATGCTTTCTACATCATGAAATACGAGATAAACGAAGAACAATACGTCAATTTTTTAAATACACTCGATAGTACCGCACTTGGCGATCGTATCATTTTCGAAAGTCAAAACTATTATCGTGACGGAGGGACCATCACGAAGCAAGAAGAACATTTTTTTACGCCATTTCCGAATAAACCCTGTAAATATCTGAGCTGGGATGATGCAATGGCTTATGCCGATTGGGCTGCGTTGAGACCGATGACAGAATTTGAATTTACAAAAGCGGCCAGAGGAACTGATAAGGCAAAAGCAGGAGCTTTTCCATGGGGAAATAATAATAAAGATAATGTCCAGCGATTACCTAATGAAAATGGTGAATTACAAATGATCAATGGCTGGACAGAAGAAAATCTTTCGGATTCGAACCTTGAATACTATGCTGCTTCTTTTTATTGGGTTATGGATTTGTCCGGAAGTCTCTGGGAAAGAGTCATCACAATTGGTCATCCAAAAGGAAGGGCTTTCAATGGTTCTCATGGAGATGGTATTTTATCCTCATCCGGAAGTTCTAATAATGAAAACTGGCCGGTCGAAGCGGAAAACTCCGGAGGAATAGGATTTAGAGGTGGCGGATTTTATGGCTATGATCGGTCGTATCATGAATATAATCCTTTCAGTCCAATTGCCTACAGGCCCTACGGTGGATGGCACGGAGGTATGCGATCTATTGCTTATGGAAGCCGATTCGTAAGAACGGCAACTAAAAAATAAGCACTTTTTACTCGCATTATTTGTGTTTCCTCTCTAACTTTGTGCTCCATTTGCGTTTTTTAGTTGCAAGGTTTTCAGAGGAAACACAGCGCACGCAAATATTTAGTTTTTTTATTTGTAAAAAAGAAACATGGCAACGCCTCGAACAGTAGCATTTTATACACTGGGTTGTAAATTGAATTATTCGGAGACTTCTTCAATTGGAAGGCTTTTCGAAGATAATGGTTATACAGAAGTAAAATTTGAAGATAGCGCAAATATTTATGTTATTAATACTTGCTCTGTAACTGATTTTGCCGATCGAAAATGCCGGCAGATTGTCCGCCGTGCCCTGAAATTCTCTCCGGAGGCATTTGTGGTGGTCGTTGGTTGCTACGCTCAGTTAAAACCGGAAGAAATAGCGGAAATCCCGGGTGTCGATCTGGTTTTAGGTGCTGCTGAAAAATTCAAAATCCTCGATTATATAGATGAGCTCTCCAAAGCACCGGATAAAGGTATGGTACAGGCCGGCGCGATTCAGGAGGCGAATATTTTCACCAATGCTTTTTCGTTTGGAGATCGTACCCGCTCTTTCCTGAAAGTCCAGGATGGTTGCGATTATAAATGTAGTTTTTGCACTATTCCCCTGGCCAGAGGGAAAAGTCGAAGTGATACCGTGGAAAATGTAGTAGAGAACGCCAAAAAGATCGCGGAAAAAGGTGTTAAAGAAATTGTACTAACCGGTGTAAATATCGGAGATTTTGGTAATGGTACGGAAGTGATTGAAGGGGTGAAGCCAAAAAAAGATGCCCTATTTATTGATTTAATCAAAGAACTAGATCAGGTAGAAGGTATTGAAAGGTTTCGGATTTCTTCAATAGAACCCAACCTTCTCACGGATGAGATTATTGAATTTGTCGCACAGTCTGGTCGTTTTGTTCCTCATTTTCATATCCCGCTACAGTCCGGAAATAATAAGCAACTTAAAATGATGCGTCGGCGCTACAAGCGAGAACTATATGCCGATAGAATAAAAAAGATCAAACACCTGATGCCCCACTGTGCCATAGGTGTAGATGTAATTGTAGGTTTTCCCGGAGAAACAGAGGAAGATTTTTTAGAAACTTACAATTTTATAAAAGACCTGGATATTACCTATCTACACGTCTTTACTTACTCGGAAAGGGCCAACACACTCGCCGCAGAGATGGAAGGCATTATCCCCGTGGAGGAAAGGCGTCGTAGAAATGAAATGCTTCGTATTCTTTCTGAAAAGAAAAAACGGGCTTTTTACAGTCAGTTCCTCGGAAGGCGTCGAGAGGTGCTTTTTGAAGCGCATAAAGACAAAACATTAATGACCGGTTTTACGGATAATTATCTAAAAGTAGAAGCACCCATCGATCCCGATTTGATAAACAAAATTACTACCGTTCAGCTAATGAATATCAAGGACAATGGTTCCATTGAGGTCATTGTCATGGATATCCCGGATACGGTTTTTGATTATGTATAGAGAGATTATCCTCTTGTTAGAAGTTCAAATAATGTTTGGTCCGTGTAATTAGCCTGGTCTCCAAGTCTTCCTGAATAGGCAATTCTTCTAATATCCATTGTTTTTTCATAAACCTTTGTACAAAAAACTAATTTTTTATACATTCAAGACTAAGTATGTATAAAAAAACGCGATTTGTATACAGAAGCAAAATCTATTACATTGCTTTTACTAAAGGCCATACCAGATTGGATTCGTAGCCTTTTTGGATAAGATATTTAGCCAGTTTTGCCCTTTTCAGGAAAAGGTTTTCCATCTTAGTCTCTTTCCATTTTTTGTCGATGAGCTGTTGAATTGTATTTTGATATTCCTCCTCATCGATTTCTTCCATTGCTTTAGCAATACAGTAATCCGACAATTTACGAAGCTTAAGTTCCTGTGTGATTTTCTGCTTTCCCCATTTACGCATACGAAATTTTCCTCTGGCATAAGACCTGGCAAATCTTTCTTCGTTTAAGAAATTATCCTGAATTAATTCAGAAATGATCTCTTCCAGTACCTCTCCATAAACACCAAGTTCCAGCAATTTACTACGTACCTCCTGATGACATCTATCCTGATAGGCACAATAGCGTTGAAGTTTTGCCAGTGCTTCTTCCGGGCCAATATATTTTTTTTGTTTTTTCAACAGAATGCAAAGATAAAGGATGAATAACAATTAGGAATAAAAGGTAAACAAGATGTAAACTATTAAAGAAATAATTTTGGAAAATTTGAGAGATTGGCTAATATCGTAAAAATAAAAAAATAGTTAATATGGAAGAACAAACGATTATAGAACAGGTTACCAGCATGGCTGTCGACTTTGCACCTACTTTATTAATGGCCATCATTACGCTGATTCTCGGTTTCTGGATCATAAAAAAAATAACCGGTGTCCTGAATAAAGCGATGGCGCGTCGAAATTTAGATGCGACTATTCGGCCATTTCTGACTTCCCTGCTTAGTGTCGGTTTAAAAGTATTATTATTGTTGAGTGTAGCGGGAATGTTTGGTATTGAAACGACTTCATTCATCGCCATTCTTGGAGCAATGGCTTTTGCCATCGGTATGGCTCTGCAGGGAAGCCTTGGAAATTTTGCCAGTGGTGTAATGATTTTATTATTCAAACCTTATAAAGTCGGAGATTTGGTAGAAGTGCAGGGACAAACCGGTATCGTGAATGAAATTCAGATTTTTAATACCGTATTACTTACCCTGGATAATAAAAAAATTATTCTTCCTAATAGTATTGTGACTAGTGGCGCCATCATCAATATTTCCGGTCAGGGAGAAATCAGAGTAGATATGACCTTCGGGATCGGTTACAGTGATGATATAGATAAAGCCCGGGCAATTATTCAGAAAGTTGCCGATTCATGCCCTCAGGTTCTGAAAGAAAAACCCGTGGATATTTTCATTTCGGAACTAGCCGACAGCTCTGTCAATTTTGCGGTGCGCCCCTGGTGTAAAAGTGATTACTACTGGGATGTTTACTTCTATATGCATGAAAACATCAAAAAACAAATGGATCAAAACAATATCAGTATTCCATTTCCACAGATGGATGTACACATCCAAAACTCATAGCTCGAATTTTATTATCCGTCCTTCGAACTATGAATCGGAGGGCGAGTAATTATTTTTTAAAAATTTTGCAGGTAAGAACAGTGAAATCGTCCGGATAGATTTGATCCCCTTTGAAAGTGTCTATAGTTTGTAAGAGTTTTTCATTAAAAGCTTCGGCGGATTTTGCATAGTTTTTCAAGGCAAAATCTTTTAAAAGTGATTCATCATAAAAAGCACCGGATTCATTTTGGATGTCTGTAAGACCATCGGTATATGTCAAAACAATTGCTTCCTCATTTACTTTTTCAAAACCAACTTCTACTTCCGGTAGCCTATTAAATGAACCTAGGATTGTTGAGCCTTTATCCAGTAAAATATTTTGGCCATCCATAATCAAAAAAGGCGGATTATGTCCTGCATTAACATATCGCAGTTCATTATTATTGGTGTTAAACTCCGCTACGAAAAAGGTTAGAAATTTTTCCCCGTTTGTAATCTCAAAAATGGACTCATTGAGCTTTTGTATGAAATGATCTAAGGTCAGACGCTTGTTGATTAAATCATGGAATTTCGACTGAAAATTAGCCATTAACAAGGCAGCAGCTATTCCTTTTCCAGAGATATCTGCTACACAGAAAACCAGATTACCATCATCAAAAGCTATGAAATCAAAATAATCTCCTCCCACGCCCAGATGCGGTTTATAAATGCTGGCCAATTCATACCGGTCATTTTTTGGCAAACTTGAAGGAATTAACAATTGCTGCATTTGGCTGGCTAACTCCATTTCTCTTTTAAGTCTTTCTTGCTCCAATTGCCTTTTAAACAATCGTTTGTTTTCAATAGCCACTGCTATGATATTGGTGATCGTAGTGATAAACTGTATTTTATTATACATATCTTCATCCTTGTCAAAACCACCTATAAAGGTATATGCAATCGGATTTTCTTTGTGTAATACAGGAATTACTACATCGAACTCTTTGATCAGAGGATGATCGTTTTCTTCATCAATATTTTTTAATCTTTGATAGTTGGCAAGTTTATCCGTGATATCCTGTTGAGCAAGTTGCTGATCGATACCAATTGTAGAAGCGCAGTACCATTGATTATCTCTGTCTGTTACAAAGAGCGCCATCTTTTTAATCCCCATTTCCCAGCTTAAAAAAGAGTTGTACATTTTATACAGGCCTTCTTCTTTTACATTATTGTTGATTGCCTGAGTAATATTGAGCAAACGATTTATCTGTAACTGTTTCAGATGCAGTTCACGCTCCAGGTGTTCCAGGCTGGACAACTCTTTTTTTATATTGGAAAATTTAGACATTCTGCTTTATAAATTCTTCGTCAAGATAAGCAATTTTGGTTTGGCACAATGAAATAAAACAGATAATTTAATCTTTTGATTTTACATCTAGGGCATCTCTAAAACCATTGCCAATCAGATTGAAAGCCAGAACCAGGAGCATAATTGCCAGTGCAGGAATCAAAGCCAGCAGAGGTTGTCCTCCGATGGCTAATCCATAGTTTTCATTAAGCATATTCCCCCAAGAAGGAGTCGGAGGCTGAATACCAAAACCAAGATAACTCAATCCGGCTTCGATCAAAATTGCAGTAGCAAAATTTGCAGCAGCAATCACCATAACCGGTCCCAGTATATTCGGTAGAATATGTTTACTTATAATTCGCCAGGTACCAAAGCCCATGCTTTGGGCAGCTTCCACAAACTGTATTTCTCTTAACATTAAAACTTGTCCCCTGACAATTCTCGCTACATCTACCCACATTGTCAGTCCCACCGCCAAAAAGATAATGTCTACACCTCTTCCCAGCGCCAGCACGATTGCAAAAACCAATAATAAAGTCGGGATCGACCAAACGGTATTGATTACCAACATAATCAAATCATCAACTTTTCCACCAAAATACCCGGCAAGAGCTCCCAGTAATACGCCGATCGTCAAGGAAATAATTACAGCTATAAAACCTACTATTAAGGATATTCGCACCCCAAGGATCAATCGACTGAGCATATCTCTGCCATACTTATCCGTACCCAAGTAAAATTTTCTTTTTTCAATATGCTCCTGCTCTATCTTTCGTATAAGCGCTGTCCTTGAAATAGTAATAAGATTGCCGTCCAATGTTCGATAGTGTAAAAAGCCTTTCTCATTGTTTTTATCCTCGGATTTTGCTCCCAGAGCAAAGGCAATATCTGTAAACCCATATCGAGCCTGATTTCCTTCCATAAATGCTCCTTGATTATCGAGCCCGCGATAAATTTTTACCAATAAAGAATCTTCTTCAAAGGTATAATTGTATACAGGTATTTGTTGGTAGGGGCCAGGTGTACCATGCAGTAAATGTTCGACGAAAGAAGTTTTTTCGATGTAGGCATTTTTGCGCACTTTAAGTATCGGGATTTCAAAACCGGGATCAGCAAGTGCAATCTCCGGAATTTGATCATTGGCATTAGGGGTAGAATCTGGCGCCAGATAATAAGCAAATAGCGCCATGAACAGAGTCAAAGCAATGATACACAATCCAAAGATTGCCGGTTTATTTCTCAATAACCTTCGAATGGCCTTTTTATTAGGAGAAAGTATTTCTGACTGCTTTGACATTTTGGTAAAGATATAATCTTCACAATATTTGTTCTAAACCCTGCTTTATTTTTTGTTTTCTATTTATATTCAAGTCATGAAAATACTGGTCATCGAACCCTTTTTCACCGGTAGTCATAAGCAATGGATCCATAGTTATCAACATAGTTCCCAACATACTGTGGAAATCTTGTCGCTGCCTGGAAGATATTGGAAATGGCGCATGTATGGGGCCTCAGTGGCTATTTCGAGGCTTTTTCAGGAATCGGGACCTCGACCTGATCTGATTATTGCCAGTGATATGCTGGACTTATCAACATTTGTTGCACTTTGTAGAAAGCAGCTTAAAAATGTTCCGATCGTCCTCTATTTTCACGAAAATCAGATTACTTATCCCTGGTCCCCAAAGGATCGGGATATCATATTGAACAGAAACAATCAATATGGTTTTATTAACTATACTTCGGCATTGGTAGCAGATCAGATTTTTTATAATTCAAAATATCACAAAACATCATTCCTTGGGCAATTGCCCCTTTTTCTAAAACAGTTTCCAGACTATCAGGAATTGCAAAATATTGAAATAATCAAAAAGAAGTCCGAGGTTCTCTATTTAGGTATGGATCTGCAAAGGTTTGATCAATATCGAACTTCTGAAAAAAATAAAGTTCCCGCCATTCTATGGAATCACCGCTGGGAATACGATAAAAACCCGGAAGATTTTTATAAAGCACTTTGTTTTTTAGAAAAAGAAGCCATTGATTTCGAACTCATTGTACTGGGAGAACAATATCAAAAGTATCCTGAGGTGTTTGATAATATAAAAAAGCAGTTTTATGATAAAATCATTCACTTCGGATATGCCACATCATTTTCAACTTATGCAAGACTACTTTGGCAGGCGGATATCCTCCCGGTAAGCAGCAAGCAAGATTTTTTTGGTGGAAGTGTAGTGGAAGCGATTTATTGCAATTGTATTCCGCTCCTGCCTGATAGACTGGCTTACCCCGAACACATCCCCGATGGTTTTAAATCGCAATGTATCTATATAAATCAAAACGATTTTCACCAAAAACTCAAATCTTTATTCTTGCATCCGCTCCCAAAAGAGAAGAATAGACTGCTTTCAGATTTTGTAGCCCGCTACGATTGGAGTAATTTAGCCAATCATTATGATACTGTTTTTGCAGATTTAACCAAGACAAATAAGATATAATACTTTGATATGCGGGAAACTACTTTTGAAGGGAAAAAAATTACGAGTTACCGACAAAAAGGTAGCGGCATTCCTATCCTTTTTTTACATGGCTTTTGTGCAGACAGTAGCATTTGGAATGACTTCATTCTGCGATTTCCGGAACAAAATATATTGAGAATTGATATTCCGGGTTTTGGTGCCTCCGAACAGATACCGGATTATTCAATCAGTCGATATGCCGATGTAATAAAGGCTGTAATAGATGACTATAAGATAGATCAGTTTGTTTTCGTAGGCCATTCAATGGGTGGGTATATTGCTTTGGAGTTTGCCAAAAAATATGCTCATTATTTAAAAGGCTTATGCCTATTTCATTCCCATCCTTATAAAGACTCCCCCGAAAAACTGGAGAACAGAAAAAAGAGTATTGAGTTTATTGAAAAGAATGGATCCATTTACTATGTAAAACAATTATTACCAGCCTTATTTCCTGCAGGATATGCAAATAGCAATCATCTCGAAATGGCAAAGTTGGTTTTTACTGCCTCAAAATACAGTGCCGAAAATATTATTGCAGGAATAGAAGTCATGATGAGAAGACCTGAAAATGTAGAAGTATTAGGAAAGGTAAATTTTCCGATTTTGTTTATTACCGGAAGGGTTGATACGGTAGTTCCGGAATATCAGGATGCAATGGCCAAAACTAATATTGCCAGCATACATATTTTGCCTAATGTAGCGCATATGGGAATGATCGAGAAACCTAAAAAATGCGAAAGAATAATCAAGGCCTATCTTCAACTATTGCAAAAATGAAGACTATCATTATATCATCTATGTTTTTCCTTCTATTCTGGAACAATCTAAGGGCCCAAATAGAAATGGACAGCATTGAATTAGTTAAACTATATAATGCTACAAATGGAGAAAACTGGAACAATCCCTGGGATTTGCAAACTCCTGTTAGTGACTGGTACGGGGTTGTTATTGATGATGATAGAGTAAGATTCTTAAATTTAGGTGGAAACAATTTGGCAGGTTATATTCCGGATCTGAATTTAGATAAACTTTGGACATTAGGTTTATCAAACAACCATCTAATAGACAGCATTCCTGATTTTACCTTTCTCAGCAATTTGAGAAATTTATTTTTAGATGCTAATGCCTTGACCGGTAACATCCCAGATTTTACGTCAATGCCATTATTAAGAATATTCTATTGTTCAAATAATGAACTCCAGGGCAGCATCCCTTCTTTTTATAATTGCACTGAATTAAGTACGATTATATGTGGCGATAATAATCTAACAGGAGAAATTCCTGAACTTGAACATCTGGGAGATTTATTTCTATACAACATAAATCAGAACCTGCTTTCCGGGGAGTTTCCCGACTCGCTTCCAAGCTCACTTGAAGTTTTGAATTGTTCCGATAATAATTTAACAGGTGAACTTCCCGACTTTCAACATACTCCCGATATTAAAGTCTTCGATTGTAACAATAATCAACTTTCAGGGGAAATCCCGGTTTATCAAAATCTTCTGAATTTTGAAATATTTAATTGTGAAAACAATAATTTGAGTGGAGAAATTCCAGCATTCGAAAACCTTCCACTTTTAAATCGTTTTTTATGCTCGAACAACAACCTAAGCGGAGAAATGCCTGATCTTTTCGAGGTCCCTGCTTTGAGTTATTTTTATTGCGGCGGAAATCTCCTTTCGGGAACTATTCCGGACTATTCTTATCTTACGAATCTAAGTTCCTTGCATTGTCAGGACAATCAGCTCTCCGGAGTGATTCCCGATATTTCCGGATGGTTAAATCTCAAAACGCTTTTGGTTCAGAATAATGATTTACATGGAACGATTCCAACAGAAATCCCCCAGGATTTCCATCAGTTGAAATGTTCCGACAATAATATAAGTGGTTGCTTTCCAGACTACGTTTGCCAATTATGGATATTTGAAGCTGAGAATAATCCTTTGATGCCCTGGCTGGGAAATCATGACCTCTTTTGTTTAGGAGAAGCTCAATTGGGAGCGCCATGCGATGATAATAATGTCGAGACAATAAATGACTCAATTAATGAAGACTGCGAATGCAATGATATTCCACTTTTCTCAGATACACAACAAATCCAAAACTCAATCTCCATTTCACCAAATCCGGTTGACAATGAGTTGCAAATAAATGGTGATTTATCTTCTGATTTTATCGTACGAATATCGGATATCAATGGTAAAACTATATTTCAAAAAGTCAATACTAAATTTATAGATCTATCAAATTTAACACCGGGCATATATTTGGCGACTATAATTCTTGAAAATGAGCGTGTGAATATCACTCAAAAATTTATTGTACACTGAGAAAAAATATAATCTGCGACTAGAGCCGTTTTGTACGAGACTTTCTTTCTAATTAGGAAAAGACAAATAAATAATGAAAACAATCCGAATTATCACAATCGCTTTTTTACTACCTTTTTTATGCTATAGCCAAAATAAATTTTCAGCTGGAATTAATGCTAATTCCGGAATCAGTTTTTTGCAAATAAAAGAGTCTCAGGCGGCTAGTGGTATCAATGAAAAAGGAGGACTCAGATTTGGATATTCAGTTGGAGTCCAAGTCCAATATAAATTAAGTGAAAAAACATTTTTAAGAAGTGGAGTAAATTATCAGAGCAGTAGTAATCGTCATAAAATAGAAGGATTGAGGTTTGGAACAGATATAATAAATGGAACGGAATCGAGTATACAAAATGACATTGCAATTTCGTCAATTGGAATTCCCTCTAGATTTTGGCTATCTAATCGAATCAAAAAATGAAAAAATAAATTATCTGTTTGGTTTTGGAGGTATAATCAACCTGAACTTAGAAACAACAACAAAAGCAAAAATTCTGCATGAACAAACTGATGATGAAAATTTAACTCAAGCCGAAAATGAAGTGGATGAATCCATTTATTCGATTGGGATATTTGGTGGAGTAGAGCTGCAACTAAATGATAAAATAATTTTGGGAATCGAACCAAATCTAAGGTTTACTCCAAATAAATTTACTTTGTATTTGTATGAATCTGAAGCAAGAACAGCGATTGAAACGGGAATAACTGTGAGAATCAGAATAAAATAAAAAAGAAAACCAGACCGAATAATGCACATAAAATGAATATTTTTTTAACCATACTAGCTATCCTACCGGGACTTATAATTATTTATCTGATTTACCGGTTTGATAAATATGAAAAAGAAGCGACCTTGCCTTTAAGCATCTGTTTTGGTCTGGGTATTGCCATTGCTTTTCCGGCATTATGGATAGAGCAATGGTACGATTCTATGGGCATCGACGAACACGGTGGCTTTTGGACTTTAATAGTTCTGTGTTTTATTTCCATAGCACTTACCGAAGAGTTGGTTAAATTTATCGCTCTGATTGCCTATCCTTTTCAGAAAAAATTTTTCAACGAGCCTCTTGACGGGATTATTTATACCGTAATGATCGGAATGGGTTTTGCAACAATTGAGAATATTTTCTATTCGCTTCGCTTCGATACAGGTACTATCCTGGTAAGGGCATTTACAGCTGTACCTGCACACGCTGTCTTCGCTATTATGATGGGTTATTTTGCAGGATTGGCAAAGTTTAATAAAAAGAAAAAGATATTATTCCTTTTTTACAGTCTTGGTCTGGCCGTTATAGTACATGGCGTTTATGATTTTTTCATTTTACAAAAATATTATGACTGGTTAATGCTATTCGCAACCATCACTTTAGTAACCAGTGGTATTTTTGCTTATCGCCTGATAAAAATGCATCAACAGATTTCTCCTTTTAAAGATAAATTAGAACAAGCAGATTCAGAAATTCCAGTGACAGCGTCTTCGACAGAAAAAATCAAAACCATTCCAAAAACAGATAATGAAATAATGGATTCAATCATTTCGGATTTGCAGGAAGAAGAATGAATAAGAGCGAGTATAGTTTTATAATAAGTGGTATTCCAATTTTATTTCTCTATTGCAACTTTTCATTACCAGCATGACGGTCTTTGTCCCTTTTCGTTTTTTTATCCAGGTTTTTCTTTAGCGCTTCCGCCAGATCGATTCCGGTTTGATTCGCCAAACAGATCAATACGAATAACACATCCGCCATCTCTTCTGCCAGATCACTTTTTGCTGAAAGTTCTTTTTCTTTCGTTTTAAAAGATTGTTCTCCATAAATACGAGCCATCAACCGGGCTACTTCTCCAACTTCTTCCGTAAGGATTGCAGTATTGGTCAGTTCGTTAAAATAACGAATACCAATTGTATTAATCCATTCATCAACAACCTGCTGCGCTTCTTGTATTGTCATTATTCTTTGTTTTTTGAATCCATAATAATAGTAACGGGCCCATCATTCAGTAGTTCAACTTTCATATATGCTCCAAATTCACCAGTCCCGACTTCCAGCCCGGAAATCAATTTAAGGTATTCAACGAATTGTTCGTACATAGGGATAGCAAAATCGGGTTTTGCTGCTTTTATATAAGAAGGTCGATTCCCTTTTTTAGTACTGGCATGCAAGGTAAACTGGCTAATTACCAAAAATGCCCCTCCGACATCCTGAATAGATAGATTCATCAAGCCCTGTTCATCTCCAAAAATCCGGAGCTTGTTTATTTTATTACAAAGCCATTCAATATCTTCCTGAGTATCGGCATTTTCAATCCCCAATAGGATCAACAAACCGGAATCGATTTTTGATTTTATATTTCCATTAATTGTAACCGAAGCATGTTTAACTCTTTGAATTACTACGCGCATATTTTTTATTAATCTTTGATATCGGGATTTATGATAGCTTACCCACAAGTCTATCTTTTTTATTCTTTTGAAAAGTCAAAGATAAATTTATTCTCAATTTCTTTTTTGATCCAATTCGTTATGTTTTCGGCGCCAGCCGGAACTCAAGATAATCAGACTCAGAAATCGCCAGTCCCCCTAACCGTAAAAAATATAACTCCCTATAATCGTAAAAACATTTCTATAAGTATAGGCCAAACGGTTATTTATCCACCAATACACTGGAAAGAAAGAAGAATTGAAAACTGATAGAATTGAAAATCATGGAGGCCGATACACTATCTTACTTTATAATATGGTGTAGGCTACCATCATTTTTTTTTATAGAGTCTACTTCTGGAGAGATTTTATAAAACTGATAAACATCATCAGCATCTTTATGATCAACAATACTCTGCACTTTTGATAAAGGAATTTCCGAAAGCCATTCCTTTTGTTTTTCCTTATTATGAATGATAACAGGCATTCGGGGTACAATCTGCTTTAAAGGGCCGGTCGTCGGTTTTGTAATGATCGAAAAACTTTTGATGGCATAATCTCCTTTGTACCATACATCCCAGATACCGGCTAATAACATCAAATTTTCATTTTGCAAGGTCACTCTATACGGCACTTCTTGTAGTCCTTCTTTTTTCCAGCAATAAAAACTATCAGCTAAAATCAAACAACGACGGGACCGGATGGGTATCCGGAAAGAGGGACTGACTGCAATTCCTTCTTTTCGGGCATTGATCAAACGACCTTCATTTTTCCCATCTCTCGAATGGGCAGGTATTAATCCCCAGGTAATATATTGCATCCTTTGTGGAGATTCATTAAGCAAAACATAGGCATGATGAGTCGGTGCAATGTTATAACTCCACCGTATATTATTAGCTACCCGTATATCCAGCTGCTCTTCGAGTGCCTTCTCCGTAGATTTGAATGAAAATCGCTTGCACATGTAGTTATCTCATTATTAGTATGCTTGAATTCCCTTTTCCTAAATTTAAGCATTTTCAACAGGAAATCATTATCAACACCGGTTTTTTGAGCTATTTATAAATACTTCATTTACAATGCATTACAAAATGAAGATTTCAACAAAAATTGTGGATAAAAATGTGGAAATCACAGGAAGTTTTAAACAGTTACTAATAATTTACAAAATTGATATATGTGATAGTTTTATAAAGAACAGTATTTGTTGAATTCCACAAGTATTATAGACATCGATTCACAAGTTTTTAAATTAACAGGAAGGAAAAGTTACAAATAGAATGACTTACCAACGAGATGTGAGTAACGTTGTATAAATCTGATTTTCAAAAGTTTACATTGTTGAATAGATGTTAGTATTGCTTTACAAAATATTAACTTTGAATTTACATAAAGAATGTTTCATTTTTTATCTACAAATTAACAGTACTGATGATGATAGGGCTTTTAAAAAAAATTATAATAAAAATTATTAGTAGGATGTCAGCAATGTGGAGAAAGATTACAATACCTTTACTTTCCAAATAGAGATGAAGCTTAACTTTGCTCGACTTTGAATGTTAGATAGTTAATCTTGGTAAGATTATATTCTATACATGACAAAAGATGAAAAGTTTTCTATGCAAGCATTATTTATTCCTCATGATATGATTGGCAGAATGGTCAAGAACTGGTTGATTCTTGGACTGGTGATGATTTTCTTTCAAGTAGTAATAGGAGGGATTACCCGGCTGACGGAGTCTGGCCTTTCTATAACGGAGTGGGATATTGTCTGGGGAACTTTGCCACCAATGAGCGAAACAGCCTGGGAAGAAGCATTTGATTTGTATAAAGCGACTCCCCAGTATCAAAAGTTGAATCAGGGGATGGAGATGGGCTCTATTTTTCAGGCCGAGACGTTTAAGTTCATTTATTTCTGGGAGTATATTCATCGTTTATGGGCTCGTTTGATGGGCTTTGTATTCATGATTCCTTTTTTATTCTTTTTGCTGACCAGACGCTTTTCCAGAAAGCTTTTCCTGCAATTGATTGTGGTTTTCCTTTTAGCAGCTTTTGTCGCTTCTCTGGGGTGGATTATGGTTGCTAGTGGATTAATTAACAGACCATGGGTGAATGCTTATAAATTGACATTGCATTTATCTGCCGCTTTTATTTTGTATGGCTATTTACTCTGGTCAACTTATGGAGTGATTTTTTCAAAAACTAAAGTTATCCACAATTCTATGTTGAAAAGGTGGGGAATTGTACTTACCTGTGTACTTGCACTTCAAATTATTTTAGGTGGAATCATGTCTGGGATGAAGGCCGGCTTATCCTATCCAACCTGGCCGGATATGAATGGTGAATTTATACCCTCACTAATTTTTGACAGTGCCGAGTGGAATGTGGAAAACTTTGTTGATTACGACAAAAACGGCTTTATGCCAACACTTATTCAAGTATTGCACCGTAGTACAGCTTATTTGTTGATAATCATTGGTTTATGGTATTTCTTTAAAGCGAAAAAATCAAGGATTACCGGATTATTGAACAAGGGTTTAAATATGTGGATAACTATGTTAGTAATCCAAATTATCCTCGGTATTATCACTGTAATTAATTGTCGGGGAAGTATTCCGGTTGATTGGGGAGTATTTCATCAGGCAGGGGCATTATTGTTATTGACTGCAATGTTGTTTGTTAATTATTTAACTGTGAAAAGCACTAATTAACAGCTGTGGAAAAGTATGTGGATAATTGATGATAAATAATGGGATTTATCTAAAAAAGGAGCATCATTTAAAAAACGATACTCCTCTCCCTAAGTTTGAATTAGCAAACCTTTATTAAAAAGGGTCGCTCCACTTTTCATTCGTATAGATATCGCTACCACTCAAGGTTTTGATAAAAGCAATGATAGCATCTTTTTCATCATCGGTCATATTTAGATTTTGTCCTCCGCCTCTGGCCAGTCTTGGATCCAGATTATTATTACCGGCAGCCTGAATATCATTATAGTGATCCAGTACTTCTTCAAAAGTCATAAATGATCCGGTATGCATTAATGGCCCGTTAATCTCTCCATTATTATCAAAGATATCTCTCAAAGATGGGGAGCGTGTATTGACCAGATCAGTGCTATTGTCAGCACTGTTGAGCGTTTCGATTACACCATTATTAAGTGAGTTAGGATCGATATCGAATTCGGGGGCTCGATGGCAACCCTGGCATCCAAGACCTCCACCAATCCTGTTACCTGTATTTCCTTGAAATTGAGAAGGTGCTGTAAATAGGTTTTTCCCCATATTCTCCTGCTGTGTAAAATTCGGGAATGCCTGGTTATTATTATTTACCATAGCTCTGCCCTGATCGTATTTACTATCGAAGGACTGGATACTTCGGATAAACTGAGCCATTGCATATTGCATTCTGGTTTCTGTAATCGCTGGATCACCAAAAGCGGCTTCGAATAATGTTTTATAATAATCCTGAGTCGACAGTTTTTCAATTAGGTCGTCAATATTGGGATCTCCGTTTTGACCACTAAAACCCATTTCCACATGGTCCTGTATTGGCATAGTTGTTTGCTGTTCCAGGGTACTGGCTCGTTCATCCCAGAAAAAATTGGTCTCCGTACCAAAACGACTATTGATCAATCTCATTGCATGCCTTCCTGTTGTACCATCTACTCCAAGACTGGCAACCGCCGGATCTCCAAAAGCGAACTCCTGCTGGTGACATGAAGCACAGGAGATGGTATTATCTACCGAAAGTTTTTTATCATAAAAAAGTACCCTGCCAAGTGTTGCTCCGATATCGGTAATTGGATTTCCTGCAGTATTATCCTTATTGATATAATCGGGGATAGACTGATTGGCATAGTTAGGCAAATTGTTTAAATCTATTCGCCCATCGAATACCGTTTCCAAATCTGTAATTTCTGTTTCCGGATTGGGTTCTTCAATAGTTGGTTCTTCAATACTGCTGTCATCATCATTTTTACAAGATGAGAGTACTGTTAATCCTGAAAGTACTAAACAGACCATGAGATAATGCTTCATCTTTCTTATCATTTTAATGAATAAATAGTAAAACTGCTATTCATATGTTTATCGATTGTTTGATGAATGAGATAACTGCTTAGACGATGAGGATTAGCCAATCCTTCGAGATTTGTAAGATTTTTTATATTGAATTTTATTGAATATTTAGGCTTGTAGCTTTTTATGATAAAAGGGTAGAATGGATAGAAGTATGAAATGTTTTGAAAAAATTGCCTTTTTGCCTGAAAACCGGGCTGAGAATAATGTCTGAAAAATCACGCTATAATAGAGCTAATTTGATTTTTTAAATAATTTATTTGATTTTAAAGTATTGATTATCAGTATTTTATATAGTTGTTTAAGCATTTTGTATTCATTGTTTAATAAAATTCAGGCTTTGTAAATTTTGTCCTTTCGGATAAAGGATCAGAAGCTAATATTATGAGCTACTCAACAATAAAGTTACGGATAACGTGTTTTTATTGTTGTAATTTTTATAAGTTCTGAGATATTGAATTAGTTCTATTTTATAATATTGGTGTAAAGAAAGAAATATGTTAACTTTGCACTTACCTATTTTATAACTATTTCAAAAATTAATGGATTACGAAATAAAGGAACAAAACGATTTTAAGTATATAGAGACAGGAGGGGATGGGGAAGTGTTATTACTACTACATGGTTTATTCGGAGCACTAAGTAATTTTCAAGGAATTATTAATTATTTCAGGAAGGACTACAATGTTGTGGTTCCAATGCTCCCGATTTTTGAAATGCCGATAAAAGAAGTATCGGTATCTGGCCTGGTTGACCATGTTACACAATTTGTTGAGTTTAAACATTTTGATAAAGTGCATGTACTGGGCAACTCTCTTGGGGGGCATATTACACTTTTGTATGCTTTGGGAAATGCTGAAAAGATAGATTCAATTATTCTGACTGGTAGCTCCGGGCTTTTTGAGAATTCTCTTGGATCCACATTTCCAAAACGGGGAGATTATGAATTTATCAAAACAAAAACCCAGGCTACTTTCTATGACCCTACAGTAGCTACGAAAGAGTTGATTGACGAAGTCTATGATATCGTTAATGACCGAAATAAAGCAATACGAATTGTAGCTACAGCCAAGACAGCAGTGCGGCATAATCTTTCTGATAAATTGCATCAAATCAAAGCACCTACGCTTTTGATCTGGGGGCAACAGGATACGGTGACTCCCGCTTTTGTAGGGGAGAAGTTTAATGAACTAATTGAAGGTTCAAAACTTGTATTCGTTGATGAATGCGGGCATGCACCAATGATGGAAAAACCCAAGACTTTTAATGATATATTGGAAGAGTTCCTCAAAGAGTTGGCTACCAAAAGAACAGCTACTGCAGAGTAATTTTCTTCCTGAGATCAATTAAAAAAGCCAAGATAAGACGATCCTTATCTTGGCTTTTATGTTTATAGGTATGTGTATAAATTAATTTGTTCCGGAAGATTTTTTTCCGGCTTTTTCTCTGGCTCTTTTATCTCTTTGCATTTCATTCTCTCTACTTCCTCTTTGGCGGCTTTTATACATCTCAAAGCGGTTTAGTTGCTTTTTCCTGGGGAAGTAGTTATTATTCGTATCAGTATCAGCTGTTTCAAGAAAAGGATCGAGAATGATTTGTTTCGCTGGTTTTGAAGTAATAAAAACCTTGCTTACTTCATCGTGTACCTGTCTCCATATTTCGGCAGGTATTCTTTGCACTTCCGAAGTACCATCTTCAAATTCAAACTTTACGATCAAAGGCATGGTCAAACCGCCCAGGTTTTCAAAAGTGATTTCGTAATAGTTTTCACCAGATTGTAGTAGCGTTTTTTCCTCCTCAGACAGAGAAGAAATGTATTTTTGATATTCTTCCTCATCTAGGATATTCGGTTCGTATTTATCCTGATCTGTATAAAAATCCCTTAACGATTGATCCGTCTCATCATAGGTTTTTTCAATAGCTTTTTCATTTCTGATGCTACTAATATTTCGTGGAGCTTTTTCATCTTCTGCTTTTTTTGCAGCCAGTTCTATGGATGGATTTTGTGTATCGGCTTGGTACCATTTTACTTCCTTTAAAGCAATATCACAATGATCTGTAGTATAAAACCATCCTCTCCAGAACCAATCCAGATCAACACCAGATGCGTCTTCCATGGTACGGAAAAAATCAGCAGGAGAGGGGTGTTTGAATTTCCAGCGATTAGAATATTCCTTGAATGCATAATCGAATAATTCGCGTCCCATGATTGTTTCTCGAAGAATATTTAGTCCGGTTGCTGGTTTGGTATAGGCATTAGGGCCAAATTCACCCTGATAAATAGATTCGGAATTGGTCATGATAGGGGAAATTCGTGATTTATCTCCGCTCATGTACCGAACTATTTTTTGAGCTTCTCCACCTCTTGATGGATAATCCCTTTCCCACTGCTGTTCGGACAAATATTGGATAAATGTATTGAGACCTTCGTCCATCCAGGTCCATTGCCTCTCATCGGAATTGACAATCATCGGGAAATAATTATGTCCAACTTCGTGTATAATTACACTGATCATTCCATATTTGGTCCGCGAAGTATAGGTGCCATCGCTCTCTGGTCGGCCACCATTAAAACAAATCATAGGATATTCCATACCTATTCTGTTGGTATGAATAGACCAGGCTACAGGATAAGGGTAATCAAAGGTATAATGGGAATACCATTTGAGCGTATGTGCAACAGCTTTAGTGGAGTACTTTTCCCAAAGTGGATTACCCTCTTTGGGATACATAGACATTGCCATTACTGTACTTCCGTCACTTTGTTTGACGGCCATAGCATCCCATATGAACTTTCGGGACGAAGCAAAAGCAAAATCCCGAACATTTTCAGCTTTAAATGTCCAGGTTTTTTTCTTCTTGGATTTTGTTTTTTCATTCTCTTCAGCTTCTGCCTGAGTAACAATTAAAACTGGTTGTTCAAATGATTGCCTGGCTTCTTCCATTCTTTTTATCTCCTTTTTTGAAAGAACGTTTTTTGTATTTTGCAAAGTACCGGTGGCTGAGACATAATGATCAGAAGGAACGGTGATATTTACTTCATAGTCGCCAAAGGTAAGTGTAAATTCTCCACGACCTAAAAATTGTTTATTTTGCCAGCCTTCTATATCATTATAAACACACATTCTGGGGAAAAACTGGGCAATAGTATAAAGATAATTATCTTCTTCTTCAAAATATTCCATTCCGGATCGACCACCAATTTTTGCCCGGTCATTAATATTATACCACCATTTGATATTGAACGTAACACTTTCTCCCTTTTTTAATGCTTTTGGTAAATCAACCCGCATCATAGTTTTATTGATGGTATAGGGAAGGGGTTTATCATTAGCATCTTTTACATATTCTATATTAAAACCACCATCAAAATCATTTTTAAACCGCTTTAACTGTCCTGTACTGATTCTATCGTCTAATTTGTTAGTAGATATTTTATAGGTATCGGAATCTTTTGCTCTACGATTTTGATCTAATTGAAGCCATAAATAGGTAAGAGGATCAGGAGAATTATTGAAATAGGTGATGGATTCTTCTCCGTATATCTTTTGATGTTCATCATCCAGGATGATATTCATCTTATAATCTGCTTTTTGTTGCCAGTATTCGTGTCCAGGTGCGCCAGAAGCTGTTCTATAGGTGTTTGGAGTAGGAAGTTCCTGACCTAGCTGTCTGAATTTGTTATTTTGAGCTAAACTTACAAAGGCAAATAATAATACAAGAAGTGAAAGAGTGTATCTTTTCAAAATCATATTCTAAAGGGTTTTAATTATTCCGGACAAATATAAAAATAAGAAACCACTGAAAAAGAAATTTGTTGAAGCTTAGTCATGAAATAGTCAGCTAATTGTTCCACGTGAAACATACTGGTGACTATAAATATAAAACGGTTAATGTTTCACGTGGAACATTAACCGTTTTATACTATATCAATAGGGCAGGTAGACTAATAATTATCTATCAACCAATTTTTAAAAGTCTGATAATTAGTATTGAGTAAAGTGGCTTGTTTTTCTTTGTGGGCCAGATTGGCAAGTCTTTCAGGAATATCAATAGTTTTATTTAAAACAGGTTCGACAACATCGAGGAATTTAGCAGGGTGAGCTGTTTCTAGAATAATTCCCAAGCTTTCCGGATGATTATGCAAATAATCTTTAAAAGCTAAATAGGCAACAGCTCCATGCGGATCTATTATATAATTATACTTTTCAAAAACTTCCACTATCCCTTCTTTAGTTTCCTGATCATTATAACTGAAACCAGAAATACTTTCTTTCATATTGTTCCACGTGGAACTATAAATATCCAGC
The DNA here is from genome assembly GCA_028280415.1 of Saprospiraceae bacterium. Lineage (GTDB taxonomy): Bacteria > Bacteroidota > Bacteroidia > Chitinophagales > Saprospiraceae > JAHDHW01. The sequence goes on from JANQLV010000023.1 coordinate 306,627, forward strand.
ATTCGGGCAAAATTAGAAGGATTACCTACATCCATGGCATTAGAAATCGTAGATATTGATGGTTTGGGTTCATAATGACCGGTTTCAAGATAGTGGGGAACAATTTTATTGACATTGGTAGCTGCAATAAAATGAGCAATATTCAATCCCATCTTTTTAGCTAAAAGGCCAGCAGTTAGATTTCCAAAGTTACCACTGGGAACGGCAAATACAATATCTCTAGATTGATCTACTTGCTTATATGCTTCAAAATAATAAAAAGCCTGAGGAATTAACCTTGCTATGTTAATGGAATTGGCAGAACTTAATCGGAGTTTGTTGGTTAATGATTTATCCAAAAAAGCTTTTTTCACCAAAGCCTGGCAATCATCGAAAGTACCCTGAATTTCCAATGCAGAAATATTATTACCTAAAGTAGTTAATTGCTTTTCCTGAAGGTGACTGACTTTTCCGCTAGGGTAGAGGATTACAACTTTAATGCCCGGTGTATTATAAAAACCTGCGGCAACAGCGCCTCCTGTATCTCCGGAAGTAGCTACCAGAATAATCAAATCCTGATCTTCGTCTTTATTAAAATAGCTCATAGTCCGAGCCATAAAGCGTGCTCCGAAATCCTTAAATGCCAGGGAAGGTCCATGAAATAATTCCAGTACATGAAAATTGAAGTCCAGAGCAACAACAGGTGCAGGAAAGTTAATGGCATCGCCGATAATTTTTTCCAAATCCTGTTCCGGAATACTCTCTTTTAAAAGTGTTCCGGAAATCTCCAATGCAACATCTTTGAAACTATACTGAGAAAGATTATTCAAAAAATCTTTAGACAATACAGGAATGAATTCCGGCATAAAGAGACCATTATCATCAGGAAGTCCTTTCAAAACGGCTTCTTTAAAGGAAACCAAGGCCTTTGAATTTTTGGTACTATAGAGCTGCATGATATTTCACTAATTTTGAAAAACGATTATTGGCACTTTATAAAAGCTTTGCCCCTTCTTGATTGATTGGCGAGATAAATAATTCTGATTCAATTTTTGCATTCGTATAAATTGCCTGCATTTTTTGTCCTACATTTTCAGCAATCAAACTATTGGCACTCAAGGCAAATATAGAAGGCCCGGCACCAGAAATACTGCAACCAAGCGCTCCTTCTTTAAGTGCTGTTTCTTTTACTTCTGTAAAATGAGGAATAAGCCTGGCTCGCTGAGGTTCAATAATGACATCCTGTAATGAACGACTAATTAAATCAATATCCGAATTAAAAAGCCCAATTAATAAACCACCCAGATTACCACTTTGCTGAATTACATTTTTTAAACTTACCTGGTCTGACAAAACATCTCTGGAATCCTTTGTCAGGATTTCGATATGCGGATAAATAACGCTTGCATAAATACCCTTGGGAATAGCAAGCCGGTGTATGTCCAGCGTTTGATTGTCTCTGATGAAAACCATTCCGCCAATAAGGGAAGGTGCGACATTATCCGCATGATAGGCGCCGTCTGCGATTTGTTCCCCCTGAACAGCGAAGGGTAATAATTCTCTTTTGCTTAAAGGCCGCCGGAGAATTTCATTGACTGCCATTACTCCGGCTACAGCTGATGCTGCACTGGACCCCAAACCGCTCCCAAAAGGCATTTTCTTGTGAATCTCTAATTCTATTCCTCGCCCCGTTTCACCTAAATGCTCCAGTAATTTCATTGCAGCAAAACCAGCGGTGTTCTTTTCCAATTCATAAGGTAGCTTTCCCTTTGCCCCGGTAATTTTGGTAATTCTTAAACCGGGCTTATCCGAAAACCGGGCAATGATCTCATCTCCTGGTTTTTCAAGCGCAAATCCTAAGATATCAAAACCGACTGCGACATTCGCTACGGAAGCAGGAGCAAAAACTTTAATTCCAGCGTTCATTTATTTTATAAAATATTGATTATCAATTAATTATGAATTAACTTAGATAACTGCCGATTGAAATAATTTCTGCAAATACACCAGCGGCTGTAACTTCTGCCCCGGCTCCCGGACCTCGGATTACTAATGGTCTTTCTTTATATCGCTCTGTAGTAAAAATGATCATATTATCACTTCCACTCAAGCCATAAAAAGGATGATCTGAATCTACTGCCTCTAAAGCAATAGAAGCTTTTCCACTTTCAAGTTTAGCAATCATTCGAAGCATTTTTCGATTATCCTCGGCTTCTGATCGAAGCTTTTCGAAATCCTCATCTGCTTTTTCCAGTTCCAAAAACAAGTCCTCAACATTGCTGGCTTCCTGACAGGCTTTTGGAAGTATATTTTTGATTTGAACATCTTCTGCTTCGATTCCGTATCCGGATTCCCTGGCCAGAATAATTAACTTCCTTCTGACATCAATGCCATTTAAGTCTATTCTTGGATCGGGCTCTGTATATCCTAAATCTTTAGCCTTTTTGACAATATGACTAAAAGCCGTACCTTTTTTAAATGAATTGAAAATAAAAGATAGTGATCCGGAGAGGACCCCTTCTATTTTCAGAATCTGATCTCCACTATTGATTAAATCATTTAGCGTTGTAATTACTGGCAGACCTGCACCAACATTTGTTTCATACATAAACTGTACGCCTCTTTTCTTGGCAATGGTTTTTAATCTTTGGTATTGCAGATAAGAAGAAGAGGTTGCAATCTTGTTAGGTGTGGAAATAGAAATACTGGCATCCAAAATGGATTCGTAATAATTGGCAATGGTTTTATCAGCAGTATTATCTATAAAAATTGTATTAGATAAATTAAAATTTTTCATTTTGTCGATAAAGGCCGGAAGGTCTGATTTCAGTTCAGCATTAGCTAATACCTCCTTCCAGTTATCAAGATTGATTCCTTCTTCATTAAAATACATTTTTCTACTATTGGCCAGTCCTATAACTTTTATCTCTAGAGAACGGTGCTCTTTAAGGTGATTACTTTGCTGCTTGATTTGACTAATTAATGTGCTACCAATAAGCCCCACACCGACCATGAAAAGATGTAGTTCTTTAGTGTCCGACAGGAAGAATGTTTCATGTAGTGCATTAAGTGCTTTACTTTCATCGACTCGATTAATAACAACAGAGACGTTGCGCTCTGATGAACCTTGTGCAATGGCAATACAATTAATACCATTTTTTCCGAGCGCCTGAAAAAGTCTTCCGGCGATTCCGGGCTGGTAGCGCATGTTTTCACCGATAATCGCAACTACTGCCAGGTCATCTTCTAATTTTACAGGGTCAACCAAACCTAAACGAATTTCATATTCAAACTCATTTTCTACACGTTTCTTGGCTTTTTGGGCACTGGACGGTTGTACGGCAAAACTTATAGAATGCTCAGAAGAACCCTGGGTAATCAGGATAATATTGATATCAGCCTGTGCAAGTGAATTGAAAAGTCTGGCAGCGATTCCAGGAACACCAAACATCCCGCCTCCTTGTAGAGTCAGGAGTGTAATTTCACTAATCGAAGAGATTCCTTTTACGGGATGACCATCGATATCGGATTTATTGGAGATAAAAGTTCCGGTGAGTTCCGGTTTGAAAGTATTCTTTATATATAATGGAATTCCTTTCTTCAAAGCAGGTTGCAGAGTAGGCGGATAAATAACCTTTGCTCCAAAATGAGACATTTCCATGGCCTCTCCGTAGGTCATATTTTTGATAGGAAATGCTCTACTTACTTTTCTGGGATCAGCTGTGAGAACACCATCTACATCCGTCCATATTTCAATACAATCTGCATCGAGACCAGCGGCAATAATCGAAGCAGTATAATCCGAGCCACCCCGGCCCAGAGTCGTGGTTAATCCACCTTTCGAAGAAGAAATAAAACCGGTAATGATTTGTATTTCCGGGTTTTGCAAAAAATACTCTTTGACGTTTTGAAAAGTCAAATCAAAATTAACTAAAGCTGCTCCGAAACCTTTATCCGTTTTAATAATCTTACGGGCATCCAGATAATTGGCATTAATACCACGTTGTTTGAGCGCCTGTGTAATGATATAAGCAGAATTTCGTTCTCCGAAGCTCAATACATAATCCATAGTTCTTGCAGAAGCTTCTCTCACAAGAAAAATTCCATGAAGCAAACTTTTTAATACATGGTGATTGCCTTCCAGACCAGTTAAAACCAAACTTAGCATTTCTTCGGACAACAGAGCTTTAGCTACGTCATAATGACGAGTACTAAATGCTTCGAAGATTTCTTTATAGGATTCATCGCCTTTGGCAGCTAAACGGGCCATTTCTATAAGCGAATCGGTAGTACCCCCAAAAGCTGAAAAAACAACGGCGAATTTTTCTCCTTTTGAATAATAGCTTTTAAGTATTTCAATAATACCTTCTATTCTTTCCGGCTTAGCTACAGAGGAACCTCCGAATTTTAAAACCTTCATAGTGTTCTTTATTAATTTATTTAAGTTGCGATGTATGAGATAATTAAAAAACCCTACCTTTTTACAGACAGGCATTATTTAGAGTACGATTAATATTTTATTGGTTATAATTTGGTTAGTGAAATATCAAGATGGAATCTTAATAAGTATTATCATGGTCAAAATCCATGCTATTCCGTATGAAGAAGGCGAAGATAGAAATTTTCTTTCATGCTCATCTGTTCTTTTTCTTTATTACTCTTGTCTTTATACCCGAGTAAATGCAGAACACCGTGGATAATTACCCGATTTAATTCGTTTTCAAAAGAAACCTTAAATTTATCTGCATTTTCTTTAATACGATCAATGCTGATATAAATGTCTCCTTCTACAGAAGAGTCGCTATACGGAAAAGTGATAATATCCGTATAAGTATCGTGATTGAGGTATTCCAGATTGATTTGATGGAGATAAGCATCGGAACAAAAAATAAAGTTCAGATTACCAAGTTGTTGATTTTCTTGCCGGATAGTGTCTTTTATCCATTGAATGATAAGCATTTGATTCTTTAAAGTGATATCAACTTCTTCGTTAAAAAAGTTAATGGATGCTTCCGTCTCGGAAGGAAGCTGGATAAAAGCGGCCATGGATTAGTTAATCTATATATTGAATTGTATCTCGACAGTGCTGCCATTTTCAGAGAAAACAACATCATCAGAAAGTTGTTTCATCAGAAATACGCCTCTTCCACCTAATTTTAATAAGTTCTCCGGAGCAGTTGGATCAGGAAGTCCGTCAAAATTAAAACCTCTGCCTTCATCGGAAATTTGAAAAGCAATTTTGTCTTTTTTCTTTTTGAGTTTTACAAAGACTCTTTTAGAAGCATCATTGTCATTTCCATGAATAATAGCATTGGTAACAGCTTCAGTGAGGCTAATAAGAATATTACCATAGATATCGGGGCTGATATGGTATTTGTCGACCAAGCTCTCCACAAATGTTTCGACTCGGGCTATGTTTTTTCTATCCGAGGTTAATGTTAGCATAGTAGTACTACTCATTTCTTACGAAATTTGACTCTTTGATAAATTTCGTGTTTTAGACGTATTAAAGCACAAAAAGGGTCAAAGAAGACGAAATTTTTAAAAGTTCAAAAGCAGTTAGCTGCAAAATTCCAGTTCTATACTGAACTTTCATTTTATACGCTGGCAGAATTTTTTTGTTTAGAAAAAGCTATTGTTTCTTAAGTGATTTAAAATATTCTTCTACAAGATACTTATAATATGGCTTTAATGCTGGAGAAACTTGCTTATACATCTCAATTTCTGCTTCGCGTTTTTTAATGTACTCTTCCAAAGAAGGCGGCATTTTTCGTTCTTTTTGGCTGGCGACCTCTGCTTTTCGTTTTTCTTCAAACTCTTTTTGCCGTTCTGCTTTTTCTGCTTCGAGTAGTCTGGTCTGGATTTCCTGTTGCCGTTTAAGCATTTCATTAGTCAATTGTTTGTTGACTAAATCTGTTTCAATTTTATTCATGGCATCAATGATATCCTGTAATTCCTGAGCATTTTTTCCTTCACCCCGCTGTTGTTTTTCTTTTTGTAATTCGCGCAGAGCTTTCCGTAGTGCAGCTTGCTTTTTAGCTGCTTTAGCAAATTCTTTGCTGGTTCCGCCTTTGCCCTGTTCCATTGATTTTTTCATCTGTTTCATTTGCTCATTCAGCCCCTGTTGCCCCTGGGTAATTTTGTCCATAGGTTTTCGACCCTGACTGCCCTGCCCTCCGGGTTTATTGCACATTTGGCTACCAGACATCATGCTGGACATTTGCTGTTGCATTTGTTCCATTACTTCATTGAGCATTAAAGCCAGATCGTTCACATTTTTCATCGTCTGTTGCTGATTAACACTGGCTTCATTTTTATTTCTTGGATTATGCTCTTCGAGATTTTCGAGTCCATCTTTCATATTGACTTTAATCTCTGTTACTTTTTCCGTAATGAAAGACTCAATTTGGACTACGCGTTTACTGAGTGCCTGCAAACTATCCTCAATTAATTTGAAATCATCCTTGAGTTTATACTGATCTTTAACCAGGTCAACATATCTCGGGGTATTCACATTTGCACTGGCGATGTCGTCCATCAAGGATTCCTGATCAAAAGAAAGCCCAATTAGATTTTCCATTAACTGGCGAAGCGATTCCATGTCTTCCTGCATTTGCTCCATTTGTTGAGATTGCATTTGCATTTGCATGGAATTGGCCATTTGCTTCATTTTTTGAGCAGCTTTTTTCTGGGACTCGGAAGCTTTTTGGTTTTGATTTTGTTGCATTTGCTGCTGACTATCCTGCATGTCCTGCTGGATATCTTCCATTTGCTCCTGTGTATCTTCTCCCATATCTTTGGGATGCTCTAGCTCTTCGTTCTTTTCTTCCAGTTCCTCCTGTTTTTTCTGTAAATCTTCAAATTCTTTATTTAATTCTTCTTGCTGTTTTTCAAGTTCTTCCTGTTTCTGTTTTTCTGCTTCACTTTGTTCCTCTTCGCTTTTATCTTCCTGTTTTGCAGTTTCTTCCGCTAATTCTTCCTGTTTTTCCGCCAGCTCTTCTAACTTCTCCATTTGATCTTGCATATCCTTTTCAACCTCTAATTGTTTCAACAGTTCCAACATACGATCCAGCTCTAACTCTAATTCCTCATCGTTCATTTGCATGTCCTCCATCATTTCCAGAGCATTATCTTTGTTAAGTTCCTGCATGAGTTCCTCAATCTGTTGCATTAATTCCTTCATCTCATCACTCATCAGTTCCTCCATCAACTCCTGGACTTTTTCCTGTTTTTCCATCAATTGTTCGTCTGGTTGACTGAACTCTGATTGATTTTTAAGGTTCTCCTCAAAATTCTTTTTGGCTTCCTCAATTTTCTTTTCCAGTTCTTTTTGACGCTCCATGAGTTTTTCCAACTCTTTTCTGGACTGCCAGTCCATCTCTTTTTCCTGTAGCAATTTTTCACGGAGTTTTTTGAAATCTTCTTGTATTTTTTTGGATTCCTCCAGCGATTCTGTCAAATCCTTTTTTATTTCATCATTATTTTTCTCTTCCATTGCTTCGTACTCTTCCAGTGTTGGTTTTTTGTACAACATGATATTGGTACGAGCATATTTATTACCATTAACAGCATCATTATCATATACTTCGAAATAATAGGAAATTTCATCTCCGGGATTTAATTCCAGGTTTTGCAAATCCCAGGTATAATCGTACTGAATTTGTTTTCCATTAGGTTTTTGCAATTTTACTGTATTCAGTTTGCCTTGCGTTCCGTTTTGATTTTGAATACGATAATTAAAAGAAAGGCTTAACAAACCATAATCATCGGAAGCATCACCGACAAAAAACAGTAGTTTGGAATCTGTACTGTCAACAAATTTTTCAACAGAGATGCTGGGACTTAGATCGGGAATTACCGAAATGGAATACGTTACGGAATCGGCATTAGGAAGATTTTCGTTGGAAATTAAAATTTTATAACCTTCATCCCGAAGGGCTTTTTTCTTATAGGAAAACAATTCATCATCAAATCTTTCTGCATCAATAATTTCCTCCGTTCCGGAAAATCTAATAGCAATATTATCGGTGTTTTCAGAATTAAAAACCCAGTTAAGGTTTGTTCCAACAGGTACTACCAAATCACCAATATTAGAAACTTCTTCATCTTTTCTTTGTGTATAGGCTGGATAATCCAGCTTTACATCAAAACCGAGAATGTTTGGTTTCTTTAAAACATTTAATTTATAATCCTCAGACTTTACACCACTGGAGAATAATTGAAAATCTGTTTCTTTTTGAACATTACTAAAGGTATAGGAAAAAAGGTTAGGAGCTTCTTTGCTTAAACGGTAGTGATAATTATCGATATCGATAAAAACCTCTTCGGGCAGGAGCTCGCCTTCTATTTTTACTTTTAAATCAAAATCGGAATACTGGACAACCGAAAGCTCCTGATCTTCGATATTAAAGCTAAAAGGTGCTTCTCTTTCAAATTCTTTATTATTATTGATTAGTCGATTCGTACTATCAGTAATCATACTTGGTGCAGCAAATAGCAAAACCAGTAAAAGTAATAAAGGAGGAATTGCAAATCGCAAATACTTTCTGTTATTATTCAGGTTGATCGCTTTCCGAAAAGGAACGGGTTTGATCTCTTCGGTTTTTTGATTAATACCAGCGATTAATAAAGCAGCATTCTCGGAGTGATCTGCCTGCTTTTTAAGCTGCAGGATATTGAGCAGCTTATCTTTTACATCCGAAAAATGTTCACCAATTATTTCGGCTGCCTTCTCGTGAGAAATGATTTTTCCAAGTTTGAAATATCTGCTTAGTGGAGCAATAACCCAATAAGCGAGCGCGCCGAGACTAATCCCTATGAAAGAATAGAACAGTATTTTCCTACCTCCCTTGCCAAAGTAGAAATTATATTCTAAAAAGTTCATTAATATGAAAAGGACGAGAATAAGTGCAATGCTATACAGGGAGCCACGAATGAGCTGATTGATATAGTATTTCCTAGTGAATTGATCCAGCTTTTCTATCAGCAATTGGTAATTATCTTTCATTGCCATAATTTGCTTCTTTATCGTTAATCTTTACTAATCCGTTCTTTTAAAACCTGTCCTGTCCAGAAAAGATTTTGAAAAAACATATTTTACTAAACTTTACGCATTTTGAAAATGTGAGTTGCGAATAAGAGTTGGATTAATAACTTTGTCTATTCCAAGAGTACCTTGTAAATTAGGCATAAGTAAGGTGAAAATCAAGAGCTTTTCGGGCTTTCACCGGCTTCTGAAGGAGGCAATAACAACTATTTAACAAAAAAGTCTGCCTAGCAACAGCCGACAGACTTTTTTACTACATAGATAATTTGTTAGAAACTGTTATAAATCCTTTTTAATTGTTGATTGGTTTCTTTAGCTTTTACTTCACTAATCATACGGGTAATTGCTTCTGCATTATCTTTTAATTCTTTTTTGACAGCTTCATCGGAACTGTTATCTGCCCGATCAAGATAGGTCCCACGCATATCATTCATCGTTTTGACAGCACCAAATCTTCGCCAGGGAGACTCGCCCATATTGACCCCGACCTCTCTAAGGGCAAGCATATTCTCTTTGACTTTTGCTTGGTCAGCATTGGTTAGCAGTTTGAAATAATTTTCGAAATAATTGACGGCGGCATAACCATCAACGCGGGACATATGCTCTCTGAAAAAAGCTAATTTAGACGTATTTCCATTGGAAGCATAAATATCTCCTACTGCATTGATAATTGAAGGACTTTTGGAATTTTCCAGCTTACTTGCATACTGTGCTGCTTCTTTGCTATCGAAAGCGTTTAACGCATTCAAAGCTGCAGAAATAACGCGATAGGCCTGATCATTATCGATCGCGTATTTGGCAGTTGGAATAAATTTTTGGTCTTTGCTTTCTGCAAGTTTGTAATAAGCAGCAGCTCTTACCACGGAATGTTCGTCCGTCTTTGCTAATTTGGCAATTTTCGAAAATAAATCGGGGGTCTTATTCTCATCCAGCAGGGAAAGGCCCTTGGATCTTAAACCCCAGTAAGAATCATTCAATGCGGCAGCAAAAACCGTCTGAGCTGCTGGATTATCACTTCCTCCCAATGCATTCAGCGCTTCGTAGCGACTAAGATAATTTTTACCATTATGATATTGAAAAATAAAATTCTCATCGGTTTGGTTATCCCTTTTCTCACAAAGTAAAACCCTGTCTGCGTCTACACTAACTAATGCCGGCTTTTCAGAAATATCGAAAGAGAAAACCTGTTTTCGCTGATTCATTAATACTTCGTGTCGGGTAACGTTCCCTTTTTCATTATAAATATCGATGGCAAATGGTAAAACAAAAATAGGAGGGTTTGCATTTGGATCTTGTTCCTGCTGAATAGTGACCTTCACTTTTCCGGCAGTAAGATCGTAATCATAATTTATATTTAAGATCGGATGCCCCGCGCTGAAATACCACTGGTTAAAAAACCAGTTCAAATCTTCCCCGGTTACATCTTCAAAAGCCAGACGAAGGTCATGTGCTTCGACAGCCGTATAAGCATGGGTATTGAGGTATTTTTTTAATGCAGCAAAGAAAGCATCATCTCCTACATAATTGCGTAGCATATGCAAAACCAAACCACCTTTATTATAACTGTGTGCATCAAACATATCTTCTTTGTCTCCATGTTCGAAATGAATAAGCGGATGAATACCCCCTTGATTGGCAGAGTTGATATAGCCTTGCAATTCGCTGCGGCGATGACTATCGGCCCGGTCTTTTCCGTATTTATGTTCAAACCAAAGGTATTCGGCATAATTGGCAAAGCCTTCATTCATTGTAAGATTAGCCCAACTTTCGCAGGTAACCAGGTCGCCAAACCAGTGATGGAATAACTCATGAGCTACAATACCGTCATTATTATTATCAATTAACTCTCTTTTCGTTTGTTGAACAAACTCTCCGAAGATTACACCGGTAGTATTTTCCATTGCTCCGGAAACATAATCGCGAACAACCACCTGAGAGTATTTTTGCCAAGGATATTTTACACCGAGTTTATCAGAAAAAAAGGTCAGCATTTCCTTGGTATGAGCGAAAATTGCCTTGGCATCCTGTTCGTATTCCGGTTCAACATAATAATCCACCAACATTCCGTTCCAGTCATCTTTTACTACTGCAAACTCCCCGACTGCAATCATAAACAAATAGGGCGCATGTGGCTGATCCATTTTCCAATAATCGGTACGTGTACCATCCTCGTTTTTTGTTGAAGAAATCAGAAGTCCGTTGGAAAGCGTTTTAAAACGATCCTGAACGGTAAGGTAGGTCTCTTGTGTACACCTTTCATTGGGTTTATCAATAGTTGGAAACCAATGAGAATTCCATTCTGTCTCTCCCTGGGTCCAGATTTGCATCGGCTTATTGGGATCGCTATTATCATGATTTATAAAAAACAAACCCTGATCAGATGTAATGGCTGCACTTCCGCCTTTTCCTCCTGTATCTGCAGGTTTGGCCGTGTAATCTATATTAATTGTATATTCCTGGCCGGCAGTATAGGCTTTTCCTAAATCAATAGTCAATACTTGCCCATCGTACTCGTATTTTAAATCCTTATTTGAGCCTTCCATTTTCAAACTGTGAATATCAAAACCTTTTGCATCCAGCTCCAATATGCGAGTAGCATAAAAATAGGGCTTCAATTTGAGTTGAGCTTTTCCAATTACCTGCTGTTTGGCCCAGTCAAAACGAAGATCCAGTTTGGTATGTATCAGATCATTTCTCAGGGTATAAGTAGGGTTATAAGGGGGAAGAGTATAGGTCTCTTCAACGGGATCGGGAGCCTCTACGGCCTCTACTTTGGGCGCTGAAACTTCCAGGGTATCCAAATCGCGTTGTTCAAAAGCAACTACCGGGATATTCTGAGCGGCCTGCTTACTTTTATTACAGGCGAAAAAAGTGGAGATGATCAACAAGCCTGTGAGCCAAAAATTAATTTTCATACGAGTTGAAGTTTATAAAAAATTTAAAGTCTAATTGTGCTAACATGAAAACATGGGGACAGATTCAAGGTTCGAAAATCGAGATTCCAACAAACGACCTAGTGATCATCGTCCCTATGTTATTTTGTCAGTACATTTAATTATTGAATACCAACGTTTGAATTTTCCTTTTATTAGATAAAGCCATTGGATTATATAAGCTATAGCCTTAAACCGGCCAAGCGTATTGATTTTGATTTGCAAAATAAGGATTAACAGGTGCTTATACTCCGAAAACCTCAGAATGTTATCGATTACTCGACGAAACAAAATAATTGATGCATTATAAAATAAAAAGGTAGTTAAGAAAATGGAAATAATATATTTTAATAAACAAATTGTTTATATTTGTGTATAATCACAACTATTTGCGAATAATGAAACCAATAATGCGATCATTATCATTAGAAGACGTTTTTCCATTGAGTAATCAGTGCGGAGGGGATCAAAAAGGTATTAATAGTCAAAAAATGAAATGGATGGCTTCCCAAGGATTTCGGCCAGATCAGGCGAAGATATTGCAAATGTTAGAATTGCACTATGAGTTTTTAGCCTCGGGTGGTGCGGGTGGAAAGTGGAAAGCCCTGCAAGTGGGAGATATTGTGATTGGCTTTTATGACAAGGAGGTAGAAGGAAAGGGAGAGCAGGCGATATTTGAACGGATGAATTTGGAGCATTTGAATTTTGCAGGCTTAGAGTTTCCCTTTGCCAATTTTTGTGGAGTACACGGGGATGCATCCATTTTTAAAAACGCAAATCTTGGTCATAGTACCTTTACCGATTCATCTTTGGTAGAGGTCCGGTTTGAGGGAGCTTATTTAAGGCAAGTAGATTTTTCGAGATCGGATTTAAGAGCAGCCTGTTTTCGCGGAGCGAACTTATCTGGCGCGGATTTTGAAAACTGTAATCTCGAAGGCGCAGATTTTACAGATGCCAAAATCAGTACCGCAAGATTTCCGGGAGCAAAGCTTCAAAATGTTCTTTACTAGGACTCATAATAAAGATAACCACCTGAAATCCAAATGAAAGATATTTTAAAAAAGGGATACCTGTAAAGTGTTCATTTTGAGTGAAAAAGAAAAAAAGTAGTATCCAAAGAAAAAAATCAAGCGCGGTATTGAAAAAAGTCTTATTTTTGCCCACGCAATATTAAGGTCGCGTGGCCGAGCGGTTAGGCAGAGGTCTGCAAAACCTTGTACAGCGGTTCGAATCCGCTCGCGACCTCCACTAAGGATTCAGGACCCTTTAGCTCTTTTCGAGTTAGAGGGTCTTGTTGTTTTAGGTCTTTCCTGTATCGAAAGGGGCGATCAAGTTTTTATGGGAAAGAGGAAGTTCTTCATGAAAAGGCAAAAGAGTTTTCATTTTTGGCTTATTCAAAATAGATCGCCTTTGTAAAAATATTTTGAGAGAAATATGACGGTCTGTGGTTACTTTCTCAATTATCCACTTAATAACTTCGGTCAATCATTTTCTTTTGACCATTCCAATAAATCAATACTGAATCTTTTGAAACAAAAGAAACTTCAATCAATCCTTTTTTTTGATTGATCGGATAGCTTTGTACACGATTGTCGATTTTTAGGATAACCTTTTTTTGATTTTTACTGAAGAGATATCCAAGATATTCAATCTTCGGAATTTCTACTTTTGATTTATCGGACAAATTACTTTTAATACGTGGCATTATAGATGCTTCTCTATTTTTTGATGGCTCATCTATTTCAGAAAGGAAAGGATCAGGATAGTTAGCTTTTAACGAAAAGGTGAACTGGTCTTTGAGAACTCTGTCTTTGATTAACTCCGGCGATTTTATTGTTTTAAAGTTTGATGGTGCCGCTTCCTTTTTTATGGTAAAAATTTGCCGGGCAACTCCGGCCCAAATAACTACTACCAGAGCTAATAATATGAACCGGGTATTTTTATTTTTTTTCATCGCTGGTTCTTGTTTGAACGTATTGAAGATATAACGAAGCTTTCAGTTTCCTTTTCTTCTTTCTTTTTTCTTTTATAATCTGAAAGTGGCAAGAAGCCAAATGTCCACTTTGCTCTTCTTGTTCCAAATAATAACAAAGCTTTAGTATATTGATGAAACTTCCCTGCACGTCAACTTTATTGGTGATGGTATAAAACTCTTTCTGTTCTTCTCGATTTTCCGGATAAAAATGCATCAGACTTAAATCATTATTGTAGCAAAAAATATTGATCAACTCAAACACTTTCTTTCGATTATAGATCTGTTGAGGTATTTCTTGTGTAATTTTTTTGATCTCTGTTTGATATTTCTTGATTAATAGGGGGGCATTTTCTGCCGATTCTACCGCTTTTCTATTTTGTTGGTAAGAATGATAAACATTAATGGTATTTTTTAAACTTAATTGATAGATGAGAATTAAAAAAAAGCAAGCCAGGAGGAGCAGTAATCTAAACCGATCTCTTGGATTAATAGATAAAATACTCATCGGCTTATATTTTTAATATTAATCTCTAATTCAAAATCTCCTGTACCATTCTCTAATTCTTTATAAGGAAGTAAGGTGACCTTTTCTACCCATGTTAAATTTTCTAAGGCGCTGATCCAATTATTTAACAAAGTGCTTATTGCACAGCTTCCTTTTATTTTAATCGTATTTTTTTCGAATATTGGGCTTGTATTCTTTCGTTTTTTAGAAGATAAGATCTCTGGAAAAATGTTCATTTTTTCTAATTGAATACCTCGGGGTATCGTTGCGGCAACCTCATCTGCATAAAAAGATTTTCTGGAAGCCGATAAACTATTTTGTTGTTTTATAAATAATCGCTTTTCTTCCCGGATATTCTGGAGCAGTTTTAATTCTGTCAACTGTTTTTGATATAGCTCCAGTTGCTTGCCATATGCCGCATTCTTTTTTGAGAAATTAAAAAACAACAAAGTACTAAGTAGTAGAAGTGATGAACATCCAAAAAGTACAGCAATACCTGTTAGCCGAGAAAGCCGGGTATAGTGAAAATTATTTTTGGCAGATGTTAATAAATCCGTATTGTAAACGGTGTTTTTTATGTTCAGCAAATTTGCAACAGTGGCAGCAAGAACGGGAATGAATTCTGCTGCTATCTGGTCTCCAGAGATCGATATATTCGTCACGTTATCCTCATCTTGTGCTTGAATCTCTGCTATTTGTCCATCTCTAAAAAATACTTTATGGTCACAAAGATCAATATGATCTGGGGTCCCACTAATAAAAGGGTAGAGGTGCTGAATGGCTAATGGTCCGAAGACTATATTATTTGGAAAGTAACCCTCTCTTTCTAGTTTTTCACAAATCTTTTTCATCGTCTGGATCCGTAGAATACTGATCCAGGTGCCATCTGTAGTGGGCGATAATTGGAAACAAAAATCTTCCGCTGAAGCCCCGGGGAGTGATAAATTTAATGCCTCTTCCGGGTTTACATTTTCTATATTTATTCTTTTATAAAAAGGGCCTTTTCCACTGATGACAATAGTTAATGGAGTGTGCGGTTTTAATAATCTTTTAAGTTTTCTGAAATGCAGAATGCCGGATTTTTGCTTAAGGGTTTTAATCTTGTTCTGTTCTTTATTTAACAATACAAAATTATAATAAGCCACCTCTTCCTGATTACTCAGGATGCACTCTAAGCCAGCAAAAGTTTTATTAAAAAAGCGAAATTTTTTTCGATTTATCATTTGGTATTGCTTTTATTTTACTTGATAAGGAATTTTAATACAAAACAATGGGTCTGACAAAGACCATCAATTTGCTCTTTGATTTGTTCTTTTTCTTTTTTCCAAACATCCATCCGATCAAGGGAATCCTGGAAAAGAAAGGAACACCTCTTTTTGTTTTCGATTGATTTTCCTGCTCCAAGCCACCCAAGGCAATCATCTCTCCATCCTGTACCCTAATCTTGGACTCAAATCGCCGGGAGACCTGAGGAGGCGGAGCATTGGGGTTCGGTTGTTCTAAAAACTCGGATTGTTCAAAATAGATATCGAGGGTCACTTCTCCATCTTCGGCGACCATTGGGCGGATTTTAATATCCAGATTTGCTTCTACTTCCCGGAAATTATTAGACTGTACCTGGATGGGTTGAGTGATTCCCTGAAAAGCAAATTCCTGTTCAAGATAATACCGTTTTTGACCGATACTCAGGCTGGCATCATGGCTATTTAGTGTAGATAGTTTTGGGGTGGATTTTACTTCGACAAAACCTTGTTCTTCTACCGCTTTAAGGCTAAGAAAAAAATTAGGAGATACCGTTCCGAGATTGATTATATTTCTTCCGGCAAGTAAAGAAAGGACATCGTTTATAGATTCAGTACTGAATGAAAAATCTATCCCGCCCTGTTCCGCAGTAGAAGAAATAATGGTACCCCCTGGTTCTTTTCCTCCATCAACGATGCCAGCCTCGACGCCAAACTCCTGTAGCTTATTGGTCTGTACGTCTACAATCATAAGGTCAATCATTACAACCGGGACAGCCTGATCGATGGTCTGTATCAATGTGTCAATTTCCAAAATATTTTGTTTTGCCCCACTCATGATCAGGCTATTCAATTCCATCAAAGTATCAACCTCTACTCCACGCAATAACTCTTTTGGAATAAAATCCAAAACCCCTCCGACCGACCGGTGCTTTAGGCGAAGCATACGCGTTTCTCTGAGCCCCTCAGCCTGTCGTTTTCCAATAATAAATAATCCATTTTCATTGGAAAACGCATAGTTTGAATTTTTACAAACCTGATGCAGGACTTCTTCAAAAGAGGCGGTCTTTAATTGAATACTGATCCGGTCTTCTTGATTTTCTTCTTCATTGCTGGTTGTTCTGGGGCGATTTCTCTGAGTAGAACGCTCTTCTCCTGTATTAGCGGGAAGCAAGGGATTTCTAGCAGGAAGAATGAAGTAGTCTTTTTTCAGTTTAGAACCTACCTGTTCAATAACTTCAAGGATCGAAGCGTCAAGTGCAATAACATTGACCGTACTGTCTCCTGATTTTCTAATATTCAGCTGTCTGTTTTTTCTTCCTGAAGGATTATCGGAAGTTTGAGTGATTTGTTTTTCTTCGATTTTCTTTGCTTTAAGAAAATAAAAGTTTTCATTTATTTCCAGCTCTATATTATTATTAACGGCCAGTTGTTGAACTGCTTTTTCCAGGCCGGCCTGATTGATAAAACCGTAAGCCTCAAGGTTTCGAATGGCAGGGTCTATGGCTATGTTTTTCTGTGTTAGCTCCGACACTTTTTGAATAACTTTTTCTAAAGTATCCCCGTTCAGATTCATGGTCAACAATTGACCGTCATAGCTGATTTGCGGTGGAAGAATAATTTTTTCTTTGGGCAAAGGCTGAAAGGGCCTCAATTGTAAAATGCTACCCAGCATTTTTACTTCCAACTGGTTCACTTCACAGACATAAAGCAAAATATCTTTTACACTGACATCCGAAAAGGTATTGGATACCTGAACGTTGACACTGTTCGCAACGGATAAATTAGTTTTACTGCTTTCTGCCAAGAAACTGATTAATTCTCTGATAGAGCCATTCATAGAAAGGCTGACTTTTTCTTCCAGATTTACTTTGTTTTCGATTGCAAAACTATCCAGTAAATTTTCAACCGCTTGAATTCGGTTGATTTCCGGTTGCGCCAAAACAAAATTTGAATACAGCATCAAGAAAAACAAAAATATCAAGCCTTTATTTTTTATCTGTCCCATTTCATCTTCTTTTTAAATACGATTATCGTCTTGCTGAAAGAATAGGGTAGATTTCCTCCAAAGAAGTGAGTCCTTTTGCATACAGCTGATAAGCATTATCTGACATTGTCTTTATCTTTTTTTCTTTTAGAATATTCTGGATATTAAGTTCCTCTTTCTTGATGAATTCAGCGATAGTACTGTCGATTGGTATCAATTCGTACACTGCTTTTCGACCTTTGTAACCTGTAAAATGGCAGGCTTCACAACCTGCAGAAATAAAATGGTTCTTTAGATTTGACCGTGCTTTAAATCCTGAAGGGAAATGATTATGGTCTACGGCTTTTTCCAATTTGCAATGCGAACAAAGCAGTCGAACGAGTCGTTGCGACACTGCGGCATTTAGTGTATCTGCGATCAAATAACCGGGAATTCCCATATCGATCAATCGTGCGATAATTCCCCAGGCAGAATTTGTATGGAGCGTACTCAAAACTAAATGCCCGGTCAAAGAAGCCCGGATGGCCATGGCTGCTGTAGCCTGATCACGAATCTCCCCGACCATGATGATATCCGGGTCTTGTCGTAGAAACGTTCGCAGCGTACTGGCGAAATTCAAGCCAATAGATTCCTTGAGTTGAACTTGATTAATTCCTTCCAGGGTGTATTCAACCGGATCTTCAATCGTTAGAATATTATTAGTCGTTTGATTTAATTCCTGAAGTGTTGCATAAAGAGTCGTTGTTTTTCCGGAGCCGGTAGGGCCACTGATCAGGATCATGCCATTGGGCCGTTTCACTTCCTGGAGATAGCTTGTTAAAACTTCTGGTTGAAAACCCAGTTGTTCAATATTGATGTCCGTATTCTTGCCAGCGAGTAATCTTAAAACGACTTTTTCGCCATGCAGTGTTGGTAAAGTAGAAATCCGAATGTCAATCTTTTCGCTTTTATGTTCATAAAAAATCCGTCCATCCTGCGGCAAGCGTTTTTCTGCAATATCCAATTGCGATTTTATTTTTAATTTATTGACCAGTCCGGGATAGTTCTCTTTTTCTAATTGATATCGCTCTATCATGACACCATCAATTCGGAATCGTACTCTACTTTTTTCTTCAAATATTTCAATGTGAATATCACTGCATCCGAGGCTTCGGGCTTCTTCCAATAAAAAATCCAGAAAGGCATCCTGATTTTGTTGAACGGCTTGTTTGATTGCTCCCGAAGCCGCTGTACGTCGGTAGTATTTAGCCAGTTCTTTTTGCAAACGTATGGGCTCTATTCCTTTAAGAAAAACTTCTTTTCCAAAGAGCAATTCCAATTCATCCTGCAGTGCCTTTTTTATTTGTTCTTTTGGGGTGTAAAAAGCAAGACGCTTTTCAGAAACTTCAAAAGGAATAATTTTATAGTGCCAGGCCTGATGCGTACTGATTACCTGTAAGGTTGCGGTATCTATTGTCGATAACATAGCTTTATTTTTACTTAAACAAATAACCCAAAATATTTCTTTACGGCTACTTTGTGAAACATGGCTCCTGCCACCACTCGCGCAGCAAACAGGAGTCCATGATGCAATACTGAATAAAGTTTAGAAATAAAACCTCGGCTCTTCGACAATCTATAATTCAATCATCCCAAAACAATAAGATAAACGCTAGAACACATTCAAGATGATTTTGTAGTATATTTTATCAGTATTGCGAATAAATAATTTATCTCAACTCAAAAAAGCAAATTCTCGTATAGGTCGAATCCTATGGACCACTTTAATAAAACAAGTACAATTAAACAGAGGGCTTGCCCTCCTGCGAGCGGTATTGTTTCCTCGTTCTGTGTAAACGTTATTTTTAAAATCAAGTAAAAACATAAGATTAATACTAGACTAATCATGTAAAAAAAGAGGAACCACACCGGTCCCAGAAAACAAGCCAGGGGTAAAAAGAATAAAATATCTCCCCAACCGATTTGTTCGCTTGTAATATTGACCCATTTCTTTGATTTGATCGAAAAATAGATACTTACAATAATCAATTGTAAGCTGAGAAAAGCACAATTGAATAAGGCGTTTTTCAAAGTATCTACAAGCCCGATGCTTTGTATACCAAGTGTAATAGCAAGGCCTAATAAGAGGACAAGTACCCATGCACTGATATAGCGATGTTTAAAATCCTGATAAACAATTAGGAGAAGAGGGGGGATTGTTGAGAGGTATAGTATCATGGTTTGCAAGCTTTAATTTAGAGTCGGATTCTTGATTAGTCTTTGACCAATTCCCTGAGAACCCCTTCATTGGTAATTTCCCATTCATTGAACTGCCCGTCCTGATCGAAATCTACGACGGCTTTTGCTTTGGCAACGAAACCAAGAGGAGAGACCTCGGTAATTTCAATTATGTATTTTGCCTTGCCTCCTTCTTCGATGGTCTTCTCTTGTTCAAAACCCAACTCTAATAAATCATCCGTATACTTGACATGCATCTGGTGATAGCTCTTTTGGAGTTTTTGAACGGCGATTAGTGCTTGTTGGGCTTCCAGACTGTGGGTTCTGGAAATCAAAGGCATCAGATTAGGTAATGCGATCAACATCAGAATACCGATGATGACCAATACGACCAATAACTCCGTGAGTGTAAAGGCTTTGAGCCTTGTTTTGGAATACGTTTTCATAGTTATTCAGTTTTGCATTTAGTAATGATCCGGGCGTGGCCCAGGCCAACTTGATTTCTTTTTATGTCCTATATACTAATGTGTTCTTTTGAAAGAGGAAAAGGTAATGAGAGGAAGGCCGTTTTTTATAGAAAAAGACAAAAATAAATTAGTTAAGCCTTAATGTACTCCTTAGCATCCAAGCTAAGCGTAGGCTCAGCCTACGACTGGCTTCGAATGGAATCCTTTTGGTGATATTAGGCTGCCCCACCATTGCTTTGCAAAATTACAAAAGCCATAACTCTAATGAGCTACGGCTTTTGTCTGGTATCGTGTAGGCACAGCCTACGCTAAGGGGGAAAATTAAAACGTCACTTCTCCTGTTTCGTGTATCAAATTAATTCTTCCCCATGAATTACTTGCAGCATTATCTAACCTTATCGGCTCACCAGAGAATGGGTCTGTTAATAATAAAGATTTGCCAGTATGATTAGAATACCTCCTACTAACTTGATCTCCAACAGTAACTGTCGAAATCAAAAGCCCTAGCGCCCCCATTTTTTTTGACCCCGTAACAAAGGCAGCGACTCCTATAGTGGCAGCTGTACCAGAGGCAGGTAATGCATAATCTCCAGGAATGTTAAAAGGATTACTATCAACACCATTGTCATTAATTAAAGTTACTAGATCAATGACATTTGATGCAACATCAGAATACTCTGACAGAGACAAATCATCTATATTACATGATGATGAACTACACACTTCAGATCCTTTCCAAACATCTAAAGCCGCCGCTCCCCAAAAGGCTTTTTTGAATTCAGTTTCATATGAAGCCTCAAAGTCAACTGTTCGAGATACCGCATTACTAATTGATATATTAAACCCTGAAGTCTCAATACCTAGTTGCACAGAAGAAACTTTTTCGACTGAAATATCGACACTAGTAATTATTGCTTGCTTAGTAATCACCCGACCATTTGCGGTTGATCTCTCTGAGATTTTACTAGTTACAACTCTTGAAATTCTATGATTGTTATTACCAAAGTATGTGTAATATATGTGTGTCTTTGGTGGTTCAGGCGCCGCCCCATCCGGATCAATTAAACTAACCGGATTCCCCAACACATAATTATAAGGACTCCAAGCTGCAAACTCCGCTGCCAAAGGATCCAAACTTAAAAACCTGGCAATATCCGCATCATAAAACCTGGCCCCGCGATAATCCAGTCCTGTTTCCACATCCCGCTCATGCTGAGTGGTCAGGTATTTTTCCTGCTCGCTGCTCTTCTCTCGAAAGACTTTTCCATAAGGGAAATAGTCAATCATGTTTTTGGAGAAGTAAGTAATCGCTCCGTTACAGTCAAGATCGGTAAAATATACAACCCGGGTGTTCCCCAGATGATCGTAGAGGTAGTAGGTCAAATCGGGAATTGGCGGATTTGTGATCTCTACCAGGTCATCATTGAAAGGATCACAAGCAGCATAACCATTGATCCAGACATCTTCGTCGATTGTACGTTGTAATAATATGCCAGATAAGTTTGTAGTCGTTTCAGGCACTCCATTTCCGGTCGTATAGGTGAATATGTCCCCGAGGCTATTAATCGGAATCGTTTGAAGCGTCAGGTAGGGACCGCTAAGGTAGCCCAACTCTGAATCCAGAATATGTAATTCCTGACCGCTACAAATTCGAATGCGGTAAAGGTTTTCGGGTAGGCTCAGTGCATTAGGATCAGTAATCCAATTATTACGCAAAACCGCCAGGGACAGGTTTTGGGCACCTGAGGCTTCTTCATTACAAATGGGGGCACTACTTGTACAAGTGTAGGGAGAACCCTCCGCATCGCCGGGCGTAAAACTCAAGGTTGCTTGATGTGGAATTTTCGCCACTCTTTCATTACCGTAAAAATACCAGGTTAGCTCATTATTATTGATATCGAATACGCCTAATTCCTGACCACCCGAAGTACGGATATAATATTCTTTATTCAGTGAATTACCGGATTCCGTGAGACTTTTAAAAATACGCTGATCATTGGTATCGTAGAGGTAGTCCGTATCTTGAGTATTGCTACCTACCTGTCGCTGAATTTCCCAAGGGAGATGCGCTCTGCCGTAAGCGACACTCTGGATTCCTCTTTTAGAATCTAAATTTAGATTACCACTTCCATCTTGTTTATAACTAAAGATGTTTCCTCGCTCATCCGTAATTGTTTTTAAACGATTCGTACCGGGCGCATAATCATAGTTATAAATAAAGTTAGGATAGTCTATATCAAAAGGATCATTACAACGAGTTAGCTGCGTCAGGTTTCCGATTTTATCATATACATAACTGGCATCTCCACAAGGTATCGTATTTGGCGTATCTCCGGTTTGGATTACTCTGGCATCTGCATTGATCAGACGATTTAGATTGTCGTATTGATAATTATAAATGGTTGGCCCGGTCATTAAGTCTAAAAGAATATTGTTTGTATTCTCTTGCTTATAAACAGCCCGGGAAGTATTGATATTGCCATTATAATTAGCGGTAAAATTAGTAGTATGCTGGGCATCCATATTCCCATCATAGTACAGTTTCCAGTCAAAAAGATGACTAGTAATATCTGTTAACCTGAAGCGTTGATCATAGGTATAATTTACTTCATCGACGATGACATTATCACATTGCCCAGTATTGTTTCCACCACCCGGGTCCTCGGTAGAATCAAAATAGACCTTCTTCTGCACTGCGCCAATCACATCATCATAATCATAGGATACTACTTTATAACCATTTGTATTATCAGGATCATCGTAATTGATAAAAGCTTTTTTGAGGCGATTCCAGTTATCGTATTTAAAAGTGTATTGTACATCCAGCGATCCATCACAATTCAAATCTACCTGCTGCTTTTCAAAGGAACCTTGCCGATTATAGTCACGATAATCAATTCGGACCAGCCTGCCCTTATCTGTGCTATTAGGTTCTTTAAACTGTTTCATCTCCCATTTCAGAAATCCATCTTCATCATAGGAATAAAAACAATTTTCAACCAATATTCCATCCAGATCATAGCTACTGGTTTGGGCTACCCGACCTAAGGTATTGCTCATACTATTTTGCAAATAGGGTAAAGCATTGGCGGGATAGTTACCTACTGAGAAATAATCATTGTAATAATATTTCTTCTCAAACTTTGCGGTAGGACTATTAATCAGATTGTTCAATGTAGTTTCGAAATCACTGTTGGTCACCCAGGCCATACCTTCATTATCTAAAAGAATGCCCGTCGACTGCGTGCTTACCTGATGAACTGGTCGATTGAAACGATCGTACTGGTACAAGCGTTTTTGACCATTGGCAAATTCCTGGGCAACGAGTTCTCCTGAGCTATTGTATCCGAAAAGACTTGTCCCATCATCGACCGTCGTTGAGCTATACATTTGTCCCAGGAAGTTATAGTGATAGTTATTGATCTGACTCAAGGGATTGATTACTTCAAAGACATTACCCTGACTATCGTAGCGGAAAACGGTAGCTGTGGTGCCATTATTCGTCAAGGTAGCAGCTGTCTGTCCGAGTTGGTTGGTATAAGTGATGGCTTCCTTTCCGTCTTCATCTGTTGTTTTGATTCTAAAAAAGAATAGACCATCTGGCAATTCATTTGGCGCCCTAGGAGTCAATTCCGCGATCAAGCTCGTACGACTAATGATACTATAATCAGAGTTGATGGTGTGGCCTCCAATAATTGCTTCACCATATTTTGCAGAAGCTAGTGGGCGACTTCTCGGAGCCACATCAAAGTCCTGATTAAGATGAGTAGCATCACCTGTTGGAATACCATAAACCGGAGCTGTTCCAAATTGCGGTTTCATCTGTAGCACCGGACGATCCCAAAGATCATAGATATTATTTTCTAAAATCACTCCTTCTTTAATCATTGCTGCTGGTCTACCAAGCGGATCAACATAGGCTCTTTCGTACCAACTTTTCGTATCGGACAAATAATTATTCGTCTCTACAAAATTGAAATTGGTTCGTTCTTCAAAAGATGGCGAAAGATTAGGATTATCGTTCCAATAGCTATAAGTCACATCTTGGATCAGAGCGCCATTGCGCCGGGTTTCATGCAAACGCAGGAAACTGTCATAGGTATAAGATAAGGTCGTACCATTAGGATCAGTAAGCGATTGAATAGTATTGTCCGGATTATAAACAATGGTCGTCCTTTGTTCTCCATTTAGTCCTGGTCCTAGAATTGTAGTTTCTGGCAAACCAACAGAATTATAGATCGTTTCTGTTTTTAATCCTTTGATATTGCTTTCTAATAAGATTTGAGCATTCTCATTACGATCAAAAATTTTCAATAGTTTTAAAGTTTCATATGGAAACTGCGGATCAAGAGTTCCAGTACTAAAGCTAAGTATGGTACCATGAGCAGGTACCACTTTTTGATAGATTTTCTTAGGATACAATTTACCATTGAGGCTTCCACCCCAGTTAGTCCCATAAATCGTATACTGAGCATGTGAAACCAGATCATCTGCTGTTGACTTATTGGTCGTCCTTACTTCAAAGGGCATTCCTCTGACCTTCCAGTTATTATACAGTTCGGAGAGAATGGTTCCGTTGGGTTGATTCCCCGTATGGTGATCTGGATGATTGATCAAATCGTAGAGATAAAAGTATTCTTCTTTGGCAAAAGCATCAGCCAGAGCACTATAGCTCGTTTCTTGTCGAAAGAGTTTGTACGAAGGCTGAAAAGTCAAAGGAGAACTGATGCCCATAATTGTAAAGCCGGGAGAAGTCGTATTCCCTAAATGGTCCGCATCAAAATATTCGTAATCCGTAGTTGTGGCCATTTGTCCACCATTATCAAAAACCGTTTCAATATCTTGTGTTTTTTTGATGAAATAGCTATTGAGATAATGCTCACTAAAACTATCATCAGGCCAGTCTCGAGTTTCATAAAACCGAGTAACATCGTACATGCCAGTTTCTGGTACCAAATCAGGGTGCTCCGTAATATTGTTTAGATTAGCAACGCCATCAAAGACTTTTATTTCATCGTAAGTCGAAAGAGTTGAACTAGTTCTGTTCCCATCCTTATCTCTATTTACGACTTTCTTGACCTTTCCCCATATATTATATTCCTGGGTATGGACGACTTTCATCTCAGGAGCGGCATCACCTTCAAGGAGCATAGGGCCCCGGACCGTAGCTTTTAGGTAACCTGCAGAACGATGATATCGCGTATCGTATTGAAAGTTTGATTTAAAGTCGATTTGGTCTGATCTTACTTTCAAGTCTTCAAAATCATAGGTCCATAGTTTTTCAGTATTGTTGTGGTCCCTGACTCTTTTATGCGACACTACAGCATAAGTCTGATAGGCATAAGGTTTACCAGGTTGAATCGGTAAAGGTGAGTTACAAATAAACTCTGCTTGACAGTTAGATGAACCAGGAATTACTACATCTTGTTCTCCTGGCCTAGGGGTATAAATATAGCTCGCTAAAGAGTAAGATTTATCCGGAGTAAAAGGAATAGCTAAGGGTATATTTTTTAAAATGGGAGATAAATCAAAATAATCAAAGTCTGTTTCTTTCCCTAAAGGATCGATTATCCTATCTAACAATACAAAATTGGTATTATGGAGCAGGGTGTTTTCCTCTGCACAAGGATCACCAATTGGTTCTGTTGTCTTAATATAATATTCAAAGCTGGTTGTGGGTTTTACACCTCCTGAACCATTTACTGGTTCCTGAACAATTGAAGTTAGTACAAAGATATTTCTTTGCTTACCAGATTTAAGGAAGTTCGTTTCAAAGCCTCCACCATTTATGTTTTTAAGATAAGCAGGGGCATAGCGATTTACCAATTCTATGTCATATGTAAAACTAAGCTTTTGTTTTAAAAGGAGCTCTCCTGAAGTATTACGTTCCTTATACTCTACTGTATTTAGCATATAAGGCCGTTTAGCATAACGGTAAAGTTTAACCTCAAAAAGATATATTCCCCTGGAAAAACTTTCAGAATTACAAAAAATGGCACGAGTGGGTTCATTTCCCCAATTAAACCCATTTTGATCACAAGGAGTAGTGTTAACACATTCATTCGGATCATCAATAGTATGATTCCACCAAAAGCCAGGAGGTGTAGTAGGTGTTGGACAAGGATCTATTCCAATATCTCTATAAAAGTCTTGCATAGCGAACCAAGGCATTCCAATTCCAAATTTATGGGGTATTGCCGCACCAGAAGTCAATACATTCTGATGATTCTCCGCCATAGGATTTGACGGATTTGGATAGGTTCGCTCAAAATAAGAAACACAAGGATCAGGAGGGTTAAGTGAATTTCCAAGTTGAATCTGTGTTGGGGTTTGCGAATATTCATTATCAGAATTTGACGGTCCAATCTGTATATGAAATCCCTCGAACTGTGGTGGATAATTAGGCATGACAAATAAATCATTAGTAGTTGTAAATTCATGATTGATTACACTTGCCCACTTGAAAGGTTTATTAAACGTATTATAAATAGATTCTCCCATCCGGGCCTCATAGCAACTCGCTGTGACAAATTCATTTGGATTAGGGTTAACTTGTGTAGTTTCTTCAGGAAATCGGGCATCTCCTGTCGCTATATTAATATCGAACAAACAATTCTCTCCGTTTATATTTCGTATAACCGTTTCAACTTCATAGATATCTCCGGCGGGTAAATCATTACCAATACGAGCAGATTCCAAATATCCGTGATCAAAAGGAACTCCGGAAGATTCATCTTCTACATCACGTCGTACATATTGATCACTTAGAAACAGATTATTCTCCCCTTTATACGGATTTAATGAGTTATTTATAAAAGAAAGTTTATTCTCACAGCTCATCTCTACATTTTTGGATTTAATATGATGGTATCTATGCCATCCTTTTCCTTCAAAGCCATTTAAGCCATATTTTTCAACTTCGATTTTACTATATAAATCATCAAATAATTCTTCAGTTTCTTCAGGAATATCTTGGCCTGGATTATCCGTATATGTATATTCATAATTGAAGGTTAGTTCATTAAATGGAACATCTCCCTCCTCAACTACAGAGTATATTCTCCTAATAAATAATTCTTTGCACGTCTTAGCCAATATTTCTCCATCCGCCTGAGGATCAATAAAGAATCGAGCAATAGAATTACGATATCCATCATAAACCTGAAAAAAATTGAAACATCCTAATGGATCTCCATAATCAAAATTGATTTTCCCATTTTTTAATGGATGTTCAATTACTTCACAATACCAGGTTAAGTATTCTGTCTTAGGTAGGTATAGGTTAGCTAAGACGCCAGGATGATCATGACAAACGGATTGTACCCGCTGATTAGAAGGGTTCCGGTGAGCAAGAATACGTTTAGTCATTTTAAAAACCGTGCCATCATCCATAGTTACGAACCAATTTCCAGCGCGGAGTCTGGCTTCTACATATTGCTCAAAAACATTAAGAACAAAAACATAATCTTCTCCATCTTTTTCTTTATAAACTAATCTTCCACTTGCATAACCAGGAATCGAAAGCTCTGGTGAAAAATAATAGAGTAGACCTTCTTCTTCAGATTCTCTACAATCCTCTGGTCCAGCTAAACCATCTCTTTCAAAGTAAATTTCTGTAGGTGTGGGATTACCAGTAGTCCTAATACTATTTTTCTCAGCAATACTATATTTTGCAAAATCCTCGGTATTAATACTAATCATGGGAAGGCCAAGGTTCCAGCCTTCACCATAAGGAATCCCCGTAGAATGCGGGAGGTTATCCCCAGCAGAAAAGGTAGAATTATGGCTTAAACTTGCTGTAAAGCTGAGTCCGGAGGGTGTTGTCACGGTACCCAGCGTATGGGAGGTATTCAAAGTACCAGTAAAAAGATTAACTTCTGCACTGACGCCACCTGCATTGATGCTTGAGGTTTTGACCTCCGCAGAAGGGGAACGACCGTTTCCGCTACCACCGGCCCATTGAGCAAGGGCGGGAATACTCAGGCATTGCAGGAAAAGCAATAACCAAAAAGAATTAGTTTTAAAGTTCATAATTTTTATTTTAGATTGAAAAAAGACATAGTTTAGGCTATCCACCCGCAGGTGGTTGCTTTTAAGAAATTATTGTTTTAGTGTTGTATAATCAGTCGTTGCAGATAATTTGTATTTGCCTGTCTTAATTAAAAAGCTCTCATCCCACTTTAACAGGCTTGAGTGAATAAGCCCTATAATCTGCTAAAAAAGACGCTAATGCTTCTGACTCTCCTGCACTAAGGTTAGCCGTATTACGGGACAATATTGCTTGACGGATAAGTATCTGATCAAAGAATAAGAAGAAACAAAAGCCAGTGTGTTTTTTGGGAAAGAAGAAGGGTTTAGTTTTCATTAGCTATATATTTTATTAATTAATGTTTTAAGTGTTTGAACTGGCCGTAGCAAATCCTTTCGTAATGGATCTCTTTATTTTGTCCTTGCCGGATAATAATGATTTTTCTGATTTATGTTGAGCGGACAAAAATAATGTCCTTACATTCATGTGTTACCATAGGAGGAAAAAAGGTAATAAGCAAAGCCATATTTTTTTTAGACCATCTTCATTTTTAATAAAAATTTTATGGATTCTTTATTACCTTTTATAAAAAGCAGGACTCGTAATAATAGAGTAACATTTTATTATGAGTCTGATTAAAAATAGTAGCCTTTTAAAAAGGCTAATCCTTTTCAGAGAAAAAGCGCTATTGAAAAATAAATGGAAAGGATTAGATAGCTTGACACTTCCTGCCGCAAGTTTGTTTTATGCTTTATTATTGGCTTTATTGATCTCAATAATTAGCACGGCACTAATAAGCATAGCTGTTTTTTATAAAGGCACAATAGAACAAATTCAGTTTGAAGAAAACATTTTGCGAAATGCCCAAACCGGGCTAAAATTACTTCTCGCGGAAAAACAAGCAAGAATTGATCCTTTTAAAACAGATATTTATAATAATACAAAAGACTCTATTGAACTTGCAAAATTCCCCTGGGGCTTATTTGAGGTTGCATAT
Organism: Saprospiraceae bacterium; assembly: GCA_028280415.1. GTDB lineage: Bacteria > Bacteroidota > Bacteroidia > Chitinophagales > Saprospiraceae > JAHDHW01. The sequence goes on from JANQLV010000023.1 coordinate 336,003, forward strand.
TCAAAAGCATTTAAACAATATAGTTTCAAAAAAACCGAAGTCTTAAAAGTAGCACTTTTAGGTACTCCCTTAGATAGTTTTAGTACAGCTGCTTTGTACCTGAAAGAAAGGTCTAATCCTTTAAATATCTGTGGAGATACTTACATTAAAGGTTCTGCCTATTTGCCGAAATCAGGAGTTCGAATAGGCTCTATTAATGGCCAAACCTATAATGGGGAGCAGTTAATTTATGGAACACAAAAAAGAAGTGAAGCACAACTACCCGAAATTAATTTAACAATAGCACTACAACAATTAGATCAACTTAAAAAATGCAGTGATTTTTCTTTTTACAACCTGGAGGATTCTATTGTACAATCATTCATTCATCCGACTATCATCACAAAGGATTCAATTGTCTATATTGATCATCATTATTTAAAAGGGAATATTTGTGTTTTTGCGGATAGTTTAATTTATGTTTCTAAAACAGCAGAACTCGAAGATGTTTTATTACATGCGCCAACTATTATTTTCGAAGATAATTTTCAGGGAACGGTTCAGGCATTTGCTGAGAAGTATTTAAGTACAGGAATCAAGTCAAAGTTTAATTATCCTTCTACATTAAGCCTTAATCGATTATCTGGAAGTATTAACGCAAAAGGAATAGAGATTGGTCGTCAGTCAATGATTAATGGTTTTGTTTTATTAAAAGACAACGTTCAAACAAAGGACAGCCCTTCTATTATTCTTGATGAAAGCAGCATCCTAAACGGACAAGTTTATTCTGATGGACTGGTTCATCTTAAAGGAACTATCAATGGTCATATTAGTTGCAAAGGATTTTACGTAATGACTAGTAACGCCTATTTAGAAAATTATCTGAACGACGCAACGATTAATGCTACTGCACGATCAGAATTTTATTTAAACCCTTTGATTTATAATCAGGATAAAAATAGAGCAATTGTAAAATGGTTAAACTAAAAGCCTCTAGTTTATTAGAAACAATTATTTCAACGCTAATAATAAGTATTGTATTTGGCCTTGGAATGGTGACTTTAGGTTTTGTTACCAATCACATCCCGTCAGCAAGTTTTGTTAAAGCGAATATTATTTTAAATGAAATACTTATTCAAAGTACCCCTCCACTAGTTAATGAGGAAGAAGTCGTTGAAACAAAGAATTTTATAATCAAAAAGAAATGGCAGAAATATTCTTCTGATTTTATTCATCTCTCCGTCAGTGCCTATAGTCATGATGGAAAATTAATTATAGAAAAGAATGAATTATTCAACATTCCATGATACCATAAAAATAAAGGCTTTTACACTGCTGGAATTACTTGTCGTAATGGTATTGACGATCATAGTGACAGCAATCGCTTTCAATGCATATCTAATCATGCAACAGCAGTATATATCTTTTAAAAGCAGACAGAATAAAGTTCTTGACTTTCAGTTTTTCAACACCGTGTTAGCTAAAGACTTCCAATCAGAAGGTTTAATAAAAAGAGATGGGCAGCAAGTAATTTTTTATCAACCAGTTCATAATATTATTTATGATTTTGATGAAAATAAAATATTGCGGAGTCAGCAGACTATTACCAAAAACAAGGATACCATTTCTTTTGACCATAAAGGCTTTAAGACCTATTTTCAATCCGATATAGTCGATAAGGGCTTAATAGATAGCATGGTCTTATCTATCGATTTTTTCGGAACAAGCCAGCAATTGATTTTCAAAAAAAAATATTCTTCCGAAGAATTAATAAAGGGAAAAGAAGATGAATATTGATTTAAGTAATTACAATAAAAAAACGGAGAAGGAACAATTCAAATCTAATGATAGGACTTCGGGAGATAATACCATTAGTGAATTACTAAATAAAGAAATTCTGTTCTTTGGAAATCGACTGTCAACAAAAAAAAAGGAAGCTTTTTATATGGAGTTGCAAATACTGTTACAAGCGGGCTTAGATATCAATACAAGTTTAGAAATAATAACAGAAAATGAAAAAAGCACTAAAGGGAAAAATATTTTTATTAAAATTAAAACTGCATTGGTCAGCGGCAAAAGCTTATCCGAGTCAATGGATCAAGTTAACTGTTTTAGCAAATATGAAATATTTAGTATTCGCATTGCGGAAGAGAGTGGACAATTGGTCAAGGTGCTGGCTCAGCTTGCTGATTATTATTCAAAGCAACAGCAATATCGACGCTTATTAATTAGTGCGCTTTCTTATCCGCTCATTGTTATTTCGACTGCCATCCTGGCTTTATTGTTTTTACTCAATTTTCTGGTTCCTTTATTTGGAGATATTTATTTGCGACTTGGACAGGAGTTACCGGCGATCACACAGTGGATTATTTATTTCTCAAAAATAAGTAGTCGATATGCTTTGTATGTATTCTCTCTTCTCCTGGTGCTTTTCATTTTTTTCTTTTTAAAAAGGAAAGAAAAATGGTTTAGATATTGGTCAAGTTTCTTGGTTTTGAAAAGCCCTATTTTCGGAAACCTGATTCAACGGGTATATCTTGCCCGGTTTGCGCAAGCCATGAGTTTTTTACTCCAGTCAAAAGTACCACTAATACAATCCATTAAATTAACCTCAAAGATGATAAGCTTTTACCCATTAGAGCACTCTCTTACTAAAATACAGGATGACATTTTGAAAGGAACACCTTTATATGAAAGTCTTCAGTCTTTTCATATTTATCCCAGCCGTATGATTGCGCTTATTAAAGTTGGAGAAGAGTCTGGTTGTCTCGATCATCTGTTTTCTAAAATTGCTAAACAGTTTCAGGAAGAGACCGAGCAATTTACAAAGATGCTAGGAAGTTTAATTGAACCCGTGTTAATTATTTTTCTAGCAGTAGTGGTAGGTTTTGTCTTGATTTCTATGTACTTGCCTATTTTTAAGCTGACCACTAGTCTTGGTTTTTAATTAAAGAAGCATATACCTTGAAGTTGTATGTTCGACTGATTGTATTCTGACCACTAAGGATTAAAGACCCTTTAGACCCACCAAAGTTAGTGCATAATAAAGCAGGGTGAATACTTTAACAAGATGTTCGTTCTTCAAGGAGCAACCAAGTTTAAACCTCTAAACGTTTATTGGAGATCAACTTATCTACCTCTTTCAATTTTTCGTATTCACTTTTTTGAAGATTTTTCCAAAAAATAAAACTTCCGATTAGTACCAGAATAAAAGTTATAGAAAGGAAAAAAGATATTTTTAAAGGAGATGCCCCTAAAGCACCAAGAGATATTTTAAACGCATTGCCACTAAACCATATATAGAGATTTCCCGAAATCAAAATTAGTAAGCTATTGATCACCCAACCTCTACATATCCTCATTCTGCTTCTACTGTATTCGAAGATAGTTGCAAAGGCAGGGTCTAGCTTATAGCTTTTTATTTTAGCTTTAAAAACATCGGGTCTATTGGGAAAAGACAAGGCTCTTAATTTATTACCTGCTTTGGTAAGTAACAAATCGGCAAATCGATCTATTAATATTCCAAATAAATAGATAAAGGATAAAAAAAGCACACTGATAATAATTGAGGGAAGATTATTTTGAGTACTGACAGAGGTATCTAATAAATTAATATTGAATATTAAAGCAAAAAAGAGAAAGCCCCAGATTAAAGCGCCCAAACCGATGATGACCAATTCGACAAATATATTAGTTGTGTTCATAATTTGTGTTTTGATAATGTTTTATAATAAAATTTATTAATCCTTTTGCCAGGTGGCAACTGTAAAGTCTTTTAGGGTTCCGGGCTAGTTCAAGCTACTCTTGTAATCATCTTTAATCAACATAGAATAATATATGCGATTTAATTCATTAGCATCTTTACCTTTTTTTTTCAATGGAACATCGCGCTGCTTCTCGTCCAGGAGATTAATGTTTTCTTTCGGGGCATTACAATTGAAATAAATAGTATCCATTTTTTTCAGGTAATCCAAAGACGCACAAGTCAAAAGAATAATTATGGAAACTCTAAGGATCAATTCAATTGTTTTTAAAAGGGCTTTTATCCATTCTAACAGGAAATAAACGGATATAAGTAATAGTATGCCAATAAAAAGGATGATTAGTATAGCCATAATTTCCAGGTTTTCTTAACTAATATCAGTAAGTTAACCTAAGCTTAGTTATCTCGAATTATTTCTAGCCGGAGCCACGGAAAAGCCTTGATGAATAACTAGTCTTTTATTTTTGCTTCCAATATTTCCTTTTGTTTCTTCTCGATATACTGGAAGATATCCAGGGCAATTCGACAGATAAACAGTATTTTTTCTCTGGATACATTATCAAAAGCAATACGTTTGATTAAGTAATGCAGACGAGCCAAGTGAAACTGCAATCGAAGTTCGTTCTCTGGAAAAGAGATTGCGGTATCGTGTTTTTTTATAGTTCGGTAAGTGCTTAAAATATAGTCCAAAATCAAATTCGCCATCTCATATACGGCAAAGGCTTTGGGAGCGTCTTTTATAGCTTTATTGGATTTGCCTTCCAGAAATCTATTTTGTAAAAAAGAATTTGAAAAATGAAAATAGCGGGAAGCGTCCAAATGATTCTCCGGAATAAATGCGATTTCAATATCAACACAGAGGTGAGCCAGGTCTAATAATACATTTTGCTTCTGTTCCATGTTGTTCATTAGGGCGAAGTCTATGAAGTAAACATCCTTTAAATTTTTTCGCCTGTTTTTAATGAGTATATTTCTGGCGTGGAGGTCTCCGTGAATAATGCCCTCGGGAACTTTAATGGCTTTATATTTAATCAACTCGTTTTTTTCATTTTTAGGGATCAGGTAATTATCCAGCAAATCCAGATTTTCTTCAGATAAGCCGTATTTGTTGAGCAAAGCGGTATCAAATAAATCCTGTATTTTTTGGATAGTAAACTTGGCTTTAATAACAAACCAAAGAGCTGGCTTTAGTCCCAACGCGGAATTGCTCCAGGGATTAATGCGTTCACTTGATTTATCAACATTACTGGCTTTAGTAATAAAAACACCAAATTCATCCAAAACGACTTCGAGCATGTTAAAGAGCGTCTCGCTGGATTTTTTACCCGCTTGGTCTAACAGCCTGGCTATTACCTTTACTAAATCCTCTGCCTTTTCGTAATTGAAAAGCAGACATAAATAACCATCGATTATTACACCGTCGTAATCCAGGCGAGCACCGATAAAGCTTTCGGGTAAATTCGCATTTTCGTATAAATAATTTCCCTTAACCTTTTCTCTATAAAGGCTGCTATGGTTTTTACTAAACTTGAGCAAACGAAAAATGCGATTGTTTCTGTTTTTTTGTAAATAAGATATTATGGCAACATAAGCTCCGGAGTAACCGGGACTCAGAAAATCTATTTTGATATCTGAAATATCATCCTGTGTTAGCTTGCCGCGAATAATGCAGGCCCCGAGAATATTTTTTAGAGTAGACTCACCAATGAGGTATTCGTTGAGATAATTATCAGGAGTATTATCTTCTATTGTATAACTCTTTACAGGATTAAATTGATTATAAAGAATATTTGCCGGACTTAAGAGGTGTTTTTCTTCTAATTTATTATTGATGAGGTTGGCATAGGTGAAGACCGTGCCATCAACACCTTTTACAGAAGTTTGAGAAAAATAATATTTATGATTTTTTAAACCGGGAAGAATCTTGCCGAACTTGTCCAGAATTACTTCCCCATTATGCCGGTCCAGTGGGTCCAGCTTTTTTTTGATACCTAAATGGAACAGTAGAAAAAATTGTGTGTCCAAAGGCAAGGCTTTTAAAAATCTTTTGAACTTCTGTTTTTCATTATCTTTAAATATAAAAATAGGCGCATGTTCTTGATTAATGATGAGCCAATCAAAAGTACTTTTAACTTTTTTATTGGTATTAATATCATTTCTATCTACGATCAATAGGGTTAAATATTCCATCCGTTAAGATATTTCTTTGATTTTATATTGCCACTCGTTTATTTTTAAAATATTTTCCGAGAAAAAATAAAGCTGATCATATAGTTCCAAAAGGACTTGATTTGAAAAGACCGTATGTTCGGAAAAAAGATCTAAACGCTGTATTCCTTCTTTTAAACTTTCAGGCAATATCTTTTTTAACTTTGCATTATTGTTCAGACAGTCTCTTAATAGTTTTAACTCGGGACAAGCAGCATCCCAATGTTCTTTAAGTGTAATTGACATTTTGTTTTTAGGTAAATAATTCCAGTTGCACAGCGAACCTATACAAATCTGCATATCATCCACCAGTTTGAATAAGGTATTATGCTCTCCTTCTTCTTCCGCGATTAATTCACGTTCGAAAAAATGCTGGAGTATCAAAACCTTTGTTTGCTCTTGTTTCTGAAAATATTTGTCAAAAGGTTTTTTTATCCAGGCTTCTCTTCCCAGCTCAATGTAATTGCTTCCCGAAAATTCCAGGAGTACCGGATCATTTTCTGTTACCTTTTCAAGCGTTTCAATCGGAAGGAAAGAAGCGAGAGCAATGGGAATGCACAATGATTTTTTGAAACGGATCGACTTAATCAATTCCAGCCCGAAAAATAAAACAGGTTCTTCCTTATTCCAATTGAGTTCGGCCAGAATTAAAACTTTCTCCACATCCTTCCATATTACTTTTGACAATAGTTTTTCATCTGTAATAATTGACCACTCCGATAAAAAAATCCATTGCTGATTCCCCTTTTTATCCCGGTTGATTTTTGTGTTTTCTTTTAATTTTTTAATATGTTGGATAAAAGGAGTATCCGCATTCCAAAAAATTATTTTCTGTTTAATGTCCACTCGTTCAGCCATACCTTTCTTTCATTTGTGTCAGCCAGTTTTTTTCTTCCGGTAGTAAACTGGCCGGAATATCTTTTTCGAGAGAGAGCGCCATAAATGTGGAAAAAAATTGATTGATGGTATTATCCCCCTCCCGCGGAGGCTGCTTTCTAAACCTTCCTGATTTCATAGCAGAATAAATTTGCCCTTTGTCCATTTCGAGTAATTGATGTAAAGCAATAGCTATTCTTCTGCCAATCAATTTGATCCGAAACTTCTCCAGCTTTTCCGACTCTGGCAACAATTGTTTTTTATCAACACCTATACCTTCCTGGATTGGTAATACATTTACTTGTTCGGAATTGCTACCCTGGTGTTTATGCTTGGCGATAGCTGTAAAAAATAACTCCGCATCCTCCGCAATTTTTTGATCTGCATAAACCAAATCATTCGATAGCCGGTGCATTCGATAATAAGCCTTAAGGGGACGATCAAACTTTTTGCTGTATCCTTTGATCCAGGAGGAAGCTTTTGGCTGGCTACGTTTCAGATCAAAAACCTTATTTCCTTCTTCGAGGATTTTATCGGCAAACAGATTGAAACCGGTGACGGTATTACTTTTTCCAATCACATCATCTTTGGAGGCCGAGTGAACTTTCATGTTATGCATATTCTGCATGCGAATTAAAGTTCGTTTATTAAATGAAGTAAGAGAGAAGAAAGCCAGATCATTATTGAAATCCAGAAAAACACTTTCCAAAATATTATATCCCTGAACATCCTGCCAGGACTCATCGGCATTTAAAAGCCTGTAGTCGCAAATCAAAACGACAATATTATTATCCTTGTCAGCTTTGAGCATTTTAAAAGCATCCTCCGCATTATGTGCGATATTGCATTTGATTTTTTTCTCAAAGAATAATTCTTGCACCCGCAATGCGATAGGAATATCATCATCTACAAAAAGGACCTCCCAGGCTGGTCTTTCCTCTATAACAAGATCGTCGGGTCTTTTAATATCCGGAGGCAAGAGCCGTTTTATTTCGCCGATATAATTATCAATGACCACAGCATTGGCATCGTAGTCCTCTTGTTGTATTATTTTCCTTTCCAAATCCTTTTTCAGATTGGCTAGAATATCTTCCAGGGATTTATTCCCTTTTAAATCAAGACAGATTTCCAGACGTTCGAATGCTTCAAGCACTTCAAAAAAAACGGCATTGAACAATGCTGTTTTATGCTTGAAATCTTTAATACTTTTAAAAACTTTATTTTTTAGATTATGAAACTCTTCATCAATAAATCCTTCCAGGCTGTAGAAAGTATTATTGATATCGTGTAGGGTGTTTTCATTTAAACTTTTAAACGATTTTTGCAATAAGACGGACCAGTCTACCGGAAGCTGAAAAAAATAATGTCCCGGAGTATTTAGAATTTGGAAATCGGGCTTGGTCCGTTCTTGCAAAAACCATTGTTTATCTAAAAAAGACAAGAGAATAACAGGGACTTTAATATTCAGGTTCAGTCTTAAAAATCGAAGAATCCGGAATCCAAAGAAGTCAGCATAACTTATGTTTTCCAGAGGGTATTCCAGAAAAATAAAAACGCGTTCGGCACTATTAAAATCTTCGCTTATCAGCTCCAAAGAAAATTCAAGCCGACACCAATTCTCATTGTTACCCAGTACATTGTCGATATCCTGTCGGGCAAAGATATAGTTCATTTTCTCTCTTGTTTTTTGAATTGTTCCAGGATCGTTTCCCGAAAATCGAGAAGCCAGGCCTGATGGTTTTCCGGGGAATAAGCAGAGACAGCATTAAGTACGTGGTCGCTTAATATTCCAACTCCAATGTTGCTGGCATAGTCCAATACGATCTCATAAACAAGGTCTTTGTTTTTTTTACTCTTCGGCAGAAAATACAATTGATGCAGGGCGGTCAAACTTTGTTCTAATTTTTTTTTTGAGTCAAAAAAAGTTGCGATCTCTTTTATACTGCTTTGAAAAGCGGCTTTATTTTTTTTTATGCTTAAAATTTTTTCCAAATCTTCTTGTATTTTATGATGTCTGGAAAAGAAATGCTTGGATTCAATTTTAAGCAGGGACTCTATAGCAGGAATATTATTTTTGATAAAGGGAATATTTTTAGTAGTTCCTCTTCCCTGATGATATCCCAGGTTTACTTTTAAGGATTTGGCTTTACTGATGTTTTTAAAAACATCTAATTGTTTACCTGTTAGATTTTGTTTATCTCTGAAAACTAAAACCATATCTTTTTTATCTTTCCAAAAAAGATCAGATAATCTCGAAACAGGCTTGGCATCTGTTGAGTCAGAGATGAAAAGAAATTGTTCGAGCGTATCGGAAGCACAGAAATTTTTCAGAATTTTCGGGCTATGCGTATCACTCCAGGTAAAAAACACATAAAGATTTTTCATAGGCTATTTTCATCAGAACCGGCAAATAATACATTTTTGAGCATATATTTACTGGGTTGTTCAAATAAGTATCTGGACAAAATAGAGTACGGCAAGAATGGTATCTTTTTAGGAATACTGGGTGGCGTACCTCTTCCGGAAGTCAAGACTACCTGGCCAATGAGGTTTTTGCTTTTATCTTTTGTCTTTAGAGCCTCAACATCTTTAATGAAACCCAGTACACTTTCGTCAGTATTACCTCTTAAAGATTCTACAATCGAATAGTGAATAACCAAAAAATCTATTGGTCTGTTGCGTTCTACTATTTTCGACAGCCAGGTTTTTATATCCTCGAAAACTTCCGTTCCTCTTTCCAGATTTTCTTTAGTCAAAGCTAATTCCTTTTTTTGAGGGACAAATATTTTCATATTTTCAAAGCCTTCAAAAGTAACCTTATCCGGGATAACTTCTTTTAATTTCATGGCTTCTCTATTATTCAATTCTTCCTGAACACGTTCATCCAGTATAGCAATATCTGTAAAAGCGATTTCAATAAATTCTCCATAAATGAATGCATCCAGTTTTTCCTGATTATAATATTTCAGGTCATCGCTTATATCATTTTGCTCTGGGCCCATTATGGAATTGAGTAAGAATGCAGTTGGATCAGGAGAGTTGTACATTTCGTAATAAAGTAGTTCCTTTTTAGCTGTGCTAATACTATTTCCGTGATAATCAAAAACCAAAGTGTTTTTCAATTCCCGGTGAGGAATATTTTGTTTGATATTTGGAGTATATTCTTGCAAAGAAGGAGGATAGAGTAGATGGCATTTTTTGCTAGAAGCATTGACAATCCTAGGGTGTTTTTCTTCTTTATGACGATTAATGGCTATTAAATCGGAAACTCTCTCGGACCAGATGAAATTTTTAAGATCATTGATATCCACCCCTTTCATACTCTGCTGAAGAAGCTTTAGTAGCTTTTTCTTTTTATCCAGCGGTAATATCACAATTCGCTGAATAGGTTTTTTAATTTTTACAATGTCCGCATCATTCAATTGATCTTCATTTTTTAATACGATAACCCGAGTGGTATAATTTCCGGGAATATTTATTAATTCCTTCTCTTTGACTGTAATTGATTTTTTAATTTTTACCCCTTGATTTAATAAATCTATCTCTGAAAAAGCATTTTCGAGTTGATCGTCTAGATTATAAATCTCAATCTCTTTTGGAATCATTAAAAACAACTCATAAACCAAGTCTTTATCATCATTTGCATAATGCAAGTTTAATAAAGGAGGAAAATACTTTTTATCTGAGTTATTAATTTTATACTTATCAATTTGCGTTGCTTCTTCCTGTCTCAAATAAGCTGCGGCTATTTTCATTTCCAGCAGGCCCCAGTTTTTTTCTCTTAGTTGTTTTCTATTCGGGTCAATCATGGATTCATCAAGATGCTCCCGCATATCTTTAAGCAGTTTATCTGTTCGATCCACCTTATTCTTTTTCCCAAGATTGTCTTTAATTCTGATCCGCATATACCTTTCATCCCTTTTATAAGTATCGCATTCTATTTCCAATTTCAATTTTAAATTATTGCTCCTGGAGTGTTTAAATGCATTGCGAATGATATTTTCCAGAATGATATAAAAAGCATGGGCGCCTAAGTTCCCATTGGGTAAAGCAATGTCGATTTTTTCCAGATGCGCCTTATTTTCCACCGCAACTTCAATGGCATCACTGCTTAGGTCCGGATAGCCACTGATATGGTCCAGAAGAATTTTTTGGTAGTCTTTTCCAAAAGGATCATCTTTATCCGGTGTCTTTATGAAAGCCGTTAAAACATCTCTAAATAGCTTAGAAGTAATAGTTAGATGAGGTTTTCCTGTTGAAATATCTGCAATGAAACCCATTCTGGTTCTCAAATAGGTGTGGAACAATTGCATTTGCTCAGGGGCATATTCCTCACCTGTTCCCGGGTCATTTAATGTTCTGGAGAGTTTTTCAATGACATGTGAACCAATATTGTGTGACATATTACGCGACATTACCCTGGCAACAGCAGCTCGAATTGCATTGGTCTGAACGCTTTTATTAACGATCTGATCATAATAGATCTTATCCATAAAAGGATGAATCAAGGGCTGATAAATCGATCGGATGGTAAAGAGTATTTCTTTGATAGCGTCTTCGGTCTCATGAGTAATATGGTGCATTGGTTTATTACCATTGCGTGTGAACACGTTTCGAAAGCCAATAGATAAAAAACCTACATTGGGCGCTTCCCGATTGGTTGTAGTGGACGCAATCGGAATTACCAATCTGGAATGTGCATAGCTTCGGTTGGCTCTCCAGACAAAATAGGCTGATAAAGGAAACCGGGACATTCCGTTGATATGCCTTTTTACTTTTAGCCATCTGCTTTCTCTTGTTTTTTCTTTTTTAAAATCTTCACTGGTTAAAAAAGGAGAAACAGACTCTATCAATAACGACAAAATGGCTGCTAATTGTTTTTGTATCTCTGATTTCTCTACCTTTCTGGTTGTTTCTTCTTTCTTGACAATATCAATGATTTCCTTTCGGATGTTATCCAAATATTTTTGTCGAAGCTCTAATTCTTCTTTTAATTTGTAATCGTCCAGTTTTTGTATTTTCCGATCTATGAAATACCCTTCCGGATTAATCTGTGCACTGTATTTTTCGAAATTTGCTTTTAGCTTTAATCGTTTTTTACTTGGAGTAAGCTCTTTGTCGATAAATTTGCAGAGGTTAATATATCTTTCGGAGATGGTTAAATGCTTCTGATGTTCATTGATCAAAAGATCCTCTACTGCACTTGTATCATTCTGTTTTTCTTTTATGGTTTCTTCATCGACACCTGTTTCGAGCAAGCCCTGTGTGAAAAGTTCACGTACGAACTTTACGGGCCCCCGATCAATTCTTTGCCGCATGACGCTCGAAAACTTTTCTTTTCTGGCAATTCCTTCTAAAGGGTCGTATGCATCTTCAAAAACATTATCGGGAGATGTTTTTGGTGCAAAATTTAGTTTAAACGGGCAATTGGCATCAAGAATGATTTTAATGAAAAAGGTTAATAAGTTTTTTGCGCGATTTTTACGTTTTGCTTTTTCTTCAGGTGTTTCTCCGTTTTCATTGCGTTCATAGTGTGTTAAAATAGCTATCAAAATATCTGATAAGTACGTTTGCTGATTTTCTTTTGAAAATTCAGAAGATGGTTCTGAGTCTCCTTTTTCTTGATCTAATTCTTTTTCAATTTGTTCTGTGCTTGTATTGAATACGGCATTCATAAAACGGTATAATAATATAAATGCACTTATTTCTCCGTCTTCACAGAAAAGGAATTGATTTTCTTTTTCAACATCCAGTAAAACATTGCTGTCTGAACTAAAATTCTGATAAAAAGCAGGTTGTGAAATATTGCGCCCCTCGGATAGAAACATCAGTTCAATAGAATCCTTAAAAGGGTTTTTTATCCAGCCTTTATTTTTGTCATAAACACGCTCGGCCAGATCATACCATTTATTTTGCAGGGCATGCTGGTGAAACCAGGGATCACGATAATCGGAATGAGGGCGATATTTTTTGGGTGTAAACCGCCGGGCGAGCATCCGAACCAAATGTTCTTCTTCCTGATTCCAAATACTATAACTGCCACCATAAATTTGTAAACGATTATTAATATCCGAGAACAGGTCGGAATGGAGGTATTCATTGAGCAGGTTGTATTTTCGTACTTTTAATTCTTCCAGTCTTGATACAACTTCCTTTACCATCTCGTCAAAACGCTCCAGACTTTTATTGGTAGAAGACTTGTCTTTATCTTTATTATCCCAGAAAAACCGCCACAAGGTATATGCTTCGGGATTTCCGTTTTTGGGTTTTTCATGTCTGAAAATCTGCTCATCGATGCATTCGAACACCCTTCGAAACCTTTTGGAAATTTTTAAGTCTCTTTTTGACAGAGCTTCTTTAAGGACTATATTTTTGATCATGTCCGGGTGATAGTCTGTCGGTAAATGAGAAGAGATTTTGCTGGTTGCGTCTTTAACATGCTTTTTGGAGCAGTTTAAATAATAGGTGATTTCAGGCTCGATGTATTCTTTGTATTTTTTTTCCAGTTCTGTAAAACGATCTCGTAAATACTGTAATATTCTTTTTACCTTATTTTCAGGTAGTTCTTCCTGGTGTTGAAGGATTAAGCTTCTCAACTGAGAACAGGGATGCTCTTTTGATTTTTCAGTTTTGACTAAAGCGCATAACTCTTCTCTAAACAGCTCTAAACTTTCTCTCTCTAAAGCACCTGTGGAAGAAGCTTTTATATCCGCCAGCAACTTCTTAAAACTCATTTTTTCAAGATAGACATTTAGCTGCCAGTTGGCATCAAAAACAAGCCGTTTTCCTTTAGGTGTTACCAGTTGAATGCGATTTATAAAATCGGTCCAGGTTTTTATTTTTCCGGATTTTATAAAAAAGCCAAAATACTCCTTTAGGTCATCCGTGTCCAGTCGCCCGAGAATGGTAGCTGCTCTTCTTAGTATATCTTCTTCCATTCTGGCTGGTCCGGCTTCGATCTCGTTGATATAACGTTGCTGCGCTGCAATAGAATTATGACAGGTAAGTTCCAGAAACGTTTTTATATCATCTTTCAGAGATGCTTCAGCAAGCAAATTATTTTCTTTGATTACCGCAGTCCAGCTTTTTTGAATATGCTCGATTAATTCCTCTTTAGTTCTTTCTTTACCAAAAACATAAGCTTTTCTAATATTGGCGTATCTCCTTTTTAATAATTCACCTTTGTTTGGAGCATAATAAAAACTAACGCCTCTAAATTTATAGCGCTCTATATTTATTTCGAGTAAATTTTCTCTGATTCCCTCGGAAAGTTTAATTAGAGAATAGTATCCGTCAATGATTGCATTAATTGCTTCGTAGTTAATATTTGAATAATTGCTTTTATTCAGGACGCTATCTATATTGTTGAATATACTTCGGATGCGATCGGTCTCTCTTTCAATGAGAACAATCCGCTCATTAATAAATATGTTGAAAAGATTGATGGGTTTTTTCAACATCTCAAAATACTTGGCATTGGCACGCTGGAGTTCGATAATTTTTTGAAAAATAATAATAATCTGCTCACTGGCTTTCCGCCGGGTATTATTAGTGTCTTTGAATACTTTACTTATTTCTCCTTCATCCAACTCTTTTAAAAACACCTCTACTTCGACGGGAATGCTGATATTTTCATTCGGGTCATTTGTACCAGCGAGGGATAACTGTTGTTTTTCCTGGACTTCTCTTATTAGTAATTTGAAACGCTTTTTTCCGATTTTATTCAGCATTTCATGACTATCTGTTCCTTCTTTGAAAATATCACTCTTTCGCACGGATATTTGAAAGAGTTCTTCTTTCAAAGTACCGAGCTTTTCATCAATAGAAACAGCATTTCTCAGGTTACCAAATACTTTTTCAATAATCTCTTCTCCCAGGGCTCTGTTATTTTCTACTTTAATGCCGGTAATTCGTTCAAACTCTTTCATGATCTTTCCAATCTGCCTTGCTAAATCGATCATAATATCCTTGGCTTGCGCAAAGCATTTCTCTATATCTTTAATTTGATCATACTCTTTGATATGGTGTAAATGCTTATTTATTTCTCGGGTAGCTCTAAAAAATGCGGCGTGATCTTGTTCGGAAAAGATTGGGGCGTTTTTCATAACGGGGTCAGTTTTGATGAATATGATTTGGGTCTATACCAATGTCTAGCAAGCTATCAAACAGGCCTTGCTTTGTAGCATAATTTTAAAAGCGGAAGATAATGTTGTATCTATTAGTCATTCGAGAAATTATCCGGTGCACGAATAGATTATTTGAAGACTATGCTCCAGACTCCCTTCTGATCTCTATAAAAAACTTAGTAATAATAGAAAAAGAAAAACAGGTAGGACAGATACAGGACAGCAAGTATCCGGGATTAATATCTCCTGCCTTTATCGTTTCTCAATCAACTAAATAAAACCTAAGTTAAGCAAAAAATAAAATTTTCAAAAACGAATATCCCTTTTTACAAAACGCAAATGATATTTCAAGATAATTTGGGATAACTTCTCTGTTCGCATCTTTGAATTGTCTTTAACGGAGTGATGCAGAATAAATACTGAATCCTACAAACCAAGACAAGCAATATAATACAATTAAAACAAGTTGCTTTTTCGAGTCAAGATAATTTGAGATAACTTTTAAAAAGGCAACTTTAAATCAGAACAACAAAGAATACGAAAACCAAACACAAAAAATCTAATTTTTATAATTCAAAAACTAATAAATCAAATCATTATGAAAAGGAAGGAAATTATTTCGTCAATTATTGCAATTATCGGTATCATTTTTATCATTTCCATTATTTCCGGGGATATATCTATCATCAAAAATAATGAGATAGGAACGATTGAAGCACCACAAACAGAATCAACAGCAATTGATCATAAACATGATAAAAACCGGAATATCAGAATAGAAGATCACACTAAAATCCAGAGGATCAAATAAAACCGGAAAAAATATTTAATACTTAATCACTAAAAAAATACCAATCATGAATAAACGAAAAATAGTTTCATCTACCGTCGATATAGCCGGGAACATTGATAAGAAAAACAATATAATTCACGAAGATCATAAACATATTGATCATCAAATCATCGATAAGGGAATAGATGATAACATAATAGAGAAAATATCTTAAAGATCGATTTTAATCCCAGGTATAATTTATAAAATTAAAATATCAAGACTTAAAGGAAATCAACTATGAACAAATTTTTCAACATTCAATTTTATAGTATTTCTTTTAACCTTAAAAATAGTAAGTCATGAAAAAGAGAATAATTCCAGCGATCATTTCTATTATTGCTATCATCATCGCAATTATTGCCATCAATCATATTATCATTCCAGACGAGGACATTAAAATCTCAGAGGATATTATCATAAAGGATGAGATATCTATTGATGAAGGAATAATCAACCATTATTCGCATAATAAGCAAAATACCGATACTATAATTCATGGAATAACACCTGACCAGATTGATATTATCAATCATTAAAAGACTCTTGCTAAAGAGTATACTCAATCAACTTTGTACAGCCGTTAATTTATTGACGGCTGTTTTTATTTTTAGTGAATATGCTTTCCTCTTTTGTTAAGCTAAAAAAGAATAAATCCCTGGACAGGGATTATTGGCTGGCCTGTGGATGTCTTTTTTCTACTCATGCTACAGCTTTTCCTTTCGCAAATAGCTAAAGCTATTTTATAATAAAGGAAGTCTTGATTAAGCTGAACCATTGTTCTCTCGACAGCGCAAACAAAAAAACCGCAAGTTCTAAGCAGTCTGAAAGCTCAAAGGACCTTGTTGTAAGCGAATAAGAATAATATCCATTTTTGGGTCAATGAAACGGACATATATTTATAAGACGGGTGTTCGCTTTTTAGTATTTATGGAAATGCAATACAGATTCGAGATCGTTTAATTAAACATCTTAACACAGTCTTGTACATTTATCGTCAGGTATTTACGGGGTTTGCCATTTTGAAGTATAAACAAATCAACAAGTCAATGTAGATAAGCTGAGAGAATAGGACGAATTTAATTTACAGGGAATTGCTTTTTGGAAATGCTCTTAGAAAGGGATTAAGAAATGCTTAATACAAAGAATGAAAATATTGCAAGAGAAAGGGTTTTAAGAGCAGAAATATTTTGAAGAAGTATACTCAATAAAAAAACTCCGAACACTTAAGAGGCATTCGGAGCATAGTAATTTTGTAAAATCAAAAATTGAAATCTTATAAGGCTTTTGCTTTTTTATCTAACTGTTTTGCTGAGATCACTATCCCGTCATGGCAAGCAGTATAGATTGGTAAGCTATCGAAGGGCATTGAGGGTTCTATAATTATTTCATTTTCCTGTATGATTTTTTCGCCTTTGGGCCAGTAGCTCCAGAACCCAAGCGTGAACATAAAAGCAATAAACAGGAAGAAGAAAGTTACATGGCCATTTTTTTGTATAATTTTCATTTTAATAAATTTTGGTTGATTAATAATTCTTACACTTCAAAGATGCATTCTTGTAAATTATCTTCGATTATCTTGATGTTGATGGTCCGAAGGTTTATCTATAAAAATTTTCAAGGAGTCTTTCCGTGAAAAGGGACAAAAGAATTAGATAAGACTGAAAGAGACTTAATTTTAACAATAATAGATATGATGATATTGAAAAGATATCTAAAGAAAATTTGTTGAGGCTTCTAGCATTTTAAGCTCTGCTCTAATCCCAAGGCGGATTCTTATAAAAATCAGGCAGTCTCGCCCTCGGGTGGGACTGTGCGGTCATTTGTATTTGCTGTGCTTGGAGGTGAAGTTTATGGACTTTGACTAATCAAGATCAACAAACTTCATTCAACGGGAGAGGGCGGGAGTAATGAAAATTAAACTTGATGCTATCATTAACAATCAAGGTACTATCCTTTTCACCTCCTTTTTGGAAGCGAAAAGACTCTACTGATGCTACGCTATTTCCCTTCCAAAAAAGAGGTCAGAGTACTGACGCAGTAACCACCCCACCCCTTCCTAATAGACGCTATCCGTACATACTCCTTAAGCAGTCGTACGTCGTATAGCTAGTTATTAGGAGGGATTGGCCAACCCACGATCTAATTCAATATCTGATCTCTAGAACCACAAATACCCCACATTGCTGCGAGGTGCTCGTTACTCTTTCTTACTTTGTAGCGTATTGGTTTTTAACGTACTGGATGTTTACCTTAGAGATTTTAAAACTCGTAAGACTTACGCCTCCTAAATCACAAACGCCGCACCATCTCTGGTAAGGCGTTTGCTTTTCTTTCTTTACTCTGTAGTGTAGGTGTAGTTGAAGGCACAAACTTGAAACCAACGTACAATATCAAAGTCCTCGGCTAACAGGGGATAAGGCATCTATTCCTCTTCTTCCCATGGAAATTTACTTATTAATCTTAATCGTGGAGCCCCACCTCCATGATAACCAGAATTAGGATATTCTTTAATCCATTTTTCATTTAACTTTTCATCTAAATAGTAAACAAGCCAATTCTCACCATCTACTTTTATCTTGATTAAAGAAGATAGTTTATTATTCATACTTTTTCCTTCTAAAATCATATTTAATTATTTATAGTTCTTTCTGTCTTATTAGTAACTTCTTCAAGTTTTTTATTTGGAATTACAAATTCTCTTGCTTTTCCTGCGGTCTGCCCGTTACCAACGAAGCCTGGATCAGTTCGATTTACTGGAGAGGCTACTCCTGATTTTGGTGTATCAAATTCAATAACTCGAAATGGCCCTTGAACAGGAGACCCATCTGCATTTTCTAGAGTTAGTTTTTTAGCTAAATCTTCAGATTTTGAAATATCTTTTATATCATCCGCAGCAGTCACAAACACATCTTCGGAACCTGGTTTACCTAAACTTGTTACATCATCAGCAATATCCTCAGGAATAATTCGAGCCATTCTATCAGGTACAGGATTATTAACTGGCGCTTTTTTCTTCCGCTTAAAAAGCCCCTTAGTCCACGTCCAGGCTTTCCCCAACCCTCTTCCGGTTTGTCTAAAAAACTTTCCCAATTCTACTTGCAACAACTACAGCGCCAAAGAAGGCATCTGTAGGATCAGGAACAATCAAAGAACTAGTAATGATGGTAACAGTTTCTGCTGTTTTGTTAGCCCGATCATATCCAGCTAAGTCTTTGTCAGTATAACCTTTATCCCCCCAAGTCTGGCGATTATAAGAAGGTGTAATAATATAGGATTGCAGTCCCCACAGATCAATGTGGTTGATGGGCATATTCTCCGCATAATTAAACCCAGAGACCCAAGCGAAGTTATCCGCAATCGGATCCAAACTCGGAAAACGGCCAATAGCTGGATCATACAAACGGAATCCATACTCGAGCATGTTAAAGTCAAGCTCTTCAATGTTCTTCTTGCCGTTATACAAGAAATCCGCCCTTGGCGACACAATCTTTTAGTTTCGGAACTTTTTCCAAAACGTTTACTCAAAATAAAGCTTTTTTAATATAATCTCTATCCGCTATTCTTAATACACGCTATATGTCCATACTTCGCAAAAACTTGTACGTCGTATAGCTGGATATGAGGTGGGATTGCCAACCCACGATCTAATTCAATATCTGATCTCTAAAACCACAAACACCCCACATTGCTGCGAGGTGCTTGAATTTCTTTTTTACCTTGTATCGTATCGGGTTTCCAATACAATCGAAAACCAACGGCTCTAGTCTAGAAGACTACTACTAACGGGGTCATTTAGTAAATCGTTTATCTAAAATTTTTCCGGTCTCAATATCAAGTTCATAAAGGAAGCTATCATAGTTATCGGCTTTTAGAATAACCTTCTCATCAACTTCAATTGAGTCATAAGGACTATCGCTATATATGTGATCAATTTTTTCAACCTGCCATATCAAGTCACCATTGAGATTTAAGCAGAAAATATTCTCGTTGAAATTTGATTTTACTGGAGATTCAATTAATACAATAACCCTATCTTTAATAAATTTGAAGTCCTTGATTTTATAAGGGAATTCATATATCATCTTATCTTTATATTTCAAAATGTTTTCATTTACTTCTATCATTATTAATCTATTTTACTTGTATTTGTTATCCAATCATCTTGAACGCGATCAAGAACTTCAACTTGTGTACCACCACCTTTTCCCCATCCTTCAACTTTAGCTGCAACTCCAACCCTTATATTTGTTCCTGCTGGCACATTGACATCCGATATATGAGTTGGCAACTCAGGGATAGAAAATTTATCTTTTATTTCTTGTGCTGATAAACCTTCAATTTCACTAGCACGCATCATCCAAGGCCTTGCCGCATTATTCTTCCCGTGAACCCTTACAAAAGAATCCCCTTCTTTCGTAACGCCTTCAATTACGTCAAAGGCTTCATCATAAGGAGCTTTGCCACCAGCATCAGTAAAACCTTTATTGATTACTTTAGCATCTAACCTTTTATAACCTTTTCTTAAACTTTTTAAAAAATCTCCCCCTGGAATCCACGCAGCTAAGGCAAAAGTAATATCCCAGCCGTCCCCATTATCAAAAGCATTATAAGTATCATATGCATCTATTCCTTGTCCTAATATAGGAATGAAGCCAGCGCCTGTTTCTAAAATTATCCCAGAAGCTTCATCTGGCATATTTCCAAAAAACGTACTGGCTTTAGAAACCGCTTTGTGGTTTTCAACT
Organism: Saprospiraceae bacterium; assembly: GCA_028280415.1. GTDB lineage: Bacteria > Bacteroidota > Bacteroidia > Chitinophagales > Saprospiraceae > JAHDHW01. The sequence continues at coordinate 356,535 of JANQLV010000023.1, forward strand.
AAGTCCCCTGGCAATCTTTCTGCAATATGGCCTCTTAATTGTGGACTCACAAATTTTTGCAGTCCCCAAAGATCAATATGTCCTATTGGACTATTCTCTGCATAATTAAACCCACTGACAAAGGCAAAGTTATCTGCAATCGGATCAACGGAAGGGAATCTACCAATAGCCGGATCATACAACCGGAAGCCATATTCGAGCATATTAAAGTCAAGCTCTTCAATATTTTCCTTGCCGTTATATAAGAAATCCGCCCTTGGTTCGGCATTCATTAGAAAATGTGGAGCATCGACGCGTAGGCCAAAACTGTAATAAAAGTTACGCTGAATGACTTCACTGTCCTGGCTACCACTTTCTTCTTCGAGACTGATGGTTCCGTCATCGTTTTTATCTTCGAAGAGGACAACAACATTGCCCAGATGATCAACCAGGTGATATTGATACAGCTGAAGACCTGCTTTTTCCGTAATTCTTCCATTCGGGATATGGATCAACTCAAGACCGTTGTCCTGATATTCCAAACCGCCGAGGTATTGTCGCTCACCATCCGGTGTCGTTTTTTTAATTTTCTCCCCTCCGAAAGTGTATTCAAAGGAGATCGACCCGTCGGTCTGATGCGCAATAACCTCTGGTAAATTTAATAAATTATAGCCAATCGCGCTAATACTTTTTCCACTATCCCCGATTAGGCTTCCATTAGCATTATAACTGTAATTGGAAAGGGCATTGGATTTCCCGAATCCGGCGGGCTGAGCAATAGGATCACCACTTGCCAATTGATCACTAACGCTTTCTAACAGAGAGGTCGTTCCGGCTCCGCCGGGACCTGTTTTGTAATTATAGATCAGATCATCAATTTTGCGGAATTCTTCATCAAGGGCAACCCAGCCGTTTCTTTGAAGAGAAAGAATATTACCTGCCGGGTCATAACTGTAGCTGGAAGAAAAGGCATCCTCGATTTTATGTGGCGCCCAGAGGGTGTTGTCAACTTTTGTTACCCGGTGGTCTCCGTCATACTGGTACTGGTTTCTAATAAGTCCGGCAGAACAGCTACCCAACATTTCAATCATCGCAATATCCAAACCATTATAAGTAATTTGCTCAAAGAATAAATCCGGATTATTTGGTGCAGTTGGTAGAGGGATTTGCCCTCCCTGAGTGATGATAGGTATTTCGCAGCAGTCTTTACTGGTCAAAATGTAAGTACAATTATTTTCAAATAGAATAATGGCACTCTGTACATTCGTTTGCATGATGGAGATATGGAAGTCTTCTGTGACCCCAAAATAGTTTTGGTAGAAGACTTCGGTAGCTCCGACGCTGCCATGTATACCAATCTGTTCGTCGATAAAAGCTTCTATGGCTTCGGTATCGGTCAAAGGAATCGGATTATCGGGACTGTAAAATATTCCATCCAGGCGAATACCGCTAAAGTTTCCGCAATTTTCATTTTCGAAATGGATACCGCTTTCTACATTGCCCCAGTAAAGCTGACAAACTTCTTCCCGAAGTAAACAACCCGTTTCAACTGGTTCGTTGATACTCAGTAACTTTCCTGCACCGTCATAAGTAAAGTCTACGGTTTGCAGGAAGCCGTTAGTAGCCGTTTCGCCAATCATTTTCTGGATGACCTGATCGGCACCATTATAAACCAGTTTTTCCAGTAAAGTATTTTGCCCTTCGTAGTCCAGGCTCGTATTGATTTGTCTTAGCACATTATCAATGGTATAAGTGTAGTCCATCGAACGAGCAGTACCATCCGGCCCCGTTACTGTTCGACTGATACCAAGCGGGATATTTGCATCATTAAGGGATGTAATTAACTCCGAAATGCTATTTCCGTTTGTATAATTGATATTTGTTCCAATAACACGTCCCAGGTTATCTCTGCTAAAAACACTGGCTTTTTCCCCATCAACGCCACCGTTTTTGAGAATGGCTTCACGAGTATTGGCGATCCAGGTTTTTCCCGGTTCATAGTTATTAATGAGCAAATCATCCTGAATATCACTATTAACTGCCTCCTCATTTAGTACGGTACCGATGACATCTCCGTAATTTACACTCCCACCCCGGCCAATGCGTTTTAACCGATAAGCATTATCATAATCCAGCAGCAAGGTAGCATTCGCATCACGTTTGACGACCATTCGCATACTCTTATCGTACCAATATTGCTCAGGGACCTTGTGCGGAATCTCTTTGATTGCCAGCAGCCCCATTTTATTATAAGTGTATTTGTAAACTTCATTAATTGGATTAACGATCTGTTTAACCCTTCCATAAGTATCATAAGCAGTTTTGGTAATTCCTCCGGCTCCCGAAATCCGGATAACGGGTTTGCCAAAGGCATCCTGCCAGTTTTTGGAAACATGACCGTTTGGGTCGGTCGTTTTAATACCGGCATAGGGAACAAGTATGGGATAACTTGGATTTGGACCGAGGTATTCGGTTTTAAAAATATTGCCTACGGCATCTTCTGTTTCGATGACCCGGCTGAGGGGAGAAGCTTCGTAGCGATATTTTGTACTACCACTGCCTAACTGGGATTCTTCGATGACCCGGAAAAGATTGTCGTAAGAACGAGAGGTAAGCACTGCTCCGTCCTGCCGTACCAGGCTGAGGAAATTACCCCAGCCGTCACTGGTTTCGACCTGTTCTTGCTCTGTCGTTCCATCGCTAAAAGTAGTCGTGGTGGTCGTCTGCAAAGGATTCATATTGTAGGCGAAAGTCTGGGTTTGTAATCCACCGGGACCAACAATAGTATCCAGTCTGCGGCGCGGATCGTAGGTGTAGAGCGTGGTTAAACCATTGGCATCCGTACTACTGCTTAATTGACAAAGATCATTATAGTCATTGCTAGTCGTAAATCCTTCGAAGGTACGAGTGTCCGGTAACAGATTGGGCGTCCAGGTCATACTAATAACCGGGAACAAATTGTACATGCCTACATCATAACCTGTTCCGTATTTGGCTAATCGATATTCAAGCGGCATTCCGTTGGCGGGATCATAAGAGGTGAACCTCCCGGTGAGTACAAATTCGCCCTGCCGGATGCCCCAGACACTTTCAGGTAAAAAACGATTACCATATTTTGCAAAATCGCTGGCCGAACCGCTTACAGGAGTACCATTGAGTTTATTGATTTGGAAGATAGGAATTTCGTAGTTTTTATCATCCATTTCGGTCATCACTGCACCATCAATGAAATTATAGATCGTACCACTGAGCAGGTTATCGGCATAGATATAATCGGTTTCAGTGGATTGCTGATTGCTGCTTTGATCGGTTGTAAAAAACTGAGATACGCGCTGCGTTTTTCGTTCGCTATTCCCATAATAAGCGTAATAGGTTGTCGCGTAATTTTTACCATCCGCATAATAATTTGTACGATATGAGCGAAGGGGTTCTGTTTTTTCGCTTTCCATCACCATTTCCATATAACTAAAGTCTTTTTCGATATAGCGATAGGGATGCTCGGTATGAATGTGTTTTATAATAAAACGAATAATCTGCGCAATGATGTTTTTGAAGCAAGCTGTACCGGCGTCGGTTAATTGATAAAGTGTACCGGCATCAGTAATATCATCATAACTACCATAGTGCAAATACTGGTACATATCTCCTTTGTAATACTTGAGCCTATGGTTGGCACCCAACATCGGCGCAAAGGAATATATAGTAGAATCGCTTTGTAGTAACTGATTATCTTCGGAATATACTTTGGTCAGATTTTCCAGACCCAGACGCCAGTCTCTCGATATTTTAGGACCAAAACGTGAATGATAACCAGGAGAGGTTTCGGAAATAGTTCTGTAGTTATTGTCCTCCCAGCGGAGTCGTCGGTGATATTTTATGTAAAGATTCCTTGTATCCGGAATGAGCGGTTCATAACCCGGTAGGTTGGGATTTGTAAAATAATGTTCGATTCGGCCATTGTTTTCAAATATTTCATCAACATGGCCATAACCCACATAAGCACCTTTATTCATTTGCCAGGTATTCAAAGGTTTCCAGCCTGTTTTTACCTTTACCTCCAAATCTTTGTAATACCGATCTTTTTCATATTGATCCAAAAACAATGGTGTATTAACAATACTGGGTTTATGGTAAATGTAATTGCTTACATTGCTAGGACCATTTTCAGAACCTTTTATCAAACCACTTAAACGCAAACCACCGGCTACTTCAGAAAGGAGATTGCCACTAATTTCCGGATATTGATGTAAATCATAATTGTATACCAGGAATGCTCCCGTCTCCAAAATAACGGAATCGATCTGGCCAATTTTTGCCAAATTCAGATCGGCCTGCCAGTGTCGCCCTGCATCAAAATTTTGATCGCTTACATCGGGGTGCCTAAATGCAAAGTGATCGGTGTTGTAACCAATACTACCCAATCCCAATTCATTACCATAAGACATTTTTATAAAAGGAGACATTGAGGTAGAAATGCCATTATAATATCCCCAGATATCCTGATGAATACTATAGCGCTTTGGAAGCAATCCCAAGTCTCCATTATAGCTTATTTTGGCAATATTATGACTTCCATTCTCCCCATCTATTTCTTTGATGGTCCTAAGGAAATTTCGGACAAACTCTGCCTGATATCGGGTGGTTTCCTGATTATCTTTTAAGCTGAGTAAAGTCTTGAGATGCATTAGACTTCCATATTCGGATACGCGATCCATATAATAGTAGCCGCTTGGAGCATGATCTTTAATATCAAATTTGAATTTGACGGGAAAAGTAAACCGAATACAATCATTTAGTAGGCTTAAAACAATTGGAAACCGAAAAACAAACTTGTCGTTTTCGTCTTTTTCCGGGATATCAAATAAAAGTTGATATTCTGATAGGTCGGAATAAACCGGCCCGGTTGCACCTCCGCTGACCGTACTGGTATCTCCACAGCTAATATTGACCTGAGTATAATTGGGTGTAGAATAACCAAACTCCCAGGCTTTATAAAAAAGATTATTCTTTTTGATTTCAATTTTTGTACATAAGCTTGCTCCGGGAAGACTTAAATTGTCCTGATCGTAGTAAAAAACAGCTTCTTTATCTCGGTTATTATAAATACTGCGGACAATTGGTTCGGTTACAAATGCTTCAGACATTGAATAGGTCAAATCAGCAAAACCATTTTTCCATTCCCGGGGTCTGATATGGAAGGGAAGCTCATTATTAGTATCTGTATTGAATAATGTTTCACCGCCTATAACTTGACTGTTGAAGTTTGGAAAAGTATGCGACCAGTTTTTGGAAGCATTGTAATTTATTTGTCTTTCATTATAGTTAATCGTAACGGTTTCATCACTGATCAAGGAATGAATATTTGTAACATGCCAGGCAGAGATATATTCCTGACCGATTTCTACATAATAGTTGGTTAGGTAGTCTTTTTTGATTTCAAAAGATACGGGAAGTCCTATCCAGAAGTTATAAATAGGATATTCCGTTTTTCCAATAGTAGGTTCCTTGAACCGAGTCCAGGTATTTCCTTTTTCAGGATATTTAAAAAAAGTAGGTAAAGAGTAATGATCGTATCGGGAGGTTGCTTTTTGACGGAAAGTATATTCAATCCCTTCCGGAGTAATGAACTTGAATTCATCAATATCCCCTCTTTTTCTATTGACTATAACCTTAAAATCCTGATAGGGAACAAGTGTAATGTTTTGTCCGTCGGGTTGTATGTAGAATTTACCGGAATAACCTCCGAAATCATAATAATACTCATCGGATTCGAGATCCAGTTGTGTGGTATTGTAAACCGGATAAGGATCGTTTTCTGAGGTGTTGAAAATATCGAAAAGATTTTCCATCGCTTCCAGAAATGCATAGATACGAGGATTAAAAAACTCGGCATCCGATCGTTTTTTTGTGCTATGCTTTTGGTTGAGATATTGGAGTTTATCCTCAGGGCTTAAGGTATTAAAATCGTTAATATTCAATGGCCCCAGGCCCAATGAATTCATAGTATCCGTACTGGTCAAATAATCCGATCCAACCCCTTTTTTGTTAATTACTACCGGAGAGGGAACATCAATAATCTTGACTCCGGCGCGAAAGTTGATATTTATTACCAGGTCAATTTTTTTGAATAGCGGGATTTTAATAATTGTTTGAGCGTTAATATATCTAGCATGATCCGGTTCCCAGAAAAACCGGATAGTAACCTTTGGGGCTATCTTTTTCTTTGCCACCTCGTTCTCTTCTTCTACCTTTTTCTTTAGAATAATTTCAGTTGGAAGTGCATTGGAGGCATCGCCCCCTGTTGAACCTTGACTTATTAAATTATTATTAATGTCATTAATTATTCCAACAAGCCCTGTATCAGAACAGCCACTGTTAATATTGAAGTTCAATAAATCATTAATAATTATTTGTAAAATTCTGCACAAAATCCCTTTTAACCAATTTGGAGTTCTACCTCTTAAATCAAGTCCTACATTAATACCTGTAAATTCTGAGACTACTTTTATTCCTCGTTTGTATCCGTAGGAATATCCTTGCATATCTCCGTAAAAATCATCTGGTAAGCCATTAACGACTCTGGTGATTTTTCCACCGGCATTGATGTTCATATTAGAACCTAATAAGCTTTCCTGATCATCGACTTTCAAAGCTCCGGGACTACCACTAACGGATATTGGGACAGATATATCTTTATTGGAAATGACATCCAATGGCAGACTTAAAGAGCCGCTGCCATTATACAAATTCACACCAGATTGAATAGATTTAATTGTTGAAGAGGCACTTGGGCTAGGCATCATTGTTCCGCTGGCTATTTGCCCCAGGCCCTCGACTTCTCCCAAAAACCAGTTGGGATCACCACCCAGTTCATTCTCTCCCGTTAGGTAGCTCGCAAAGGACTCTGCTACCTTTTCTTCCATTTGCTTAATAAAGGACTCTCCTACGCCGCCTCCCGGACCATTAAATGGGTTTTCATCGGGCAGGATATCATCCCAGGGAGATGCTCCACTACAGTCAATATTCATACCTAACTCATTCGCGATTAAACTTTGTAAGTCCAAACCATCTAATGCTGCTGCAATGCTATCTGCAAAAGTAGTGACATCACCAATAGAGTCTTGCAGTTCGCCTATTTGTACATTCGTTTGATTTTGCTGGTTAAAAATAGTTAGTTCATCAATAGCTTCTTGTAAGGTAATATCATTTGCATTTTCAAAAGCATAAGCGAGGGTATCCAGGTTTACCTGCGCACTATCCAAATGCGGAGAGCATAAAACGTCAAAACATTCCATCAAATCAGAAATGCTTTGATTACCGTAAGCGCTGGATGCTACATCGATTAAATTATCGGCACTGGTTTGATTAATCGTGCTATCAATAATTGTCGTATCAATGGGGATATCCAAAACATGGGTGACGCCATTAGAGGAAGCCTGAAATTCTGAATAAGTAAAGAAAATATCTCCGCGAGCGCCACAAGCCGAGGGGATATTGAACATATCATCCGTTACCGGAGGGCCAATTAGATTATCGCAGTCGGGGGTAGTTTGAGCAAAACTGCCCGGGAGTGAAAATAGCATCAGGATTAAAAAAGAAAAGATAATTTGAAGATAAGTTTTCATTATATTTTAAGTTTGTCTTTTTCAAAAAATAAAATCGCTTTTGAGCTTTTTTCAAGCTCGTACCGAAGGCCGATAGAAAGTGAGCCAGAATGTTTCGGCTACTTTCTTATCGGAATAGCTTTATAGTTTTGTTTTTAGATTAATCAGTTTTTAACAGGATTGCCTTTTCCAAAATAATTGTTCCTTCGGGTGACTGAAACTGAATAAAAAACAGGCCACTAAGTTTTTTACTAAAATCAACTTCTAAATGCTGAAGCTGCCCGTCGCAGAAGACTTTGTGGTGATCCACCTGTCTTCCTTGACCATCGTAGATTCGAACGGAACCTTCGCCGACAGAACTGCTTTGAAAATTGATTTGTAAAAATTGTTGGAAAGGGTTTGGATAAACTTCTAATATATTTTGACCAAATGATGTCTGTTTGGAATTATTTTCATGGACCGTATTCAACGGCGGCAGTAATTGCGTTTCCTGTGCGATCATGGAAGGCCCGGGTTGGCTACAATCCCGTAATTGATCCACAATGTTTTGCATGGTTGAGCTACCAATTTGCCCAGGTATAAAACCGCCGGTTATTTCTTGAATGCTAAATGCGGATTTATCAAAATAACTCAATTCATTCATCTGAATTTGACAATAATCATGAGGTGTTTCGGATAAATAAAGAGCGAATAAGTTTTCTTCGAGACTTGCACTATTTTTTCCATAAGAAAAGCCATGGCAGTAACTACCATCCGGATATCGGACCTGCATACCATCGGTCTCTCCATTGGCTTCGATGAGTGTCCAGGAAGGACTTACCGTAGTTCCCTGATAAGTATTGTACTGCTTGCTGAAATCCCACTGGGAGGTACTGCCTTCAAAATAGTTTGGATTTTCCAGTGCCAGGAGATAGTGAAAATCCAGATTACTATCGGTAGGATCCTCATTACTGGATAAAGCAGTATTGAGCGCATGTCCGGACTCAAAGATGGTAATGATACTTCCATTGGGTACAGCGGCCCAATTGGGGACATTGCCAAACTTAATAAACCCGGGATCAATGTTTAATGAATCCCCATTGACCAGGGTAGTATCTTGTCCCGGAATCAGTTGCCCGTTATTATCATCAATGATGAAACCCCGGAGGTCCGTGGTAGCCTCACATGTTCCATCGCCGTATACCAGTAATTCTACCATTCCGGGAATTGTACTGGTATGAGTATTGTCCCTGAAGGTTGATCTGAGCACATAAATTTTCGGAGGTGTGATTGGTGGACATACATCACGAAGGTGAATTTTATCCGTAAAGGTGCAGCAGGGGATTGGCCCATGTTCTGTGATTAAAGAAACTTCCAAATCAACAACTGTCCCGTCTACATACACCGGGACGGAGGGCTCATTGGATGTATAAATATAGCCGGTTGGATAAACCGGAGAAGGAGCGGTAGCTATCCAGTTAATATCCAGGTATTCGTAAGGAACATCCACACCATTTAGCGTGAAATTAAAACCTACCACAATACAAGGGTAGATCGTTCCGTCGCGACTGGAGCCAGGTACTGGCTGTGGCACATACCAGGTAGTTAGTTCAAATGCACAGTTTGAAATATCTGGAACTTCCAGTACGATAGTTTCAATACATCCTTCCTCGTCTTCTCCTGAAATGGTATAAATGCCGGGAGCTAATTGGCTACGGTTTAAACTTTCAATACTGTCCAGCCAAATGTAATCGATGTAACTTGGAGGCTCATCAATTTGAATAGAACCGTTTCCTTCCCCACAGGTAGCAGGGCTAATATTTATGTTTTCAAAATAATTTTCCTGACTAAGAAGAATATTATTGAAAAAGAAAAGAAAAAAAAGAAGCGGATAAATCGGTTTGAGTATCCCTTTGATAAAAGACATACCTCTTCCATCTAAAATGGTTTGTTTTGAGATCATTCTAGTATTTTTTTATAAAGTAAATAAAAGAACCTTCTCGTACATGCTAGATGCACAAGTTGATAAAAACGATAGTTCTTTCCCGAATAATGGTCTAAGTCTAAATGTGTTTGTACTGTGCAGTACGTGTCAGTGTTTACGCAATGGTATCAATGCGTTTTGTACTGGTAATTTTCGTTAATTTTAAGCTGGTCTAATAAAAATTAGTGTGGGCAGTTATGAAAGAGAAGCTTAGCTCTATTTTTTGTTGTACATGAGATATTGTGGTACAATATTAAATAAGGTTTTTGAATTTTACAAGCCTTTTTTTTTTATTTTTTTTTGGAATATTTTTTTTAAAGGTGTGAAAACGGTGCTTGTACTAAGGTGCATATGTTTGATTTTCAATTAATTAATTGAAAAAGCCTTTCACAAAATGCTAAAAAATCAGGGTGTCAATTAACCTCTTTTTTTTAATATTTTTTTATTTTTAATTAATTTATTTTTTGTGATATTTTAAAAATGAGGTTTTAGTAATTGTTTTTTCCTCAATTCTAAAACCTCATTTTTTTATAAAGCTGCTACAAAAGTATCGAGTTGTGTTTGAAATGCGGTCAGGAGTTCTGACTCCTTTATGCCCTCATCATCTGTAAAGTTTTGCCCAAAGGATGGCAATGAAAATGAAACAATCGTATTCTGATTCATAAACTTAAACTTGTTTACAGCAATTTCCAAGACCGTTTTTCCACCTCGGCCTCCGGGAGAAGTGGCCATTAAAAACATCGGTTTGTTCGCCCATACATCCTTTTCTATTCTGGAGATCCAGTCAAAAATATTTTTGAAAGCGGTAGCATAAGCACCATTATGCTCGGCAAATGAAATGATAATACCATCACAAGCTTTAATATGTGACTTGAAATCATGCGCCAATTTTGGAATGCCAGAAGTCTTCTCCTTGTCTATGCTGTATATTGGCATCTCGAAATCATTTAAGTCTAAAAGATTGACTGCTGCATCAGCAATTTGCTGTGCCGCGAAAGTTGCTAATCTTTTATTGATTGAAGCTTTGCTACTACTCGCTCCAAATGCTAGAATCTTTTTTCCCATTTTTGTTTTTTAATTTTATTAAACCAAAACAGCAAAATACATAAATAGGTTTACAGGCAAAGAATACTTGTTCATATAAATCGGATTATCAAATTATTTGATGATAAAGTAATCGTCGAGACTGTTTAATTATTGACTAAAGTTTTACTTTGGAGGATGGAAAAAAATATGCACCTGGCCGCACAGTATCTAGCCGCAGCGGCTAATAGTTTTTTAGCGCATCGGCCGGATGACAGTCAAGCTAATCTGGAGTTTGATCTTCAGAACCAAAGGCTCAATACCCGGGCCCTGGATGAAAAAGGGACCTTTCTTTCGCTGTGTTATCAATCGTATAGTCTGGGCTGGCACAGCCCGGATCAAGAAACAAAAAACTTAAGTCTGGATAAGCAAAGCCACAAAGCTGTATTAGAATGGTTGCAGAAAATGTCGGCAACGATCCCGGGAAAAAAGTATTCGTTTGAAGTGACTTATGAAAAGCCTTTTGATATTGGCGAAGATTATGTGCATCAACTGACAGATATTGAGGCCTTAAAAAAGCTGGCCATGCTTCGGGCGAGGGCTCAGGAAATTATTACGGGGTTTTTGAAAAAAAACAAATTGAAATCGGAAGTTAAAGTCTGGCCGCATCATTTTGATACAGGTGCTTTCGCGGTGCTTGAAACGGATACCGGATTATCTATTGGTATTGGCCTGGCGATCCCGGATACACTTTCCGAGGATTTTTATTATTATGCAAGCGCATATCTGGGAGAAGGAGCTATTGATATTAGTCAATTCGGAAATTTATCTAATGGGCGATGGGTCAATGATGGATTCATAGGAGCAATTCTGCCGGCCAATGATCTTTCTGTAAATGATGGCATTCTTTTTTTCGATGAAATTTTGAGAGCGGTAAACCATTAACATTAAACAGCAGGTCTCTATACCTAAATCATCGTGAATGATAGCATCTCTAAAAAGGTTTTTGGTATGAGGCTTTAGGAGATCCCCGAAAACCTCATACCTGAAATCTGGTGCCTCATACCTAAGCCTAAGACTTATCTCCTTTTATATCCTTTACCGCTTTTTCCACATCCTTGGTTGCTTTTTTCAAATCCTCTAACTGCTTTTCTCTATCAACAGCTTGCTCTTTTTTTGCAGCTTTTACTTTGGGTTTTGATTCTGCTTCTTTGCTGGCCACTTTCTCTTTGCCATCTGCTGTTTTGTTAAATGTCAGCGTTTTCTTATCCGCGCTAATATAGATCGTATCTCCGTTGGAGAAAGTATTGGAAAGAATGAGTTTTGACAGTTCATTGATTACCTCCTTTTGTAAGACACGCTTTAGAGGACGCGCACCAAACTGTGGATCATAACCCAGATCGGCCAACAGATTTTTAGCCTTAGCATCGAGCTTTAATGTAATGCCTTGCTTGGCCAACATTTTTCGGGTCTTTTTAAGTAAAAGCTCGAGAATTTGCTTGATCTCCTCTTTGGTAAGTGGCAGAAACATGATCTGCTCATCAATTCGATTCAAGAATTCTGGTCGAAGGTTTTCTTTTAAATGCTCGAAAACTTCGGACTTGGTCGTTTCGAGGATATCTGCTTTATGTTCTTCTCCTACCGCTTCCAGGTCTTCAAAATTTTCCAGAATGGTTTCGGCACCCATATTGGATGTCATAATAATGATTGTATTCTTAAAATTGGCAACCCGCCCGCGGTTATCGGTCAAACGTCCATCGTCGAGCACCTGTAATAAAATGTTGAAGGTATCGGGATGTGCTTTCTCAATTTCATCCAGCAGAATGATCGAATAAGGCTTGCGGCGCACCGCTTCGGTGAGCTGGCCACCTTCATCATAGCCAACATAACCGGGAGGCGCTCCTACTAATCTGGAAACGGAGTGCTTTTCCTGGTACTCGCTCATGTCGATTCTCGTAATTGCATTTTCATCATTGAAAAGGACAACAGCCAGAGATTTTGCCAATTCGGTTTTTCCAACGCCGGTTGGTCCGAGAAAAATGAAAGAACCAATCGGTCGATTTATGTCTTGCAGACCGGCCCGGCTTCTGCGTACGGCATCCGAAACGGCAGCGACCGCTTCGTGTTGTCCAATTAGTCTCTGTCCGATTTGATCTTCGAGGTTCAGAAGTTTATCTTTTTCACTCTGAAGCATTTTGGTAACCGGGATGCCGGTAGCCCGTGCTACAACTTCGGCTACATCATTTCCGGTAACCTCTTCGATCGTAAAGCGGTTTTCATCCGGTAGTTGATCCAGTTTTTCTTCAGCAGCTTTGAGCATGGCTTCTTTTTCTTTGAGTTGCCCGTATCGTATTTTAGCGACAGTTTCAAAATCGCTCTCTCTTTCTGCTTTCTCGGCGACCTGTTCCAGATCTTCGATTTCTTTTTTTATATTTTGGATGGTATCGACAATTTCTTTTTCGTTTCTCCAGGTAGCGGTCAGAGAGTCCAGGCTTCCTCTGGCAGTGGCAATCTGTTTGTTGATGACCTCCAGCTTTTGGGGAGAATTTTCTCTTTTAATCGCTTCGCGTTCAATTTCCAGTTGACGAAGTTTGCGTTCTTGCTCGTCAATCTCTTCCGGGACGGAATCCAGTTCGAGCCTGAGGCGGGCAGCCGCTTCGTCAATCAAGTCTATAGCTTTATCCGGCAAATGTCTGTCGGCGATATATCGATGGGAAAGTTCTGCTGCTGCAATCAGTGCTTCATCCAGGATTTCTATTTTGTGGTATACTTCGTAGCGATCCTGTAATCCACGCAAGATGGAAATGGTTTCTTCTACACTGGGTTCATCGATTAGAACAGGTTGAAAACGACGAACCAGCGCTTTATCTTTTTCGAAATATTTTTGATATTCATCCAGGGTCGTCGCACCAATTGTCTTTAGCTCGCCCCGGGCAAGTGCTGGTTTAAGTATATTGGCTGCATCCATCGCTCCGGCACCACCACCGGCTCCGATCAGGGTGTGGATTTCATCAATAAACATGATGATCTCTCCATTGGAGGTGGTTACTTCTTTGATAACAGACTTGAGTCTTTCTTCAAACTCTCCTTTGAACTTCGCACCGGCAATCAAGCCGGCGATGTCCAGCATAAAGATTTTTTTTGTCTTTAGATTTTCCGGCACATCTTGTTTGACAATTCTCCAGGCGATCCCTTCTACAATGGCGGTTTTCCCGACGCCCGGTTCACCAATAATGATCGGATTGTTTTTCTTTCTTCTGGAAAGAATATGAAGGACCCTTCTTATTTCTTCATCTCGACCAATGATCTTGTCCAGTTTTCCGGATTCTGCATGTTCATTGAGGTTGATTCCGAATTTTTTCAGCGCATTATATTTGTTTTCGGCATTTTGATCTTTTACCTTACTTCCTTTACGCAAATCCTTGATAGCGGCTTTCAAACCTTTCACCGTGGCTCCGTGTCCGGTAAGTGCTTTGGCACCAGCATCATCTCCCTGAAGAATCCCTAAAAGCATCAGTTCTATAGAAATATAATCGTCATCGAATTCTTTTAAAGCTTTCTTGGCCCGGCTTAGTGCTTTATTGGCTGCATTGGTGAGATATTGCTTGTCACTGCCTTTGACTTTAGGTGTTTTTTTGATCTCGATTTCCAGTTCGTTTTGCAAGGCAGGAATATTTATATCCATTTTTTTGAAAAGGAATTCCGTAACGCTTTCGTCGGTCATTATGATCCCTTTGATCAAATGTGCCGTGTCTACGCTTTGCTGTTCGTAACCCGAAGCAATCTGCTGTGCTTTAAGAATTGCTTCTTGTGCTTTTATCGTAAAATTATCGTAGGTCATTGAATTTGAAAATTTTGAAAAATATTATTCAGGCTATAAACGGTGAATATTAATTATTCTTCACTGGATATTGAATATCCCTAAAACTACCATCCATAACTGAGAATTGAAAGTTTTGTTGGGGAATTTATATATATACATACTTTTTATCGACTGCTCTGGAGAGAGTCATCGATTTATATCTTTTAACGCTTCCAGAATTATTTCGCGCACTTTGACTAATTGTTTAGATGGGGTATTTCCCAAATCTTGCCAGAGGTTTTTCAATGTATTTTATTTATACGTTTCGATGTTCACATTTTTGATCATTCTGCCTACTGGATAGATTCTATGTGTTGGTTCGTAGTGCCTGGAGTTTTTATAGATAAAAGCCAACTGATCGTAAGCACTTTTGGCGAAAGCCTGATCTTCTTTTTTGCGTTGCTCAAACTTGGCTTTTAGCTCTGGATCTTCTCGTAAATATTTTGCCGCCAGGTCTTCAAAAACATAAGGTGAAAAATATTCTTTTTGCATTAAAATACCATCGAAAAAATTCCAGGAAAAAAAGGCATCAGGAGCTTGTGGCTCCAGCGTTTCGACAATATATCGATTTTCCTCTTGATTAACATAAACGATATAGTCTCCCTTTCGGTATTTCCAGTGCATTTCTATTTTTTCAACCTGAGTATTATAGTGCAAGTAATGTCCCTCGTAGGCTTCCCGGTTTTTAAAATCGCCGATCCGATAAAGTTCTACTTCGAGTATTTGATCTTTGCTTAATCGGCTAAGCTCTACACCGTTCCATTTCAAGCGATCAATCACCTGTGTATAAGCCTGTGGAACTATATAAGCGACAGGTTTTTCTACACTTAGAGTTGGTTTATAAGTATTAAAAAAAGGTATTTCTTTTTCGTAAGGTGCGTCTCGGTCATAATACAAACGATCCTGGCCGCTTACTTCACTCGGTTTGTATTTTGCTTCGTAGCCTTTGAAAAGTAAAAGGTCTTTCTCCGTGGTATCCAGCGCCCAGTTGAGTTCGAAAGTGTTTTTTGTTTTGGTATTTTGAATGGCAGCATGCCGGGCAGCTTGCAAGGCTTTCCTTTCCTGATGCATGGTTTTGATCATGCAATCCATGAACTGATAAGTCGACTGCACCCTGTCCTTAAAGGGTTTGAGCATATGTGTTTCCGGCATGAAAGAGATCGTATTAAAAAGAGCCGCATAGCCGGAAGAATACCTGGCGAGATCCAGGAATCCTGCGATGCCCTCATCGGGGGTGTTTCTGGAAAAGACATAAGGTGTCATCTCCCAGCCGCCCTCCTGCATATCCTGATAAAGTTTAGGCAATAAGGTTTGATTCATAAAAGCGGCCAGATTGGAGTCAAGGCGATTGTGTTGCGTTGCGATAAGTGTTATGGTATATTGATAATCTGCGCCGTTTGAGGTGTGATTGTCGATAAAAACATCGGGCCGCCATTCGGTAAAGATTTGATTAAAGGTTTGTGCATTTTTTGAATCACACTTTATGAAATCGCGATTGAGGTCGAGGTTACGTGCATTGGCACGAAAGCCATAATTTGCTGGTCCATTTTGATTGGCCCGGGTGCTGTTATTTCTGTTCAGAGCGCCACCAATATTGTAGATTGGAATAAAGAGTAAAACCGTATGTTCCAGATAACTTTGCAATTCCGGCTGGGACAGGTAATTTTTTAAAATCATCATCGACGCATCAACACCACAGGGTTCTCCCGCGTGGATCGCATTATTGATCATCAGAATTTGCTTGCCTTTTTTACGAATAGAAACCGGATTGAAATCCTGATCTTTTGACAAAACAGCGAGGTGTAAGGGCATACCACTATCGGAGGTTCCATACTCTTTTAACTGTAGAAAAGGAGAAGCTTCAGCGAGGGTCTTATAAAAATCAATAGCTTCCTCATAAGTAGCCGTTCTGTTATTATTGAGTTCAAACGGTACTTGTAAAGCTTTTTGTTCTGCACTGGATAAAAGATCTTTCGTTTGAGCTGTATTATAATTGTTTAAAAGGAGAACAAAACAAGATAAAAGTAAACTACGCACCATTTTATACCGGATAAGCTTTTTGGGAAAATTCCCGATGCTAAAATACATGCTTCATCAGGTAAAAAAAATCATCTGAGCAGAAATAGTAAAAGCCCTGAGGGAGTAATTACAGGACTTTTACATCTTTATATAGAGAGGTTTATTGGGGATTGGAAATTCATTCCAATATAAAAGTAATAAAAAGTCGGACATATCCGTAGTTTGGAGAGCTTTATATCTGTTATTTTGTGACATGTAATTTGTATGTTGAGTTCTGATCTGATTTTAAACTTGCTGCACCACAATCCTTTTTAACTAGTAAATGTTACTATGTTTTGGTGACTAAAAAAAACCGGATTTCAGAGATATGGAGTCACATTTTCAAATCCTGATGACTTCCATGAATGAACCTTGATACCTTACTTTCTTCCAAATCCACCACCCCCAGGTGTATAGATTGTTAACTGGTCTCCCGACTCAACCTTAAATTGATCCAGCCCTTTAAGTTCGATAATTGCTCCGTTTTTCCTTTTTAGAATTTGTTTGCCTAAAGCGCCCGGTTTCCCCCCATCTATTCCATAAGGTGCAACCACGCGGTGCTGACTCAAAATGGTGACGGATAGGGATTCCAAAAAATGAAAGGAACGAATAATTCCATCACCACCGTTAAACTTTCCCTGTCCACCCGAGCCTCTGCGAATAGCAAACTGCTCTAGGCGAACGGGATACCGAAGTTCCAGTTCTTCCGGATCAGTGATTTTGGTATTGGTCATATGTTGGTGAACAGCCGAAGCACCAACAAAATCTGCTCCCGCACCACAACCGCCCGCAATTGTTTCATAATAACCGAAGTGCATATTGCCAAAGAGAAAATTATTCATTGTTCCCTGACTACAAGCGGCGAGCCCCAGAGCCTTTAGCAAAGTATCCGTCAGGCGCTGACTGACTTCCGTATTCCCACCGACAACCGCCGGTGCTTTCTCGGGATCATCCGCAAAATCAGGGTTCAATAGACAATTAGGCAAAATAATCTTGACCTTTCGCATTAATCCTTCATTCAAAGGAATTTCTTTGCGGCAAAGTAAACGCAAAACATAAATGATGACACTATATACAATTGAAATATTCGCATTGAGATTATGCGGATGTACTTCTGCTGTTCCCGTGAAATCGAAAGTTAACTGAGCCGTAGAAATATCAATCTTCGTACAAAGCGAATGCCCGTCATCGAGGTTTTCCCTGGCTGTGAAAGTTTGATTTCCGAATCTTTGTATCGCTTTTCGCAAAGTACTGTCCGCAATATTCTTGATCGCCTTCATGTAATAATGAATTTTGGCTAATCCAAACTGCTTTTCCAGTTTTTGCAAGGCCGCAGCTCCGGTTCGTAAAGCAGCAAGTGCCGCTTTGATATCCGCCAGGTTTTCATGAAAAGAACGCGTCGGATATTTCCCTTTGGTAAAAAGCGTTTCGATTACTTCCCATTGAGGGCTATTGTTTTTTACCAAATAGCTCGGTGCAATAACAACCCCTTCTTCTGCCAGACATTTCGCATCGGGGGGCATGGAACCGGGTTGTTTGCCCCCGATTTCCGCATGATGTGCCCGGTTGATCACATAGGCAATGAGTTCTTCTTTTTCGTTAAATACGCCACTGAGCAAAGTTACATCCGGTAAATGCGAACCACCGTATTTAGGGTGATTGGTGATTAGCACATCCCCCGGTGAGAGGGTACATTTTTCCAGAATCAAACGCGCGCAAATTCCAAGGCTACCCAAATGTACCGGGATATGCGGTGCATTGACTAATAATTCGGCTTTTTGATCAAGTATTGCGCAGGAAAAATCCAGGCGTTCTTTGATATTGACCGAAAAGGCTGTTCTCTGTAGTTGGGCCCCCATTTCTTCGGCAATTGCTGTAAACCGATTAGTAAATAATTCCAGTTCCACCTCTTCCCGTTTATAGCTTGAACGTTCTCCGGCTTTTTCCCTGTACTTCAGAATGGCGTCTTTGTTTGGATAAAATACTGCTTCCCAACCGGCTTCAAGAAAAGCGGTGGAATAGGCATTTTTCAAGATAGCGGGACCATAAATAACTGCGCCCGGATTTAATGAGTTCCAGTCATATACGGGATAAACGGTATCTTTAGAATAGGGAGGTACAACTTGTTCCACTGCTTCAGGGTGGTACTTCTGAAAAGTATCATTAAAATACGTTTCTTCCTGCTGTTTCGTACAAACAATGATTTTGATCGATTCCAATTCGATTTTTTGCGTGTCTGTCCAATGACCAAAGAGCTCCTGATACTTTTGTTTGAAGGCTTTTCGCAAATTAGGAAGAATAGGAGAGATTAAGTCTGGCAATTCAACTTCCAGAGTACTATCCTGTCCGGAAAAACGCAGGTAAAAAAGGCGCTTTCGAATCTCTATATCATCTCCGGATTTGCTATAGTCTATAATTAAATCCAGAGCTTCCGAATCCAGGTTTTTAATAAACTCAAAAAAATTGCCTTCCAGACCGTGAAGAGGTTTTAATATTTGCCGGATAAGAATTTTTTCCACATTAGCAGTACCTATTCCAAAAGCGCTTAATAAACCTGCTTCAAATGGAAGTATAACTTCATGGATAGATAAAACTTCGGCGATTTTGCAGGCATGTAAACCACCTGCACCACCGAAAACAACTAGGGAGAAATCTCTGGTATCAAAACCTCTGGAGATAGAGATTCTTCGTATAGCATCCGCCATCTTTTCATTGGCAATTGTTTCAAAACCTTTGAGTAAATCCAAAGGGCTAAAAGCAGGGAGTTTATCCAGTAATTGTTGAAGTGCCTGATGGGCCGCTTCGTAACTAATCGGAATGGGCATGCTTCCCGGAGCAATCTTTCCAAGAAGCAGGTTTATATCGGTGATCGTCAAAGGGCCACCTGCACCATAGCTCGCAGGACCGGGATTAGCGCCTGCGCTTTCCGGACCAACTACCAATTTAAAACCATCAAAAGTGCAAATGGAACCTCCGCCCGCTGCAACTGTTTCTATTGCTAAAGCAGGGCTAAATAAATGGGCACTTCCGACTTGTGTGAAAAAGCGATAATCAAAACCACCATTGTACATAGCCGTGTCTGTACTTGTCCCTCCCATATCAAAGGTCAAAATCCGATTCCTCTCTAGCTGTCTTGCAATTTTAGCAGCTCCGTTAACGCCACCGGCCGGTCCGCTTAATAAACTGTCTTTTGGATAATAGTTGTCAATCGGGATTAAGCCGCCGGCACTTGTCATGACTTGAAAAGATTGTCTGCCTAGTTTGGTGGAAATGTTTTCGAAGTAGGTGTTAATAATTGGTGCGAGGTAAGCATTGATGACCGTGGTATTCGCTCGGGGCAGGATTTTGATTACCGGAGCAAGAACACTGGAAATCGAAAGGTTTTCAAAGCCTTCCGATAGCAGGTACTTTTGCAGTTTTTGTTCATGTTCGGGATTGAGGTAAGCGTGCATCAGAGTGATGGCTATATTTTTAATACCGGCATTTTTTAACTCTCTGGCAATTCTTTTCATTTCCGATTCTTCCAATGGGATTAAAACTTCACCTTGTGCATTAATGCGCTCCTGGACTTCCAGGCTGAGTTCCTGATAAACCGTTTTTGGAGGAATGTCAAGCTGAAAAAGATGAGGCCTTTGCTGAGTCCCGATATGCAGTAAATCTTTGAATCCCTTGCTCACCAGGAAAGCAAGCTTTGCTCCCTTTTTTTCCAGCAGAGCATTGGTGCCCTTGGTAGAACCTAGCTTTAATTCAATCTCCGGGATTTCTTCATCCAGACAGGTTTTTGTCGCTAGACGAATAGCCAAAATCGGAGCTTCTTCACCAGCACTAATCTCAAAATCTTGATTTTCAGATATTTCCAGGGCGCTGTCTAGTTCCAGTAGGTGGTTCTGCTCATCGGAGAAATGAAAATCGATTTTTTTAATAATGGTAGAAAAAGGGAATGGATCAGAGCCAGGCACATGGATTCGATAACCTCTGAAAATGTCTTTTCGGATATTCCAATGCGCTTTAAAGCTAAAAACACCAGGGCGAACTTTTTTTAAAATCTTACCACGCAAAACCCCACTACTCAACACCTTGATCCGGTTTTTATTTCCTTTAGGATCAATCGCGATACAATCCGTGAAAGTACCTCCGGTATCTATCCAAATCTGCCATTTAGAAGAATTGCTTTTCATAAAAAGGTGACTCAGTACCTGATACTATTCGTAGATCACAAATTTGAAATATCAAGTATTCTGGAATTTTATTTTGAAATTAATATATGAAAGTGATTTATACTTTTTTAACAGCTTAAAATCTAAATTATTGATTTCCAGTTATTTCAACCAGCTTTTATTCTGCTCTTTTTGAAAGCAAAGTTCAGGATGAGTTTCGTCTTGAAAACCCAACATTTACTTTACGTCGGTTTACAATAGCTTAAATCGCTTCCTGGAAAATCATTCAATATGTTACGGATTGCAATGCCGATTAAAAGTAGTATAAATTTCTGTAATTTAGCGCCGATTGAATTTCAGTCGCTTCATGAATTTATGATAATTAAGGTTGATGATAATTCTTATAAACAGATGCGTTTTCAAATTTTGCTTTTTTGCTTTGTTCTTCCTGTAAGCCTTTATGCGCAAGAGCAAGGAAATTCTTATTTGTCGAAAGATGAAAAAGGTTGGCTACAGCTTACGGAAGCAGGCGCTTCTCATTTTGCAAATCTGGCATTGTCTTGTATTCAAAAGGAGTATCCCAATAAGCTCAATCAGGTTTTAAAAGATGAAAGAGAAATAAAAAATCCGAAAAAATTACATCCCGCATTTTATGGTTGTTTTGACTGGCATTCTTCGGTACACGGGCACTGGATGTTAATTCGCTTATTGAAATCTTTTCCCGATTTGCCAGAAGCTAAAGAAATTCGCCGTCTGCTCAACGAAAACCTGAGTGAGTCCAATATAAAAGAGGAAGTCGTTTATTTTGAAGCTGCCAGTAAATCCTGGGAACGTATGTATGGCTGGTCCTGGTTGATGAAGCTTTCGGAAGAACTATATGACTGGAACGACCGGGATGGAAAACAATGGAAAAGGAATCTGCAACCACTTACCGATGCAATTGTTCAACGATATATGGATTTTCTGCCAAAACAAACGTACCCGGTAAGAACAGGGGTACATCCTAATACGGCTTTTGGACTTTCTTTTGCACTGGATTATGCCAAAAAAGCAGGACGTACTGATTTTACTATGCTGATAGAGTCCAGAGCCAGAGATTATTATCTGGAGGATGAAGATTGTCCGGCTGATTGGGAACCCAGTGGTGAAGATTTTTTATCAGCCTGTCTGGAAGAAGCGAATCTGATGAGCAGGGTTTTATCGAAAGATGATTTCACCAAATGGTTTAGAAAATTTCTACCAAAACAAAAATTAAAAACATTAGGCCGGCCGGCAGAAGTTTCGGATCGTTCGGATCCCAAACTGGTGCATTTGGATGGAGTAAATCTTAGCCGGGCCTGGTCTATATATGGCCTGCTTCCGTATGTAAAAAAAAGAAAGCTGCGTAAGCTGCTTTTGGAAGCTGCGGAAAAACACTTAAATGCTACAGTTCCTTATATTGCGAGTGAGCATTACGAAGGAACACATTGGCTGGCTTCTTTTGCTGTATACGCCTTGGTAGCCAGATAAAAAGGAGTAATTGTGTAGAGTAAAAAGAATAATACCCCGCAGGGGTTTGAAATTAAAAATCAGATATATGTCTATGATGGTAAATGAATTGAGCCCTAAAGCACTTTGGAAAAATTTTGCTGAATTAAATGCTGTTCCAAGACCTTCGAAAAAAGAAGAAAGAGTGATCGCGTTTGCAAAAAACTTTGGCGAAAAGTTAGGTCTGGAGACAGTTGTAGATGCCGTTGGAAATGTGATTATTCGAAAACCGGCATCAAAAGGGATGGAAGACCGGATACCGGTTGTGCTGCAAAGCCATTTGGATATGGTACATCAAAAAAATGCAGGAACGAATTTCGATTTTGATCAGCAAGGTATAGAAATGTATGTTGAAGAAGACTGGGTAAAGGCAAAAGGAACGACCCTGGGAGCAGATAATGGCATTGGTGTCGCAGCGATTATGGCAATTCTGGAATCCCGAAGTATAAAACATCCCGCTCTGGAGGCCTTGTTTACGATTGATGAAGAAACCGGAATGACGGGGGCAATGGGGCTAAAAGCAGACTTGTTGGAAGGGAAAATTATGCTGAATCTGGATACGGAAGATGATACCGAGCTGACTATTGGTTGCGCCGGGGGAATTGATATCACCGCTAAAGGTAAATATAAAGGCATTCGATCCAATGCCCGGATGAAGGGTTTCAGGATTACCGTTAAGGGGCTTAATGGCGGTCATTCAGGCATGGATATCCACAAGGGCCTGGCTAATGCGAATAAGATAATGAATCGGCTTTTGCACGGAGGGCTGGAGTTTGGCCTACGCATTAGTAAAATCGATGGCGGAGGTTTGCGTAATGCTATCCCGCGAGAATCCTATGCGGACATTACCGTTCCAGAGCAACACATCCGCGCATTTAAAAAATATATAAAATCAGTCTCTGCAGAAATTTTTCAGGAATACAATAGCACAGATGCTGATCTGCAAATCAAATTGAAAGCTATAGATCGTCCGGCAATGTTGATCCCTAAGGATTTTCAAAATGGATTGTTACGGGCTATTTATGCCTGTCCGAATGGAATATATCGAATGAGTCCGGATATTCCGGATTTGGTACAGACTTCAAATAATTTAGCGCGGGTACATGTGGAGAATGGTCAATACAAAATACTTTGTCTGACCAGAAGTTCCGTTGATTCCGAAAAACTGGACCTGGTGAATGCGATACAAAGTACTTTCGAATTGATAGGAGCAAAAGTAACAACCGACGGATCCTATCCGGGATGGACGCCCAAACCAGAAGCGGCAATTGTAAAAGTAATGCGTGATTTGTATAAAAAAATGTTTGCTGCTGAGCCACATGTCAATGCCTGCCATGCAGGACTGGAATGCGGGATTCTTGGAACGTATTATCCGGATATGGAGATGATTTCTTTTGGACCGAATATTCGTGGAGCGCATTCTCCTGATGAAAAGGTACAAATCAGTTCTGTTCAGAAATTTTGGGATTATCTGTTAGCTACCTTAAAAAAGATTCCCAAGGCATAAGTAAATTTTGAACAGCATGAAGATTATCCAAATTACCGATCTGCACATTGATGATGAAGAGGCTTATCCTTTTGATATTGACGTTAGAAAAAACCTGTTGAGGATTTTGACGTATATTGAAAAATATAAACCTGATCATCTTGTAGTCTCAGGAGACCTTTGCTATCGCGATCCCAAGCCGGAGATTATGCAATGGGTAAAGGAAGTATTGGATTTCAGTGGTTTGGAATACAGTGTGATTGCTGGTAATCACGATGACTCAGAGATGATGGCGGAAGTTTTTCAAATTAAACATTTACTGAACGAAGAAGAACTGTATTTTGCCAAACGTATCGGAAAAGAAACGGTTTTATTTTTGGATACTGCCCGGGGTTTTTTATCTGCCAAACAAAGCAACTGGCTAAAAAGGCAATTGAAAAATGCAGGTTCGGATGTTCTGATTTTTATGCATCATCCACCAGTAAAAGCAGGTGTTGCATTTATGGATAACCGTTATCCAATGCAATACCTTGATAAGGTTCAACAAATTTTCTTCGATCAACCCGCCAATGTTCATGTCTTTTGTGGGCACTATCACGTTGAAAAAACCATTCGCCTTAAAAACCTGACGGTACAAATCACACCATCCTGTTTTTTCCAAATCGATCAGCAGAGCCCGGAGTTCAAAGTAGATCATCATCGAATAGCTTTCCGGGAAATCGTAATGGATAACCAGATTATGTTTAGCACCGTACGTTATTTTAATGGTAGCAAAAAATAGCTCTACTTATTCAGAGAGCAAACTCAACTGACTGAAAACAAGGGAATCCTACCCGGGGCATGGACAAATTTCACCCTTTTAGCCAGGCAGGCATCTTTTCGACAAGGGATAAACAAGTTCCAAGCCTCGTTTATACTTCCGACTTTTCCTATATTTAAGGCTAAATGAAAACACTGCTTCAAATCATAGTCAAAATTGGAAATGAGGTAAATGAAAGAGTTGGTCACCTGAGCTCCTGGCTAACACTCCTGCTGGTGCTTCTGGTTTGTTATAATGTCTTTTGCAGGCATGTTTTCGAAGAAGCAGATGCCTGGCGGGGGGAGTTGGAAATATATGTCTTTGCTTTTATTTTTTTACTAGGTGCGGGATATGCCTTTAAGCACGATCGGCATGTACGCGTTGATCTTTTTTATGCAGGATACCGCAAACGGGATAAAGCCTGGACGAACCTGATTGGTGGTCTGGTCTTATTGATTCCCTGGTGTATAATCGTTTTGATATATTCCTGGGAAGTGGCACAGGCTTCTTTGGCTATTAACGAAAAATCTCCCAACCCTAATGGTCTGCCGTATCGATTTATTCTAAAATTTGCGCTTTCGATCGGAATAGCTTTCTTGTTACTCCAGGCAATAGTTAGCATTGCCAAGTCTATACTCGAATTGACAGAGCGGCCGGAAGAAAAAAAAGAAGTAATTCGGTAGAGATATGGAAGTATTAGCGCTTTTACTATTTGTCAGCATTTTGATCTTAATCCTTTACGGTTACCCGGTGTCCTTTACCCTGGGAGGCATTTCTATCCTTTATGCTTTATGTTTTCTCGACCCTTCCAGTTTCTCTGCACTTCCTTTTCGAATTCTTGGGGTAATGAATAACTATGTTTTGATTGCTGTACCCCTGTTCATTTTTATGGGAATTATGCTGGAGAAATCGGGATTGGCAGAGAGTCTTCTGGAGACAATGGCGATGCTTTTTGGAACTGTTCCGGGAGGCTTGGCCGTATCCGTAGTGATCGTTGGTGCGCTGTTGGCGGCCTCTACCGGGATTGTCGGTGCAACGGTAGTCACTATGGGGCTCATTAGTTTGCCGACTATGCTCAAACGAGGGTACAAACCCGAGCTGGCAACGGGCACGATTGCTTCCGCAGGTACGCTCGGACAAATTATTCCGCCCTCGGTCGTACTGGTTTTACTAGGAAGTGTACTTAATGTTCCGGTTGGGGACTTATTCAAAGCAGCATTATTACCCGGCGTTTTGCTCGTGCTGGTTTATATTACCTATATTATTTATCAGGCTGTTCGCAATCCGGAATCTGCTCCCAGCATCTCCAGGGAAGAAGTTCGGGCTTTCCTTGGGCAGCGGAACGTTTTTTTGAAAATTTTACTGGTTTTCTTTTTGCCTTTGCTGCTTATTGTTGCGGTACTGGGGTCTATTTTCGCCGGGATTGCCACGCCTACCGAAGCGGCGGGGATTGGAGCTTTTGGAGCGATTATTCTTACGATCAGTCAACGCAGATTCAATTTAAGAGTGCTTCAGTCAGTAATGCGGGAAACGACGCATTTGACCTGTATGGTCTTCATTATATTATTAGGTGCAACGACCTTTTCCTTTGTTTTTAAAGAAATGGGAGGGGATGAATATTTGGTAAGTTTGATCAAAGATTCTGAATTATCTCCGATGTTGTTTCTGATTCTGGTGATGCTGGTGATTTTTGTCGCCGGCTTTTTTATTGATTTTATAGAAATTATATTCATTATTGTCCCCGTAGTAGCACCGATCTTTGTGGAGTATAATATGAATCTGGTTTGGATTGGGATACTAATCGCCTTGAATTTACAGACCTCCTTTCTTTCGCCCCCTTTTGGATTTTCTTTGTTTTATTTAAAAGGAGTTGCTCCACCGCAAGTTACCACTCAACACCTTTATCGGGGGATAATTCCTTTTGTTATCATTCAGTTGATTTTCTTATTCGCTGTGATCTTTTTTCCGAAACTGGTTTTTATTCTTTAGGCCGGTATCTGAATGTAAATTATTTAACTTCATAACTTCCATTTTCCAGTACGGAGACTTTGGGAAGTATTTTGTTTTTTTCAAAAAAATCATAACCCGGTTTGAGTTCTTGCCAGAAAGATTCTAAATGAGGGAATTGACCGCTGAATATTTCTGTATCCAGTTTGTTCATCTTAAAGGGAAAAATGTGAACGGGTATGGATTTTCCTTCCTCTTTGGCCAGAACGGAAAGCAAATAGACTTCTTGAATTTTTGCATCAGTAATCGGAATGCAACCAATAGTCTGACAGTCACCATGAATATAAATATGATCACCCGGTTTGACCGGGTCGCCCAAAATTTTATCGGCAGCATTAGGGTAATTTATTTTTAAAGAAAGCAAGAACTGGCTCTTTGGATTATAATGACTCAAGCGATAGAACCCTTCCGGAATTTGCCGGTCTCCTTCTTTTCGTTTCGGCCCGAGCTTTCCGGAGGTAGCGCAGAAAGGATAGGTTCTGATTAGTTTGAACTGATCCTCATTTTTAGGTTTTGCCCAAACCTCCAATTCTTGTTCCTGCTTGAAAGCCCGTAAATACAAGTCGATATCAAAGGAATTAATACCTTGCTGCAGAAGCATTTTTTTTAGCGATTCCTCAGCCTGCTGCATCGCATCTCGTACTCTTGGAAAGTCTAATTGCTTTTTTAAAAAATCCGACTTTTGAATGTCCTGCCATTTACTCATATCCACTGTAGGTTCACAAGCAAAAAAAATTAAAAAACACCATAGAATCGACCTCAAGGACATATTATAAAATTAAGTTCATGTTGAATAATCGCTGTGCATTTGGAGTGAAACGATTTTAAATGCCGAAGGGACCCAATGAAATTTCAAACGGAAAAGAAATATAATTATTCTACTTGCAAACTATTATAAAATACCTTCTCTGTTAAACTGGACCAATTCGCCAATTTTTTTCGAAAATTATCATATGATTCATAAGCGCGTTTTGCCAAAGGATCGTTGGCTATTTCTTCCATAATGGCTTCTTCATTATAAATGCGCAACTGTTGTAAGACCTCATCCGGGAACCTGCGGATATCGACTTTTGCCTCAATTAGTTTCTCCAGGTAAATAGTGTTTTGAGCTTCAAATTCACTTAACATCCAGTGATTAACAGCTAGTGCTGCCGTTCGAAGAATTGCCTGCAGATCAGATTCTAGTTGTTCGAATTTTTGCTTATTGATAAAAAACTCGAGCATTGTACCAGCTTCATGCCAGCCCGGAGTGTAATAATACTTTGCAATTTGATGAAAGCCCATTTTGTAATCGTGATAAGGGCCGATCCATTCTGTTGCATCAATTACACCTCGTTCCAATCCGGTATATATCTCTCCTCCAGCCAGTAATACTGGTGCGCCTCCGGCTTTTTTTAAAACATTGGAACCTATACCCGGGATTCTCATTTTCAGGCCTTTGAAATCATCAATCGTTTCAATCGCTCGATTAAACCAGCCGCCCATCTGTACGCCGGTGTTCCCTCCCGGAAAGGGAACGAGCCCGTATGCGCCGTAGATTTCCTGCCACAATTCCAGACCTCCACCGCTCAAAATCCAGGCGTTCATCTGCTGTGCATTCATACCGAAAGGGATCGAAGCAAAAAACTGTGCTGCCGGGAGCATTCCACGCCAGTAATAAGCTGCTCCGTGACCTATCTCCGCTGCGCCACTGCGAACAGTATTAAAAGCTTCCAAAGGAGGAACCAATTCGCCACCTCCAAAAACCTGAATCTCCATTCTTCCACCAGACATTTCATGCACCCATTTTGCAAAGAGGTTACAACCCTCACCCAGCGCCGGAAAATCAGGAGGCCAGGTAGTGACCATTTTCCACTTGTATTTTTTCCCACTGATTATATTCGCATTGTTATTTTGCGCAGTATTCTGAGAACCACAGGATCGGATGGCAAAAGGCAGAGAAAGCGTACCTAAAGCGATTCCTTTGAAGAAAGTTTTTCTGGATAATTTTTTCATGCTGCCAGATTTGTCTCTGGCTAAGATAATTAATATTCGTTACTCGGATATCGAAAAACTAATCCCGGATGTAGAAGCTATTTCTTGTTGAATTGATTCATGGTACGGGCAATACCGATGGTAGCAAAACTTTTAACGGTTTCAGAGGCGTATTTCAATACTTCAGAAAGCCCGCTTCGCTCTTCCTCTGTCCATTTTCCAAGGACATAATTTACCTGCCGCCCTTTGGAAAATTCATTGCCGATGCCTATTCGTAACCGGGCATAATTATTACCTCCATTGAGTTGATCTATATTCTTTAAGCCATTATGGCCCCCGTCGCTTCCCTTTGCGCGAAGTCTCTGTTTTCCAAAAGGCAAGTTCAGATCATCCAAAATCACCAAAAGATTTTCTTTTTGAATTTTTTTCTTCTGTAACCAATAGCGAACGGCTTTGCCACTGAGGTTCATATAGGTTGAAGGTTTAAGTAGTACGAAAGTTCGGCTCTTATACCTGAATTCAGCCAGATCACCCAGGGTATCGTTTTTAAAAGAGACCTCAAATTCTTTAGCGAGTATATCCACGACAGCAAAACCAATATTATGGCGGGTATTATCGTACTCAGCACCCATATTTCCAAGTCCAACGATAAGATATTTCATAGAGTCCGGTTCTTCCGTTTCTTTTTTTAAAAGTGATTTTAGCCAGTTAAACATTCGGATCGGGTATTTTGGTTCGCAAAGTTAGAAAAGCTTTTACATATTTCGTATTTAATCCAAAAGCGGTTTTCTTTGTTGAACAATAGGCTGATAGAGACAATGGCAATATACCTGAGTGATAGTATTAACTTCATTTCGAAAATAACTCCTCGAAGAATTTGGAATGCATCGAAGGTGCTTTCTTCCTTTTATATTACGAAATGGACAGGAAAACCAATTCAATGGGGAAAACCGTTTACCGTATCGTTTGAACCAACGACCGCATGTAATTTGCGCTGTCCGGAATGTCCCAGTGGTCTGCGATCCTTTACCCGGTCGACCGGAAACCTCAAAGAGGATTTCTTTCGGAAAACCATAGATGAAATCGCCCGGGACTTGATGTATTTGATTTTTTATTTTCAGGGAGAACCTTATATCAATCCAGGTTTTTTGGATATGGTAAAATATGCGCATCAAAAAGGTATCTATACAATTACCTCAACCAATGGTCATTTTTTAAATGATGAAAATGCAAAAAGAACAATAGAGTCAGGCCTGGATCGCCTCATTATTTCGGTGGATGGAACCACTCAGGAAGTATATGAGCAGTATCGCAAAGCCGGTAAATTGGCTAATGTACTGGCCGGTGCGCGGAACATTGTAAAGTGGAAAAAACAACTTCGTTCAAAAACGCCACACATTATTTTTCAATTTCTCGTTGTCAAGCCTAATGAGCATCAAATACCGGAGATTTATAGATTAGCCGAGGAAATTGGTATTGATGAAGTGAAATTGAAAACAGCACAGGTTTACGATTATAAAAATGGCAATCCGCTGATACCCACACTTGATAAATATGCCCGTTATGCCAAGCAGCCGGATGGTACATATAAAGTCAAAAACAAACTGTTAAACCACTGCTGGAAGCTCTGGCATTCCTGTGTAATTACCTGGGACGGACTCGTTGTTCCCTGTTGTTTTGATAAAGATGCTAAACACAGGTTGGGCGATCTGAAAAAAAGCACATTCGAGGAACTCTGGCAAGCGAATGAATATCAGGCTTTTCGTCGAAAGATATTAAGCGGAAGGGATCAAATAGATATTTGTACCAATTGTACGGAAGGTTGTAAAGTTTGGGCTTAATTGCAGGCTTGCTTTTTTACCGGAAGACCGCGATTTTTGCAGCCTTTTTGTCAAAAAATAAAAAAACCATCTGCAAGTTTAAAATAAATAAAATAGCACAAGTGCTTGGCAAAGAGCAGGTTAAAAGAATTTGATGTATAATAATTATTTATATGTATGAAAAAATGGGCTCAATGTCTGATAATATTTTGACTTTTCCAAAAAAAATAACGATTTTTGTAGTTCTTCTCTAATTCAGAGAAATCCCATCAACGACATTTTTGATTTTATTGAGAAAGCTCTGTTGATAAAACATCTTTGAGAAAACTGTGTGTAATAATCCACTAGCGGATTAGTATGCTCTCATTACGACGTAAATAGTTGAACCTTACAAGAGGTTATTCCCTTGCTATTTAATGATTAATGAAACTATTAATTGAGGAGTTCTACACCCGGTTGAGAAGTAACTTTTAATTATTAAATTATTGTAAAAACTTGAAGCACTACTTCTTATTTATTAACAACATTTAGGTAACATCCTCAAAAACAGCAAAATGACTTACAAGACTATTTTTAAGGGACGGTTAGAGTTTGGTAGCCCGAAAAGTTACGATAAGGTACTTAAGATGTACCATCATCGGGTGGAGAACTATTATAAGTCCGACATCCTGCTCAAAGAGGAAGAAATCTTTGACGAATCATCTTCATCTTTGAATGTGCCGAGGTATATTACTCAGGGTTCTGTTAAAAGTTGGAAGAATACATTGAATCTACTTGAATATCTTGCTCAATTCGCAGTTGCAGGCAATCTTGGTACCTGGGTAACAGAAGAGGGAAAAATTCTACACCACGGAATTGTAGAACCCAAAAGTGATAAAATTGCAGTACAGGCTTTTCTAAAAGGACGAGAATTACTTGACCAGGAAGGAAAAGAGATCGAAGCAAAAGAAGCACTTAATAAAGCTATTGCCAAATATGAGCGCCATGCTCAGGCATATGAACGCAGAGGTTTCGTCAATTTCATTTTGAAAAATTATGACGACGCAATATATGATTTCTCAAAAAGTATTGATATTGCACCAAGTCATCCCGATCCCTATTTCGGAAGAGCGCGTGTCAAAGTAATAAATAATGATTTAAAAGGCGCTATAGATGATTTTGATCATGCAATCAAAAAATCTATTCCGCTTCAGCCGATATACTGGAAATCGAGAAGACTAAAAGCAGAATGTCATCTTAAATTAAACGACAGAGCCGGCGCGGTAAACGACCTGAAGTTTTATTCCGTTCGCAAGTTCAAAACAGATGATTCCAATATCCTTTGGCAACGCTATATTACTTATCAATATGGCCGGGTACTTCTGGATTTGAATGAGCCGGAGCAGGCAATAGCTGCTTTTACAAAGGCTTTGAATATAGAAGTGGGTGTAGAACATGCACCTGCAGCACAAATTTATCTTTATCGGGGAGATGCTCGCAAGAAAGCCGGAAAGACAGGCTATTTGAAGGATTGGCAAGAAGCATTAAAACTCGGAGAAAAAGAAGCAAAAGAGCGTATCGATAACAGATAATTGCTCTTGAAAATAAACCTTGAAAGGTCATCGGTTCATACTACCGGTGGCCTTTTGCAATATTAGCCGGACATCCTACCGTTAAATAAACGTCAAAGGGCCTTATATTTGTTACAAAAAACCAGATTTAGCGTTATTTCAAAGAAGACTTTTGCCAAGAACCTAATTCTTTTTATATGATTCGATTGATCACTTTCTTTTTGATCTGCTTTTTTGTAGGAAATGCAATAGTGCTTCCCGCCCAGGATTATACTACTAAAAAAACAGTCAAAGGAAAACTGAAAAAAATATGGGATAAGGGAATGCAGTATAACCTGAAGGGAGAAGACATTAAAGCAATCAAGGAATTTGAGAAGGCTTTACAAATAGATGATCGGTTTATTGATGCCCAACTCCAATGGGCCGCTTTGAAT
The DNA here is from genome assembly GCA_028280415.1 of Saprospiraceae bacterium. Classification (GTDB taxonomy): domain Bacteria; phylum Bacteroidota; class Bacteroidia; order Chitinophagales; family Saprospiraceae; genus JAHDHW01. Next base: position 388,778 of record JANQLV010000023.1, read on the forward strand.
TACGAACTCAAACGCTATGATTTAGGAGAGATTGGTTTTGAAAAAGTACTGGCAATCGATCCCAATTATAATAAGAAGGTTTTTTATACACTGGGGCTGGCAGAAATGAGGCAGGAAAAATACTCCGAAGCAGCAGAACATTTTAAGGCTTATATGGAGTCCGGAGCGAAGAATAAAACCTTGTTGGCAAAATCTGAGCGCTTGTATAAAAATTGCAAATTTATCGGGGAAGCTCTGAAAAACCCGGTGCCATTTGATCCTAAATCTCTTGGAGAAAATATTAATACCAAAAACTCGGAGTACTTACCATCGCTCACTGCCGATGGAGAAACCCTGGTTTATACTGTCCGGGAGCGTAATGATGAAGATTTTTATATTAGCATAAAAAAGGATGGACAATGGCAAGTCGGTAAACCAATCCATGAGATCAATACCAATATGAATGAGGGGGCACAGAGTATATCGGCAGATGGGAAAATGATCTTTTTTACAGATTGTGGTGGTAGACGGGGCTACGGAAGTTGTGATCTTTTTTTTAGTGAAGTAAGAGATGGGCGCTGGACGCCCGCGGAGAATGTCGGACGACCGGTCAATGGAAAATCCTGGGATGCCCAACCTTCTATCTCTTCGGATAAAAACGCTTTGTATTTTTGTTCTAACCGGTCTGGTGGAAAAGGAGAGAGCGATATTTGGGTAAGCTATCGCGAATCGAATGGCAAATGGGGCGAGCCGGTAAATCTTGGAGAAAAGATCAATACGCCCGGTAAAGAACAGTCTCCTTTTATTCATCCCGACGGACAAACGCTTTACTTCATGTCTAATGGGCATCCGGGCATGGGAGGTTATGATTTGTATTTTTCAAGAAAACAAAAAGATGGTAGCTGGGGCGAACCTCAAAATATGGGCTACCCCATTAACACTAAAAACAATGAAGGGGCACTGATTATTAGCCTTGACGGAAAAACGGCTTATTTTGCTTCGGATCGTAAACTTGGAACTAAAGATGGGGATGCTACTTTTGGGGACCCTTTGAAAAACACGGATACGGATCTTTATCAATTCGAATTATACGAAGCTGCTCGCCCGCAGGCTGTAACCTATGTACAGGCAAAAGTGTACGATACAGAGACCAAAGCAACCCTTTCCGCAAGTGTCGAATTTATAGAGATTGAATCGGGTGAAGTATTTGCAAAATCTTTTACGGATTATGAGGGGGAGTTTCTGATTTGTCTTCCTTTAGGAAAGGATTATGCCCTGAATGTTTCCAAACAAAAATACCTGTTTCACTCAGAACACTTTGCACTTTCTGAAGATATGAGCCTGGATAAACCATTTCTACTGGAGATTGGATTACAACCGATTCGAGAAATGGTTTCGGAAAATGAGCCGGAAAAAAGTTCCAAACCGGTTATTTTGAAGAATGTATTTTTTGAAACAGCGAAGGCCGATCTTCGTCCTGAATCATTGATCGAATTGGAAAAGCTGAGAAAGCTTCTGGAAGAAAACCCTCAACTGCGCATCCAGTTGAATGGCCATACAGATAATGTCGGTGCGGAAGAAGATAATCTGAACCTTTCTGAAGCCAGGGCAAAAGCCGTTCATGATTATTTAGTTGAAAAAGGAATTAAGCCGACCAGACTACAATCTAAAGGTTTTGGAGAAACGAAACCCATTGATACCAATGATACGAAAGAAGGGCGCCAGAATAATCGCCGGACGGAGTTTGTGGTTTTAAATTAGGAGTTTTTGAAAAAAACAAGAGTTCAATTTAAAGCCTCTTTAGTAAGCCTTTCTCTTCCAGGATTTCACTTACCTTTTTGACTAAGGTCAAATCATAACCGGCTTTGTGAGCAATATGCGAAAGACTGTGTTGCCCGTCGGATAAGTTTAGTAACCAAAGCATGACCATTTGCATTTTTTTACTATCACTATTTCCACCGATAGCATCATACAATCCCCGCTTTCCGAGCTGTGGTTCTCCTTTGGGATATTGATTTTTAAAATAAATATTGTTTTCAAAAAAATGCACAATCGCATCGTATAGGTGAAAGGATGCTTCCAGGTATTTGGGCTTGATCAATTGTAAATTATCACCGGAGGTATGATATTCGGGATAGGTCCCAAACTGAGAACGAGTAAGATTACCTATTGCCAGATTAAAAGCCGGTGCGCAAAATTGTCGCTCATCATAACCGTAGGGGATAAATTCGAGGATTTCGTGGGGATGTTTTAACTTTTGTAAAACCTGCCGAACTACGAAATCCATTTCTGTATTTCCGCGCCTGCTTTTTTTATAGGTAAAATTACCGGCATCACCAAGCAATGAAGCAACTAAGCCGGCGTGAATATTTTTTAGCTTTTTTTCATTTTGCGCAAGCCAGGTAATGGCACCAATTGTTCCGGGAATAAAAATAAAGCGATAGGAAAACTGGTTTCTCTGTTCTTGCAATTTTTGTGCAAGCTGAGTTAAAACACTAATCCCGGAAAGGTTATCATTGGCCAGAGAGGGATGACAAATATGCGCAGAAAACAGGATTTCTCTTTCACTTTCTCCAGGTATATAAAGCTCTCCGTAGCTCAGATAACCAGGTTCCAGTGTTGAATCAATGTATACTTCGTAAGTACTGTTTTCCAGTTGCTCGTATTGATAATGCGGAAGGCAGAAGCCCCAGTTTTTTTTATAATACGAAGTGCGATAGGGAATTAATACTGGTTGATCCGGTAATGTATATAAATGATCTTTTAAAGTTGCCAAATCAATCTTGCCATGAACCGGAGAACTGAAATTGAGAATGTGTAGATTATTATTTTTGAAGTCGACAATTTTATTACCTTGCTCATCTTTAATCCAGGCATCCCGAATATTCCATTCCTTTGGAACAACCCAGTCAAAAACGCTAGTGCCACTAGCTACTTCTTTTATTTCCAGATTGATATACTCTTTTAAAATAGAGAGCGTTTCCCGAACACCATCCCCCGTGATGCTTCGACATATCGGGAACAAGCGCTCGCATAAGGCAAATAAGCGCTCCCCTATTGGAAAAGTTTTATTTTGTCCTGTTGCTTTGCTCATGATTCCACTTTCTATAAACAGGTTGAACAGATCGGCCTTCCAAATAGGTGTGAATTCCTTCTTCCAGTGCCCGTCGGTAAATCACCAGCACTTCATTGATAATAGCAATCGTGCGAGCCACTTCTGCGCTTTTATGGGCATAACTGATTACCAGATTCGGTGCGAGTAAACCTCGTTTGATACATTCCTGCATAAAGAGAGTTCGGTAGGGTTGAGAAGGTTTTTTATCTTGATCTTTTGTGGAGAAAACCAAACAGGATGGATGACCATGTATGCCCACGTATCCATTGAGTTGATGCCTGGTAATAGCCTCCTTCATTCCTTTTCTTAAGCGTTCTCCCTCTGTTTTCATCTGGCAAATTACCGGCTGTTCCCTGTAGGTTTTCATGACGGCCATCGCTGCCGCTAAAGCATGATTTTCTGCGCCATGTGTGGTGGAAAGTAAGAATACCCGCTCTTTATCATGGTAGAGCCCCCCTAATTCCATAAATTCCCTTTTACCGGCTAAGGCGGCAATTGCAAAACCATTACCCATTGCTTTTCCAAAGGTGGATAAGTCCGGTTGAATATTATAAAGTGTTTGCGCTCCGCCAGAGTGCCAGCGAAAACCCGTGATCATTTCATCGAGAATAAATAGAGAACCTTCTTTTTTACATAGAACCTGTAAGTCTTCAACAAACTTCATATCCAGCGGCTCGTATTTCTCCGGTTCCATGATAATACAGGCAATTTCTCCGGGATACTTTTCGAAAAGTCCCTGAACACTCTCTATATCATTGAATTTGAATTTAAGTGTCAAATCGATAGTTGACTGTGGAATACCGGCATTAATAGCAGTAGCCCCCATAAACCAGTCATCGATGGAAAAGAAGGGATGATCTCCACAAATGGCAATCATATCCCGACCGGTAACTGCCCGGGCTAACTTAATGGCAGCAGTGGTGCAATCCGAACCGTTTTTGGCAAATTTTACCATTTCTGCACCGGGGACAAGCTCCAGAAAAGCTTCCGCTGTGTCCAGTTCTATTTTAGCAGGGCGGCTGTAATTACTGCCTAGTTTCATTTGCCGGTAAGCTGCTTCAATTACCGGTTCGTATGCATGTCCAAGACTGACAGCTCGCAAACCCATCCCGTATTCGATATACTCATTGCCATCCACATCCCAGACATTTGCTCCTTTGCCCCGGGCAATATAAGGCGCCTGAAATTCAGGATATTGATCATCACCTTTTGCATAGGTATGGCTACCTCCCGGAATGAGCTGATGGATTCTTTTTCGAAGTGTTTGAGATTGGTGAAATTGTTTTCTATGTACCATATTTACATGATGAGTTTTCTAATGTGAAAAGCCTCTGCATATTTATCTAAAGCTGCGGCTTCCATACCCCGGATGCGCATGAGGGACAAAAAGGTCTCTCGATCAAACCAGTGTTTACCTTTTTGACTTTCAAAACTGTCCAGCAGGATTTGAACTTTCTTTTCAGCTAATTCCGGAGAGATATGAAAAAAACAATTAGGTATGCCCAGATCACCATCGTATTTGGGGATTTCGTATTCCAGGATCAAATGACTTCGGAAGGTATTCCAGGCCAAATCTGATAATAGACGATGATCCTGATGGCGATCATGCCGATAATGCGTAAAAACAAGATCAGGATCGAAGGACTTTTTTATACGTTCGAATTGTTCCTTGATTTCAAATTTTGATTTTTCTAAAAAAGCGTCCCGATAATCCAGTACAATAATTTCTTTGTTTTCAATATTTTCTAAAAAAGCTTCTGCACTTACAATTGCCTCTTTTTTTCTTTGCTCATTAGATGCGAAAACCAGCCATTTAATTGAACGGACCGGATATTGCCCGAAAAGTTTTAGCAAGGTTGCACCGCACCCAATTTCAATATCATCACAATGAGCGCCTACTGCTAAAATATTCAAACCCTTCTCGGGCCTAATTCGAAACTGGGAAAAAATCATATTGCTTTTTTAATAAAATGGCTATCATTTTTATCCCAGACGGCCCAGGGCGTATTTCCTTTTTTCTGAAGATCATCCAGATACATTTTATCCTTGAACGTATCCATTGCTCTCCAGAAACCGGTATGTTGATAACTGGTCAGGCGCTTTTCTTCAATAAGCCGGTGAAAGGGTTGTACCACCAATTCATCTCCATATTCCATATAATCGAAAATCTCTTTTCTCAATACGAAATAGCCCGTATTGATGGAGATTTGGGTTCCGGCGATAGAATGGATGGATGATACCAGGCCAGAGGCGTCGGCTTCTACCACATGAAAACTTTCATTGGGTTGATAGCGCATAAAGCTGGCTACCATATCGGGTTTGGACTTGAAATCAGCGATCATGGTTGGCAAAGGAAGATCTGAGAGCCCATCTGAGTAGTTGGCGAGAAACATATCTTCTCCTTCCAGATACTCCCGGACGCGCATCAGGCGCATACCAATATTGGATTCGATCCCCGTATCAACAAAGGTTATTTTCCAGTCATCAATGTCTGAGCTGAGCAATTCAATACGGTTGCCACCGAGCGTATAGACAAAATTATTGGAAATTGTTTCGTCGTAATTGATAAAATAATCCTTAATCTTATCAGCTTTATAGCCAAGGCAGAGAATGAAATCCTTATGTCCAAAATGTGCATAATATTTCATCACGTTCCATAGGATTGGACGATAGCCTATGGTCACCATAGGCTTGGGAATAGTCTCCGAATAATCTCTTAGACGAGTGCCTTGCCCGCCACAAAATAGTACTACTTTCATAAAATTAATTCTTTAGTATTCTCATGGGGTTTACTAATCTAAAATTTGAACCTCTGGAATCGGGATGACGAATTTTCCACCCCAGTCCCTGATGAATGACATCTGTTCTGAAATTTCCTTTTTTAAATTCCAGGGGAGAATGAGTACATAATCCGGTTTGGTCTCCCGGATATGTTCGGGGGCATAAATCGGGATTCGACTACCCGGCAGAAAGTTGCCTTGTTTATGTGGACTACGATCAACCGTATAATCGATAAAGTCTGTTCGAATACCACAGTAATTGAGCAGGGTATTTCCTTTTCCGGGCGCACCATAACCGACGACAGTTTTCCCGGCGCGTTTAGCCTGAATTAAAAACTCGATAAGCTTGCGTTTAGTCTCTTTGACCTGTTCTTCAAACCGGGTGTAAAATGCCAGCGTTTTAAAACCCAAAGCTTCCTCTCTCTCAAGCATTTCCCTTACACTTTCTCTGACTGGTTTGGATTCATCCGATTCGTGTTTTCCGAAAATTCTGATTGAGCCGCCGTGTGTGGGTAATTCTTCTACATGGAAAAGCCTGATTCCATGATGCGCAAATATATGCTGTACGGTTGTGAAAGAGAGATAAGAAAAGTGCTCGTGATAAATGGTATCAAACTGGTTTTCTTCAATTAATCTTTGCAGATGTGGGAATTCCATGGTGATAATTCCCCCTTCAGCCAGCATGATTTTCATGCCTCCCACAAAATCATTGATATCGGGAACATGTGCGAGGACATTATTACCAAGCAAAAGACTGGCTTTTTTATATTTTTCAGAAAGTGCTTTAGCGGTTTCAATACCAAAAAAACGAACTTCGGTTCTTACCCCTTTTGATCTGGCGACTTCTGCACAATTTCCAGCGGGTTCGATGCCCAGTACCGGAATCCCTTTTTTTGCAAACCATTGAAGTAAATAACCATCATTACTGGCAATTTCGGCAACTAGTGCATTTTCGTCGATATCGAATTCAGTAATCATTTTTTCCGTATAGTTTTTCGCATGTTGCAACCAACTATCAGAATATGAAGAAAAATAAGCGTATTCGTCAGCAAAAATCTCTTCCGGGGAGGCAAACTCATCTAGCTGTACTAACCAGCAATAATGGCATACAAAAGCGTGCAGTGGAAAAAACTTTTCCAGCTTATTGGCATTTTCTGGCTTGACGTGTTTTTGACAGAGTGGAGACATACCTAGATCCACAACGCTGTGTTGTAAAGGACTTGCACAAAAACGGCATTTGCTGCCCCTGCTATGGATATGGTGTGATCCTAAGGTAGACATATATGTTTGTTATTATAGATCAATGAAAAATCACAGCCTCTTTAAGCTTAATGGACTTAAACAGTAACTGAGATCATTATCCTATTTCTATTCCAGTGAATGTTTTATTCAAAGGGGGGTGTTGTTGATCTTTTTTGGAAATAATGGTGGGAGGAAGTGGCCAATTAATTCCAAGTAATTCATCATCAAATTTCAAACCACTTTCCATTCCTGGGCTATAAAAGGCAGTATGATGGTAAATTAATTCGGCATAGTCTTCCAAAGTCTGAAATCCATGTGCAAACCCTTCGGGGATATAGATCATGCGCATATTTTGTTCGGAAAGCTCAATACCGAAATATTGCAGGAATGTTGGAGAGTTTTTTCTAATATCAACCAAAACATCATAAACAGCGCCCTTAATGCATCGGATCAATTTAATTTCGGCAAAAGGAGGATTTTGATAATGCAGGCCACGAATGGTTCCTTTATAAATGGTACGTGAATGGTTGAACTGTACGAAATTCTTGTGGTGACCAATCGCCTGAAATTCTTTTTCACAATAAGTACGTGCAAAAAGCCCCCGTTCGTCTTCAAAAGGGCTCAGATCAATGGAGTATGCTCCTTGTAGAGGTGTTTTATTAAAAATCATCCTACCAGATTTAGCTGGCTGTCCATTTCTCCACGTTGTAATAATTTATTGATAACGTTGAGCCGGATGAGTGCGGATTGGCGATAGGTTGCATCTTTAAATTGTATGGCACGCAAACCATCGATTAAGCCCTGAATGGATCGATTAAGATCATATTTGGGCTGGTGATCAGGGGCAAGACTTTTGAATAGATCAAAGTTTACCCGGTACGAACGCTTATCCGGTTCGGCATTTTCATTGATTGAAACACTTACTTCGGGTAGAATCTTTTTGATCGCAAAAGCTAGGTCTTTTACCTGATAGTTCCAATCATTGCTCCCGGTATTGACGGTCACAAAATTGCCTCCTTGATCCTTTTCTCTTTCAAAACCCCAGCGAATAGCTCTGGCCATATCCAGGACATTGATTAGAGGTCGCCAGGGAGTCCCATCACTTAAAATAGTAATTTCGCCGGAAGTAAGTGCCCCTGCAACAAAATCATTGATGACTAAATCCAGTCGCAGCCGTTCGCTCATGCCACAAGCTGTAGCAAAACGCAGGCAGGTAACCTGAAAGGTATCATCTGCTAATTCGGCAAGTGCATCTTCGGACATCACTTTGGATCGGGCGTAAGCCGTTAGTGGGTTAAGGGCAGAGTTTTCTGTTCTGGGAGCGTCTTCCGCGGCGCCATAAACGCTACAACTGGATGCAAAAACAAATTTGCGAACCTTTTTACGCTTGGCCATCTTCGCAATTTCAATGTTGGCCTTGTAGTTGATATCCAGCGTAACCTGTTCGAATTTATTTCCAATTGGATCATTGGAAATGGCTGCCAGACTAATGACGGTATCGACACCAGTAAGGATGCTTTCATCAAAAGTTCTGACATCGCCATAATACTGTACGTCTAAAAAGGATTCAGGGCAGATACTCACATTAGTAATGTGCTTTGCGAAATAACCAATATCGTAACCAATTAAGGTTGCTTCGGGATGGTATTTTCTAAGTTCTTTGATAAGCCCCGGGCCCACATAGCCAAGGTTTCCGGTGATTAATATTTTCAATGTAAAAAATTTAGTTCGTAAGGATAATGGGACACAAAGGTCACAACGTAAACACGGAGTTACACGAGGGTTTACGGATTTGCTTATGCTAAGTTGCTTAATTATTTAAAAATCGGGTTTTACAAGATTATAAGCATCAAGACCATATTCGGGATGATCAGGGCTGCGGGTAAGTAGTCGAAGTGGACTCATGAAAAGTTCCATTTTTCCTGCACCAATATCCAGCGAAGATTGAACATCGGCAGCACTATCGTTGAAGGTATGATGATAAATCCCCCATTTATTGTTTCCGCCCCAGGGATAATCTTCATACACAGTAGATGTTTTTCTGTTATAATAAAGTGTTTCATTAAGCCATACTTGTAAGAGGCCTTCTTTCCCCAAGCCATAAATTACATGGATAACTACTTTTAGGCGGTCTCCGGCCTTTGGTTTGATAGGATAAACAATTCGGTCAGAACTGGCTTCGTTCACTACCTGTATTTCTCCTCCCTGCGCCGGGCGCGGTGAATCCAGAGCGGCGAGTTCCAATTCTATTTGTGGCGAAAGACCACGGATACCGGGGTGATTCTGGAAAATTGTGATAGGAGAAGTTGGATCAATAACATAATCATCTCCAAAAGTATATTCCCAGCCCATCCATTGTTCTGTTCCCAAAGGATGATCGATTGGCCAGGGGGCCGTGTGAATTTCGCTTCTGTAATTAAAATCGCTTGGCATTCCTTGTGGCGCGTTTAGGGGATCAATATAAAACCTTAACTGATTACCGGAATGTGTTACCCCCTGTGGATCAAAAGCAACGTCGACAAATAGGCCATCTCCAAAAGCAGTACCCTCCGGCCAGCTATAAGCAGGGATATCAACCTGTTCCCAATTCCAGATTTTAGGCTTTGAAAGAGGATTGTTGGAATCTGATGAGGGCGATTCTATGATCGTATCTTTACCGAAAGCAGATTCATTCGATCCGGTATATCTTTCATCATCAATTGCAGAAGGACTGTTACAACAAAATGCAATCAAAAGCAAAAAAAGGAAAGATGGTAAATGGATGGATTGAGGAATCATTATCGGTTGGATTATTAGAATGCGTTGATACGTGTTTTTCGGCTGAAAACGGTGAGAAAGATAATTTTGAGATCCAGCGTAAACTTCCAGTTTTCAATATACCAGAGGTCATGCCATACCCTTTTGCGCTTTTGCTCTTTTGTAAGAGTAGGTCCGCGCCAGCCATTAACTTGTGCCCAACCCGTAATTCCGGGTTTGACATAATGTCGAACCATATAATCATTGACAATTTTTCGAAAGTCCTTATCCAGATTGACCCTATGTGGACGCGGCCCTACAACACTCATTTCCCCCTTTAAAACATTAAAAAACTGAGGCAATTCATCCAGGTCATATTTGCGCAAATACTTTCCTATTTTGGTAATGCGTGGATCATTTTTTACAGTGGACTTCGTACCATTTATGGGATTATCGCAAATGGACATGGATCGAAATTTATAACATTTAAAAACGTTTCCGGATTCTCCTTTGCGCAAAGGAGTATAGAAAACAGGGCCTTTCCCATCCATATAAATAATGATTCCGATGATCAGAAAAATAGGTGATAACAAAATCAAAACGGTCAGGGAAAAGAATATATCGAAAATCCTTTTCAGAAAGAAATTACTAAAATTGTCAAGCGGTGTTTGTCGATATTGAAACAGGGTTAACCCGTCGAGGCTATAGGGTTTCAAAGTACTTCCTGGAAGTATCGGCGTATCCGGAATAATATTTACCCGAATTCCTTTATAATCTGCTAATTTGATGATCTCTTTAATTGCTTTTTCACTTAAAGCGCCTCCGGCAATAAAAATTTCATCGACAATCTGGTTTTCCAAAATAGCCTGCAAATTACGGACCTTGCCCAGATTGATTAATCCTTCAATCGTATTTTTAGAACGAAAATCGTCTAAAAAGCCAATAATACCATAACCTTGATCCCGGATCGATTTTACTAAGTATTGGGTGTTTTTCCATTTCTTTCCAATACCGATGAGCAATATGCTGGATTCATAAGCGGCCTTGTTCTTTCTTTTTAAAATATCCTGAAACAAGCTAAAAGAAATAATATTAGCCAGAGAAAAGATCAAAATGGGAAAAATGAAAGTAGTTCGATTGAAGTATTCAATTTTAAAAATGATGGCAATGGTAGATAGAATACCAATGAACATAAAGGTGCTTAGGATAAAGGATTTGATTTTTTTCCGGCTTCCTTTTGAAATATAAAAATCCTGATCCCGGTTGATGAGCAGGATAAGGGCCCAAACCCCGTTAAATATTAATAGAAGTGTGATTAATTCGCCAGGAACGAAGTTAATGGCTTCAAAAGGGAAATTTTTTATAAAAAAAACGGAAATGACGCTGAGGTTCAGCAGGAGAAATTCAATAATAATATTCGAAAAAACAACATGTTGTTTTTTTGGTATCATAGATATGTTCAAATTGTAAGATTACGAATGCTGATAGTCCACAAAAGAGTTATACCGAAGGGGGGAAGGTTAACTTATAATTGCGGAATATTCCGAGGGGATGTAAGTATTGGTATAAGGGGAAATTGACAAAGCCCAATTTGGCCCGACTCCACAAAAGTAAATTAAATATTTTGATGAGTCAAATATTTTAAAAATACATATAATAGGTTTGTTGGATTACCTATAGCTTTTTAGCAATCTTTCTATAGTAATTTACATTTTCTCCAATTCCTGCTGCTTATCTTGTCTCTATCTTTCCTTTTAACATTGTTTTTTATCGAAAGCTTCTTAATAAATGCAAAGGGAATTATCTGCTTTTACAAAATAGGATTTATAATTCCTGGCTTTTTTATCCATGCAGCCACAAAGATTGAGCAATCGGATAGACCGAAAATCAATCGGATGTGTTTCGGCCTGAATAGAAATATAGCCTTCTTTAACCGCTTTTCCCTCTATAACCAGACTGCTATCATGTCCATTGACATATCGACCGCCAATGATGGGCTTACTATATTCGAGTACGGGCTCTCCCTCAACAATATGACGAATCAGGGAATCTCCCAAAACTAAAGCTTCGACCCTGACCCATTGATCACCATGATAGGTTTTCGAGGAGGAACTAACACAATGCGGCGTAAATAATGTATCGTACATAATGACATGTGTGCCCGGTGAACAGAGATTACCTGTTGACCTTTCGTCTGTACCATTTCCTCCCAGCAATTGCATTTCTAAAGAAATGGGAAAATCCTGCTCCAGGCCCATGCTTTCAGGAGATTGGCAGTGTAGCATTAAGCCATTGTTTCGAAATGCCCAAGCCGGAGCTCCGGGCATTTGTTCTCCAACAAAACGATAAGTCGCTTTTAATTTATAATAGGAAAATTTGTCCTTATAAAAAAGATGACCAAAATGTGTCTGGAAGGAATCTTGTGGATTGTATCTTACGCTTAGCAAACTATCCTTATAAACAAAGCGATTCTTAAAGTTTTCGCCCAGCTTATATCCGGCAAATTTGGGTGTCCAATCCTGCATTCCTGATCCGTCAAATAAGTTGATCCATTCCTCCCGATCAGGATCAGTGGGGCCGGAAGCTTCCTGAGAACAGGAAAAGAAGCTAAAAAATAAAAGGGCTAAAAAGGAGCGGAATAAAGATGTTTTTTTCATAATAAGAAAATGGAAAAGGTGAAAGGGTTTTATAAAAATGTACCTATATACCAGAGGACACCCGAAGGATCATGAAGAAAGAATTCACGCCCCCTGTCATTATTTTTGATATCTGAAAGTCTGACATCTGGATAAAATTCTGATATCTAAAAGATAAGATTTTTTTGCTTCTTCTAAGCAATAAGAATGTATCGTTGTAAGATTTAGTCCTGTATTTGAATCGGAGATTGATAATAGCTCTTAAGCATGTAGCGGAAACATTTTGAGTCCTGTGAAATCTGTTTTATAGCACTTGGTACATTCTTTGGCTTTATACTGTTTAGGAATTTTGTGATCCGATTATGAAAAATAGACTCAAAATAGGGATTGTAATGGATGATCCGCTGCCCCGGGCCTGGGAATATACTTTGATACAGCAGATGCTGGAAAGTAAGATACTCGATCTGGAATGCCTGCTCTATTTTGAAGAAAAGCAAGTGCCATCATCTCGAATTTGGCAAAGGCACCTAAATCTAGATCAGGCTTATTTTAAACCTCAGCCTAATGCTTTTGAGATATCGACAAGCACAGTAGCTTTTGGGGACCTTCCAAAAGTAAAATTTGAAAATGCTGCTTGTTTGAAGACACTAGAACTGGATGTTTTGCTGTGGTTGAGTGACAAGCCTTTAGTCGAAGCATTGAATAATTATTTATCCACGGGTGTTTTATATTTTTTACACGGCGCTAGGATGGATACGAGTTGGGCTTTTTTAGGGTATTGGGAGTTTATTAAAAAACAGGAAGTAATCGCTTCTACCCTCGTCTTTGATAGCTTTTTGACAAAAGAGCGCCAGATAATTTATCAAACCTGGTCAATGATGCCTTCGATGTCGATCTCAAGGTCGAGAAACGAACATGCATGGAAGTTGACTTCTCTGGCTTATAGAGCTTTGCGGATATTGAGTGAAAAAGGAATCGGAGCATTGCCAAAAGTTGATTATAAAGAAACAAAGGAATCTTTAAGCATAAGAATAGAAGACAATTATCCTACCCTTTTTCAGGGGATAATTAATCTGGCCAAGCATTTTAACCGAATGCTTTATAAAGCTTTTCGGAAAATAGCATATCGGGAGCAATGGATACTTTTGCTGGATCGGGAAAGAAGGGCTTCGACAGCCTTTAAAGAATTCAAAAAAATATTGCCCCCCAAAGATCGATTCTGGGCGGATCCCTTTTTAGTCAAATACGAAGGAAGTCAATATCTGTTTTTTGAAGAATTACCCTTTGCAACGGACAAAGGACATTTGAGTGTATTAGAAATTGCAGAAGATGGAACACTAGGGCGTCCTACGATAATACTTGATAAGCCATATCATTTGTCCTATCCTTTTATCTTCGAAAAAGATGGAACCTACTACATGATTCCTGAATCCTATCAGGATCGTACGATACAATTATATGAATGTAAACAGTTTCCTTTTCATTGGGAGCATAAAATGAATATCATGGAAGGCGTAAATGCCTTTGATACGACCCTGTATTTCCACAATGATAAATGGTGGCTTTTTACGGTATTGACAGAGCATCAGGGTGGTGGTCATAATGATGAACTCTTCTTGTTTTTTTCGGATACGCCCTTTACTCAAAAATGGCAGGCTCATCCACAGAATCCAATTGTTTCTGATGTGCGGCGCGCTCGACCGGCCGGAAATATTTACAAAGAGCATGGAAAAATTATTCGCCCTTCGCAGGATTGTGCAAGAAAGTATGGCTTTGGCTTTAATCTCAATGAAATTGAAGTATTGACGGAAACGGATTATCAGGAAAAGTGTATCTTGAATATTCGTCCGGACTGGGATCAAAAGCTGACGCGGACCCATTCCTTTAATCATTCGCAAGGAATGACCGTGATTGATGCCGTAATCCAACGGTCGAGGTTTTTTTAAAAGCGCTTGCTTGTCTCATTACCTTTTATTCATAGAGCCCTTTTTATGTTTGCAGAAGAATTTAAAATTGGCCCATTTAAACGCGACGATTATCAGGAATACAAAACCTGGTTTTCTGATTCAAGGATTAGCACCGCCTTAGGAGATGTCGATTTAGAGTGGCTGGAATTTGTTCAGAAAGATAAAACGGGGCAGGAATTTGCCATCCGGCAAAACGGAGTATTATTAGCCGTAGCAGGTGTCGTCTTACCTATTGCAGAAAAACCAGCATATGTAATCAGTAATATTGCAGTAAATCCCGATTTTATGCAAAAAGGGATTGGTTCTAAAGTATTGGTTTTGATCATGCAGCAATTTAGATTAAAATCGAACGAATATTGGCTGGCTTACGTAGAACGTGAAAATGAAGTAGCACAATCATTCTTTGAACGAAATGGTTGGCGAAGTATTAATGACGAAGGAGAAGGGATGCTTACTTATCGATTTGTGTAAAGAAATAGTTTTTATGATTACCTTCGGATAAAGATGAGATACTATGGTGACCAAATTAATACCGGAAATTAATAAGGTTTATATCATTGAAAAATATACCTTGCTTCATATCCTAAAAGGACTCGGAGGGATTCAGGTTGACTTTAAGACTTACCACGATTGGAATGATAAAATAATTTTTCTGGAAAAGGGCCAGTATATCAAATTTCTAAGCGAAAACTTCATCGTTCGAAAGATTGAATTTCCCGACGACATCATTTTTTATAATAAAGATGTCCGTGTGTTATTTAAGCATTTGATCGAGCTGGGCTATATCAATTTTGCAGAATGTGAAGATTGCCAAAAATATCTTAACGATACT
Source organism: Saprospiraceae bacterium (assembly GCA_028280415.1). Classification (GTDB taxonomy): domain Bacteria; phylum Bacteroidota; class Bacteroidia; order Chitinophagales; family Saprospiraceae; genus JAHDHW01. The sequence continues at coordinate 404,065 of JANQLV010000023.1, forward strand.
GTTTTCTCCGATCATGTAAATAAAATTATTGACGTTTCATCCGAACAATGGTTTTGGCAAAATCCTTTTCAGGCTAATAAGGAAGAATATCATATTATATTCGAAGTAAAAGATATCATTGATAGAAAATATAAGAATAACCTTTCTAATGAACAGATGAGCCGCCTGATTAAATTTAACGGACATAATGCACAAGCCCTTTACAAAAATAAAATAGGCGTTTCGATAAAATCACTGTTACATCAAAAAAGACTTTTAGAAAGTAAAAAAGAAGTTGTATTTACCGATAAAAGCATCAAGGAAATCGCTTATGGTTTAGGCTTTAAAGATCCGGCATATTTCAATCGGCAGTTTAAAAATAATTCCGGAAAGAGTCCAATAGAATTCCGAAAAGAATTTGATTTTGCACGGACAGATTCTTTTATTAGGGATTTATATGATTTATTAGAAAACTATCACAAGGAAGAACATACTGTAGGTTTTTATGCAGAGAAGATGAGTATGTCAATTAAAACGATTTCCAGAAAGGTCAGAGAGAAACTAAACATCTCAATTGGTCAATTAATTCGGCAGCAAATTATTAATACTGCAAAATCTTTGCTGGCATATGAAATTCCCGTCAACGAAATTGCGTTTCGGTTAGGCTTTGAAGAGGCTAATCATTTCTCTGCATTTTTCAAGCACCAGACTGGCCTAACACCTTCCGAATACAAAAACAAAAAGTACAATCATTAGGGCATTTTTCGTACTACATTTCTGAGGACTTAGATTCATTTTTGTACTATCAATTATTAATAAAATATTTATCGAAATGAATCTAAAAAATCGAGTTCAGGAAATGGACGAATTAGTAAAACAAGGTGCAATGGTAAATGCCGTCACAAAATTTTTTGCGGACCTTGCAGCTACATCTGATTATCGTGATGTGACCACATCAGATAAAAGGCAAATGATCGAAAAAATGGAAACTTTTACTGGAGCTATTGCCAATGTAAATGGTATTCAACATCATCATACGATTGTAGAGGGTAATGTTTCCGCTTCAGAATTCACCTTTAATTTTGACATGAAAGATGGCAGTAAAATCTACTGGCATGAAATCATCCGTAGAATCTGGAATGATGAAGGCAAAGTGATTAAAGAAGAATACTTTCTAGCCTAAGTGAAAAAGACTTATTTTTTAAATTAAAATTCAAAAAAAATGAAATCATATATTTTTTTAATTCTTGCTATATTTTTATTTAGTAGCACAAGCTTTAGTCAGGATAATAAAGCGAATAATATTGATAATAGTAATATTGCATTGCAAGGGTATAGTCCAGTGTCTTATGCGGATTTGGGACTAGCACAAAAAGGGCTTAAAGAATTTAAGTCGGAATATCAGAAAGTGATTTATTACTTTACTTCACAGGATCAGAAAAAACAATTTGATCGAAATCCGGAAAAATACTTACCACAGTATGGAGGTTTCTGTGCTTTTGGCATTTACGCCGGTGCGAAATTTCGACCAGATCCAAATAAGTTTATAAGTCAAAATGGTAAGTACTTTTTGTTTCTTTATAACTTGGAATTGGATGCCCAGCAGCTTTGGCTAAATGAAAATAATCATGACAAGTTGGTGAAAGTAGCTAATAAGAACTGGGAGAAACTCAGTAAAACATATAACTAACAAGGATACGAGAAGGATGGGAGTTTTTTCTACAATAAGAGGTAAAGCATTCATCCTTCTCTTAATTAAAAAGTCTGAGATACTGCTCGGCAATTTTTACCTGATCAAAATCTTTAACTCGTTCAAAACCTTCTTTGATGAATTCCTGCCGAAGTGTATCATCTTCTAATAACAACTGTAGGGACCTGGCCAGTAAATCAATGGCTCCGACCGGATAGAGCAAACCATAATCCCCGTACTCTATCTGATTTTTAAGCTGGCGGCTTAAATCGGATTCCGGATGAATAATTTCCCGTGGTCCTGAAATACAGTCTGAGGAAATAAGCGCCGTTCCGCAGGCCATTGCTTCGATCAAAATATTGGGAAGCCCTTCCCGCTCACTGGTCAGAACAAGTATATCTGATCTTGAAATATAAGCGAAAGGGTTTTGTTGATAACCCAGGAAATGTAACTTATCCTGGATTTTGAGTTCAGTGCTAAGCTGTTCCAGAGGACCACGAAGGTCACCGTCTCCAATGAAAATTAATTCGGTATTCGAATGATGTTTTTCAATCTTTTGGAAAGCATAAATCAGATCGTCCAACCTTTTTCCTTTGACAATCCGGCCTACTGAGATGATGTATTTTTTGTTATTATGGAAATCAAAATCCTGTACTGCTTCTTTTGCTCTTTGCTGAATCTCTCCGATATTATGCGGATTATAGATTGCCCGATGCATGGGATGATCTTTTAGATCGAGATACTCATCCAGTTCGTTTTTCATCACTTCACAAATCGAGATAACAGAATCTGCCCTTTGAAAAATGAATTGATAAATCCATTTGGCAATAACCTGATAGTAAATTGGTTTGTGATCAAAGTTTATTCTGGAATGTACGACAATCTGTGCGTGATGTTTAGAACCGAAAAGCTTGGCTAGAACATTAATAAAACTGGCACGGAGCAAATGACTTTGTACAATTTGTCCCGGTTTTTTGATAGACTTTTTAAGTCGAAAAGCACAAACAAAGAGGTAGGGCATTTTCAGAATGCCGTTTTCCATCGACTCATAATCCGTGAGATAATTCGCCGGGATTTCATTTGGAAGCTCGTAGAAGCGTTCTTTTTCAATTAGGATCAATTCCAGCGTTTTACCGGAATGCTTGAAGCGCTCCAATAAGGTAAGCACTACTTTTTCAGCTCCACCAGAAGTCAGGGAATTAATAAAAACTGAGATCATCTGCTAGGATTTTTGGAACTTAGTACTTGAATGAAAATTGTCCTTTGAGGAGCTTGCATCTCCCCTGTATTCAGGTAGTAAAGTTGTATAGAGTTTATAATAATCCTTTTCCATTCGGTCCAGTGTAAAAAAAGTATGAATCCTCTCTTTTCCCTTTTGACCAAAAACTTTTCGCAAATCCTGATCATTGGCAAGTTGAATTATTTTCTTTAACAAAATCCTACTATCGCGTTGCGGTATTAAAAAGCCCGTCTCTCCGTCAATAACTAATTCTTTGGTTCCGCCACCGTCCGTTGCGATTACCGGTTTTTCTAAAACCATATATTCCATAATCGAATTGGAGATTCCCTCTGTATAAGTAGAAAGGACCCCAATATCGAAAATATTTACAAGGGATTCCACGCCATCCACCATACCCGTAAAAATGATTCGATCCTTGCAGTTTGGAGGGATCATCGTTTTAAACTTCTGTAAGTTTGGCCCTGCTCCAATTGCCAGGAAAGTCATATCATCTCTTTTATCCAGATATGCAATTGCAGCTCGTAAATAGGTATCATAATCTTTTCGATCGAAAAAAGCGCCGACCATACCGGTAAGCATGCCGGGAAGGATTTTATACTTTTTTCTTACTTCTTCGGGCCTATCAAGCTTTTTTATCCTGTTAAAATCAAAACCATTATAAAAACAGTGTCTCTTCTTTTGAGGCGCTTTATAAACGTCTAAACCAGCTTGAGAATTCCCGACGATCGCATCACAAAAAGGAAAGATGATTCTGGTTCTTAAATAGCGACGGTCGAGCCAGTTCATGTCGTCCGGAGCATCTGCAATACTTGCGTCAATGAATTTAATTTTCAGCCAGCTAATGCTCGGCAGGGCATAAATCGAAGGCATGGTACCCCAACTATGAACGATATCCGGCTTTTCTTTTTTACATAATTTGAAAAATCTGTAAAATACTCTTGGATCTTTTTTGGGCTTTCTCTCCAGAAAATGAATGGGAACATTCATTTGAAAAATCTCCGGATATTCTACTCTTTTGGAAAAGATAACTAATGCCACTTCCAGGTTTGGATAGTTTTTAAAACCTTTCAATAGCTCGATCAGGCGTCGTTCACGACCGCCTTTGACGAGACTATCTATGAGCATCAGGCTTTTCATATTTTTATTTTAAAAGACTGTTTTGATGTTTACACCCTTCATGGGTAAAGACAAACTGTTCTTAGGTATCCGGAGCAAGCATCAAAACTGGATATTTGCACTTCAATACCTTGTTAGCTCGCCCTGGAGGCACTTATTTCGCCCAAATTCCTTTATCCCGGAGGTTTAAAACCTTTCGGACTTGTATCGGCGATAAAATAATCAGCGGTAGCATCGAAAAAGTAGTACCTAAAACAATACCAATTGTCCCCAACTCCATATTTCTGGCAAGGAATATAGAGAGTGGAATGTTGAGAATACTTGCGACAATCCAGGCGTACATTTGCAAACGTATCTTGCCAGTACCGTTGAGAATCAAATTAAACATATTAACCCAGTTCGTCATCGCTATAGAGATGGCTACGACAATAGTCAGGAGCAGCGGAATTTCTATTTTGTCCTGTAGCCAGAGTTTGAAAACCATTGGAGAGACCAGAATCATTAATATGGAAAGCAAGAGTGTGCCGAGCCAGATTTTGATAACGGAATTGACGGTTTTTTTCATCCATTCCATATCTTTTTTCCGATAAGCTTCGATACTGGCGCCCCAGAGTTGATTCGTCATAATAACGAACAGCATTAGAAAAATTGATAAATATTTGTAAGCGGCTTCATATTGTGGTACTCCCTCAAGAGAAACAAAACGGGCAATCAAGATATTATTAGTTTGATGGATGATGACCATTGCAATTTTTATAATAAAAAACTGAGCGCCCAGGGTAAATAAACTCTTGAAGTAGGATTTTTTGACCTTTCGGAAAGAAGGAGCAAAGGAAAAAAACTCTTTTCGGAAATAATATACACCTACGATCAGCGGAACAGCCGCAAAAGTAATACTCTTGGCTGCTCCGAAAAGGATAAGAGACTCTTCGGTGAAATAGATCAAAACGATGATCACAATTAAAAAAGAGGCTTTTGTGAGAAGCGAAAAGAAGTCTACGATTGCTGTCCGCTGTAAAGCATAGAAAATCTGATAGACCATTGAGGATACGAAATTGATAGCAAAAGCCGAAAACATGAGCATAGCCACGATTGCAATTTCACGATGCATTCCTGCCTCCGTTTGTAGCCAATCCGTCCAGGGCAGGAGGAAACTGATGGCCACAAAAACAATTGCAATTCCGGAGAAAATACTTCCTACGGCAAAGTAAGCTGTACTTACATAGCCTTTGGCGCGTTTATAATCTTTATCTGCGACGGCTTCCCCAAGGCGGTTTCGCAAACCGTTTCCAATACCAATATCAAATTCTGCAAACCAGTCTATGATAGAAGTCAGAGTCAGGAAAATTCCAAATTTGGCGGGGCCCAGATACTCCAGTGAAATTGGGAAGTAGGCAAAGCCAATCAGTACCCCTAATCCTTTGTACAAGATAGCCAGCAGGATATTTTTTTTAGCTCTGACGGTTCGCTGATGACCGCGCTCCAGTAATTCCTTTGCCCGGTCGATTAAACCCATAAGTTCTTTTTATCAAGCTCAAAAATAGGATGCTTCCCGTTCGTCTCCTGGTGCAGTTCTTTCAAACGCTGACCGATCCCGAGATGTATAGCGAATAATATGCAGAGAAAAGCATCCAATAAAAAAGTGTTGGTCAGGTTACCGATTCCATAAAGCAAGGCAACCAGAAAGGGGATACTAAATATCAAATGCTTTTTCAATAACCGGGCGAAAAAAGTTATGGAAGAAATGACCAGTGCTACAAAAGCTAAAAAAGCAATCAGACCATAATAAAACATAGTGGAAAAGTAACCGCTATGAAAATCGCCGGTAAGTCCTGTTGCACGATCCCGATCGTATGTGATCATCAGCATATTGTAATAGTAGGTCTCATTATTTTTTCCGCCAAAACCAAAAATTGGTTTTTTCCCTACATTATTGATCGCAGTTGTATAATAACCGGCCCGGCTATTGACAGGCTCCGAAAGCCTTTGCCTTACCAGCGTGGAGTTCATGATGTCCGAGCGAAAAAATAAGAAGGCTATAATCAGTACAGCCATTCCGGAAAGTCCGAGCGCTACTAATTTACTGGCCGCCACTTTTTCAATAAAAACGATATAAATAAAAACCACAATGCTCAGGATCAACCAGCTCATTCTTTGAAAAGCGCAAATAACTCCGAAAGAAAAAAGTACGAACAAGAACAGTTTTAACCAGCTGTTTTTATAAGTGACCAGCACCCAGGATAAAGCGGTGATGATGAAATAGGCATTGAGATATTCACTGATAAAAATTCCATTCGAACGCAGCATATCACCAAAAGCAATACGCTGATCCCCTACCCGCAGGAACATCGGATCGACTGCAAACTGAATCAAACTGACCAAGCTGGCTAACACCGCTCCGATGACGATAGTCGTGCCGATAATCCTGATCGTTTCCTGATCGGTCATTGTACGTACATAGTACATAATGATCAGGATATTGATTGCGTAAACGATGTTGGTAATCAACTCGGCTATTCCATTGTGATAAACGTGAAATGCTTGCGAAGCAATTACTAAAAAAACGTAAAAATAAAGGATGATTTTAAACCAGGGCATTGACCAACCGAAAGGAAGCTTGATGCTGTCTTTTGGGAAAAGTAAATTTTTTAAAATAAAAAACGAAAACAGGAAAAATAAAAAGCGATCCGGCTGAATTTCAAAAAATGAAACGCCCGGTATACTGAAAGTCAAATATTCGCTAATGTTTCCTGAAATTAAAAAGAAGGATAAAAAAAATAATTCCGTTTTGTATTTCGACTGACTTTTCAGAATCAACCTTAGAGCGATCAAAAAAGTCATAGCCAGATAAGCATAAAAATATATGCTATCCATTTCTGGGAGCTCGACTTCTAGAAATTCCCGATCCATAGGTTTAGGAAACAGATTTTTTTAAATTGAGCAAACGCTGAACCGGATTTGCTTTGCCCGGGAAATTATTTTCTGTATAAGCGGGAGTGACTTTTATTTTTGTACTGGTTCCGTTGAAAACAATAAAAGGATTTTTCATTGATCCCTTTCGAATGAGTTCTTCTATATCGTTCAAATGACTGACATTCGATTTTCCTTTTCGGCAAACGAATAAATTAATATCGGTGTGTTTTGCAATTAACAAATAATCTGAAACGAGTCCGATGGCCGGTGTATCAATGATGATATAATCGTACTCGTATTTCAGCGCCGTAATGAGAGTGTCCAGTCTTTTATTAGTTAGGAAAAGGTGTGGGTTGGGTTCAGGAGCTTTGGTGACGGTGTAGAAGAGATTTGGAATATCCTGGTGTTGATGGCATATTCTTTCGGCAGAAAAAGAAGCATTCAAAATATAAGTTTTTAAATCGGGGACCTGCTCCAGATTTAAACCTCGGGCCAGAACGGGATTTCTGAAATTCAGATCAATCAATAAGGTTTTCTTGCCGGCATTGGCATAGTTTACAGCCAGATTAAGCGCACAAAACGTTTTACCCTCTCCTTGTAAAGCTGAGGTAAGCCCAATGACATTATGCTCCACTCCGGGGATTCTAAATTGCAGATTGGCGCTCAAATTGCGGAAGGTTTCTTCTTTCTCCCGATCACTTTTGTAATTTGCCAGACTGGAAAGCGAATTATTAAAATGCCCGATGTTTGCCAATAAAGGAATAGCTGAAAATTGCTCAATCTGTTCGGCTGTTTGAAGTCGATCCTGGCTGCCATCCGAAAAAATGAGCCCAATAAGCGGAATTAAAAAGCCAATGATAATTGCCAGCAGCATAATGAGCAATTTCTGGGGCGCGACGGGAACATCACCCAGTTGCCGGGCTTTGTCGATCACTTTTGTATCAGAAATATCTTCTGCTCTGGCAATTCCTGTTTTGGCCAATTCCTGATTGAGGTAATTGTACATATTGCTGTAAAGCGTACTTTCTCTTTCGTAATTTACTAATTGCTTTTCGTTTTGTGGCAGCTGACTAATTGTGGACTCAAACTGAGCAATTTGCTGATTCCGGTCTTTGAGTTGAAGTCTGGCGGTATTGATTAAGTTTCGAATGTTTTCCTTAAGGGCATTGGTGGTACTGACGATTTGTTCTTTGATTAAAACGATATCATAACTCTTTGCTCCTTTATAAAATTCCAGGCGGGTCTTTTCATTGTGCAGCCGCTTTAATTCTACAAGGTTTTCGCTAAGCAAAGGGTCATTGATGCCCGCTACAGAAGGTGCGACGATTTTATCTATCGCCTGATTGTCATTGATATAATTAAGTAAGGATTGATAGTATTTGATATTGAGAGCTATTTGACCTTTGTCTGTTTCGAGTGCTTGCAATCGATCCAGCGCATTCGAAGCGGAACGAGTAAGATCAACGGCATTGGTACCACTTTTAAAAGATTGGAGTTTCTTTTCTGCGATCTGCAGGGAGTCTCCGATGCTTTTAAGTTGAGCGCGAATAAAGCTTTCTTTACCCGCTGCAATCTCATCTCTTTCCAAAAGCTTTCGATTGATAAAGGCCCTGGAAAGAGCTTTGAGGAAATCAATTTCTTTCTGAGGACAAGGGCCGGAGACGTTCAGTTTTAAAATACTTGCCTGAATATCGACTTGATTAACTTCCAGTTTTTCGAAATATTCATTGGCTAGACCTTGCAGGCTATGGACTTGGAACAGCAGTTTTTTATCCTTAAAGACTTCTGTATCTGCTGACAGGTTAGTCTTATTGATTTTTATATTAAAAAAATCGTGTTCGATCGGATCGCCAAAACCATAAACCTTTGAAAATTCAAAGGGGCTTTTCATTTCCTGTATCGTCTCATCTACCGGATTGAAAACACTAAAATTCCTTGTTTTGACAGATAGCTTAAATTTTCCCGTATCGATTATTTCTACCTGGAATAAAGCCCCGTAAAGCTGAGCCCTGTTTTTCACAACTTCCACTTCAAAAGGAAAATATTGATAATGCTCGGATTTTTTGAAAGTACTTCCGGTAAAATAAGAAACATCAAAATCCAGGTCCTCAAAAGCTTGTTCGATCAGGGAATAAGACTTTAAAATGGCGATCTCATTATAGAGATTTTTTTCCGCTTCGATCAAACCGATGCCTCCATCCACATATTTACTTTGCCCCAATTGACGATTTTGACCAGAAGGGTCAATTAAAAGAGAAGTACTCACCTCATAAATTGGCGTCGCAATTTTGATATATGCATAGGCGATGATCACACAGATGAATAGACTGATCAGAAAATAGATCTTTCTGTCAAAAATCTTTTTGATGAGGTTTTTGAGGTTTACCTCGCCGGAAGTATTAGGTTTGGAATATTCCATGATTTTTATTTTCAAAAAGCTGTACTATAGCGCTCCAGACAAATTTTCCTGATTAGGTATACTGAAAATCAGCATTTTGGGTGCGAAAGGAGGGAAAATATTTAAGAAAGCCGGATTATTTATTGAGAAAAAGGTTAAGGATCAATACACCAACCGATATCCCGGACAGAATCACGCCAGTAGCATTGGCCCCGGTATCTCTGGATTTTCTCCTTGTGGGCTCTACGTAAATGACATCATAAGGATGAATATAGTAATACGGAGAGTATAAGAACTCTGAGCGATGCATATTAAGATACACGCTTACCAGGCCCTCGTCCGTTTTTCGGATGAGCTTTACTTTTCTTCTGTTTCCAAAATCCGTAAAATCACCAGCCAGACTGATCGCTTCCAGGATCGTATTCTGATCATTGTACAGGTAATGCACTCCGGGATTGTTGACTTCACCCATTACCGTAATACGGTTATTGGCTAGTTTGACGGAACTCGAAACAAATTTCAGATATGGTTTATAGGCTTCATTCAGTTTTTCTTTAATCTCCGCTATTGAAAGGCCGCTAACCTTTACTTTTTCAACAATGGGAAGATTGATAAATCCCTGTGCATCGACTGTATAGGTGTTAAAATAAAGCGTGGCCGGATCAAAATTTTGCTGCTGTCCTGAGTTTACACCTCCTTCGAACTCTCTGTTGAGAAACTCTTCGGTATTTCCTTCAAAAGCGTTGACCTTGATCAAAAGCTGATCATAAGCGTGAATTTTGTAAACTTGAAACTTCTGGGTTTGGGAAGTGTACATGAGCTTATCTGAGCCATAATTTTCGGGTAGTGCTTCATTACCATTAAGGCTTATTAGATCCTTATGCGGGATACAAGATTGTACGAAAAGGCAAAACAGCAACAGGAATGATGGAAGTTTGCCGAATTTATGTGTTATTTGATAAAACATATTCGTCTTTTCAGGTCAAATCATTCTGTGAAATGGTGTTCTCCGAGATGAAATTTGCTTCGGAGCAAAAAGAATGGTAATGTCCTCAATAGTGTGTTTTGAATAGCTTGTCCAAGAATAGTACCAAAAGATGTGAAAAGTTGATATAGCTGATAAAGTTAAAGAGGCTGAATGGTCGGAGTAATAGTCTTGGCTTAGAGTATGGTCATCGTGTATTTTATATAAATAGCGAACCTGCTTATTGGTCCACCATTTTTTTCCATTGTGAATTAATTCAATCGTCCAATCAATGGCTAGGTTATAATCAAAAGGTTTGACCCCATTGTGCCATTAAAGAAGTTCTGTATATTTCTCGTGATTTATCACTTCTTGTTCTTCATTTATATCGTATAACAATAGGGCAAATGCAGTAGCCGCATATAGCGGCTATTGCCGGCTTACACATTGTTCGATGCTGACTTAATTTTTTTCTTTCTTCTGACAGGTTCTTATTCCAAAGGGAGCATATAATGGACAAAAACTAATCAAACTTGTCAATACAAATACCACACTTAGAACGATCAAGACGATTCCCAATGTTCCTGGTATTACATTTGTAAAATACAAGCTTGCAATAATTACAGCGATTATCACTCTGATAATTCTATCTGCTGTTCCCATATTTTTTTTCATAAAGCAAGTGATTTTAGGTGAAACAATTTTGAATGATTAGAATAATGCCATGAAGGGCTTTATGACATTTTCTCTATTCATATCACTTGTAAAAATACCATTGGATTTGTTCCCATGCAGTAACTATAGTCACCATTTCAGAATTTTTATGCCATTTGCTTCTTGCTTGATTTTTCCTTCTATCTCAAGTTTTTTCATTACTCTACTGATTACTTCTCTTACGGTTCCCAATTCATTAGCTATCTGATTATGGGTGATTTTTAATTCTTGCTTATTGGTTAAGGCTATTTTTTCTTTCAGGTAGTCATAGAGTCTTTTGTCCATTTTATCGAACAAAACATGGTGGATGGTATTGAGCAAGTCAATATATCTTAAATTATATTGTTGGTAAAATAAATTATTTAATCTTGGAAAGCTTTTTATCCAATTAGGTATCCTGTCTGTAGGTATAAAAAGAATTTCAGAATCTTCTTCTGTTATTGCATAGATCCTGCTTGGCTCATTGTTCAAACTGGCTGATAATGACATCACGCAACTTTCATTTGGAAGAATATAGTATAATAACAATTCCCTTTCTTTAAACCTTGAAAATACTTTTACCAAACCCTTTAACACAATGGGTAATACTTTTACATATTGTTCCTCTCTCAATATTTCGGTCCCTTTTGGAATTTCCTTGACAAAGGAGACCTGAATGATCTGTGACACCAGGTCCTTTCCTAAAAAGGCTAATTTGTTTTTTATATGTTCCATTTTTACTTCTTGTAGCGAACTAATTATAATCGGTAAATCCTCTATTTTAGTCCCATTAACCGTTCCCCGGCAGCTTGCAAGGTATCTTCGGTCTTGGCAAAGCAAAGGCGAATCATCTTATCCTGTCGTCCACTTGAATAGAAAGCCGAAACCGGGATAGCTGCTACTCCGTGTTCTGTTGTAAGCATTTTGGTAAAAGCTATATCATTTTCATCGCTGATAGGAGAATAATCAAAAAGTTGGAAATAGGTCCCCTCCGAAGGAGAAGGGATGAAAGGAGTATTTTGCATAATAGCTTCAAAGAAATCCCTTTTCTGCTGGTAAAAATCGGGCAAATTGAGATAAACAGAGGAGTCATCAAGAAAATCGGCAATGCCGTACTGGACAAAGGAGTTCACTGAAAAAACATTGAATTGATGCACTTTCCTAAACTCTTTCATTAAATATTCCGGTGCAACACAATAGCCCACTTTCCACCCGGTATTGTGAAAAGTCTTGCCAAAAGAATAAACCGCTAAACTTCGTTCATAAAGTTTTGGATATCTCAAAACACTTTGATGAAGCGCCTGATCATAAATTAAATGTTCGTAAACTTCATCACTCAATACAAGAATATCACTGTTTGAAGTGATCGTCTGCAAAGCTTCCAGATCAGTTGTTTTTAGCGTTTTTCCAATAGGATTATGCGGCGTGTTAATTATAATCATTCGAGTCCTTTCACTAATGAGGGACTGTAGTTCATTCCAGTCAATTTTATAATCCGGAGCTTTGAGTTCATAGATCACGGGGATACCTCCGACTACTTGGATCGAAGGACGATAGCTATCATAGGCCGGCTCTATTAACAGGACTTCATCCCCTTGTTTTATAAAAGTTGCAATTGTTGTAAAAAGAGCCTGGGTAGCACCAGCGGTTATGGTTATTTCAGAATCGGGATTCACCTTGAGACCATACATGCTTTCAATCTTTGAAGCCAATTTCTCTCTCAGCAAAGGGACGCCGGCCATCGGAACATATTGATTCTTACCCTCCTGCATATGTTTGTTAACCAACTGCTTAAGCGGCTGCGGACAATCAAAATTCGGAAAACCCTGAGAGAGATTAATTGCCTGATGCTTATTAGCTAATGCCGACATAAGGGAGAAAATACTTGTTCCGACATTAGGTAGCTTTGAATGGATTTTCATAAAAAGAGGTGCTTTTTGCTAAGGTAAGCATTTTTGAGAAAGCCGATAATTAATTTAAGGCTGAACCTTCTTTAACCCACCCTGTTTCTAATGTCGTAAAATAAAAATGAATTTATGCGAGATAAAAATTACCTGATCGTAGGAGGAACATCTGGAATAGGCCTGGAGGTAGTCCGGCAATTGTCCGGGAAAGGCGCAAATGTATTTGTAGTTTCACGTACAGATAATAACCTGCATGAATTCCCGGGACTGACACATATTGTAGGAGATATTACTTCTGATGCATTCAATCCGGAGGGGCTGCCAGAATCCCTTGATGGTCTGATATATTGCCCGGGGAGTATTAATTTAAAGCCTTTTCGGTCTTTGAAAGCACCTCAGTTTCAGGAAGATTTGAATGTAAATTTGTTGGGCGCAGTTCGCGTGCTGCATGCAACTCAAAAAATGTTGAAAAAGGGAACAAACTCAGGAGTCGTTTTATTTAGCACTGTAGCAGTACAACAGGGTATGCCTTTTCACACTTCCATTGCAGCGGCAAAAGGAGCTGTAGAAGGTCTGACCAGAGCTTTAGCAGCTGAATGGGCACCGAATATTCGAATAAATTGTATAGCACCTTCCTTAATCAATACCCCTTTAGCAAAGAAATTGCTTTCCACATCTGAAAAAATAGAAGCATCGGCCAATCGACATCCTCTCAAAAAGATAGGCCAGCCGGAGGAAATAGCATCTTTGGCTTTATTTTTATTATCTGAAAACAGTAGCTGGATTAGTGGGCAGGTTATTGCCATAGACGGAGGTTTGTCGACACTAAGGGTTTGAGATTTAATGGAGCAAATATATTTTTAGAAGATGGGATATTTTAAGCAGTCTGATTTCCCAAAAATGGGGAAACTATTTCGAACAAATTTGATTAATTCACTAAGTGGATTTAAAAGCCTAAACCTGCTAGGCACGGTGGATTCATCCGGCATTAAAAATTTGTCCATTATAAGTTCTGTCGTACATCTGGGAGCTAAGCCTGCCTTGATGGGTTTTGTCATGCGCCCAACTTCGGTAGTTAGGGATTCTTATAATAATATCATTGCAACACGTTTTTTTACATTCAATCATATTCATTCCGATATTTTCAAAAAAGCACATCAAACTTCAGCGAAATATCCTGCTGAAGTCTCTGAGTTTGAAAAAGTTGGTTTGGAACCTGTTTGTAAAAATGATTTTCCGGCACCGTATGTAGCGGAGAGTAATATCCAGATTGGACTGGAGCTTCAGCAGGAAATTCCAATTGAGTTGAATGGAACGATATTGATTATTGGAGCGGTAAAGGAAATTTATTTTCCGGATGCCTGTATGGCAGAAGATGGATTTTTAGCTATTGAAAAAGCAGGCACGATAACCTGTGCTGGACTAGATGCTTATTATAGTACCCAAAAATTGGCCCGGCTCTCTTATGCTAAGCCAGAGCAGAAAGTCAGAGAAATTTTATGATCCTTTATTTTCTATGCTTCCAGGCCCAAAACATGAATAAGGGATGTATTACTAAAAGCCTGAGCCAGGCCAGCCATAAAGGGACACATAATCCATTGGGAACACAAGCATCTATTTTTATGAAATGAATATGAGATGGTATGAAAGCAATAAGCAGGATAATAATTCCTAAAGCAGCATAATATTGAGTTTTTTTAAAAAATAAACCTGTTCCAAAAACAATTTCCAATGCTCCACTAAGCTTATTGATCCCGTGCCGGCAAGGCAAATAATCGGGAATTAGGGGCAGGTAAAAATCGGGATGCCAGAAATGATTGGTTCCGGCGAGTATAAAGAAACTAAGCAATAGAAATTTACTCACCCCGAAGCACCCATTTATTTTTGTGTGTCGCTTTTAGGATTAAGAAAAAAGGAATCCACCAGATCAAGTCATTAGTAATTAGAGTAAAACCAAAAGCGGCTGGAACGAGTCCCATAAAATAATTTATAAAAAAACCGATAGGACCGAATATCTTTCCCAGAAGGCCTACTGCAATAATTGGCCAGTGTCGAATTGCATCATAACTTGCCCACCAGTACCCCAGACCATAAAGGCCAATCACCATTCCCATACCTTGCCAGATCACCGGGTAGGTGGGCTTAGCCATCCCGGTCAGCTCAAAAAAGTGTAATGGAAACAAAACGACCCAGAGACCCCAGATAATATTGTAAATGGCAGCCGCTTTTAATGCCGTCCCCATCCACATTTGATACTTCTCTTTTTTCATAGAAATTCAACAAAAGATGGCAGATAATGTTTGAATAAAATAAGTGAGATAAAAAATGAATATAAAAATCGAAACGATTGTAAAAGGGAATTACAAATTGGTTATGGAGCGATTTGATAGGAAGCTCTTCGAAGCACTTAAACCTAAACAAGGGGAAATGGAAATCGTAGAATTTACGGGTTCAAAAAAAGGAGATCGGGTACATATCCGTTTTACAAGTCCAATTAAAGCAGAATGGATTAGCATAATTACTGAAGATGCCATCAATGAGCAGGAAGCTTATTTCGTAGATGAAGGCATCCAGCTTCCCTATCCCTTGAAATTTTGGCGGCATCGACATATTGTCAAAAAGCTTACCGAGGATACCTGCTGCATTATCGATGACATCACGTACAAAGCGAATAATCGCATTATGACGGCCTTGATGTATCCGGCTATTTATATGGGCTTTGCACCAAGAAAGAAAATTTATAAGGCTTATTTTGGAACCGTTGAGGCTTAAGCAAAAATTTGTAAATTACGACCTTTACCAAATTATAAAAAACGCACTATGTTATCCTTTGACCCGAAAGAAATAGCGACCAGAGATTTGCACCAGTATTTATTAGGCAGTGTGGCTCCCAGACCCATTGCCTTTGCCAGTACTGTCGACAAAGATGGCACCCCCAATCTTGCACCATACAGCTTTTTTAACGCCTTTAGTTCTAATCCTCCGATTTTGGTTTTTTCTTCCAACCGAAAAGTAGTGGATAATACAACGAAGGATACCTTGCACAATGTACGAGAGACCGGCGAGGTGGTTATCAATGTAGTAAATTACAACATTGTTCGTCAAATGGCTGTCACTAGTGTGAGTTTTCCAACCGAAGTTAGCGAATTTGCTAAAGCCGGACTGACGCCGGTTCCATCAACAGTTGTCCGGCCTTTTAGAGTTAAAGAATCTCCGGTGCAAATGGAATGCAAAGTTCGGGATATTATTACGCTTGGCGATCAGGGGGGAGCGGGGCATCTCATTATCTGTGATGTGGTGCATATGCATATTTCGGAATCTGTTATTGATGAACGAAACCGCATTGATCCTCATAAAATAGATTTAATGGGAAGGCTCGGTCGGGCTTATTATGTAAGAGCTAGTGGAGAGGCGATCAAAACGATTGTTCAACCCGTAATGCAGTTGACTATTGGTTATGATCAATTACCGGAAAGTATTCGCAACAGCAATATCCTTTCTGCAAATAATTTAGGACAGCTTTCAGGAATTCCCGCCTTACCGGATGATGAAGTGGTAGAAAGTTTTAAGACTAATGAAACAATTTCAGCAATTTTAAACGGAACGGAAGCCAGGCTTCAATTACACCAATATGCTAAAGAACTACTGGACAATAGCGATGATCGGGAAAGTGCAATAAAGGCTTTAATGATAGCGGATCAGCTATAAGCGTCCTATTCGATTTTTGTTTTACTCAAAAGCCTCTTCTTCTTTCGTTCATTAATTAGATTTCTGATCCAGTTGGGAATAATGATCGCTCCAATCAGAAGGTAAGAGTAATAAGTCATTAGTCGCCATAAAATGGCAATAGGCAAGGCTAGTGTTTTGGTTACAAAATCTGTAACAAAACCACCGAAGGTCGCCTCGGCGAGCCCTACACCTCCGGGCGTTGGGCTGAAAGCCATAATAACAAACATGGTCTCCAAACGGGCGTAAAGCTTGAATTGAGTCATAAAATCTACCGGAGTACTATCTACAAATGCAATGATCAAACAATTAAGAAGTAAAAAGCGGCAGGACCAGGCTGTGGCAGTGGAGGCAAAAGCACTGAGGTGAAACTTCCAGTTTTTTCGTTTCATCTCTTTGGACGCCACAATAATATCATTACCCAAATCAATTGCTTTATGTCGAAACCGGCGGAGCCATCGAATTTTAGTAGCACCGACAATGATTTTTTTAATGGGTTTTGGATTAATAAAAACACCATAAAAAAAGATGGAGCCATAGGTCATCATTAAAAGATAAGCCCCAAGAAAAGTGTAACCCCAACCATCGATATCATCAAAACCTGTCATATTGGGACGGATGATATCTGGCCCCAGAATCAAAAAGAATATGGGTAAACTTCCCACAAAAAAAATAGTATCTAAAATTGCGGAATACAAAACAATAGTTGCAGTCTTGGCCGTAGACAATTTTTCCTGTGCTAAAATGAACAAAGCAACTGCCGAGCCACCTACACTGGTAGGGGAAACTGCGGAACTGAATTCCCAGATGAATATAAGTTCAACACACTTTCGCCAGGAAAAAGCTTTTTCGGACAATATTCGAAGGCGTTTTGCGTAGGCGATATGACGGATAACTAAAAAGCTTAAAGAAAGCAAAACCCAAAAAATCGTATGATTATTCCAGTTGATCTTGGCAAACTCTTTGGGGTCAAACTGTTTCCAGAGCATATACCCGACCACCCCAAGTCCTATCATTATAGGAAGGATAATTCTGGAAATACGGATGGACTTTAGTACTTCCTGCTGTTTATCGTCAAAATGATTTTCCGTACTTTTTTTAGACACGCTTATAAATCCTTTTGCTTTTCTATTGGCGCTGCAAGATAAGCTTTGATATAGATATCTTATGTTTTATTAATAATTAATTCCTTTAATTGTTTCGTATCCATTTTAACAGAGTATATCAAAAATTCTATTTTTACCCTAAAAAGACAAATGGAAGAGCGCATTCGAAAATGGCGATTGATATTGGGCCAAAAATCCGACCCGGAGAATGATGTTGATTTACAAGGTACGGAAGGTGCACTTGATCAGGTACTCGAAGCCTTATACGATGCGGATCGCAAAGGAGGCTTGGGAAGCTCTTCCCCGAACGTTAATCGCTGGTTGGGAGATATTCGAAAATATTTTCCGAAATCCATTGTACAAATCATGCAAAAAGATGCCATGAATCGCCTGGGTATGAAAAAAATGCTTATGGAGCCCGAATTGCTCGAAGCTGCCGAACCGGATGTCAATCTGGTGGCTACCTTGCTTTCCCTCAATAAAGTAATGCCGGCCAAGACCCGGGAATCTGCTCGGGCCGTAGTCCGAAAAGTGGTTGAGGAACTGGAAAAACGGCTCAAAAATCCTCTAAAAGAAGCTATTCGCGGAGCTATCAGTCGTTCGGTACGCAACCGAAGACCGAAGCCTAATGAAATTGACTGGCATCGAACCATCCGAAAAAATCTTAAACATTATCAACCTGAACATGATGTAATTATTCCTCAAAACCTGATCGGTTATGGTAGAAAAGGTCAATCGCTACGGCATATTATTTTGCTCGTGGACCAAAGTGGCTCGATGGCGGCATCTATGGTTTATGCCGGCGTTTTGGGGGCGGTCATGGCCTCGCTGCGGTCGGTTAAAACCAATATGGTCGTTTTTGACACTTCAGTAGTTGATTTGACGGATGAACTGGAGGATCCTGTAGATTTATTGTTTGCAACACAACTCGGTGGAGGTACGGATATCAATAAGGCTTTAAAATACACTGAAGGCTTGGTGCAAAATCCATCGGAAACGATACTGATATTGGTTTCCGATCTTTTTGAGGGAGGAAGTGAGTCTGAGCTTATGCGCAGAGTATCGGCTATAAAGAGTTCTGGAGTACAATTCATCACTTTGCTGGCATTGAATGATGAAGGTGCGCCTTCCTACGATAAATCTATTGCCAATCAGTTTGCAGCCATGGAAATTCCTTCTTTCGCCTGTACTCCCGATCTTTTTCCGGATTTAATGGCGGCAGCTATTAAAAAAGAAGACATCCGCAACTGGATGGCCAGGAATGGAGTGGTGGCTAAATGACTTGGCACATATCCCAATAATCTTCCAAAAGTTAAATTCCTGAAAGATTTTTATTTCGTCAGAGGCTTTTCTTGCTAAATTTTATATAGAATTAGTACCTTAGTGTAAATTGTTCAATAACTATCTGATGAAATTTACTACCTCACTTTTTAAAGGATGGATGGTACTTCTTTTAGTACTCTGCTTCTCGGCTTGTCAAACACCTAAAGACACTAAAATTTTGGTGTTTTCAAAAACGACAGGTTATCGGCATGAATCTATCAAAGCCGGCATCAAGGCGATTAAAAAAATGGGGAAAGAGAATGGTTTTCAGGTGGACCTTACTGAAGATGCAAAAGACTTTAGAGAAGAGAACCTTGCTCAATATGCAGCGGTTGTTTTTCTGAATACAACCGGTGATGTCCTTGATTATGTGCAACAAGCGGACTTTGAGCGTTATATCCAGGCTGGTGGAGGATACGTCGGCGTACATGCTGCTGCAGATACAGAGTATGACTGGATTTGGTACGGAAAACTAGTAGGAGGATATTTTAATGGTCATCCCAATGATCCTAATGTTCGGCATGCCCGGATGGATGTGCTTAATAAAGAGCATAGTTCTACAAAAATGCTCCCCGATAGCTGGGAAAGAGAAGATGAATGGTATAATTATAAAAATCTCAATCCGGATGTGAATGTCCTGATTAACCTGGATGAAAAATCTTACGAAGGCGGAACCAACGGTGAGCATCATCCCATTGCCATTTACCATGAATACGATGGAGGACGTGCTTTTTATACCGGAGGCGGACATACCTCCGAATCTTATTCGGAACCGCTGTTTTATGAACACTTGCTCGGAGGTATTCGCTATGCCATCGGGGATGATCAAAGAGATTACTCAAACGCGACTTTCCAGAGAGTACCTGCCGAAAACCGGTTTATAAAAAAAATACTGGCCAGAAACTTGAGCGAGCCGATGGAGCTGGACATTTTTGAGGATGGCCGAATTATTTTTGTTGAAAGAAAAGGCGGAATCAAACTTTACCATCCGGAAACGGAAATGCTTCAATTGATCACAGAATTTCCGGTACATACTGAATTTGAAGACGGATTGTTGGGGATTGCATTGGATCCGGATTACGAAAAAAACAAATGGATTTATCTCTTTTACTCTCCGCTTGGAGATAAACCGATACAGCATATCTCCCGCTTCGTTTTCGATAATGATAGCCTTTATTATGATACTGAAAAAGTAGTGCTGGAAATTCCTGTGCAAAGAAAAGAGTGTTGTCACTCGGGCGGATCACTGGAGTTTGATAAAGAGGGTAATTTATTTATTGGTGTCGGAGATAATACTAATCCTTTTGATTCCGACGGATATGCTCCGATCGATGAACGACCGGGGCGAAAACCCTGGGATGCTCAGCGCTCTTCCGGAAATACGAATGATCTTCGCGGCAAAATTCTTCGAATTAAACCTCAGCCGGATGGTTCTTATACGATTCCCGAGGGTAATCTTTTTGCTGAGGGTACAGCCAAAACACGTCCTGAAATTTATGTAATGGGTTGTCGAAATCCCTTTCGCCTTAGTATTGATTCCCGGACGGGATATCTCTATTGGGGGGATGTTGGACCGGATGCCGGAGAGGATAGTGAACTGCGAGGGCCCAAAGGAATTGATGAAATCAATCAGGCCCGGGCTTCTGGCTATTGGGGATGGCCCTACTCGCGCGGAAATAACCAGGCTTATCGGGACTATAACTTTGCTACCAAAGTATCCGGAGACTATTTTGATCCGCAAAATCTGATCAATGAATCGCCGAATAATACCGGTTTGAAAAAATTGCCACTGGTCAATGAATCCGTGATTTGGTACTCCTATGATCGATCCAAAGAATTTCCCTGGGTAGGGGTTGGTGGAAAGAACCCTATGGCAGGCCCCATCTATTATTCGAATGAATATGAAGGAGAAGAAAAATTTCCCGCTTATTTTGATGGAAAACTGATCACCTACGAATGGATGCGACATTGGATATACCTGATCTCTTTTGATTCGACCGGGCAAATGATAAAAGTAGAGCCCTTTATGCAGAATACTACATTTAATCGCCCGATGGATATGCTCTTCGGGAAAGATGGTAAACTTTATATGTTAGAGTATGGACAAAAATGGTTTGCTCAAAACCTGGATGCTACTTTGGTACAAATTGATTATGTAAAAGGGAACCGGGGTCCTGTCGCAAAAATTGTTGCGGATAAAACGGTTGGCGGAGCGCCGTTGACAACGATCTTTTCTGCTGCGGAGTCTTATGATTTTGACGAAGATAATCTGAAATACGAATGGAAGTTTGGAGATGGCTCACCGGTGAATTACACGGCCTATCCCAGATATACTTTCGAGCAACCGGGGGTTTATACTGTGAGCTTGACCGTTACCGACCCTAGTGGTTTAAGTTCGACTGCTACCCAGGAAATACAGGTAGGTAATGAAGCCCCCGAAGTATTTTGGGCGCTGGAGGGGAATCAATCCTTTTATTGGGATAACCGAAACCTGAACTATACAGTAAGTGCAAAAGATTTGGAAGATGGAAACCCGGAGAATGGCAGTATAGATTCTGATCAGATTTCAGTTACTATTGATTATCTGGATCAGGGCTATGATATCACTCAGGTGGCTCAGGGCCATCAATTGGAAGTCAAAACACTGGCTCCCCTCGGGAAGCGCTTGATAGATGGATCGGATTGTAAAAATTGTCATGCTGAAAAAATTAAAGTCAATGGTCCCTCCTATACAGAAATTGCCAAGCACTATCAGAACGATCCTAATGCTGAAGACTATCTGGCTCAAAAAATTATTCGCGGCGGCGCAGGAAATTGGGGAGAAACAGTTATGTCTGCTCATCCACAAATTAATCTGGATAATGCAAAAGAGATCGCCTCTTATATTCTTACCATAGCTAAACCTGAAAAAGTAGTTTCAAAATATCCCGCTTCTGGTGTATTCGTCATGAAAGATCATATCAATAAAAAACAAAGAGGACAATACATTTTGATAGCTAGTTATACGGATAAGGGAAATGATAAAATCAAATCGATTACTGTAAGGGATCAGATCAATTTGCGAAGTCCGCGAATAGAAGCAGAACAATATACAGGTGGTACCAAGACAGTGGAAATTTCTGAGGGTGCAGTTAGAGAAATATTTAATGGCGATTATTTATTTTTTGAAAACCTCGATTTCACAGAAATCAAATCCATTTCTTTAGCTTATGGCATGCGGAAAGATCGGGAGATAGGAGGGGAAATAGAACTTAGACTGAATGCCATAGATGGACCTTTATTGGGAAAAACAGAAATAAATGAGCCTGGAGAATCTATGATTAAATTTGATGATCAGGCAGGATTCCACGATTTATATGTTATTTTTAAAAATGCTCAAAATACGGACAAACAAATAGTGATGTTAGACTGGATAGAATTTAATCCGGTTCAGTCATTAACTTTGAGATGATGTTTATGAATTTGTTTTAGAAATAATCGAGATAAGATTGTTGTATAATGTTGGTACAGCATTCTGATACATAATGGAACTTTAGAATTAGTACAATTTTTATGAAGTCGACTTTTAAAACCACAAGTGTTTTGTTTTTTTGCCTTTGCTTATTTTTTGCTTGTCAGAAGGACGAGCAGGGAGCAAAAAAAAATACGATTGAACGGCCTTCTAGTCCCTGGGTATTTCGATCTGTTTTGGATCTCAAGCCAAGGATGATTACGCTTGCACTCAATGACAATCTCTGGACCGCTTATAGTACCCAGACTGGAGCTTTGTATAAGGCCTGGAAAGGAAATGTTGAATTCGATGGTGCCGTTTATACGACGGCTCATGGACCACAGCCAACCACCGTCGGAGATGCCTATTTTATTAGTCAATATGAATCTCCATGGATAATTATTGAAAACGGAAAAGAGCTAAGACCTGATTTCCAATACAAGGGGCATCGCTTTGTAAATGGACATGCTCAGTTGCTATATGAACTAAGCTGGAATGCTAAAAAAGTTTCTATTACGGAGCAACCGGAATATTTTTCGGCGGGAGAAGGCATGACAGGCCTGGAAAGGGTTTTTAGTACCGAAAATGTTCCTCAGGGAACACAAATCGCTTTGAAAACAAATCTTAGCTCAGTTGTAACTAAAAATAAGGTTGAGACGGACGGAGAATTTAAAATAGTCAAGGAGTCTCCCAGAGCATATAAAAATATGTCAGGAGTCGACCTGGATGGACAATTAATTCTTAACGCTAATGCCGAAACCAGATTCGTGGTCAGTTTTATGAAACGGCCACTGCTCCCCGATCCTAATAAAAAAACGGAGGAAGAAGAAGAGATAAAACCATTGGGATATCGTCTGATTGCTAAAAGCGATTGTAAAGCTTGTCATAATACATATCGAAAAACAATTGGTCCTGCCTATGTGGATATTGCCAAGAAATATGAAAACACAGAACAAAATATCAATCTCCTTTCAGCCAAAATCAAGAACGGAGGTTACGGCGTATGGGGTGCTCAGGTGATGAGTGCACACCCTGATGTCCCCATGACGGATATCAATGAAATGGTTAGATATGTTATGTCGCTGGATGCCGAAGAAGAAGCGGCATCAAAAGCAACAGTATCCACTGCGCCCGAGGATCTGGATTATGTTTATGGGCAAAAAGATTTGCCAGATAAAGATTTGATTCCCGGACTTATCGCTAAGGTCTATAAAAGTGGGGAGGCATATCAAAAACTATCAGATGTTGACCAGACTAAAGAACCTATTATAATGGGTATTGCTACGGAGGTTTATGCAACTTCTGCAGATATGGAATCCCTGGATCATAATTTTGCTATTGTTTTTGAAGGGTATGTTCAGATCAAGCAAAAGGGGAATTATGGCTTTCGCTTAATAAGTGATGATGGTTCTCGTCTGACGATCAATGATCAACTCCTTATTGATCACGATGGCTTGCATGGTTCAGAACCTAAAGACGGAGAGATTGCTTTGGCCGAGGGTTATCATAAGATCAAAGTAGAATATTTCGAGCATCTTGGCGGTAAGAGCATCTTGCTACAATGGCGAACCGGAGGGGAGTATCAAAAAATTCCTTCTGTTGCTTTTGTTCATCGTAAAAATGATGAGCTTGAAGGGCTGGCTGGCAGTATCTTCAATCGGAGGTTGAAAATTCCCGGTGATGCCTCCCCGCTGCTTGATGTCCATCCGAGCTACGATTTGACGCAGGCTCGTCCGGCTTTGTTTACACCCCGGGTAGGAGGTATTGACTTTCTCTCTGATGGGCGAATGGTGGTTTGTACCTGGGATGCCAACGGTTCGGTTTATATTGTTGAAAATGCTCAAAGTGGTGACCCCAATCAGATGACGTATAAATTGATTGGAAACGGCCTGGCCGAACCGCTTGGGCTCAAAGTGGTAGACGATGAAATCTTTGTTTTACAAAAACAGGAGTTAACTAAATTGGTAGACAGGGATGGAGATGATCTCATTGATGAATACCTTACGATTTGTAATGCCTGGAGCGTTTCTGCTAATTTCCACGAGTTTGCTTTCGGCTTGGCTTATAAAGATGGTTATTTCTACGGAACATTGGCTACAGCTATTAACCCGGGAGGCGCAAGTACCCAACCGCAAATTCCCGACCGGGGAAAAGTGGTTAAAATTTCTAAAAAAGATGGAAGTATGGAACTCATTGCTTCCGGATTGCGCACCCCTAACGGAATTGGAATCGGTGTCGATAATGAAATATTTGTTTCGGACAATCAGGGAGACTGGTTACCTGTTTCTAAAATTGTACATGTTAAAGAAGGGGCCTGGTATGGCTCTCGTTCGGTTGACTTTGAGGGTACAGAGGGCTTAAAAGAAGACCCTCCGGTAGTATGGCTTCCTCAGGATGAGATTGGAAATTCTCCGAGTACACCAATCTACATCAATGATGGTCCATATAAAGGGCAGATGATTCATGGAGAAGTAACCAATGGCGGGGTAAAAAGAGTTTTTGTAGAAAAAGTAAATAATGAATACCAGGGATGTTTGTTTCGCTTCACACAAGGCATGGAAGCGGGAGTCAATCGCATTCTTTGGGGACCGGATGGTGCACTTTACGTTGGAGGAATCGGCTCTACAGGAAACTGGGTACATGATGGGAAACTGTGGTATGGTTTACAGCGAATGAAATACAATTCCAAATCTACTTTTGAAATGCTGGCAGTACGGGCGAAAAGCGATGGACTGGAGATTGAATTCACTGAGCCACTTCTTGAACAGGATGCCTGGGATAAATCCAATTATCAGATACGACAATGGTATTATAAACCAACTGCAGATTATGGTGGACCCAAAATAGATGAAAAAACACTCGATATTCGATCTGTGAATGTATCCGAAGATTATAAGAAAGTTTTTCTCGAAATAAATGGAATAAAGCCCGGTCATGTGGTTTACATCAAGCTGAATAGTGCAATGGTAAGTGTCAAAAATAACGAACTCTGGTCAACGGAAGGCTGGTATACTATGAATCATATACCGCAGGGACAGCCTGGGTTTAAATCTTCAGCGCCTCCGGTTATAGCTGTGAACACTTTGACAGAGCGCGAAAAAGAAGAAGGCTGGAAACTCCTTTTTGACGGGAAGACCCTGGAGGGTTGGCGCAATTTCAAAAAGCAAAGCATTGGTTCTGGCTGGGTGATAAACGAGGATGCGATTCATCTGAATGCAGTTAAAAAAGATGATGGCGGCTGGCAGGCGAAAGATGGTGGGGATATTATTACGGATGGGGAATACCAAAACTTTGAACTATCCCTGGAGTGGAAAATCGCTAATTGTGGAAATAGTGGAATCATGTATAATGTGGTGGAAGATGAAAAATATGATTATGTATGGTTGACCGGTCCGGAAATGCAGGTATTGGATAATTCCTGTCACCCGGATGCGAAAATTCTGACTCATCGTGCCGGTGATCTTTACGATATGATTGAATGTAAATATGTAACTGTCAAGCCTGCCGGTCAGTGGAACAGGGTAAGACTAATTGTAAATAACGGGAATGTGGAACATTGGCTAAATGGTCGCAAAGTAGTTGAATACGAACTTTGGACAGACGAATGGAATGAGATGGTTGCGAATAGTAAATTCAAAGACATGCCTGATTTTGGAAAGGCGCGTAAAGGTCATATTTCATTACAGGATCACGGAGATCCGGTTTGGTATCGAAATATAAAAATTAAACCGCTTAAAACTTTACAGTAAATGATAAGGCAAAGGTATAGCATTGCTCAGGCTTTTGTAAAGCATAAAAAAATTATTAGATTACAAGTCAAACAAAACGAAAAACAATTTTAATTATGGAGACAATAAATAGAAACAGACTTTTCTACGGTAGTTGTTTTGCACTTGTCGTCACTGCTATGACCTTTGCTATTCGAGCCAGATTGGAAACTGTTTTTGGCCCGGAAGAAGGAGGTCTGGGGCTGACACTGGAGCAAATTGGCTGGGCTTTTACGCCTGCTTTTTGGGGTTTTACTCTGGCTATGATGATCGGAGGTCCCTTGGTGGATGCCGTGGGAATGAAAAAAATTACCTGGCTGGCTTTTATAACCCACGCGATAGGAATTGTTTTGACCATTTTTGCCTCTAGTGTTACTTCACTATTCATAGCTACTTTATTTGTGGGGATTGGAAATGGAATGGTCGAAGCCGCATGTAACCCTTTGGTAGCTAGTATGTATCCGAATGAAAAAACAAAAATGCTCAATCGTTTTCATGTATGGTTCCCTGGAGGGATCGTAATCGGTTCGATAGTGGGTTGGTTAGTGATGGATGTGATGGGACTTGGCTGGCAAATCATGGTTGGTATTTTATTTATCCCTATGGTGATTTACGGTGTGATGCTACTGGGACAAAAGTTTCCGGTTACCGAAAGAGTTGAGATGGGTGTGAGTACCAGTAAGATGTACGGAAGTATCTTCACTCCCTTATTTCTCTTCATGGGCTTTTGCATGTTGCTTACTGCGGCGACGGAACTGGGGACGAATCAGAGAATTGAAACGCTATTGAAGGCTTCCGGTACAAATGCACTTCTGGTTCTGGCCTTTATTAATGGGATTATGGCACTGGGAAGAGCCTTTGCCGGTGAAGTAGCTCACCGGATGAGCATTTCCGGGATGTTATTATTCTCGGCAATATTCTCTTTCATTGGTTTGACGCTGCTTACTATGGTATCCGGAGCGATGACTTTTGTAGCCGCAGCGGTATTCGCCATCGGTATCACTTTCTTCTGGCCTACCATGATTTCTTTTGTTGCCGAAAAAATTCCGCAAAGTGGTGCATTGGGGCTTTCTGTCATGGGCGGATTAGGTATGTTATCGGTTTCGATTGTTTTACCGATCATGGGGAAAATGATGGATGAAAATATGACCGGTCAGGAGACGATCCAGATTATGTCTATTCTTCCGGCAATTTTAATAGTACTGTTTGGAGGGCTTTTCTTTTATATGAGAAATCAATCCGCTAAAAAGGTTAATGAGGTTGCTACTCATTAAAATCGAATATTCTTTTGTTTTAAATAAGATCAAAATGAAACCTACTTCTTTATTATTCTATTTTTTACTTTGTACACTAGTGTTTAGCTGTGGAGAATCTGCGCCTGAACAAAAAGAGAATCCAACAGAAACCACCTCTAAGGAAACGATTGAAAAACCTCAGCACAATATGCTCAGTGAAGCGGAAAAAACAGCAGGTTGGGAGTTGCTTTTTGATGGCAAATCAATGGATAAATGGCGACTGTTCAAACAAGATACCCTTGCTGGTTGGGCAATAGCCGATGGCGAAATGCAGGCGCTGGGCACAGGCGGGCTTAATGGTAGAGGTTCGGATATCATTACAAAGAAAACATACGAGAATTTTGAGTTGTCGCTGGAATGGAAAATTTCTCCGAAAGGAAATAGTGGAATATTTTTTAATGTGGTAGAAAGCGATGATTTACATGCCGTATACGAATCCGGTCCCGAATACCAGCTCATTGATGATATTGGTTTTCCTGAAAAAATTGAAGACTGGCAAATGACTGCTGCAAATTATGCGATGCATACGGCTCCGGCTGCAAAGCCTAAAAAGGTTGGAGAATTTAATCATTCGAAAATCAAGGTTAAAGACGGGCATGTCGAACACTGGCTCAATGGAGATAAAGTTGTAGAATACAGCCTCTGGACGGAAGAGTGGAAAAAGAAAGTAAGCGAGAGTAAATGGAAGGATTACAAAGCTTATGGTTTAGCTAAAAGCGGGCATATTGCTTTGCAAGATCATGGAAACCAGATTTGGTTCAGGAATATCAAGGTTCGAAATTTATAGAAATTAATTTCATACTCATATTCAAAGAACCCATGTTGATTTTTTTAGCATGGGTTTTTCGTTTTTCAAAAAGGAATTAACTAAATTCAGTTCCGAAACCACTTCAATGAAGTGAGTTAAACTATTCAATTAGATTTAAAGTAAATGCTTGTTTTTTAGGGCGAAGCTGATTTAGAATTTCGTACTTGGAAAGTACGGGATGAAAAATAGCTGAAGCATCTGGAAATCAATGATTTTGCTTTAAGGCAATTAGAATAAGTTTAAACCACTTCAATTATTAAAAAAAACTACTCAACATATTATGAGTCGAAAAATCAGAATGGGAATGGTCGGAGGCGGCCGGGGAGCATTTATCGGAGCCGTACACAGAATGGCTGCTGCTCTGGATGGTGAAATTGAATTAGTTTGCGGAGCATTTAGTAGTAATCCCGAAAAGTCCAGGCTTTCCGGAAAAGATTTATTCCTTCCCGCAGATCGTTGCTATGGTAGTTATGAAGAAATGATCAAAACCGAAAAATCACTTCCCGCAGACATCCGAATGGATTTTATCTCTATCGTTACTCCTAATCACGTACACTTTGGTCCTGCTAAAATGGCTCTGCAAAATGGATTCCATGTGGTTTGTGATAAACCACTTGCTTTTGATATGAAAGAAGCAAAAGAGTTACAGCGGTTGGTCAAAAAGACGGGATTGCTTTTTGCACTTACGCATAATTATACCGGTTATCCCATGGTTAAGCAAGCCAGAGGGATGATCAATAAAGGGAAGATTGGAGCGGTCCGAAAAGTAGTGGTAGAGTATCCACAAGGTTGGTTGTCAACAAAACTTGAAGCTACCGATCAGAAACAAGCGGCCTGGAGAACCGATCCCAAACGTTCCGGAATCGCCGGTGCCATGGGAGATATCGGAACGCATGCCGAAAACCTCGCCGAATATATGACGGGCTTACAAATCAAAAAACTTTGCGCAGATATAAACATCATGGTCGAAGGGCGTCGCTTAGATGATGACGGAAATGTTTTTTTAGAATTTGATAATGGTGCTAAAGGAATTCTCTTTGCCAGCCAGATTGCCGCCGGAGAAGAAAATGCTTTGCGTATTCGGGTTTACGGTGAAAAGGCGGGCCTCGAATGGTCACAAATGGAGCCTAACAGCCTTATTGTAAAATGGCTGAATCGACCAATGGAAATTATGCGTACCGGGGTTGGAAAATTATACCCGGAGGCACAACATGCAACCAGGATTCCGGCAGGCCACCCGGAGGGTTACCTCGAAGCCTTTGCCAATATTTATAAAAATTTTGCTCTTAGCCTTAGAGCAATCTTAGCTGGCAAAAAACCTAAAGCCTTGCATTTGGATTTTCCTGGCGTTGATGATGGCCTCAGAGGAATGCGCTTTATCGAAAAAGTGATTGAATCCGGAAAGAGCAAACAAAAGTGGATTAAATTTTAAATGATAACAGAATTAACAAGCAAAGACGACTGACCTGAATATATATCAATTACCTTCTCAGGCATATTTTATATAATTGTTCAATAAAGAGGTCAGTGTAAGCAGCGGCATTACAATAAAAAATACTTTTTCATTAAATTAGCTGTTCGTATATCTTCGGGCAGCTTTTTTTATTTTTTTAAATTCACACTTATGAAAAACATTAAAGGGCCAGCGATTTTTCTGGCACAATTTGCGGGAAGCGAAGCACCGTTTAATACACTTGATGGAATGTGCCAGTGGGCAGCAAATCTGGGATATAAAGGAATACAAATCCCAACCTGGGAAGCAGGTTTAATCGACTTGCAGAAGGCATCGAGAAGCAAAACCTACTGTGATGAACTTAAGGGAATTGTTCAATCTCACAATTTGGAAATCACGGAACTATCCACACATTTGCAGGGGCAGTTGGTAGCCGTAAATCCTGCTTACGATACGATGTTTGATGCTTTTGCACCAAAGGAAGTACATGGCAATTCCAAAGCACGTACGAAATGGGCGGTTCAGCAATTGAAATGGGCAGCAAAAGCAAGTCAGAATTTGGGACTAAAGGCACATGTTACTTTTTCGGGAGCTTTGATCTGGCACACGATGTACCCCTGGCCTCAACGCCCGCAGGGCCTGGTTGAGACGGCTTTTAAAGAACTGGCAAAGCGCTGGACGCCAATACTCAATGCTTTCGATAAATCCGGCATCGACCTTTGTTATGAGATACACCCCGGAGAAGATTTACACGATGGAATTACTTTCGAGCGCTTCCTGGAAGCTACCGGAAATCACAATCGTTGTCACATACTCTATGATCCGAGTCACTTTGTTTTGCAATGTCTCGACTATCTTGCCTTTATTGATATTTATCATGAACGGATAAAAATGTTCCATGTGAAAGATGCCGAATTTAATCCGACCGGACGGTCGGGAGTATACGGAGGTTATCAGGGATGGATAGATCGGCCCGGACGCTTCAGATCATTAGGTGACGGGCAGGTCGATTTCAAAACGATTTTTAGCAAATTGGCACAGTATGATTTTGATGGCTGGGCGGTATTGGAATGGGAATGTTGTATTAAAGATGGCGAACAAGGTGCGAAAGAAGGCGCAGCATTTATTCGTGATCACATCATTAAAGTTACCGAAAGAGCTTTCGACGATTTTGCCGGAACCGCTCCGGATGAAAAATTAAATCGATCCATTATTGGAATTTAATACCCCAACTCAATATTGCCTGCTTAATAGGAGGCGGCTATTGACAAAGGGATGAGCATTAAGTTTTCAAAGCGAATTTTACTGTTTGAAAAATCGGCGAATAGCGCGAGTACCGGGCATCAAAATTCGCTTTGAAAAAAAATTATAAGACTTAATGGTTTTTTATTCCGGGAGTATATCTGATAATTGGCGTTTCTTGCCTTTTTAGCTTATAAGCCTTTCAATAGAGCAATACTAATCATATCTTAGTGCGGTCTTTCATCAACGAATATTGCAGATCATGATTCAGAAGAGCCATTTTCAGTTTTTATTGATTTTTTTCTTACTGTTTTTTTTAGGTTTTTCAGCTTTTGGCCAGGTTCCTCAACAGACAATCCGGGGTGTAGTGACAGATGCAGATTCCGGAGAGCTGCTTTCCGGAGTGACTATAAGCATTGCAGATACTGAACCTCCGATAGGAACCAGTACGGATGAATTTGGAAAATTTCGCCTGGAATCTCTACCGATAGGATATTACAATCTTAATGTTAGTTATGTTGGTTATGAAAAATTAACCTTATCTCAGCTTTTACTGGAATCCGGAAAAGAACTGGTACTCGATATCAGACTAAGCGAAAAAGTGGAAACCCTCGGAGAAGTTGTATTAATCGGCAAGCGTGCTAGTGGTGCAAGTATCAGCCCGGTAAGTATTAATACGCTCACTCAGGAAGAGGTAATTCGCTTTCCGGGGACCTTCTACGATCCTTCCAGATTAGTAATGACTTTTCCCGGTGTAGCCAGTACAGATGATCAGGCAAATAATATTTCTATCCGGGGAAACAGCCCGAATGCAATGAACTGGAGACTGGAAGGGGTAGAGATTGTAAATCCAAACCATCTGAGTAATGCCGGAACTTTTAGTGATCGACCGACCCAAAATGGAGGGGGAGTGAATATTCTAAGTGCTCAGCTATTGGGGACTTCTCATTTTTTGACCGGGGCCTTTCCGGCAAATTATGGAAATAGCCTTTCCGGTGTAATGGATATGCGATTGCGCACCGGGAATAATGAAAAATATGAATTTACGGCACAAGCAGGTCTTATTGGTGTTGATCTGGCGGCAGAAGGCCCTTTTACGAAAAATAATGATGCTTCCTTTTTGGTAAATTATCGATATTCCTTTATTGGTTTATTGACTGGTCTTGGTGTGGAAGTGAGTGATGAAGATATTCGCTTTCAGGATTTTGCTTTTAATATCAATATACCCTCCCGGGGTGCCGGACGATTTATGATTTTTGGAATGACTGGTAACAGCCAGAACTTTTTTGAAGCAGAGCGCGATACTTCCGCCTGGGAATTTCAGAAAGATCGCTCGGATATTTATTTCGAAAATTCAATGAGCGCTTTTGGGCTGAGCCATCATATACAATTAGGAGCACGTACCTCCTGGAACTCAACGTTTGCCTTTTCCAGCCGCGAATCCATCCGGGAAGCTTTTCGACTGGATGATGATTTCAATAGTTTTGAAGTAGCTTACGATATTATTGAACAGCGGAAAAATGTACTAACTACAAAAATTAATCACAGATTTGATGCAAGCTCAAAGCTTAATGTAGGAATATTTTTAAACGAGTTTGGGGATGATTTTTTCTCTGTTGAGGATTCAACGGAGGTCAACTTTGATGGTATTGAAAGGAGTGTTTTGATACAACCCTATATTCAATATCAAAAATTCTTCCTGAACAATCGTCTGCAAATGGATATGGGCTTGCACTATCAATTTCACTCTTTTAATAGCGCGCAATCCCTGGAGCCCAGATTGGCATTGAGGTATAATGTTGACCAAAAGCATAGTATAAATCTTGCATATGGATTGCATAGTCAGGTACAGCCCGCTACTTTGTATTTTGCGAATTCCCCGACACAGACGAATGAGAACCTGGGCTTTAGCAAAGCACATCATTTTATTTTAGGTTATAATTATCACGTGGCTCGCAATGTCAAACTTACAACGGAATTGTATTATCAATCCTTATTTGATATACCTGTATCAAGCGATCCGCAAAGTTCTTTTTCAGCGCTTAATCTGCTGGAAGGTTTTACGCTAGAGGACTTGGTGAATGAAGGGACCGGTAGAAATTACGGTTTGGAAGTAGGCCTGCAGAAAACTTTTTCCGATGATTTTTTCTTTTTGGCAAATGCCAGTCTTTTTGAGTCGAAATATACGGGGGCCGATGGGATAGAACGCGATACCCGTTTTAATAGCAATTATATTTTCAATCTAACCGGAGGAAAAGAATTTAGATGGAGTAAAACAGATAAACAAAAGGTATTTGGAATAAATGCCCGGCTGGCTTATTATGGAGGCTTTCGGGATACTCCGATTGATCGGGAAGCATCAATACTTGCCGGAGAAACCATTTATATTACGGAAGAAGCATTTACAATCAGACAGGCGGATTTTTTTAAAATGGATTTAAGATTGTATTGGAAAAATAATAAGCAGAAATATAGTAGTACGGTTTCTCTGGACGTGCAAAATGCGACAAATCGCGAAAATATTGCTTTTAGTTATTTTGATCCCGAACAAGGAGATATTATTGTAAAAAATCAACTTGGTATTATACCGGTACTTAGTTATCGTATAGAGTTTTGATGATCGTTAAAAACCTTGAAAAATGAAAATACTTAATCTGATACTCGCTTTACTGTTTATTCTTTTTGCTTATTTTCAATACAATGATCCCGACCCCTGGCTGTGGATCGCAATTTATTTAGCAGTAGCAGTAGTCTGTGTATTTGCTGCTTTTGGAAAAAAGAATCAATGGATAAATATGGCAATATTGATCGGACTACTTATTTACTGGGCAATCTTATTACCAAGTTTTATCGGATGGCTTCGTGATGGTATGCCTTCTATTACGGGCTCAATGAAGGCTGAATCAGAGTATATAGAGCTGGTGCGGGAATTTTTAGGGCTTTTTATTTTGATTGCTGCAATGCTTTGGCAATTCATTCGGAGTAGAAAAACCTCAGGAGCATAGTTTAAAAGTTGCTTCAATCTTTTTTATGGCGAAGACCTTTACAATATCGCTTCAATATTAACGAGTAATCGATTCATGTCTTTGAAAATAACAGCTCCCGCACGCTCCAGTTTCTCCCGCTCGGTTCTGCCCGCATAACCCAGTACTTTCATCCCGGCTGCCCTGGCCGCATGAATGCCGTGGGCACTGTCTTCAATGACGATACATTGATCCGGGCGATAACCCATATCCTGCGCAGCGTGTAGAAATAACCTTGGATCGGGCTTCCAATGCCCCACTTCATAGGCACTATAAAGTTTTTGATTGAAAAAGGCTAACAATTCTGTAATAGTAAGATTCAAATTCATTTTTGGTAATGGACCATTTGAAGCTACGCATTTTTGAAAAGGTAGTTCTTCCAGAGCTTTGCGGATGCCTGGCACAGCCTGAAGTTCTTTTTGGAATAAGGCATAACTTCTTCTTCTATACTCGGCTTCCATAGTATCGGGAGCGGGCTTGCCCGTTATTTTATTGACATGATTGATCACATTTTGCAGAGAACTTCCCGCAAAAAGGTGAATGGCTTCTTCCGTTGTCATATTAATTCCCAGCTCGCACATCTGCTGGGCAATGATCCGGTTGGATAAAGGTTCGCTATCAACAAGTACACCATCACAGTCAAATATGATCAGATGATTATTCATGGTTTGAGTTTTGTAATATATTTAATTGCAAAAGTAATATTTTTATAATGTAGACGTTGAGGTACTGTCCAAATTATATTACACTTCTCTTCTACAACTTATTAGCAGAATTTCCGTTGAGGAAAACTGATCAAAATATTTAGCCAGCCCCAGTATGGATTTTGAGTTTAGCAGAACTATTTGAAAACAGGAACATACTTTAAAATGAATGATCTGAACTATAAACTATATACGCTTTTCTTTTCTTTTTTTATTCCACTTTCCCTCCTGGCTCAAAGGCCAAACACATTAGTTATGGGAAAGATTAATAATAATCTGGCGAAGCATATTGAGTTACAGGTGAATCAGAAATATCTGAAAGATGCAGTGGATATGTATAAGTCCAGGGTTTTAGAAGATGGAACATTTATGTTTGCTGTAGAAGTTAATGAACCTCAGCTTGCCAAGATTATCTATGCGCGTAATGAAGCTTTAATATATCTCGAACCTAATGATACGTTGAAAATTGAAAGCGAAGCAAACTCTTTTCAGTATGCTTTAAAATTTTCCGGAAGAAGTGGAGCTAACAATACTTGCCTTTTTGAATACCTGAAAGAGAATCCTCCAATTCTGAATGTTTGGCAATTACTTCAGTATCAAAAAGGAATTTTTTGGTTCACCAATGAGCAGAAGATGGATAATATGATGCAAAGCATGGGGGAATCGCAATTTACGGCGGAGCTCAGTACCAGAAAAACGAATGCAATGGCTCAGTTGTTTCGCTTTCAAAACCAGGGGGAGGGACAACTTACTCAGGATTTTATCCAGTATCTGGAAACCGAAATATATTTTAACTGGGCCTACCATATGCTGCTTTATGGAAGTGTTTATGGAAATATGCATCGGGTGGATCAGGCTACTTTTTTTAAATTTTTAGAGGACATACCCATTCATGATAAACCAATAGGAAGTTACTGGTATCGAAATTTTCTGCTGGCTTATGTGAATCATATTTTTATGGGCCAGCAGAAAGATATTGATGAATACGTAGGACAGTATTTATTGGCAGATTCTTTATTGAGGTCCAAACAGGCTGCTTTTGTCAAAGCTCATTTGCTTTATAAAGCTTTTTACGCCAAAAGGGCCGATGTAATAATTCCCTATTATCTGAAATTTCTGGAAACCAATCCCTATCCGGTTTTTGATGAAAAAGTAATTGGAGCTTATCAAAAGGCGATGCGTTATGCAGTCGGTACTCCGGCACCTGATTTTACCATCGCAGATTTGCAGGATGAAGACGTGGCCTTGCTTGATTTTCAAGGTAAAGTAGTTTTTTTGAATTTCTGGGCGAGTTGGTGTCGTCCCTGTGTCCGTAAGATGAATCAACTCAAGCCGATTCAACAAGAGCTGGAAGCACAAAATGTAGTATTTTTAAATATTTCACTGGATAGAGATAAGGCAACCTGGCGAAGCGTTGTTAATAATAATGATTTCAAAGGCGTACACCTGATTGCTGAAGGGGCTTTGGATTCTGAAGTGAGTGCGCTTTATGAAGTAAAAGCATTGCCTCAATATTTTATTATTGATAAATGGGGTAATTTTGCTGAAAAGCCAAGAACTAAAACACTGGAGGACCTTAAGATGACTTTAGAATACTTAAACAGAAGAAAATGATATTCAAGACAGCAGGATTACTGACACCTCTTTTTTTAATACTATTCTTGACAAATGCGTTTGCGCAGAGCGATATACTAACAGATGCTGATCAGATGCCCTATTTCTCCGGTTGCCAGGGAAAAGAAAATGATACAGATGAAAAAAGAAACTGCTCAAATAAAAACCTGGTATGGTTCATTTCCAATTCTTTGGTATATCCTTCGGAAGCAAAAAAATCGGAAATAGAAGGTACGGTCTACGTTTCTTTTATTATTGATGAAGAGGGAAAAGTAATTCGGCCTGAAGTAATCCGGGATATTGGTTTTGGTTGTGGTACAGCGGCGATTGATGTTATTAAAAGTATGCCGGCCTGGGAGCCTGCTGTTCACCAGGGACAAAAAGTAAAAGTAAAACTTAATGTCCCAATTCATTTTTCTTTGAAAAATGATGGAGCTAATGAAAAAGCGCAAAACTATCAAATTAACTGGGGAAGCCTTTCTACGCAAACCAGTACCACCAAAGCTGAACTGGAAGCTCAATTTGATAAAAAATTATACGTTCGGGATCCTTTTGGAAATGATAAACCAATTACGGAATTAATTTTTTCCTATGAAAAAAAGCGGACCTATCTGGAAGCGGGTAGCGCAGGTAGCATTAGTACGGATTTGAAAAAAATTGTTGGCAAATGTAAAAAAGGAGGTGTTTTTACAATTATCGCTGTTGTACAGGTCAAAGGCGAGTCCCTTTATGTACGACATTCCTTTAAGGTTCTTTAAAATAGGGAACCCTGTTCTGCAAAGCTCATCGGATTTTCAATTTCCAGTAATTTCCTTTTGACATCCAAACCGTAAAAATAGCCTTGAAGATCGCCATTTTTGGCAATCACACGATGACAGGGGACAATGATTGCAATAGGATTATTGCGGTTGGCCTGGCCTACGGCTCTTACTTTATTTACATCTCCCAATTTATCAGCAATCGAAGAATAATTCGAAGTATGCCCATAGGGGATTTCCAGTAGGGCTTGCCATACCTGTTGATAAAATTCCGTTGCATTTTCAAAATCCAGAGGTACATCAAAAGTAGAGCGCTTTCGTTCAAAATACTCCTTTAGCTGCTTTTTACATTCAATGGCATGCGCCGGAAGATTTGGGCTCTCATCTCCTGGCTGGTCTACCATTTGAACCTGACTAATACCAAGATGGCTAGCTTTGATAACAAACCAGCCGATGGGCGTATGAAGATATGTTTTAACCGGGTAGGACATAGAAAAAATACTTGTGAAATACTCCTCTAAGCTCTAAAAATATATCGAGAAAATCAAATTTGATTTCATTGTAAAAAAGAATCCGGACTCATTGCTGAACGAGCCCGGATGTTGGAATATTTTTATAAATACAATTATTCAATTACAATCTTCCTGGTAATGAATCCTTGCGTACTGCTTATTTGTAAAAAGTAAATACCGGATGCAGCATCCGATAAATCAAATTCATGATTTTCATCGGCGAGATCGATATTTTTTGCTTCAAGGGTCTGGCCATCAATACTCAAAATACGTAAGGTCGCCATTCCTGAATCGGGGCTGTCAACATGGAGCGTAAACTTGCCATTATTCGGATTGGGAGTAATATTCAGGTTAATTTGTGACTCAAGCTTATTGGTTGAGCTAATATCACTTCCAAGTACTACCGTTGTGGCTTCATCGCATTTGTCCTCTACACCATTGGCTGAAACACAAGCAGTATTGGTAATCGCCCGGTAGTCACCGAAGAAACGGATATTATCCACATACCATCCATTAGCACCGACGGCACCATCACAACCCAGGCGGAAACGAATCAGAACATCCTGACCACTATACATCGTAAGGTCTACAACGGATTGAATATATCCACCACTGTTACCATTGAAGGCTGGTCTTCCACTGATCGGACTGGCTGGATTATTTTGCAATAAACCATTATAGCCATTTTGTATAATACTACCTCCAAGGTCTAACCAGTTATTTCCATTATTCGGAGAAATTTCAATTACGCCGCCATCCCAGCTGGCTTCTGTATCGTACCAGTGCCAGAAAGAAAGTGCCGGGTTATCACCGGGTAAAATAAGTGGCACGGACAGGGTCAGATATTGATCTGATTCGCTGTCAATATTCGGAGCAAACCAGGCCAGATCGCCTTCGAAACTATTTGTATTCGTATCCCATTCAGCATTTCCAATTGGACTAAGTGTTGTCCAGTTATTTGTTCCATTTTCCACATCATCTTCCAATTGAATAGATGAGAAAGGCGTTTCGTCAACTTCTAATTGGTAAGTACAGGTGATTGTAGATTGTGCTTCCAGATTTGCTACATTGATGGTCAATACGCCATTATTTACTTCACCATCCGGACAGCTCAAAGAGCCTTCTACATAAGAAGTCCCTGCGGGAAAAACGTCATTAATTGCCACATTTGAAAGCAGATTCGCGAGGTTGTTTTTAATTTCTAAAGTGTAAGTAATAGTTTCACCGGCAATTATTTCTTCAGGAGCGGTTTTAAAAACCTGAACAGGAATACAAAAATCAGGGATATCAAAAGCTTCATTTCCGCCGGCTGATGCACTGAAACCCAGGCCTCTGCGGGCAAAAGTTTCCCAGATCAGACATTGATTTGCGCCAGCGTAGTTTGCCTCGTCTGCTGCTAAAATAGCATTTCGGGAATCGACAAAGCTAGGGTTGCATTGTTGCAATTTCAAGCCATCAATTACTAGCTGCATAGCGATATTATTTCCGCCAGTTCCATTGTAGATATCTGAATCAAAACCGTATTCATCGACGAGGTTCCAGTATAAATCCCAGATCATCGCGCACCAGACTGAACCAACACCATGTGGTACTGCTACGTTGGGAACATCCCCATAAGTATGCGGGTTGACCTGCATGCTCCGGCTGTAGGGAAATTGCCGGATGCCACCACCGCTAACCGGCTGACCGATTGCATAGGTTCCGATACCTCTTGCTTCATTTGCAGTATTGGCAGCGGTAGTAGTCTGTACTAAAGCAAACCAATCGCTCCAGCCTTCTCCAGCCTGTTCTTCATTAAACAAACAAGCGCCTGTAGATGGTCCCCCTGTCAGACGGATAGAAATTCCATGGCCATACTCGTGAACAATGATTCCATTGTCAAAATCTCCGTCAAATCCGCTTGGACCGGGTAAAGGAATTTCGAAATCCGGAGCACCCAATTCTACCAAAACACCAGGAAGCTGAGCTTTTAAAATTTCACAATCTTCGAAAGAAATCATTATGGAAGGAATACTCACAGCTCCTCCATCGGCACCTGGTCCCATTGGAAATACGCCATCTCCCGGCAGATTATTACAAATGATTGCGGCAACGGCTCCTTCGTTTTCAGCGCTTAATATTTTAAAACCAAACTCACATGAACCACGGTCGATAAGGGCAATTTTTCCAGTGATGTCTGCGCCATTGGTTATTGGCTGGCAGGCATCTGTACCTACATCAACGGCATCGTCAACCAAAACAATTTCACTGATGATGGCAGGATCGGGAAGTGCTCCTCCAAAAGCGGCTTGCTGCATCGGGTACTCGCCCATAATGCTTGCCGGTTCATTGACAATTAAAACCGGATCAACGCCCTGTGGGAGGGATTGATTGGTCCAGATAAACATCTGCATACGTGCCCCACTACCATCTTCCGCAGTTCCGAAATTGGCATTATTTGTACCACCACCGTCCAGGGCCTCTGCTCTTACCCAGTCGCCACTAATTCCGCCATTACCATAGTTATTGGCCTGGAAATTACCGGAAACTTCATCGAAACCGTACTGATACCAAAGGTCATGGGTAATATTATTCCAGTAAAACAGATTCACTACTGCCGGTTCGATTTGTGTATAAGGTAGTCCGGTAGAAAGATCAAGAGGAAAATCAAAATCCAGAGAAGGACCACCATCCGGTTCATCTCCCAGTGAAAAATTATTAGCAAAAATATCCTGATAGGCATGTACATTATTTCCTCGGGTAATTGTAAACTCTGGCCCGTCTGAGGCATCTGTATCATGCCAGCCAAAAGGAGAAGCAATCGTATTTGCCGGCGCACTCACTAATTCCCGATTCCCGTGGTTAGGACTTTGTACCGGCATAGGGAATACATTATAAGTATTGGACAAAAAGGCTTCATTGAGCTGGCTATGCGTCCAGTCGATCCCTGCATTAGAAGATTGATGATTATGCTCGGAACACTTGCCATCAGGATGATCGAAATTACAGTGAATTACTTGATCGTGATGGTTCAGTATTTCACCGTTTTGCGCATCTACCCTGGCGTTCCACCAGTGTTGTGCATCGAGCTGATATAGCTGAACCATCCAGGCAAGGCGTACTTCCTTATTTTCAGTGAGTTGATAGACCAGGTTTACTTTTATCGGCTCTAATGCTATACCGGAAGGGTCAAAGATATAATCCCGATTATTCTCTTTTGAAAGGAGAGCAATATTTTGATTTTTATTGTCAATTTCAAATCGTTGCATTACACGTTGCAGAGCCTCGGCCGGACTGATGGCAGGAGTACTGGAGTTAACTTTCTGATTGAGGTTGGCTACAAAACGGTTACCGATATTTAATACTTCGCCACTGGCTAGAATATTAATATTCATAATGGCATTGAAGACTTTTATATCATTATGTGTTTGATTAAGGTAGATATGTGTAACTCCGTTATGGCCTGTTGTATAAAGATCGCTTATGCGGAAGTGTTTGATATCTTGTTCACTCAGGCCCAGTTCTTTCTGCTTTTTTTCTATATGCCTTAAAGCTACATCTAAAGGGGATTGTTGCTGGGCATGAGACCAAACAGGAAATTGGAGCAGTATGGCTAAAATAAAATAAGGTAAAACGCTACTCTTTAGATTCATTGGAAGTTTAATTAATTATTGGAATAATTTGAAAGACTGGTAAAATAAAGAATATTTAAAAAGTATTGATTTTGATTTAGGCTTATTGTTTTACGAACGACAGAGATTAAAAATTTATAAAGAAGTATAACAACCTTTTTGGGAGATCGTTGATCTCTGTCTAATGTAAATTTGTCATTGGACCTAGAGAAGTAGGAAAATAAGTGGAGAATTGGTTTTGTATGTATGTTGTTGTAGGGCTGAAAATAAAAAAGAGCTCTGTTAAAGAACTCTCTTTTGTGGTACCTCCAGGAATCGAACCAGGGACACATGGATTTTCAGTCCATTGCTCTACCAACTGAGCTAAGGTACCTCCTGCTGTAAAGCGATTGCAAATTTATGTTCTTTTTTTTTATTGCACAAGGTTGGAGGGATGATTTTTTAAAATAAAATCTCCATTTTCGGGAAAGGATTGTAGCCAATGCTTATTTTCGCGTTTAGAAATCAATGGCTATGCTTTCAAGATTTTTAATGATCCCTTTTGCGATTGTCGCTTTGGCTTGTCTGTATTTGGTATGGGAAGAAGGTTTAGCGCCATTGTACATCGTCCCCTGGGTGATCATGATAGCGATTATATTTGTACTCGCACCTCAAATTGACTGGTGGTGGGCCAAACGCAAACCTCCGGCACTCGATCCAAAACTGGAAGGCTTTTTGAGGCGCTTTTTTCCTTATTACAGCCAATTGGCAATCCCCGCCAAGAAAAGATTCGTCAATAGAGTCTCGCTGTATTTAATGGCTACAGAGTTTATACCCAAGGCTATGGCGGAGGTGCCCGAAGATGTGAAGGGGCTAATTGCTGCGAATGTAGTCATGTTGACTTTTGGTCAGGAAGATTATCGACTTTCTAAGTTTGAAAAAATAGTCACATATCCTCATCCTTTTCCATCTCCCCAATACATGGAGTTTTTTCACAGTACAGAACATTTTGAAGAGGATGGAGTCATTCTTTTTTCGCTGGAACAATTAATTCCCGGCGCTACTCAGCGAAATAAATTTTACAATATTGCTCTACACGAATATGCAAAAATCTTTGTATTGGCTTATAAGGATTTACCCTATCCGAAGTTTGATGATACAATCTGGTCAAAGCTCGAAAAAGTCAGCGGATTTCAAACCGAAAAAGTAAAGAATTATATTGGCCTCCCTATTTTGGAACCGCTCCCGGTCAGTATTAATTATTTTTTCACCTTTCCACAGCAATTCAAGCAACAGTTACCGGAGCTTTATGCTCAGTACCAGCAAATTTTTAATCAAAATCCAGTCATTGGAGACTTTCCAGTAATCGACCCTGCCAAACAGGGGGAAGGGATTTAGACACTTACATCCCCACTTTCAAAAAGCGCTTAATTACGAATTCCTTACCTATTGGCACTCGGATATAGTAAACGCCCGGTTGATAGGCACTGACATCAATCTGCATCAAATAATCTCCTTCGGGTAGTCTTTTATTGAGGACGTTCATACCCTGAGCATTGAATACCTCAATCAAAGCATTTGCTTTAGGTAATTCATTGAACACCAGTTCTACAACTCCTTGCGTAACGCTAGGTACAACGGTCAACGCTTTTTCAAAATCTATATCCAGTTTTACATAAATGATAGAAGAATAAGCAAAAGAACCATCGTAATCTACTTGTTTGAGTCGATAGTAATTAGCGGATTTGTGTAAAGTCTGATCTACGAAAGAGTAGTAATGCTCGATCGAAGAGTTACCGTTTCCGGTTACAGTACCAATCGGTTCGAAGTTTTTACCATCTTCACTTCTTTCTATTTCGAAATAATCGTTTTCCTCTTCAGTAGCAATTATCCATTCAAGTTTTACCTGATTATATTTATCAGGAATCCCATTAAAAGAGATTAACTCGACAGGAAGAGTTCCCTGCACCGGGACTTCATTGTTAGCCGGGGTACAATCACTTCCATTACACATAGGACTATTCCAGGCAGTGTAAGTAACACAAATATCTGCTGTGCAAGGTGCAACCAATGAGGGATCACTTAAAACAGTAATGAAAGGGCTGTCCTCATTTCTAAGATTGGTAAAACAATCAGTGGTATACAAAATCGCGCCACCGCAGATAGAAACTTCAAATGAAATACTTGAATTATTTGATCCGGTAGTAGCATAATTAATCTCTAGTTCAAATGCGCAGTTGCCATTTCCATCTGGCGTTGAACTCGTGATAATAGCATCAAGTCCTACAGGGCATTGAGCAGATAAGTTAAATGCAAAAAATAAACTACAGACGACTGTACATAATTTTTGTTTGTTCATCGTTTTAGGCTGTTTAGTAAGTTAACGAATAATCTTAGCTGGGGATGATTACGGTTAAAATGTCGGAATTCGAAAAAAGGAAGATCATGCTTGATATAGGGAATATATCAACATAAATAATAAATAACATTAGATGAGGCTATTAAAGCAAAGTTAAGCAAATATTAACTTGATGTAAAAGAATCTAGAAAATTTTAACGTATGTGTAAAAAGCACATGTCTAAGGAAAAGAGAAAACTGAATGGTACATTTTTACCCTAAATCATACAATTCTGGCAATCCTCGGACAAATTGTATAGTAGTTCGGACAAATGAGTAGGCCCGCTTGACCCGACTTGGAAAAGCTTTTGCCCTTTTTGTATACGAGACCTTTTTAGTTTTAAAGTCCTCCTGTTTAATCTGTTTAGCTTCGACCCTCCACGTTAAAAGGAATTAGAAGCTAAGCAGACATTTTATACTTTGTGTACTCAAACCTGATGAATATTGAATTTCGTCAAAGATGATTAAGTAGTTTTGCAACCTTTTGTAAAGGAGAGTGATTTTACATTGCTCTTCTTTTAAAAGGTCATTGAAGGCAATAATCCAAAAACACGAGTCATCTCGAA
The DNA here is from genome assembly GCA_028280415.1 of Saprospiraceae bacterium. GTDB lineage: Bacteria > Bacteroidota > Bacteroidia > Chitinophagales > Saprospiraceae > JAHDHW01. Next base: position 448,337 of record JANQLV010000023.1, read on the forward strand.
TTTTAGTAGCTCAAAAGGGTTTTATAGAATATGAATAGTTATGAAATAGGTATCAGGTTTTAGGTATTCGGGGTATTAGTGTTGTTGCCTGTACCCAAAACCTGATACCTAACACCTTATTTCGGACTTAAAGGAATGGAAAGCTTCGCTTTTTCCCAGGCGAAAATAATTAGATTTTCACTGATTGAATAGCTCAACTGCTCTTGCACCTCATCTACCCATTCCGGTTTAATATTTAATCGAAGCGCATCTTGTTTTTGATCGTATTTATACGCACCCCAATCCGCATTTCTTTTATTAAAAATGACTACCCAGTCTCCTTCTTTTTTAGGAATGATAAAAAAACCATATTTACCGGCGGCTAATTTTTCCCCGCCAATTGTTACATCTTTATCAAAAGAAACCGTAGTATTTTGATTGGCACCTGCTCTCCAAACCTGATCGTAAGCTTCCAGGCCACCCCAGATTTTTCTTCCCCGAACGGATGGCGCACCGTAATCAATTTCAATATTAGTTTCATAGACCGTTCCTTCTGATTGTTTTCTCGGACTTTTTTGTGCTTCAGCCGCTAAGGAAAAAGAAGTGAAAAGCGCGATTAACAGGATTAGTTTTTTCATGATTTTTAATAATTAAATGGTTAAATGTTAATTTCGATTCTATTGAACATCCTATCACATAAGCGAACAAAAGAGAACTGCTAAGGTTAAACTTTCTTCTTTTATTTTTTAAAATTCACCCGATTAATGGGCGGATGTCGGGCATAAGACGAAATAAGAATAAGTTTAAAGCCTTTGAAATTTATTTGTGCTTGTGATAAACTTTGGCCACGATTTTCCAGCCACTATCGAATTTTAAAAGAGAAAGATAATCCGTATAAACATGCTTACCATCCTTGGACAATTCGATCTTGACCGAAGCCGAGCCACCAGTTACATCAACCGAGGCAAAATTATGCGTCCATTTATTCTTGGCAGGGTCAAAGTCGGGGGCATTTTTTCTTTTTTCTGTCTGGCTTGCCCAGGTAGCAATTGGATATTTTGCAATTTCCTCTCCTTTAGCAGAAAATATTGCAAAATCCGGATGAAATCCTTTGCGCATTGCTTCTGGATTCAAATCATTGAATGCACCATTGACATAAGATTTAAGAATTAATTCTTTGATGGCTTTTTCTGCTTCTGCATCAGCAGCATTTTTAGTAGTAAAGGCAAAAATGCTTAGACCAAGTAGTAGAATACCGGAGTAAAGGAAAAATTTCTTTTGCATAATTTAATTTTTTTGGTGAAAATGATCTTGTTCTTATTTCTGAACCCATTAACTATTATAGATGGAGTAAATAGTTGTTTCTTACTTTATTAAAGTAAGTTTTTAAAAAAGATATTTCGTTAAATATTAAGTTAAAAACTACAAACGTCTTTTATCTATCGACGAATGGAATTTTTGCCAGAGTGAGTAACAAGCCTGCTATTAAATGCTGGAAGGCACTTTTTCTATTTTAAGAAGGCATCTATACGAGTTACTGGTTTTTTTCGTTAATGATATGAAACACCTACAAACAATCCCTCCACTGTATGGTTTACATGTTTATGACTATTTCCTTAGTTTTGCGGGAATTTACTAAACGTCTTGCTATGAACAGACTGCTTACAATCTTATTAATAACCTTTACCTCTGTTTTGATCGCTCAGGAACCAATGCGAGTTACCCGCTCCGCCGGGATAGATCGCAGCGCTCCTATTTATAACATATATGTCGATGCTGAAAATAATAAATGGGTTGGTAATAGCCTTGGCGTTTTTAAGGTACATACGGTTGATTTCTCCACTAAAGTAGAAATGGCGGAAGATCAGGATGCCCTGCTTAGGTATTCCGGAGGTAATGCCAATATCCTCTGGAAAAGAGATGTGCTATTTGATCAAATGAAAAACAAGACAGATGATCTTTTTGAAGGGGAGGAGGATATTATCGGAGCTTTCTACGACGAGCGAAAAAAAGAATTGTGGATCGGAACCAAAGGTATCGGTGTTTTTCGATTTGATATGTCCGGTGATGGAAAACTAAAGCAACAAATCAGTATGGACAACTCTAAATTACGTACCGATATGATTACGGTTATGTATTCTGATAAACCGGGGAGCTACTGGATCGGATCGGAAGAGGGAGTATTACACAATGCGGGAGGTAAATGGAAGTTGTATGAAAAATATGTCAATATAGAAGCAATAGCCGGATCTTTGGCCGGGGTCTGGGTTTTTGGCGATGGTTATCTATGGAAAGTAGGCGCCGGAAATAATTGGGAAGAAATAGAACTGGCCGAAAACCTTTCTGAAGGACCAATTAAAGATATAGCTTTCGATAGTCAGGGACGTATGTGGGTCGCTTCAGAAATCGTCGTACGTTATAATCCAGACTTGGGTACTGTAGAAGAGTTTGGAGCCGCCGAATATTTTACCAGTGATTTTGCTACGGTGATCGTCGTTGATCAGGATGATGCAGTTTGGGTAGGAACAGAAGATAAAGGATTGTATTTGATTGAAAAAGCCACTGCGATGACTATTTCTTGTATTTTGGATAAAGCGCCTGATTGTGACGGACAAGACGATGCGGAACTTAAAGTAGTGGTTAGCGGAGGTGATGAACCGTATACCTATCAATGGAATAGTAATCTGGAAGGTGCTAATCCTAAAAATGTAAAACCAGGGGATTATGAAGTAACGGTGACCGATAGTAAAGGGAAAAGTAAAACTTCAGGCATTACAATCAATGATCCTTCTATATCCGTGGAAATTGTACAAAATCAGGCTGAAAGCGCAGCCGGTGCAAATGATGGTATTGCGACGGTTAATGCATCCGGAGGTCAGGGAGACTATACCTTCCGCTGGGATAACGGAGAAACGAGTGCCAAAGCCCAAAAGCTCAATGAAGGACAACATTCGGTTACAGTAACTGATAAAAGTGGCTGCTCGGGCGTAGCTTCGATTAATATCTCTCAAAGTGCAGCGCCTTTACTCATTGCTTTAAAGCAAACGGAGGAAATACAATGTGTGGGTACTTCAACTGGGGCCATAGTGGCAGAAGTACAAGGGGGACGGGCACCTTTCAAATATGCCTGGAATCAAACGAATTTAAGCGGAGCAAAGCCTGACAATCTTGTTGCAGGGGAATATATAGTAACGATTACCGATTCGGAAGGGACCAGTTCCAGTGCAACAATTTCAATTGCTGATCCCAAAGGAGTAAGTGCAGCCATAGAAGTCGAATCACCTGCGAGTACGGGTAATTCAGATGGTAAGGCAAGTGTAAAAGCACAGGGCGGTACCGGTTCCTATGGCTACAGCTGGGACAATGGTGAGGCAACGCAAACAGCGAGTAGCCTGGCACCGGGGACACGTGTGGTAACAGTGACG
>JANQLV010000007.1 GCA_028280415.1 Saprospiraceae bacterium
GTACTTTTTTAATTGGGCGTGGGAACTTCGTCTTTGATAACTTTTTTGTTGACATTTTCAGTTGACTTTTTTGGTCAACATATTTTAGGTACTGACACGCTGTTGTCTGTCTGTACCTGAAACCTTTTTTATAATATTCTATAAATCCCTTTGAGGTGATAAAATTTGGGATGAACCTTGTTTGCTGATTAGGATTAGTAATTGCAGAAGAAGGGCTGCAAATAGGTGTAAAAGGATTTGAGTTGAAATATCAGAGTTAATTGATTGAATAGATAAATATTAAGAGATGCTGTGTTAGCACCTCTTAATTCATGAAATTGTTTTTGTTTTACTATAATTATCTAACTATTACAACCTTTCTGGTACATAATCCGAAATCTGTCTGAATTCTTAAAATGTATGTACCCTCACTCAGATGATCGGCTAATTTAAGTTGGATATTTTGATTTCCGGCCAGTATGTTTTCTTTCTTTAAGAAAGAGATTTCTGTACCATCTATACTTATCAGGTCCAGATAAATCTTGCCAGCTGTTTGAGCATTAAGCTTTAGATTTAATTCACCAGAGGTAGGGTTTGGAGAAACTTCCTGAATCTGGATTTGATCTGTTAAGGAAGTAAGTTCTGATACATTCACAGCCTCACTATGATCCACTAGCCCAAAATAAATTTTAGAACCATTACCATTTCTTCCGTCATTCCAGACACAATAGGTTATGTCACCTACCATCTTCGTTTCCCAATAGTCTCCAAAAAAGATTGGATTTGAAAAATAGGGATCAAAATTAGTTGGACTGGTAGACAGTAAACAAGGTTCATCCCAGTTTTCCCCATCATCTATTGAAGAAGTGACATAATAGTTCCATGTAGAATCAGAATCACGCCCCAAATAAGAAATGGACATGCGCCCGGAGACTTCATCAATTGCGATAGTCGGATAATGTAAAGCGCTTACATCTGCATTTATCATGGTAGAAATTTCCTGTGGCGTACTCCAAGTTTCCCCTCCATTCAAAGATTTGATGTATTGTCCCTGATAGCTGAGAGAATCAGAGCCTCTTGTCCCGAAAACCATCGAGATATTACCGCTAATCGGATGGGTAACTGCATCCGGCATCGGATTTTCGCGGAAGGGAGTTAATTGAAATTGAAAGCTGTAAGGACTATCAGCTGCTTCAGCCTGCATTTCGAAACTTTCCCCTGCATCAGAACTGGTTAGATGATATACGCTTATGGCTTGTCCGGCATCAAGACTGGAAAATGAGGAATGCAAAACACCTTGATGGTCAACATGAAGGTTGGCAAATTGTAGCTGAAAATCCAAAGCGTTTATTGCGAAATCATTAATTGGATCTGGCCAGACTTCGAATCCGGTCATGTCCGGAGATTTGTAGAGGATTCCAGAGCCCCAAAAAGGTTCTTCGAAAATGGGATTACCGGGAGGGCTCCAGGCTATATCAGCTTGAATATAAACGGTCCCGCTATTTGGGCCATCACTTTTATCAACAGCTAACCAGGGGCGATCGAGTGTAACACCTGTAATCCCATTGTTTCCAATACTTCCGGAACCCAATAATCTATCTGCCTGTTCTTCGGCTACCTGAAAGGTCATACCCCCATCATCTGACCATCCCCAATAGGTAGTGATGTAAAATCCCTGAATTGCAGCGTCAAGCAATCCATACAACCATACACAATAGAGCCGACCTGAATTATCAAAAGCAAATACTGGGTCAGCTCCGCCCCTGACTTCCAGGTTTGGATTTTCATCATGGTCCAATTGGTATATGGAATCCTGGTTGAAATAAGAGCGGGACCAGGTATTGCCACCATCAAAAGAATAGTAAGCGGAGGATCCGGAACCTTGCCCAGAAATTGGGAAGCCTGATTGGCGATGAATGAAAGAAACAACAATATTATCAGGGTTTGTAGGGTTTACGGCTATAGTCGGTTCTGCTTCTTCAATAATTAATTCATCAAAACTAGTCACTTTTATTTCTTCTCCGGTTCCGCTTCTGGTCGGAGCATAACGATAGGAATATTTCTCTTGCACTTCTCTCTTGCCAAATTCCTCTTGATACTTTTCTATTAAGTGTTCTATCTTTTGATTCTTTTTTTTGTCTGATATTTGAGCGTTTAAATGAATTCCCATGCTAAGGCAAAAAATTAGGAGCATGAGAAAAGGACTATTCAATTTTAAAAACATGTAACATTTCATTGAAAAATTATATTTAGAGTGTCTTTTAATTTTTATACACGGCAATTGAGGCTATCTACCTCAACTGCCTGTATATAGTGCCATTCTCCTCAAGCAAGAATCTCGACTTTAAAGAAAATGGAACATTAATAATCAACTTATTTTACTATAACATCTACTTCGAATACTAGGGAAGGACCTGCCTGAAATCAAATTGGCAATTAATACACTTGTAGTTTTTCTGTATGAATTTGTCCATCTACATTTACTTCTATTATGTACATAGCACTTGGTAAATTGCTAACATCAAATTGTGTATTAAATGCTCCATTATTTACTTCTTGAATAGCTTGAGTGTATAATAATTGTCCCATTAGATTATATAATTTAACCCCTACCTCTTTGGTTTCTTCAAATTCCAATTCTACAACAACCTGCTCAGTAGCCGGATTGGGGTAAATTGAAGTCTTGAATTTTGGAACTATATTTTCAACATTTGTAATCATGAGATCAGAAGTCTCTCCTGCATTGTAGATTTCTCCTGATCCTCCATTGACCAACATTCCAACGAAGTACATATTTTCAAGATTCCATTCCTCATTAATTGGAATAGAGTAAGTATAGGAGTGGCTTTCTCCTGCTGAAATTGATCCGGGAAGAGAACCCTCTGTTCCTAAAACTTTTCCGTCACCAAGCGCTCTTGCAGTATGGTTATATTCCATAACTTCAGCTGGAACGGGATTAGGTTGGCTTCCATAAAATGGGTAGTTGGAATCTCCTGAGAAATTATTGGCTTGTGCATATTCCGGGCCAGTTCCTGTTACATGATTCTCCAGTGCAACAACTGCGAACCTAAGGTCACCAGCAAGATCCACTACAAAATTTCCGCTTACTTTAACATCGATATTATTACCATTCTCAAAGGCCTCTACGATCACTTCAGCTGGTGGAAGCATTTGAACTCTATCCAGATACATATCTTCAATCGAGGAGTACTGTTCATCCAATAATACATGGTCCGCGGTAACTGCCGGCACATAACTGGGCAAATACTCTTGAACAGGTGTATAGTCAATAAAATCCATCGGATCTCCAAGATGAACTGCGATACCGATAAACTGCTCATAGGTATCTTCAAGACTTTCCAGCTGAACGGTTGCCGCCGGGCAGGCTCCGCACCAGGTTCCTGTTTGTTTAACTGCAACTACATATTTCTTTGGAGCATCTTGCAGTGAACTGATTACGAAATTTTGACAATTGTTGGACAGGTCACTATCATTTGGTATGGAAACACAAACTTCAATTTCCTTAATCTCATTTAATTCAATATTCAGTGGTGTGGAATGAGCGAATTCGGCAGTACCTCCCCCTATATCAACCAGCTCAGAAAAAGAATCGGTATAGCTGTTTCCATCATAGGTCCAGGTTATATCAAAAGCATTTATGGGGGCGAATCCAACATTTTCTACTAAACCAGAAATAATTTGATTACCAGGAGATGCAACAACGATAGGTGTAGTAATTCCACTCATAGCTATGTCTATTTCTGCTGCACCTCCTAATTTGATCTTATCAATACTGAATCCAAGTATGTCCTGTGGACCGTGCGGAGGTTCATCATGATGCCTTAAAGCAATATATACCTCAGATTCACCAGCTAAACCAGAAACATCAAAACTTCGTTCCTGCCATTCAAAATTAGGAGATGGCGCGGTTAATTCCTCACTGAAGCTGTAAGGAGAATTTATCAGCTCATTTATATTGGGACTTGTACCAACATAGACTGTATATGGGTTAGATGGATTGAAATCCTCTGCCTGGAACACCCGAAAAGATAAAGTCAATGTTCCAGTAGCATCACTTAAATCTATAGGGTTTGCTGTAATCATCCAGTTATCGATGGTCTCCGCTTGAATGTCCATGATTAGATCGTAACTAGAACTACTCGCGCCCTGTTCTCCATCCGGATACCATGCTCCCCATGCAATAACCCAGCCCAGGCCATCTCCATCAACATCTTCAAAATTCCAATCCTCACTAATTGAGGGGAGGTCTTCAAAATCATAAAAGAAATACGTCTGGGCATTTGAAGATTGAACAAGTGCCACCGTCAAAAAAAGTAGTAAAATGTTTTTCATAATTTTTTGATTTTAATAGAAATAGGAATTTATGGGCTTAATGAGAATTCAAAATGTTTTATATTTTTTGGCAAAAAATGTCCAGGTTCTCCATGCACCATTGTGTTGGAAAAATGAGGCTTTCAATGTTTATGAATTCGAAAGCAAGAACCCCGGTAAAACTCCTTGTTAATTAAATAAGAGGATCCTTATTGTAGCTTATATTTAATCCCTAGAGAAATTCCGTATTGATGAAAATTAGATTTTAATTTATTTGATTCAGTAGTCGCAGAAGACAAACTATAAAAAGAGGATGGTCTAAGACTTATTATCCATGATTTATGTAAATGGTAGTCAATATCCAAACCTCCACTGAGCCCCAGACCAAAAGACCTTTTATAATCATGAATTGGTTCTAGCGGAGACATTTCGTTTTCAGACGAAATTATTTTTCCGCTGGTGTTTAAATAAATATTATAAAATAATCCCCCCGTAAAAGCTATGTTAAATCTGTTCTTTGTTAGTATATCGTAACCTAGTAGTAGATTCAGATTGACAGAAGTGTATTTATTGAATTGTGTGTTATTAACTGTTTGAGAACCAAGGACAGTTGTATCGCCAAAAACTTCTTCCACTGTTCCGGATTGTGGATAAAATCTTCGTTCAATTAAAATATCTTGAAGGAAAAACTCCCTGGCCCGGTCATAGCTGTGATTAATCTTATCAAAACTGATATTATAGCTTGCGCTCATTCGTAAGAAAGATTTTTTCCTAAAAGGGACATTTAGGCCTAATTCGTAAATATAGGTTTCAAGCGGTTTTTCCGATTCATTTCTTAAGTCACTATAGTGCTTCCATTCATTATCTCTTGCCCGGAAGGATTGATGAGTGATCCCAATTCCAGCATTAAAGAAAAGCTGATTTTTTCTTTTGACAGTGGGAAGGATTATTAGTTTTTTCATTTTCTCTTTTTCATCTTGAGTATTCGAATTTTCTACTAAAGATTGAATAGTGGGTAATTTCGGAAGTATTGAAATTTGAGAAATTAAATTGTTGCTTTTAGCACTGTTTTCTTTAATCAGGTTAAAATCTGAATTATTAATATTCTGAGATTGTGTAGCAGACTTTATTGATTTATTTCGATTAACTGATATATCAACTTTTGATGATTTAGCCGTGATCTTATTAGCATCTGATATAGCTGAAGATAAAGACCTGGAATTTTCGGTGGTCGATTGTTGACTTTGCTTAGGTTGTTTTATTTGGTCAATTTTATTGTTCTCTACGGATTGGTCCTTATCTAAAGTTAAATCTGGTTTAATAAGTTCTTGCTCAGAATTATTAAATTCAATTAGATGTTGAGATTTGACATTTGTTGTGTTGGAAGCTTCGAAGTAGTAATTGGCGAAATAAAAAAAGATAATTAAACTAAGCATCAGAGAAGAAAATATCCCTAAAAATCTTATTCTTTGCCTTCTTTGTCTTCTTCGGCTTTGCTGGTCCAATAAGTCATTCCACTCTTTATCCAAATCAACAGGTGATTGGTATTCATTGAGCTTTTGGCCAATATTTTCGAATAAATCCTTTTTCATTTTCTTTAATTCTTAAAGATTAATAGTTTCCAATGCTTCTCTTCCCAGAAGATGATTTAATGTCACTTAATTTTTTGCGCATCATTTTTTTTGCTTTTGAAAGTTGCGATTTTGATGTTTCTACGCTTATATTTAATATTGAGCTGATTTCTTTATGTGTATACCCCTCTACCAAGAACAAATTAAAAATGGTCCTATATCCCTCTGGTAATTCTTTAATTTTCTCTAATAATTGTTCGCCTGAAAATAATTCAATATCAATATCGTCTTCTGTAGTATCCGGAATTTGATAACTTAAAGCATCAAATTCCAAATACTGTATTTTCCTTTTTCTGATTACTTTTAATGCGGTATTTACTGCAATTTTTTTTATCCAATTTTGGATATCTCCTTTATTGGGATCGAATTGCTTGATATTTTTAAAGGCTAGTATGAAAGTTTCTTGAAGGATATCGGAAGCACCAAAACTTGGATGTTCATATCTCCTGCAAACTGTCATGATAGAAGCAGCATATCTTTTGAAAAGAACCTCCTGGCAATCAGGATCACCTCTTCGACATCCCTCTAATATCTCCTGAGGACTTTTCGTTTTCTTTTTAAAAAATTTCAACCTGACAACTTTCATTTTTTATGTTTCAATAATGGAACTGTACATTTAATAATCATGATATATATACAGCGCCAAATATCATTTTTATGAAATTATTGATACAAATCCGCAGTTATAGATTCTGAAACTGGGCTTATAACACCATCCGGATCTTCTATTTCTCCACTTAGCTCTACTTCTGCTGTCGTATCGGTAATATTGCTTATCGTATAAGTCAGTGATGAGATGTATTCTGTTCTGTATGGTGAATCCGGAGAAAATAAGTCAGGCATAGTGTCTGGATCAGAACCATCAGCTACCCACATATTGTAGGCATCTAGTCCCTCCTGACTAATTGTTGCTACATGATCAATAATATAGGTAGTGGCTTGAAGAGTAGTCTCTGGAGTTGCCGGAACCCATACGCTTTCAAAAATAGCACCTGGAGCATCAATCATACTTGAAGGAAGTACAAGACTATAATTATTAACCGTACTGTCAAAAATAAAGATGGCTAAAGCAGCCTCATTATTATCGACGATTGCAGAAAGGGAGGGTAGAGGGGAGTTCGTGTTTTCTACTACTATTTCTTTTACTTCCACCTCCGGTACATTATCAATTGTTTCCCTTAGACTTTCTTTATCGCAGGAAGTTAATCCGATAGATATACACATTATTAATATTAAAAAATTTAGATATTTCACTAGTAGTATTTTTTAGTTTAAAATTCAAATTCGCTCGTCCTGACAAAACACATATCCTCTTTTTTGGCAAAGGTTGCCTGAAAGATGAAAAAAAAATCTATTTTCTTGGGTAAAAGAGCTTTGATAGACTGTCTTTATGCGTCAAATGATGATTTTGACAACTTGCCTGATGTTAGGAAAAATCGTGAGAAGAGGAGAGTAAGCTCAAGTTTTGTATTCTTGAACTATACGATAATGCAAAATAGACCCTGAAAAGAAGGAACGCTTTATTTACTTTTCGGATAATCGGGAATGTTCAAGCCGAGGATAATATCTCGTTTACCGGTATATAAACCTTCCGTTTCCATGAGGTTCAATATACCACTTCCGCCTCTGTTTTTTCTGCTTTTTCTTATCTCGGCAGTTAGTAGGGGATCGTCATTGAAAAGGATAGAATCAATGTAATATTCACTAATGTTTCCAGGCTCCTTGACAGTTAGATGGATATGTGCGGCTTCTTTTCCATTGGGGTAAGGCATTGGCTTTACAGTATATATTTTGTATTGTCCTTTTTTATCAGTTTTGACCCATCCTCTGATAAATCCATGCGTATGTCCCTGTTTAGTAGGCGGCATGCTTTGCTTTACGCCCGGGACATGTACATATTTACCATCCAGATTCGTATGATAGTAATAAATCAGGATATCAGAGGCCGGACTGATTCCATCAGGCAGGTACACGGTACCACTAATTATGAGTTTTGATCCTTCCAGATTCCAGGCGGCACTGGTATCTATGCTTTCGATAGTAGCAGGTATGCCGATATAAGTGAATTCACTGTTTTCAAAAGCACCACCTACTTTTAATATCTTTTCAGAGAGGTGAGCCTTTTCGCTGGTTGTGTTTTTGTAATCCTGTCCATTACAACTGGAAAAGTAGAAGAACATCAGGAGGCAGATTGGTTGTAAATATTTCATATTGGTTAGTTGTGATTTTAAAAAATACATTATCAGGAATGTGGATTTTTCAAAGTCTGTGATGTTCAGAGGAGTTCGAAAAACTCTTTAATTTTTATAAACATGAAATATGCTTACTGTAATTTCGGAAGATCAATTTGGATAAAGGAGCTATTTTCGATGTATTTTTAAATAAATCCGACTTAAGATATAAGGATGGGTTCAGTTTGCCGAAACTTCTTTAATACCCAAATAGTCACTGACACTAGGATCAATAGAAATAATCTCTCCGGTTTTTAAATCTATAATCTGATTAAAATCGTGATCTCTAAAAAAAGAATGCTCCAAAGACTGATGTAAATCAATACCGAAGAAATCCAGTTTACCGATCCTGTGATAAGCTTTAAAACTATTGCTTAGTAGCTTTTACTCAGCAATAAAGAATGGGCTGGTATTATTTGATTTGAGTTCCTAACTCGAAAGTTTTAACTTTTAAAAAGTCGAGCATTTGCTGTCTGTCTTTAAAAGCTTCTAATTGCTCAAAATGGATAGGATCACCTATTACAATCTCCAGCTCTTTACCGATCTTGTTATTTAACTCATGAAGCAACAGACCTAATCTCAGGGTTTCGCTAAACTGGCTAACGATTTGAAATAATCGACTATTGCGGCCGTTAAAAAACATAGGGATTACCGTGGCTCTGGATTGCTGGATCACCTTGGCAACAAAACGCTTCCACTCCAGGTCTTCCACTTTACCGAAAAGACCTCTTGCTGTAGCCACACCTCCGGAGGGGAATATAGCCAGTGTACCATCCTTTTTAAGATGTTCCAGGATGATTTTTTTTGTTTCAATATTGGTACGCATCGCCTCTCTGCTTGCTGCAAAGTCAATTGGCAGCAGAAAATTATTAAGCGCTTCTGTTTTACACAAAACGCTATTGACCGGAAAAAGAAAATTGGGCCTGACTTTTTCGATCAATGCTCCGAAGGCAAGGCCATCAAGCACACCAAAAGGGTGATTGGCAATAAAAACTACCGGTCCTGATGAAGGGGTTTTTGCCAATTGTTCTTCCGAATACTTTAAGGACACTTCTAGCTTCTTTACGGATGCCATCCAGCGCGCACCTTCGCTTGGATTATCTTCCAAGATTTCATTATACATTCTAAGCAGGCGCTTTCTGCCCGTAGCAAGCTCCAGAGCACTGATACAACATTTTTTTAAAAGAGGATCCTCTTTCGAAATATATGTTAGTGTTGTAGAAACCATATGGCAAAATTAAAGATAAGCTTAATTTTTTCTAAAGGATTTTTAGATTATTTACTTAAACTTAAACTTAAACTTAAACTTAAACTTAACCTTAACCTTTGCTTAAAATTTGGGAGAAGACATTTTTCTGCCAGACTAGTTTAGCTTTTATCTGATCTTTGGAAATATTATTGAAGGTTTGCAGGGCTTTGAGCCAGCTTACCGTAATACTTTGATCATATATTAAGCCTTTATTCTGGAAAGTGTCTTTCTCTCAAGTACTACGACTCCGATTATTATAATAACTTCGAGTATAAAATAAACCAAACCCAGCGTAGTCAATTTGGAAAGAAAATAAATTACGGCAATAATGGAAATGCAACAGTAAGCCAGATTTGCAGTAATGATCGTTTTGAGATAAGTTCCCCAGTTTTTCCTTAGAAGAAAATAGTTTCCCAAAGAGTAGATGGCTAAAATGGCTGCTATCGAAGCAAGAAGATATAGGGCAGGTTTGGGCATCCCAAATAAATCATTAAATAATACCATAATTACTCCCAGGCTAAATGCGGTCAAAGCGGCCCCCAAACCATCAAGCAGAGCAACTATTTTAGGATTAGCAGTAAGCTTTTGTACGATCCGTTGAAATTTATTAGTCAATTTCATTTACGGTTAAATTATTTTATTGCTGGTAAAACTATTATTGCTTCCGGGGTATTCAAATCTATCCGGCTTTGTAATTTGTTAACGTTAATTTATACAGTAGGTTCATATAATTTTAACCTTATTTAAGGTAGTGATTAATTATTGATGTTGTCAATAATATCATTATTTAATTCAATGATGTAAAAGATTGAATTACTAGACTTTTTGACAAATTAAGCCTTATATTAGCGGAAAAATTAATCAGATTATGGATAACAAAACAAGTTATAACGCTAATGGCGAAACGAAGTGCCCCTTTATGGGGGGAGAACTTAATAAGAGTGCAGGCGGAGGGACATCAAACCGGGACTGGTGGCCAAACCAGTTGAATTTGAACATCTTACGTCAGCATTCCTCTTTGTCCAATCCTATGGACAAAAACTTCAATTATGCCGAAGAATTCAAATCCTTGGACCTGGCTGCTGTCAAAAAGGATATTGTAGAATTGATGACTGCCTCGCAGGATTGGTGGCCCGCTGATTATGGTCATTACGGTCCGTTCTTTATCAGAATGGCCTGGCACAGTGCAGGTACTTACCGTATTGCAGATGGCCGTGGTGGTGCTGGCTCTGGAACTCAACGTTTTGCACCGCTTAACAGTTGGCCGGATAATGCAAACCTGGACAAAGCACGTTTATTGCTTTGGCCAATTAAACAAAAATATGGAAGAAAAATTTCCTGGGCGGACCTGATGATCCTTACCGGTAACTGCGCTTTAGAATCGATGGGGTTCAAGACGTTTGGTTTTGCCGGTGGTCGCGAAGATGTCTGGGAACCCGAAGAAGACATCTATTGGGGAGCAGAAACAGAATGGCTTGGTGACAAACGTTACACCGGAGATCGTGAATTGGAAAATCAGCTTGGAGCCGTTCAAATGGGATTGATCTATGTAAATCCGGAAGGACCTAATGGAAACCCGAATCCAATTGCAGCAGCACATGATATTCGCGAGACATTCGGCCGTATGGCTATGAATGATGAAGAAACCGTTGCACTTATTGCCGGCGGTCATACTTTTGGTAAAACGCATGGTGCGGCTGATCCAACTAAATATGTTGGTCGTGAGCCGGCAGCTGCAGGTATTTCGGAGCAGAGTATGGGCTGGAAAAATACCTTTGGAACGGGACATGGAGCGGATACCATTACCAGTGGATTGGAAGGTGCCTGGACCACAACACCAGCTAAATGGAGTCATGATTTCTTCGAACACCTTTTTGGTTATGAGTGGGAGTTAACGAAGAGCCCGGCGGGTGCGCATCAATGGATACCAAAAGGTGGAGCAGGAGCAGATACTGTACCGGATGCACATGATCCGGATATGCGTCATACGCCAATTATGCTTACTACCGATTTGTCATTGCGTATGGATCCTGCTTATGAAGCCATTTCCAGACGGTTTTATGAAAACCCTGATGAGTTTGCAGATGCTTTTGCGAGAGCCTGGTTTAAACTGACTCACCGCGACATGGGACCACGTGCCCGTTATCTTGGGCCGGAAGTACCAGCGGAAGAACTAATCTGGCAAGACCCTGTTCCAGCGGTTAACCACGATTTAATTGACGAACAGGATATAGCTTCCTTGAAGCGAATGATCCTTGCTTCTGGATTATCTATTGCTCAACTGGTTTCTACTGCCTGGGCATCGGCATCTACCTTCCGGGGCTCGGATAAAAGAGGAGGCGCCAATGGAGCACGTATTCGCCTTGCCCCGCAAAAAGACTGGGCGGTTAATAATCCTTCACAACTTGCCAATGTATTGGATGTAATGGGCGGTATTCGGAATGAGTTTAATAATGCACAGTCCGGTAAAGAGGTGTCCCTGGCAGATATGATCGTACTTGGAGGATGCGCCGCAATAGAGCAGGCAGCACAAGATGCTGGTCATGAAATAACGGTACCATTCAGTCCCGGACGTATGGATGCATCAGAAGAGCAAACCGATGTAGAATCATTTAATGTACTCGAACCTGTTGCTGATGGATTCCGTAACTACGTTAAAGGTCAATACAATGTAAGCGCAGAAGAATTGCTTATTGATAAAGCTCAATTATTGACTTTAACGGCACCTGAGATGACGGCTTTGCTTGGTGGAATGCGGGTGCTTGGAGCAAACTTTGATCAATCACAGCATGGCGTTTTCACTAATCGCCCTGGAATGCTTACGAATGATTATTTCGTGAATTTGCTCGATCTGGGAACGACCTGGAAAGCTACTTCCGAGGCGGATGATGTATTTGAAGGAAGTGATCGCAAAACGGGTGAAGTCAAATGGACGGGAACTCGGGTTGATCTTATCTTTGGTTCCAATTCAGAACTTCGGGCAATTGCCGAGGTTTATGGTTGCCAGGATTCGCAAGAGCAATTTGTACGGGACTTCGTAGCCGCATGGTCGAAAGTAATGAACCTTGATCGCTTCGATTTGGCTTAATAGCCAAGAGAAGAAAGCGTTTGAAAAGGATAATATTAAAAGGTGGTCTGATAAAGGGCCGCCTTTTTTATTTTGATAAGCTTTTAGATCATTGGACTAAAGTCCTAACTGTACGGCTTTTTGCATGACCTGATATCGTTTTCTCCATTTTTTCATGTCCCGGTTTAAGCCATCGTCAATATGAACAGGATCTTTTCTATTAAACTTGCCACCCCAGCGAAGATCGGGATCATTGATAATGAAATCGAGAAATTGTTTTACAGAAGCGGGGACATCAGGATATTTAATGAGGACTTTTGAATTGGCATGTTTGTTATTTCCATATTTTAAATTCATGTCGATTCCGTGTCCGGCCAGATGATTTGAATAAGTAGCGGGTTTTACTATTGCGCCTTTTACATTAGTGGTTGTCCGGAATGAACTGGTAATAACAATATATACATCTGCCTGTTTGGCATAATCATTAATTTTTTCCAGCATCGGAACGAATTGCACATCAGCCTGACATGGTTTGCCGAGGAATCTTGAACCTTCATATATTACCAGCGGAGAATCCTGCGATGGAAGATTATTTTGGGCGAGCTTGCTCCAGTCCTTTCCATAAAAAACATTAATACTTTTAAGCAATAGATTAATAAGGGACCTGCTTAAAAGGTCGCCATCAGATTCGATATTATGATCTTTAGCGAAAGCTATAAGTGCATTTCGGGTATATTTTCCATACAGACCATCTGCACCAAACTTTGAAAAATTGAGTTGCTCCCCGTATCCCAATTCATTCAATAAAGTCTGGATTGCTATAATGCTTATTCGGGTCCCTTTGGAAATGTATTTTTTCTTCCTTAAATCAGAGGAATGAATTGCCCAAAGAATATACATGCTGGGGAGAAATCCATGGCGTTGCAATATTATTTCGGCTAACTTCCCGGAAACTGAAATGCCTTCGGTATCAATATTGTTTTTTTTAGCAAAAGCCATGAGCGTCGCACTGGTCGCATTGCCGTAAATACCATCCGCCTGGTATTGATCCCATTTTAGTTCCTTTTGAAAACCCAGTTCGAATAGAACTTTTTGCAATTCAATAATAATTGCTTTATCGGAGGAACCTTGAAAGAGGGATTTACTGATGTCTCCATTGTTAAGTGCAGCTTCGATTAGATTGGTGCATTCCATAAGAATAGGGATTGTAGAATTTAAAGATAATAAAACCTGTTAAAACCTTTTAGTTTGTTTCGCCTAAATACGCTTCTATCATCTTTGCGAATGTTATATCATTTTGAGTAACTCCTCCAGCCTCGTGCGTACTTAACTGGATAAGTACTTTGTTGTAA
This sequence comes from Saprospiraceae bacterium, assembly GCA_028280415.1. Classification (GTDB taxonomy): domain Bacteria; phylum Bacteroidota; class Bacteroidia; order Chitinophagales; family Saprospiraceae; genus JAHDHW01. Next base: position 13,842 of record JANQLV010000007.1, read on the forward strand.
ACACCGGACCAATCCGGATGATGATTTAATCGCTCGGCAATGAGTGCAACCATTACCATGAATCCGGATGCCTGTATAAAGTCTTTAAATATGAATTCCTTATTTAAAGCGTCCTGTTTAAAGGACCAACCTTTTAAATTAATCAATTCCTGTTCAATGGAGTGTTGGGAAAGCCGCTTCATTTTATATCTCATTTAAAAGTTCAAGGAGTGATTTTCTTATTTTACCAATTTCTCTTTCTGACTCTTCCCAGGGAATATTATCGATTCTTTTTGCTTTTTGTATTCCATTAAATCGACCGGTTAGCAAAATAAGTTCATCGGAAATATTTTTTTCGCGATTTAGTATAGTGTATTCATTGATCACTTTAAAAGCTTTTTCCAGGTCATTTAATCCGATTAATCTTTTTATATTCTCCGTAAAATCGCTTTTCTCCCTTCCTTTTCTTTTTTCAGTATGTTCATTGATCGGTTCGGGAGAATATTCCAGAAAGGTCTTATCCATGAGCCTGGCGAGCATGATATCCTTATAGGAAATAATATGCTTTATATCCCAGGTCGTTAAGTATACTCTAAGCGTTGTCCAGGTATTTTCCCACCGGGGATGATGTGGGAAGATATTACAACCGACAGCAATTTTATTAATAAACTCAATGACTTTATCAAAATCTTCAAAAATGTATTCCCGGAAGAGTTCCCTTCTTTCGATAAAAGGATTCTCGGGAAGTGGAGACTTGACAATTTTCCATTCTGTTAGTTCCTCTTTGAGAATTCGCATGAGTTTTTCTTCGGGAAGGGCCTCCGGGCCGATTGGGAATTTTTGTGGAAAGTCGCTTTTCGTTTGTTTGTTCATTCTTCAGAGATTTTGGGTTTAATTTTCAATTTTGGGGTACCAATCGAATGCATGGCTACTTTAAATTTGTGGATGTACATGTACATTAACTTATGCTGAAGACATAAAAGCAGTACATTGTATTGAAATATCTTTTTGGTAATTTTGAATTTAAACTTCACCTGGAACTTCCTGCCTGGTAAATTCCAGACTATCAACCATATGAAGCCTTAAGACTGTACAACTGTAAGAAACAGATTTTTATTTACGCTAGATTTGATTTTTAGAATTCTCTGTATAGTACTGTTTTGTTTCATTCACGAGATAAACAAAAGATAATTAAATAAATCGAATTTGGATTTAATTAGCTGTATTTTTTAGAAATAAATTTAAAAATCATAAGATGTGACTAGCTGATTCTCAAAGAAATAGCTATGATTGTATTAATGAATAATCAACCCAAATGCGGTAAGCACAATTAGCGGATATCAACGTTTTGCACTTTATTAGCTTGACCTATTGTAGATTTTTGAATTGTTGACATACTTTTCTACCATTTAATATTCACGTTTGGGCATTGAAAGCAATGGCGAATATGTATAGTCAGGAATTACTAATTAAGCGGCTATTATAGAATTTAACTTTGGAAATCATGAAACTTCATATAAATCAATCTATCACCAATTTAGAAACAATGGTCCAGAAATAAAAAGCCATAAACAAATTCCTATGATTGAACCTAAGAAACCGCCAAAGATAAATTTTGCTCGTATTTTAGGATGGACTAAATATATTAATATTGACAGACAAATGATTCCTATAAAAGCATAGATTTTGGACGACTGGAAAACTGATAAATTCAAATAGTGCCATATTGCAGCTTCATTGCAAAGAATTCCTCCTTTGATAATATCAAAAAAATTAATTAATACATCTTTCATGAAAAACATACTGAAAAGAATACCTAATAATTGTTTCCATGAAAAATCATTTTCTATACTTCTGTAGTACAAAAAAAATGAGATTCCTAAAGCACTGATAAAGATATTTATCAATTTACTAGATATTTCAAACTTTGCCCGATTTTTCCAGTTTTCTTCAACTAATTTCTTCCATTCTGGAGAATTGATGTATTCTTCCTGAACATTTCGATGTTTAGTAGCTATTTGATCAAAATCTGATTGAATGGTTTCAGAGTGAAAAATATAACGCCCATGTCTTTTAGAATATTCACCAGTATAGCTAACTTGTTTGGCTAGTTGAAATCGGATTAATTCAGACGTGATTCCTCCAATTTGAATAACTACAATAAAAGATAAAATGAGAAACTTTAGATTCATAGCTTTATTCAATATTTTATTTGGACGCTTTCATAGTGATTGCTAAGCTCAAGAAGCTATCCATTGCATTTCATTTTTATGCTCATAGAGGGATATACACAAAATATCAATGATTATCAGGCAAATAAATGCTCAATTATTTGCTTGCCCACTAGATTTCTGACAGCTAATAGTCTGACAAACTCCAATTTTCCACCAATACAGCTTTAATTAAAATGTTCTTGACTAATCCTGGTTTTATGGACCTTGATATAATTGATCAATGCCTGACTTGCGGGGGATAATTGTTTTCCACTTCCGTAAGCCAAATTCCATTGCGTAATCAAGGGTAGCCCTTTCATTTTAATAACTTTCATCTTTTCCAGAACCAGTTCACTGCGTATGCCGATCAAAGGCATAATAGATAGTCCGAGTCCTGCTCGAACGGCTTGTTTGACGGCTTCGTTGGAAACCAATTGCATGGACTGTCTGACCTGGATTTGATTTTTGCTTAGAAATGATTTCATGGCGGCACGAGTAGCCGAACCATCTTCCCTAAAGATCAGCGTATAGTTTTCCAAATTCTTTGCAAGCATTCGCTTGGGGATATTGGGAAAGTTAGCGGCAGCGACTAGATGAAGTTCGTTTTTGATAAGAGGAACGCATTCCAGTGCCAGGTTTTGGGGAATAACTGAAATCATGGCGAAATCGACAGAATTTTCTTGCAGACTTGTGACCACTTTAGTCTTATTGGTGACATCAATAGATATATTGACACCAGGATGTTTTCTCATGAAGTCGGTCAAAAAATATGGAATCACATATTTTCCGGTTGAAGCAGAAGCAATTTTTATCTGACCGGTAAGCACTCCCTTATACTGATCTACAGCGACTTCAATACGGTCTACCTTTTCCAGAATGTCTAAAGCCAGCTTCTGGATTTTTTTTCCGAAATCTGTTATATAAAGCTGTCGCCCAATCACTTCTGTAAGAGGAATCTCGAATTCATCTTGCAGTTTTTTCAACTGAATGGACACTGCGGGTTGGGTAAGATACAAAGCTTCCGAGGCTTTCGTGATGCTGCCCAACTCACAAACCTTAGTAAATATACGGAGTTGATGTAATGTATAATTCATAAACTTTGTTTATGTAAAGCATTAAAAACATAAATTAAAAATAATGAAAAATTATAGCACCTTTGCAATGTCAATATGATTTTTTAACAAAAAAAATAGAATCACATGGTTATCTCAGTTTCAGAAACTTTTGTCCATAATTCTCCTTGCAGTCAAAAATTGGATCGGCAGCAAGAAGAGATTAAAAACCTTGTCATGCAGTTGATAGAGAAGAATGGACTAAACCCGGATCAGGTTAAATGGAATAATGGAAGCCTGGAGTTACAGAAATCAAATAATCTAAAGCTGCATAGTTTAATGTTGCAAATGGAAGAACTTGGCTTAGATTTAAAAATGACCAAACAAACATTGATTGAGATTTGCTAAAGCATGGGTGGATTACTAGAAAACTTAACAAATCCTGCGCTTTTGTTTTTTGTTCTGGGAATCTTAGCTGTTCAAATAAAAAACGATCTAAGAATCCCAGAAAATTCCTCCAAGTTTATTTCAATCTACCTGTTGCTATCAATAGGTTTCAAAGGAGGGAACGAATTATCACACAATTACGCTGATTCCGAAGTTTTAGGCAGTATTTTACTTGGATTGTTCCTGGCCATTTTAGTTCCTGTAATGGTATTTTTTATACTCAAAAGAAGAGTAAAAACCAAGAATGCCGGAGCAATCGCCGCTTCATACGGATCAGTAAGTGCCGTTACTTTTGTAACCGCTATCTCTTTTTTAGAATTTGAAGGAGTCGATTTCGATGGATATATGATAGCCGTGATGGCTATGATGGAAGCACCGGCGATCGTGGTGGGCATCCTGCTAATTCAAATTTTTAGTGAAGAAAATCAAAAAACAAAGCGATCTTTCAAACAAGTATTTTCTCATTCTCTTAACAATGCAAGTGTCTTTTTAATATTAGGTAGTCTATTAATCGGGTATTTGGCCAGTGAACAACAAGCAGAAGGTATAAAGCCATTTACAACCGATATTTTTAAGGGATTTCTTGCAGTATTTTTATTAGATATGGGGATTCGGGCAGGCAGTCAATTAGGAGCCATGAAGAAGAATGGATGGTTTCTACTAATGTTTGCATGTACCATACCCTTTATAAACGGATTAATAGCCCTTGGATTAGGATCAATGCTTACAGCTTCGGTGGGAAACTTATTGTTATTCACGATACTTGGAGCTGGCGCGTCATACATTGCCGTTCCGGCTGCCTTTAAGCAAGCTGTTCCTGAGGCTAATCCTGGGCTTTATCTTCCAATGGCTTTAGGGATTACCTTCCCGATCAATATCATTATTGGAATCCCCGTTTACTATCATTTTGTAGAGAATTTAGTATTAAAGGTTTAAACATCTGAATTATCCGGTAAAACAATTTAAAAATGAATGAACTATTATTATTTGTCAATAGCGAGGCATCAACGGCCAGCGAATTTTTACCATTGATGATTAACAAATTATCTATAAGTTTCGCTATAATTTTCATGCTCATTTTGATGCACAAGACTTCAACGAAAAAAGCAAGAGAGTAATAAATAATGGAATAATAAATAACTATCTTAATATAATAGCTTTTAAGAAATCTTTCTTTTTCGGAAATGAGCTAAATAATTTTGATCTAGCGAATTCCCCGGGACATATTGTCTCGGGGAAACTTTTTAAAGTCCTTTTCATTTATTCAATATTTGCATTCTGTAGCCAACTAATCATAGGCATGATTGTTTTCATTTTGAGGTTGTATGTAAGTAGTAATTCAATCATCAAAACGTCTAAATTTATGGAATCAGTTAAAAATCGAAAGTCAATTGTTACAACACTTTTAATGATAGGTTTCCTATTGGCATCAAATGCAACTATATATGCTCAGGACGCCAATAAAGAACTGAAAGACTTTAAAATTACTATCAAAAAAAGCAATGATGAAATCATCATGAAATGCGAAGAAGGCTGTGCTTGGCTTGATCTAAGTTACAATAAAAAGAAAAAAGCTCAAGCTATCAGCGAAACTGGAATGACCAAAGTAAAGAAAAAAGAATCCGCTAAAGGTGAAATTTCAGCAAAATTCTTATTTACAATTACTGAAACAGATGATGGCATAGAACTAAAAGGACTGAAAGGAACAGCATGGACTGATTTGAGTTTTTCATTAGGTAATAATCAAAAACAAATGATTGACCAATTTGGAATGGCAAATGGAAAATAGAGCTGCCTAAAGGGTGGCAAATTGTTTATACCTAGTGTTAAAAATGCAGCAATAATACTACTTCAATGCCTCAAGCGGTATACCTCTGAAAAGCATATTTCACAAAGAATTATTATCTAACAACTAACCAACTTATTAAAAACTACTTGTATGAAAAATACCCGAACTGGATTTACCTCATACTCACTTTTTTCCTTGTTATTAATTATACCGGTATTGCTATTATCCTGTCAGCCAACAGATGTATCGACTCCGAATCAGACTACTCAAAAAATTACCGAAGCTGAAGTCATCGCTAGCCAAAAGGCATGGGGGGTAGGTGTAATTGGCATAGGTGTAGCCCATGCGAATGGGGGAGATTATGTAGAGGCAGCCAAAAAACATATCGAAAAGTTTTATGGATACGATATGGGAAAGGTATTGTTTAAACCCACTCTAGCGGCAGAGAAGCAATTTAGAAATACCTTTGATGGCGCTTTATCCTATTTTGTTGGCGGCAATGAAACCTACCCGGAAGATACCGGCTTTGCATTAAAACAGTGGAAGAATGTAAGATGGGAAAATGCCGGTATTCTGAATAGCGGCAGCAATATGGCAGTAGCTATGGGGAACTACTATTTTTCCGATCAAGAGGGCGAGGAAACAAAGGTGGAATATACTTTTTGTTATCGCAAGGATGAAAATGGTGATATAAAAATTGTTGCCCACAAATCAGCCATTCCCTATAACGTTGAGTAAAGGAGAGCTTTACATATTGACAGGCTAATAGCTCCGAGGTATTCAATCAATCTCTTAATTCAAACAGATTCTGTTTGCTTATCTGGATTGAATAGTAGGCAGGAGCGATAGTTGGATGTTTGGCCGATTTACCCTTTTCATGTAATATGTCTTGAAGGTCTTTAAATTTGTTATTAGCTTCAAAATCCACTGCGAATTGATTCCAGAACAAGGTTAAAGCATACTTGCCAAAATTGTATTTTGCCTGTTCCTGATTTGCCGGGGTAACTGGGATAAATTCCAGGCTATCCCGACTGGCAATTTCAAATTCTTTTTGATTGTTCCAGGTAAAACGATGAAAGCTAAATCTAATTTTACGTGGGAAGGATTGAAGTTTTGCTATACTGTCAAATTGTATATCGGTCCCGTATTCAATGAAAGTGCCTCCTGTCCACCAGCGATCATGGTCATCTCCGATTTTTAAATTCCCCATAATGATGCCTCCATCATTATAATGTTGTATCCTGAATTTACCGATTTGGCCCATAATGCTGCCGTATAATTGACGTCTATTTCTAAAGTTGAAAATATAATTACTGGAAACAGTCAGTGAAGTACTGCTTTTCAAAGGAATGCTATTGATACTTTTAGGATAGGAATGTTCCAGATAATGAAATTCCGGTTGGATATCAATAGTCCGGAATTTGAACTTGTCGCTAAATGCGGTTAATAAAATGGAATTGTGAAAATCAATAAAAAATTCATTTGAATCGTAGCGACTTGCGATGCCGTTAAGATAGCCATTTATGGAAAGTTGATAAGCCGGAAGAACTTTGAAAGCCTCTTTTTTACCAGGCACCCGAAAGATTCCATAGCTCAGTGAAATAGAAGCACCGGCGTTTTTTTTCAGAGAGCTTATAGAGATGCTTAGGCTAATCCCCAGGGAATGCCTGATTTGTTGAGCAAACAAGAAGGATTGCAAGAATATAAAAAGGCTCAACAAGATGAGATTCTTCATAGCTATGCTTTGTTGTTGTTTTCATTTGCTGACTGAAATCATCAACAGGCTAAGGGTGTCCGGGTTACCGTATCGAGGTATATCACCATCCACCGTTATTTGTATAACTTAACGACTATAGAAAAGAAAAAGTATCAATTGTAAGTATCGAGAATGAATGCTTTATGTGATCAAAAAATATTTTGCCTAGCTTTTGATTTAAGGATTAACCAATGATAGTCATTTCGTAAATTACAAATCCTTCCACAGCATCATCAAGTGTGGTCATGTATTGTGCCAGGGGATCATACTGCATTCTGTTCTCTCATTAGCGGGTAGAATTAAACGGAGACTTTTACAAAGATGGACTGCTTTTGTTGGTGATTTATAGTATAAGAAAAGGTTGAATTGGTATTTTTAAAGGTTTGTAGTTAAGCGTTTTAGTTTTCAAGAATGTTTTTGGTTATTTTTATAAAAAATGATATTATGCAGATTTTAGAAGCCTATAAGCCCTTTGAAGTACAAGAAGTTGAGTTAAATAGATGGCAACGACGCCCGGTTAAAAACAATTTCTTTGAACTGGTACTGATCAAAAAAGGAGAGGGGACACAGTGCATTAATTATAATGAATATTCCTACCAGGGCGGAAGCCTGTTTTTGTTGCCGCCCTTAAAATGTCATTCCTTTGATATTGAGCGGCCCTCTCACTTTGTGTTTTTGAAATTTACCTCTGACTTTTTTCAGGCGAATCCCCGGGACGCTATCAATCAAACCAAATGGTTTAAAGAAGCTGCCTATATTCTGTCTAATTATAACCAGTTGCCCGGAGATATTATTAATAACGAAGTAGACCGACAGCATATTTACACACTCATTGATCTGATCCTTAAGGAGAATAGCAATTACGGAACGGGTTCTGCTTCATTGATCAAAAGCTTAATGACCAGCATTTTGGAAATTTTGTTGCGCAATATCAAGCGAAGTTCTTTTTATGAAGTAGAGGTGTCAGATACTAAAGATGAGCGTATCACAAAACTCCTTAGCTACATCAACGAACATATCAGTGAACCAGAGCTGTTGAAAGTGGAGCAATTGGCAAAATCGTTTTTACTATCTCCAACTTATCTGAGTGAATTCTTTCGCAAGAAAGTGAATATATCTCTCAGAGAATATATCATTAAGGCCAGATTAAAACTGGTTGAAATCCGTTTGCTTAACTCCGACTACAGCCTCACCGAGATTGCAAATGAACTGAGTTTTACGGATGTCAGCCATCTTTCCAAAACGTTTAAGAAATATACCGGAGTATCGATTCGGGATTTTAAGAAGCAGGGGGAATATCGCTTGTTAAAACGGAGTACCTGTTGATGTTATAATTGCTCAGAATCCTTTACATGTTAAACCAGCAATCCATTAGGCTGACTTCACCTACTGACTAAGCCAAAAAAGAATTTATAACAGGGCAGTTTTTTAACAGGACAGGGCAAAACCCTAAAAAATATTGTATAAAATATGAAAACTAAGTTGGTAGTTTTTCAAAAACAGTACTTTGGATGTAGCATTATTATTAAATGAACTGAGCAGTACAGCAGAGTTTGTAGAATCTAATAAAGGATTGCTATAGGTTTCATTGATTTGAAAAGAATAGGTAAAACCGATCCCGATATTTTGAGTAATAAAATGATCCATACCTACGATGGCACTGAATTCATTGCTGTTGAACCGCTTTGCCAAATCACTGAAAAAAATGTCTGTTCGCGGATCTCTAATCAATTCTTTGACGCTGTAATTGATCAAACGACCATAGGTGAAACCGGCTTGCAAAGTGGTTTTATTCTTATCTTTCTTTGAGGTTCGAAAGCTTAACATCAGGGGAACTTCCATATAGTCCAGATGTATCACGTTTCCCCGGTCTGCGTTGAATATGGAAAGGGCACTACCTTTTTGATTAAACAGAAATCCAACCACCAGGTCCAGACGAGGATTCAGATACATCGAACCTCTGACTCCTGCCCGTATCCCTGCTTTATTAAATCCCGTATGATTGTCTCCATCTATTTGCGAGAAGCTTGCCCCCAGGCTAAGCCCGGCATTAAAGCGATGTTTTACACGCTTCTTCCTGGAACGATATTGGGCCTCTGCATCAGTAATGGGAAGGCTTATGAATAGAGCTATAAAGAAAAATACGGGTAAAAATCGTGGCATATCCTGAACTTTTAAAGTGAGCGCTCACTTCAGTTAAACCATTGAATTAGTATCTATCAGGAGTTGTTTATAACAATTTACAAATTCTTTTATAAAAACAATTATGAAGTTCGGGTTTTAACTAACTGCTGACATTTAATTCGGCGATTCTAAGAATCGCTAATAGCATTGATTTGAATGAGTTCTTTTAATTTTAGATAGGGGCGTATCGTTTTAAGCGCTAATTATGAATCAGTTTTTTCGGCTACAAAGTTCGGCCATTTTTTCAAATAATGTATGAACTTCTCACTTAATCCTTCCTTGAAAAGATACTTTTCAGTTACAGGAGTCTTTGTCGGGGTAAAATCCGGATTTTCAATTACTTTGAGGGGGAAGTTATGATGTAGGATAGCGGAGCGTCCGATGGTGGCAAAATCAACACCCTGGTCCAGTACTTTTCTTACATCACTTCCGTTCCTGATCTTTCCAGCAATGGTTAGTAATACATTCTTAAGATCGAGGCTGGTGAAGTATTCCAATAATGCTTGATTTTTGAATTCTTCCTCTTCCGGAAATTTTAGATAGTCCCATAAGGAGATATCGAGAAAATCAATTTTACCATCATCAATTAAGTTCTGAGAAAGTTCCCTTATTTCAGGCAGCTTCATTCCAAATCGCTCGGGGGAAAGCCGGATTCCCAACAAGAAATTGCTACCACAGGCAATTCGGATTCCGTCTACGATTTCAAAAAGAATGCGGGCCCTGTTATGGAAGCTTCCGCCATACTCATCGGTTCGGTTATTGATTTTCGAGCTTAAAAACTGAGTCAGAATATAACCATGAGCGCCATGAATTTCAACACCGTCATAGCCACTTTTTTTCGCTCTTACTGCGGCTTTTATAAAATCCTCTTTCAGGATTTGAACTTCCTGCTCTGATAATGCTCGGGCGCCATACTTCTCGTTTCTGGATGGACAAACCGGTGCTTGTCCGATTAATTCTGCAGGCGACCGCATTCCGGCATGGTGCAATTGAATCAGGGTAAGACTGCCCTGTGCCTGGATACTTGAAGCTAACTTCTGATGTCCAGGGATGTGTTGATCATGATATATGCCTAATTGCCCGGGAAAGCCTTTGCCGATTTGCTGAACATGTGAAGCACAAGTCATCACCAATCCGAATTGTCCTTTAGCTCTCATCGTCAGCCAATGCAATTCCTCATCCGAAAGTTGGCCATCTTCAAAACTTTGTGTATTGGTCATCGGCGCCAGCATAAACCTGTTTTTCATAACTGCTCCACAGGGGAATTGAATAGGTGTTTCGAAGCTCATAAGTTCTGATTTTTTAAGAGGGATATTTGCTAAATCTCTTTTGATCTAAATTTATACATTTCCAGTATAAGAACACATTATTGTTTTAAAATTTTATTTGTCCCACGATTACTCCCGAATCCTTGTCCAGAAGCATGGTCCATTCTTTACTCGATGTGCTGCCATTTTTTATATACAAATTATTGGAAGCCAATGCGTATCGATAATCAGAAGGAATAAGATGCTGCGCTTCCAGACTGATCGCTTGAGTAGCTTTCCGGTAGCCGCGTTTTTCAATATATCTGTCAATCCCGGCATACTGACTATTGCTGGCAAGCGCCTCCAGGTCAATTTTAAAAATGGAAAGATTAATGGATTTTACTTCATCGATAGTACAACTTGCCTCCGATAGTTTGGAAATATCTCCTGCCAGGATTTCATACTTGTCAATATTGAAACCGCAATTGGAACTATCGCAAGAGATGAAAAGAAAAAGAGATAAGGATATAAAGAGAAATTGATTTTTCATTTTCAAAAAATTTAATGATTGAAATCACTTTTTATTATGATCGTACTTTTGAGCCCCGATGAGAATGATCAATGTTCCTGTGACAATAATGAAGATCACTGTCCAATCGGTGTAAGCGGGCATTTTCAGACTATTAAGAATAAAATAACTTATGATGATGAAGAGCCCGATAATTATCAATACATTCCGTATAAAGGAAGATAAACCATCAATGTCTACTTGTGCTTTTTTCGCCTTAGGCATGGTGTTATAACCTGCGATTAGGTTGGGGAAAGCCTTTACCAGAAATCCCAGAAAAACAAAAAACAATCCAAGAGCGATATTAATCCAATCCATGATTCAAAAGATTAAAAACATTTTTACATAACGGTTTCAATAATTTTATCGACTATTTGTAAAG
>JANQLV010000045.1 GCA_028280415.1 Saprospiraceae bacterium
CGAGGTTCGAGGTTCGAGGTTCGAGGTTCGAGGTTCGAGGTTCGAGGTTCGAGGTTCGAGGTTCGAGGTTCGAGGTTCGAGGTTCGAGGTTCGATAGTAAAACAATTTCGTTAAAAAACTACAAAAAGCTAAAATTGTATGTAATTTTGCAGCCCGAAACTTTATGATAAAATTGAAATTTCCAACTTGATTGTTTTTTATAATATTAAAAAGTTGAAATGAAAATAATCATTGCCGGGGCCGGAGCTGTCGGATTTCACGTAGCGGAATTGCTTTCTAAAGAAGATCAGGATATCACACTGATTGATGCCGATGAAGAAGTTCTCAACCACGCCAATACCCACCTGGATGTATTAACGATCTGTGGTGATGCCGCCTCAATTAACATTCTGGAGCAGGCTAAGGTGGATAAGGCCCGACTCTTTATTGCCGTTACCACTTCAGAAAAAACCAATTTATTACTGGCAATACTGGCCAAACAAATGGGAGTCAGAAAGACCATTGCCCGCGTTAATAATCCGGAGTATTTTGAAGAAAGTCAAAAAGAAAAGTTTAAAAACCTGGGCATCGATGTTTTAATCTCTCCGCAACTCCTGGCTGCCCAGGAAATCAAACGCCTCCTGAAAAGAGCCTCTTTTACTGATTTATTTGAATTCGAAAACGGGAAAATTTCCGTAGTCGGATTCACCCTGGACACTATTTGCCCACTGATTAATCAAACCATCTCCCAGATTGATGCAGTCAATCACGACTTTACATTTAGAGGCGTCGCTTTATTGAGAGAAAACAAAACCATAATTCCAAAGGGAAATACCTTGCTTAGAAAAGGGGATCATTTGTATATCGCTACGAGAAATCAATATCTGGATGCCGCGATGAATTTTGTGGGCAAACAGCTTAAACCTATTAAAAATGTAATGATTATCGGAGGAACGCCTCTGGCTTTGCGCACGGCTCAACTTATCGAATCCCTCTACTCCATCAAGATAGTATTAAAAGATAAAGAGGTCGGTAAAAAATTCATTGAAAAACTGGCTAAAAGTCTGGTCATCCATGCTGATCCCAGTAATATCGATACCCTCAAAGAAGAAGGTCTCGAACAGATGGATGCCTTTATCGCTTTAACACCTAACTCCGAGACCAATATTATTACCAGTTTGATTGCCGAAGAAGTAGGTGTTTACAAAACAATTGCCAAGGTCGATAATGTGGATTATACGCATATCTCTCAAAATATCGGGATTGATACGATTATCAATAAAAAACTGATTGCTGCAAATAACATATTTCGCTTCGTTCGTAAAGGTAAAGTCGAAGCGATTGCCAGTTTGCACGGTGTAGATGCGGAAATGATCGAATTTGAAATTCATAAAAGTAATCGCCTCACCAAAAAACCAATCAGAGAATTGCATTTACCTAAAGAAACCGTAATTGCCGGAGTAGTACGTGGAGATCAAAGTTTTATCCCGGATGGCGACTTTATTTTTGAGATCAATGATAAAGTCATCGTACTAGCTTTGCCAGAAGCGATTCATCAAGTAGAAGAAACGTTTAAATAGTGATTAATTTCAGGGCAGTAATCAACGTTATCGGTGTTCTCATAATGCTTTTGGGCGCTTTTATGCTCACAGCTATTCCCTTTTCGCTCTACTATCATTCGGAAGACAGTTCACCCATCATCAGTTCCTCCTTCTGTTGTATTCTGATCGGTCTCATTCTCTGGTGGTTCAATAAGGATTCTGAAAAAAATATAGGAAAACGGGAGGGCTATCTCATCGTTGCTCTGGGCTGGGTAGCTGTCTCCCTATTTAGCACCCTACCCTATCTTTTCAGTGGTTTTTTCCCCGGATTCACGGATGCCTTTTTTGAAAGTGTATCGGGGCTGACGACCACCGGAGCTTCCGTCCTTAAGGATATTGAGGCTGTTCCGAAGGGTATATTATTCTGGCGTAGCCTTAGCCAATGGATCGGCGGTATGGGAATTATCGTTCTGACGGTTGCAATCTTCCCGCTGCTGGGTATTGGAGGCGTAGAACTCTTTGTAGCAGAAGCTCCCGGTCCTACTTCGGATAAAATCCATCCCAGGATAAAGGAGACCGCCAAAAGATTATGGTTGATTTACGTTGGGCTAACCGCTGTTTTAACGATCATTTTGACTATTGATGGAATGACTTTTTACGATGCCATTAATCATGCTCTGGCGACTATGGCTACCGGCGGATTTTCAACTAAAAATGCCAGTATTGCTTTTTATGACAGTGCTGCTATCCAATACCCGATTACCTTTTTCATGTTTCTGGGCGGTATCAATTACACGATCATTTATTATAGTCTTACCGGAAATTTCAAAAAAGTCTGGCGCAGTGATGAATTCAAAACCTATCTGGGCCTGACCCTGTTGCTAATCCTGATTGTTAGTATGAGCATCTATCAAGTTAGCGACACTAGCTTTGAAAAAGCATTCAGGACGGCTGCTTTTCAGGTTATTTCCATGATCACTACAACCGGTTTTGTCGTAGCAGATTATACAGCCTGGGCACCTGCACTCACCATTCTCTTCTTCCTGCTTTTATTTATTGGCGGAAGCGCAGGTTCGACGAGTGGTGGTATTAAAATTATCCGGCATTTGGTTTTTGTAAAGAATTCGCTATTGGAATTTAAACGATTATTACATCCCAAAGCTATTATTCGAATCAAAATTGACAATCAGATTGTCGCTCCACGCATTCTTACCCATATTTTGGTCTTTCTTCTTTTATATCTGATTCTCTTCGTCATCGGCTCGCTGATTATGACCATCATCCTCAGTGATTGTGATCAACCTTTATTAACTGCAATCGGTGCCGTTGCTACCTCTCTGGGTAATGTAGGCCCGGCAATTGGCGATCTCGGGCCTCTAGATAATTTCGCAACTGTTCCGGTTATCGGAAAATGGTTGCTAATCTTATTAATGCTTTTGGGAAGACTGGAGTTATTTACAATATTGATTCTATTTACACCCTACTTCTGGAAAATGAACTAGCATAGAAAGTGGTGTTTTGTATTTGTGCTCTTATCCTATTTCATTTCGATTAAGCCATCTCAATAGCCAGTTAATTTTAGATGCAGCGTTTCACAAAAAGGCATAGGATATTGTTGCGATGCATTCTTGAAGAGAGAAAATGGGTTAATTCGTTATATTGATCCAAGTCCGGGTTCAAAGTTTATTTTTTATAATTTCATAAAAAAATATATTTTATAAAAGCTTTGTGCGAACTTTATCCTCCTTCATGAAGGCTATGCTGTAAAATTACCGAAGTATTAAAAATATGAAACTTTGCATAACACTCCTTTTTTCCATTTTCTTAAGCGCTCCTGGAATCAGTCAGGAAATAATCGAAGCTTGTAAATCCGGACAGCCTTTACGAGAAGCTTTAAGAATAAATTATACTCCTAGTCAGACTTTGGGTTATGGGCCAGCCAGAGATACGCTCTATGCCCGAATAGATAGTGACAATTTCGAACTCTCTGGAATTTATACTGATTTTAGTGTTTTACTCGATCCCGCTGAAGACCCTACCGTTTCTGCTTTCCAGAATGGAGATGGCCTTAACGCAGAGCATGTTTACCCTCAATCTCTGGGAGCGGGCCAGGAACCGGCTAGAAGCGATATGCATAATATCTTTCCGGCAAAAGTGAATGTTAACGAATCCAGAGGCAATTGCCCCTATGGAGAAATCGAAGATACAGATACAGATCAGTGGTACTGGCTGGACATTCAGACTAATAATATCCCGGCAACTAATATTGATAATTATAGTGAAAAGGATGAAGAAGATTGCTTTTTCGAGCCCAGAGAAAATGTAAAAGGAGATGTTGCCCGGGCAATATTTTATTTCCATACGATCTATGAGGATATTACAGAGAGTATTGATCCGAATTATTTAGATCAGCAAAAAACAGTTTTGCTTCAATGGCACAAGCAAGATCCCGTCACGGAGGAAGAACGAGTGCGGGATAGTCTGATTGCTTTAAGGCAGGGGAATCATAATCCCTATATTATCGACAGCTCACTGGTGCGCCGGGCCTACTTCCTGCCCGATGCGGTATATCCGGAAGGATCAGAGGATTGCTATGATATAATTACCAATACCCGTACAACTGAAAAAGTTCAGTGGATAAAACTTTCAAATAGTATAGTTAAAGAATCCATCTTTTTTGAGGTCACTTCGGATACTCATATCATTATTTTCGGTTTAAATACCGTTCCGGTTTTACAAAGATTTTATGCTCCAGGCTCCTACTCCCTGGTTCTGGATCAACTAATCAAGGGTACTTATATTTTATCTACATATAATGAATCTCAATCCATTGCTTTCAGGTTTATAAAAATCTAATTTCGAAAAAGGTTTTCCTGATTTTAATCATGAATTTGAATCTACATTCTCCTATTCGGAACGTTTTGAGGAATTATTAATCAGTTTCCAAACAATTCTTTTTCGTCTTCCAAAATGTTTAATTTCCGTCAGCCGCAGAATTAAACTGATCTTTTAGGCTTATTGCAGATTAAATTGGTTAGCTTACAAGCTTTTGCACAAAACGAAATATTCCAACCATCCAATAATCTAACAAATAATGAGTATACCCGTAGTGAAGTTTAATAAAAATGATAATCCTGAATTCTATAAAGTTTTACAAAAAAGGGTCAATGCCTATTTCAAAGAAGGGAAGATTTCAAAGCATGCTAACCTGGAGATGGTCTTAAAAACGGTATTTATGCTCTGTTTGTATTTTACACCCTTAATACTGATGCTATCCGGTTGGATCAATACTGTTGGAAGTATGTTTTTGATGTGGGCCATCATGGGATTAGGGATGTCGGGTATTGGCCTTTCGATCATGCATGATGCAAATCATGGCTCATATTCCAGTGATCAAAGAGTAAATAATTTTTTCGGATTCATTCTCAACTTTATTGGAGGATATCACGTCAATTGGAAAATACAACATAATGTACTCCACCATTCGTATACCAATGTTCACGGTTTCGATGAAGACATTGATAAAGGGATCATGCGTTTTTCGCCGGATCAGGAAGCCAATAACAAATTTAGATACCAAGCATTTTATGCACCTTTTTTATATGGATTAATGACCATATACTGGCTAATAGCCAAAGATTTTGAGCAACTTTTCCGTTATCGTCGAAAGAAATTATTAGCCGGACAGGGCTTGACTTTTCGAAGTGCATTGATTCAAATTATTTTTCATAAAACCTGGTACATCATCCTTACTATCATTCTCCCAATCCTTATTTTACCTATTAGCTGGTGGCTGGTGATCCTGGGCTTTTTACTGATGCACTTTATCTGTGGATTGATTCTGGCGCTGATCTTTCAACCAGCTCATGTGATCGAGGAAACTGATTTTTTTAAACCAGATCATAAAGGTAGTGTAGAAAATAACTGGGCGATCCATCAGCTAAGAACAACCGCAAATTTCGCCAATAAAAGCACTTTCTTTTCCTGGTATATTGGCGGTTTAAATTATCAGATCGAACATCATCTTTTTCCACATATCTGCCATGTTCATTACAAACATATATCTCCTATTGTCAAACAAACGGCAGAAGAATTTAATATTCCTTATCATCAACACAACACCTTTTTTGACGCCTTAAAAAGTCATTTTACTTTGCTACATCAGTTGGGAACTGGCGCATATGATCGTCAGTTGGAAGTTTAAATTATCCCTTAATTTATATAGCATTCTGTTTTATCCATCCGTAGTGAATATAGCTTGCTTCCCGAAAGTAAAGTGGGCTTACCATTGTCTATTATTTTCATATTAAAAATAATTTATCTACGTAAAAACCTGATTTTTAAAATATAGGGGTTTTCCATGAAGCAAATAAGCTTATTCCGGGTCATCTTTGTATCGTACCGAAAACATGAAACCCTAAAAAAAATCAGATGGCAAACACAACAGTCAATGAGCAAATTACAGATGCGATCACCCAAACCAATGTAAAAGTTGTTGCAGAATCTCCTGCACAAGCGATGGGTACCCTTTATCAAATCGCAATGCAAGCCAACGGTATGTCGATGCAAAATGCCGTTTCCAACCAGCAAAATTTGAATCAACTCAATCCATCTATTGTCGCTCAGGCAATTTCAATTATTACTGGTGCTAAATAAAAGCCATCTTAATTACTATTCAAGCTAGTTATTATGAATACAGATCAAAACACCTCTTCTACAAGTAACCTTCCGGCAATTTCACCCGGTTTAGCTCAGGTTCAGGAAGCTGTACAATTTACGAATGAACAGGTATTGCAACCCGATGTAAAGCCGATGGGAGCTACCGCTAAAGTAGTTGCGGATCAAGCCGCCGCGATGATGCTACAGGATGTTCGCAGCTATTTACAGAGCAATGAGCAGGTTTTAACTATAGCGACCGCTAAAGCCATAGCTATGATCATGAGTCAGAACCCTCAGGAACAACAAGCCGGAACCAAAGCTCTGGAGGCTATTGCTCAGGTACAAACCAGTCTACCCGTTTTTGCCAGCGCTATTACCACTACCGCAGTTGAAATTACCACAAGTTTCAATTAGTCAACATTCATCTGTTTGCGGCTATTAAAAAAACAAAAAAATGAACTCCAAAAAACAAAGAAACAATATGAAGTCTTTCAGCAATACTTTCAAACCAGCCATTCTATTTGGTACTCCAACGCTTGATCAACTCAGTAATCAAATATTTGTAAAGGAAAACAAAGAGGCTTTTGACAAAAACAACCATCAATTAACTTATAGCAACCTGCCCTATGATACGATCCCGGATGTTCCTGATGCAATGTCCGTTTATACCCTGGAGACTTCGAAATTAGGTGTTCGACCTAATATACGTTGCGTAAGCGTTCGTGGAAAAAAAGAATATACTCATTCGTATTTATTTGAGGCAGAGACCAATGATCGCGGTTTGGCAGTCATCATGTTAAAAGAAAACAATGCCGATAATCAAATCTATTGTAATGTTCGAATTTTGCCTTATTCTACCTTGACTCAGGTTTTAGTAAATACAAGTGGCGAGCAAATGGAGATAAACATTCCCAAATCAAACATCGTCAAGTTAAATGTAACGCTCAAGCCTTCTACAACCGGAGAAGTTTTATATCGTACACATAAGACAGAAGTAGATTTACAAAATACCTCAGAGGCAGAAGCAGATCAAATCCGGCAAAACCTGGAGTTAAACGGAGCAAAATATGTTGCTTACTATGCGAGCATGATTACTACTCCCCAAGCCAATCCCAATGAAGGAAAAACGGGCCTGAGCCAAGCTTATTCTCTTGCTTTGGGTGATCCTGCTGATTTTATAAAAAAGTTGCTTCTATTTCTTTCTATGGCCAGTACATTAACCGCATTGAGTATTGCAAGCGTGCGATATGGTCAATACAGAAATGATCTAAATAATGATGTCGCTCCGGAGAATGTTCGTGCATTTACTCCGGGCTGGACCTTTGCCATTGCCTTTTTTGCCGCACTCGGCGGCCTACTCCGTGGAGGGGCAGGCTTAATAGGTGCATTTCAAGGTGGCAGAAATAATAACAACAACGATAATAATCAACATTAACAAGTCCAATTAAAAACCGGAAATATGTCATCACTCAAATCATGCCCTCATTGCGGGCACAGTCTAAGTCTGGAGCAAGTTCAACATTCCGATTCATCTGAGATCACCGATATTGAAGTCCTGGAACCTGATCAGGAACAGCAATTGGTCAAAACCATCAGTAAAAAAGTAGTAGGGGAAGTCATGAATACCATTCACCCCTTATTGGAAAAACTCCGCGAACTGGCAGCCGGTCAACAACAGGTTCAAACGCCAATAAATAAAATGAACAATCAGTATAACACTGAAGAGCAATTAAAAAAAATACAAGAAACTGCGCGTGAACGTGCTAAGGCACAAGAGCAAAAAATTGCAATCAGATTAAGAAAATTACAAAGCAGAGTATCGAAGCATTTAAGATAATCCATCATTCACCCGGAGATTCCCTCCAGCCCCTTTATGGAGGTAATTCCAATAAACCAAAACAATTATGTCAGATATAGTAAATCCACAAATCACCGATGCCGTAACACAAACCAATGTGCAAGTCATTGCTAATGCCCCGGCTATTGCGATGGGTAATGTTTACCAAAGCGCTGCCCATTCCACCGGCTTAATGTTTGAAAATGCAGTAGCAGCTCAGAATCAGCAAAACATCCTTTCACAAGCAGCGACCACCCAGGGGGTTATCCAAATTTATAGCCTCGACACTATAGCCAATGCCATTGCCATTGTTCGGATGTTACAAGCCTCTGCTTAATGCATAAATCAAGATAAATATCCTTTTTTAATCATAAACTCCTTAAATAATCATGGCAAAACAAGAATTAAATCAAATAACGGATGCGGTTACTCAAACCAATGTAAAAGTTGTTGCCGAAGCACCAGCTATAGGACTTGCTAATGTTTTTCAAACTACCGCCCATTCTTCCGGACTGATGTTTAGCAATGCGGTCAACAGTCAGCATCAACAATTCATTAACTCAAATGCGGCTACGACGAAAGGGCTTATGCAGATACTGAATAAAAATCCAATTACTACGCTTGAAAATCGTTTAGCAGAAATATTGGCACAAAATATTTAACCCAATTGATATTTTTTCACCCCAGGAGATTGATGATACATCATAATATATCCAGTCTCTGTAAAAACAATTTATTATGTCAACAGTAGTAAATCAACAAGTAACTGATGCAGTTACGCAATCAAATGTAAAAGTAGTTGCCGAAGCACCGGCTATGGCTCTTGGTAATGTTTATCAATCCGCCGCGCACTCTACGGGTATCATGTTTGAAAACTCAGTAAATTCACAAAACCAAATGAATGCGACTTCTCAGGCTGCTACTACACAAGGAATAATGCAAATCTATAGCTTCGACACCATTTCCGATGCTATAGCGATTTCCCAGATGTTACAGGCTGCTACCTAATACTTCGTAAGAAAAAGTATAAAGGCAATAAGAAGCCTCTTAAATTTAAGCCATTTCGAATCTTGAGGACGATGATAAATGGAGGTGGCTTATGCAAATGGCAAATCGGTATCGAAATGTTTCGATACCGATTTCCTGTCATATAACTGTAATTGTTAACTTTATAAAGCACCTAATCAGTAGGTTAGCAAAATCACTTCATCCAAATTAATAATTTGATTTTGTACGGCATAGATAACCAAACCAGCGGTATTTTTTACCCCGGTTTTACTAATCAAATTGCTTTTATGAGTTTCCACTGTTTTAGGAGAAATAAATAATTGTTTAGCTATTTCCCCGGTATTGAATTGCTGACAAAGCAATTGCAAAACTTGAACTTCCCGCTCGGTTAGTCCGCTTTTTGAATCGAGATGAAGTTGCGGAAGTTTGGAGGAAAGTTGTTTAGTGATTGTTTTCATCTGTTCTTTTGAAAAGCTGTGCCCTTTTACGGAAACTTCGATAATTGTATCTACCAACAGTTTTTTGTCAACAATTTTTGGTAAAAAAGCCTGCGCGCCTTTTTTCATCATTTGACCAATAAAGCTTTCCTGATAATAAGAAGAAAGTACGACTACTTTAATAGGGATGTCCTTGGCACGCAGGTAATCCAGTACTTCCAGTCCATTTCCATCATTCATTCTCAAGTCGAGTAAAATAACTTCTACCAGATCATGTTCTTTTTGAATTTTACTTATAAATTCATTTCCACTGTATGCGGTTAAGCCTACTTCGATTTTATTGGTTTCTTCGACAATAGGAATTAGAAGTTGAACAAGTAGTCGATCGTCATCTACAATCCCCAGTTTAATTTTTTTTTCGGTAATATCCATTTTTAAATACTTTGGTGAAATTAATTGCGAATGAAGCCTTCGCATTTTATTAAATTCCAAAGCTAAACCGCCTAATCCCCGGAAACATCCGAAGAAATACTAGTTTTTAAAAAGGGGTATTAAACGTGAAAGCAGGTATTTCTGTTCGTTTTTAACCTATTTTACATATTATTAATATGTTTTATTTCATATATTTTCTTATATTACTGGGTTCTTTTTATAAAGAAAAGGTCTTTTTATGCAAATAGCCCGATTAAAAGCCCTATCCTTGCAGGAAATTTGAAATCAAGGATATGGAATCATTTTCGGAAACAGGTTTGAATCGATTGATCATTGAGGCAGTTGGAGAATTAGGTTTTGAAAAGCCAACTCCTATACAGGCTCGAACGATCCCTCATTTACTATCCTCTGACCGGGATTTGATTGCATTAGCTCAAACCGGAACCGGGAAAACTGCAGCATTTGGATTGCCAGCCTTACACCTTACCCGCCCCTTCGATAAACGTACCCAAACGATCATTCTTTGCCCGACCAGAGAATTATGCTTGCAAATAGTTAAGGATTTACAGGCTTATGCCAAACACCTGAAAGATGTAAATATCGTTGCCGTCTACGGCGGTTCCAGTATCGAAGCCCAAATAAAAGCTTTAAGACGAGGTGCGCAAATTGTAGTCGGGACACCAGGGCGAACACGCGACCTGATCAAACGCAAAAAACTGGTGCTGGATGCTGTTGAGCGAGTAGTGCTTGACGAAGCGGATGAAATGCTGACCATGGGGTTTAAAGAAGAGCTAGATGCCATTCTCGCCACTACGCCGGAAGATAAACAAACGCTTTTATTCTCCGCCACGATGTCGCCGGATATACTGGCAGTGACTAAAAAGTATATGTCTGATATAGAACAGATTGAAGTGGCCAGCCGGAATAAAGGTGCCGAAAAAGTAAAACATATTTATTACACGGCACATTCCAGGGACCGCTATGAAGTGTTAAAAAGAATTGCCGATATCAATCCGGATATTTACGGAATTGTTTTTTGCAGAACTCGCCGGGAGACCAAAGAGATTGCCAATAAGCTCATACAGGATGGCTATAATGCAGATTCTTTACACGGCGACCTGAGTCAGGCTCAGCGCGATGAGGTCATGGAAAAGTTTCGGCAAAAGCATTATCAAATACTTGTTGCAACCGATGTAGCAGCCCGGGGATTGGATGTCCACGATCTGAGTCATGTGATCAATATCAATTTGCCGGACAATATAGAAAGCTATGTACATCGCAGTGGCCGAACCGGTCGCGCCGGTAAAGAGGGCATTTCTATCGCGATCATTCATACCCGTGAAAACCGGAAACTCCGGGATATTGAATTCAAATCCGGTATTCGCTTTAATAAGGGATCAATCCCCAGTGGTAAGGAAATTTGTAAAAAACAATTATTCGCATTGATCGATAAAGTGGAGAAAGTACAAATCGACGAAACGCAGATCGGACCTTTTTTACCCGAAGTATATAAAAAACTGGAATGGTTAAACCGTGAAGAGTTGATCAAACATTTCGTATCCGTTGAGTTCAATCGCTTTTTGGAGTATTATAAGGATGCCCGGGACCTCAACATTGTTGATCGAAAAAAGAGTACTAAAAAGGAGAAAAGAAGTCCGGCCGAACGAAGAAAAACTGCATTTACCCGATTATATATAAATGCGGGAACAAAAAACAATTTGAATCCAAAACGCTTGATTGGTCTGATCAATCACGGCCTGGATTCCGGGACTGTAGGAATTGGGAAAATTGAAATTTTAAAGAAGTTTTCTTTCTTTGAAATCGAAGAAAAAGCGGCTCCAGCCCTGATCAAAGCATTATTGGGGAAAAAATTCGAGGATGTCTCGCTACTAGTTGAGATTTCTCCGGAAAAAAAACAAAAGCGCAATTCAAATGCAAAGCGTTCCAGGAACCACTACGAAAAAAAGCGCGGTGGTAAAAAACGCAAAAGATAATTTTATCTTCCCTTATTATTTATTTTGATTTTTGACTTTCTGCATGACGCTTACTCCAGCGTAATAAATTGAATTCCAGAAAAAAAGTTCTTTCTGTTCGATCCTTGGCCAGTACAGCAAGTGCTGTGATAAAGCTTTGTAAGGAGATTGCTTTTTTAGTGCTTAAACTGCTCTTTAAAAATCGAATCAGCAAATCATAAGTTTTGCTCTTTATTTTCAATCTTTTCAACCCTTTAGAAAAAGCTTCCAACTCTGATTTTAAAGCTTTTTGATAGTTCAATTCAAAGAATAAAACCAATTGAATAGCTTTGCGAATACCATAGGTATATTTTTCCACTTTCGAACTGTTCCACTCGTTGAGGAAGATCAATGCTTCCTCGAATTTTCTCAATTTAATCCAGCCAAGCGTTACGGAAAAATATAATTGATTCATCTGAGTACTGTTCAAATGGGTGGTTTTTTCAAAAATAAAGGCACTACAATCATCTACCAGTCGTTTAAGTATTTCCTCATCGGGTCTGGCAATCGATTCATAATAACGAATGCCCAGATAATATTTATAAAAAAGTAAATTAGACCTCGAAAGTGTATAGCTGTTTTTAAAAGTTTCCAGTCTTCGGTACTCCTTTTGAAAAGTAGCATATCTCTGTCCTATGATACTTACAAAAAGCAGATTATTCAATGCTTTTACCAAATCAAAGTCGGAAAACAACTGCGGGTTAGATTGGATATGCCGGACACTTTTTTTACACAATTTGATACTTTCACTGTAGGCTCCCATTAACAAAAAGGCAATCGCTTTTGCTACATACCAATGATCCAATGCTCGCTTGGTTCGGGCAAGTGATTCACTTTCAAAAAAAGGGCTCAATAAAATATCTTTAAACTGTTGAGGATCGTGAATAAACAGGCCGTCGGTAAATTGTATATCCGTTACTAAAGATCGAAGCTTGCGCAAAAGCATATAGTTTTCAATAAGTTCAATACAGTTATTGCGCTCCTTATTCAAAGCTTCCAGCTTGGAAGCAAGATGTGCTTCATAGCTGCTATAATCTACTGCTTCCTGTAAACTTATAATTTTGATAATGACCGAATATTCTTCTCTCCTATAAGCTTCTTTCTTGGCTTTGACCAATACCTTTTTACAATGCTCAAACATGTTTTTCTCCATCAGGATTTGAGCATACTGTAAATCCATTAAAGTTGAGTAAGGAGAATTGCTGCTATTGATCCGGTAAATATGCAGTGTCCTCAAAAGAATTTTGTAGAGCTGATTCAGTTCAGTAAAAATGTTCTTCGAAATACTACTATTGACAAAATGTTTTTTTAAATCTGAAATACTTGCATTGGGATGCTTTTCGAGGTAAGTGTAAAGTCGAAAATAATTCTTGTCCTTCGTATCCTGATAAAGTTTTTTAAAGTAAAATTTTTCCCTTTTCGTCATCGATTGCAAAAGCACAATAGCATTATTCATAGAGTCATTAGTTTGTTTCGAATCACTTATTCAATAAGATAATTTCTATTAATGGTCCCATTTCCCGGGATACAAAATGTCATCCAAAAAGCACATTTCCAGAATCATTAAAAAAATATATCACTTTAAAATGGCAATAAATAGTAACATTAAAATACTCTTTTTCAGTGATTTATAATAAATAATTATAATTTAAAACTCTAATAATTTTACAAAAATATCTATTGTCCAATGATTCTGCTTATTGGAATAAAATAAATTAAGAAATATCTTGCGTTAATCCATAGTTTGACTTGTATAGCACCAGATAATAATTTCTTCTGCTTCTATTCATGTATTCAAGGCTAGAGCATTGTGGTTATTATATTCTATAAAAAGCCTTTTTGAATACATTTGATCCGTATATATCGGATCACCCTGCGCTTACTAAAAACAACCCTGTTTCATATTGCAAGACTTAAGTTTAGTATAGGATATTTTTTTAAACAATTAAAAACGTTTGATATGCAAAGACTCTACTTTCAACCTTTCTTATTATTAGTTTTTTTATTCGTTTGCAACTCACTATGCGGGCAAACCTATGTCAACATCAATGCTTCGGGTAATAATAACGGTTCTTCCTGGGGAGACGCCTACACGGATTTAAGCGATGCACTTTTGAATACAAGTACTGGTGAAATCTGGATCGCAGCCGGCACCTATCATCCCGGTTCGGGAACAGCTGATTCTTCCTCCACATTTTTCATAAATGCACCAATAGCCTTATATGGGGGATTTGCCGGTACAGAATCCAGTATCAACGAAAGAGATATCGAAAACAACCCTACTTTCCTGAGTGGGGATATTCTCGACAATGATCAAGTGAATATTTTTGATAGTAATAAAACGGATAATGTCCAGCATGTTATAGTTGTTGATAGCTTATTAGCTAATCCGGTTATTTTTGACGGCCTGAATATTATCGGAGGGCATACCAGCGATATTAGTGATCAAAGTGAATTTTTCTGGAGAGGGGGAGGTATATTTACCTATAGTACTATTCAGGTAAACAACTGTCACTTTCAGAATAATTTTGGCAGAAGCGGAGCAGGCGTTTACGTCTCGCCATCCGTGAGTACCGGAGGGGGAATCAATTCTTCGTTTACGGCTTCTTCTTTTTCCAATAATAATTCCAGTTCCCAGTCTGCAGGGATTTTTCTCAATGAGATATCGGATGTGACGATCAGTGATTGTGATTTCAGCAATAATCAAACGACTCGTGGTGCATTCTATCCTTTGTACTGTAGTAATGTATCTATTGATAATTGTACTTTTTCAAATAATGCTACCAACAGTAATACTGCCTTCGGTGGAGCAGTTTTCAACTGGAACTCTACTGATGTAACTTTTTCAAACTGTATTTTTACAGAAAATTCAGCCGGAAATGGTGGCGCACTTTTTTATAATGGCAGTGAAGTCGATATTAACGCCAGTAATCTGGTTTTATACAATTGTACTTTCACGGATAATCAGGCATTTGATTTCGGAGGTGGAGGCCTTTATGATTTCAGCTCAAGTCTGACCATTGATAGTTGTACTTTTGAAGATAATAACGGGCCAAATGGAGGTCACCTCTTCCTGGGTGGAAGTGATAAAGAAGTTATTATACAAAAGTCTACCTTTTTGCGTGGAACTGCAAACTTTGGAGCAGCCCATACCTGCTATGGTACAAATGCCAATTATATCCTGGAAGACAATAATTATAATACCGGTGTAGCCAATACCAGCGGAGGTGGAATCATAGTCGGATTTCAGGCTAACCTCATGGCAACAAACTGTACTTTCTCTGAAAATCAGGCGCAGTTTGGCGGAGCGATTTATACACAAAATGATAGTACTTTTGTCAACTATGAAAACTGTATTTTTGAAGCCAATAGTTCGGAAACATCCGGTGGAGCAATTTACCAAAACGGAGGAATTCAAGGAGCCTATAACAATTGTCAGTTTCTGTTAAATATTGCAGAGGAATTCGGTGGAGCAATATTCGCCAATGTCAATTCCGATGATCTAGAGCCCGGGTTATTAGATTTAAACAATACTATTTTTAACTTTAATAACTCAGATATTCAGGGAGGAGCCGTTAATCTAAGTAATATCGATGCAAATATCAGCAATTGCCTGATTGTTAATAATTTCGTAGCCTTGGATGGTAACTCCGGTGGGGCGATTTCCAATAATACCGGAGATAGTACAAATACAGAGCTAAACATTATCAATTCTACTATAGCGTTCAATCAAGCCCCGATCGGAGCCGGTATTTCTCAGTTTACCGATGATGATGAATCCTTTGCTAATATGACCATTCAAAACTGTATACTTATCAATAACGGCAATAATTATGAAATCGAAGAAGGTAGCCCAACGGTTGTTTCCAATGGAGGAAATATCAGTAGCGATGCCAGTACGATAGGTATTCTGGATAATGCGAGTGATCAGCATGAAATTGATGATATGAAATTCGTCGATGCGCCCGCTTTTGACTACCATTTAACAGCGGAAAGCCCGGCGGTTGATGCAGGAGAATCAGCGAATGCCCCGCCCACCGATTTGGATGGAAACCCGAGAATTGGTGAAGTTGATGCTGGATCATATGAATTTGATCCTTCGACTAGTGCAAATACCCTGAATATTGATCATGCCGCTTTGGAGATCAGCCCCAATCCGGTTGCCGATTTATTTCACTATTCACTTGAAAATAACTGGACCGGCCGAATCGAATTGAGTATTTATAGTAATGATGGTCGAATAGTCAGAAAATGGTCTAAAGACAAGCATGAAACCCTGTTTCAGGAATCTTTTCCTATTCAGGCAATTCCGGCCGGCAATTACAGGCTCGTAGCTCGCCTGGGAGATGCTATAGCCAGTCAGGGTT
Source organism: Saprospiraceae bacterium (assembly GCA_028280415.1). Classification (GTDB taxonomy): domain Bacteria; phylum Bacteroidota; class Bacteroidia; order Chitinophagales; family Saprospiraceae; genus JAHDHW01. The sequence continues at coordinate 16,273 of JANQLV010000045.1, forward strand.
TTATTAAGAAGTGATCCTGTACGAAAGAATTACCATTGTACCGTAAACAGAGCAAGGGCAAGGCCGCATAAAATCATAGCGATTTTCTTAAATGAGATGTGGTGATGCCCTTTGCTTTCGGTTTCAAATAAAATCGTCGTAGCAATATGCAAAAATGAACCGACAACAATAGCCAGTAAAATCTTTTCAGTTCTCAAATTCAATATTCCCATCTCCACTAAAGCTCCTGCGCTAAGCGCTCCCAAAGGAGACATTAATGCAAAAATGACAACCATAATCACGATATATGTTTTTTTGAATTTGGACAAGTTTAATAAAAAAACCAATACAAAAGCCGCCGGAATTTTATGCAAAATGATCCCAAAAAGCAAGTGCTCATGACTATGCTGATGATCATGCCCGCCCGAGTCGTGATACAAGTCGTAAACCTCCAGGGGCATCCCCTCGATAAATGCGTGAATACACAAACCGAACAATATCTGGATGGCAAAACTGTTTTTGGGTTCGTGGCTGGGATGAATATGGCCATGCTCTACCCCACCCGATAATAATTCGAGTAAAATTTGTATAAAAAAGCCAACTAATACCCAAATGCCAATAGAGTGGCTGTGGCCTTCATAAACATCTGGCAAAAGGTGCAGTACTGTAATTCCCAGTACATAAGCTCCTACAAATGAAAGTACCATTTGCAGGATATTGGCATTATAATTTTTTACATAAAATGCAGAAATCCCTCCAAAAATAACAGACAAGAACAAAAGTATATATTCCCAAAAATCCATTTATACCTTATACATTTGAAAAGTTAAGCCAGCTTTTTTTGATAAAAATCGGTAATCCGAAAATCGGTTAATGACCGGTATATCATTGCCATTCCCAAACCAATCAGACTACCAATCAGTCCCCCTGCTACAATATCAAGCGGAAAATGGACACCAACATACACTTGCCCTATTGCGATACTTGCCGCCCAGAGCAGTAAAGGTAATTTTAAATATTTGAATCTCCGACAAAAAGTAAACAGGAGTAAAAATGCCAGTGTAAAATGATTGGTCGCATGGGAAGAAGTAAAACTATAGCCATTACCACATCTGACCAGCAGCCGAACAGAATCCTGCAATCCGGGATGATTACAGGGACGGATTCTTTGCACTCCCTTTTTGATAAGTTTACTACTCGTCGTATCCGAAATTCCCACGCTCAGGGCGATAAATAATACGAAGTAAAAGCCTTTAAGTCGATATTTGTATATTAAAAAAACAATTAGTGCGAGATAAAAAATGATCCAGGTTTCTTTAGCCCGCCACCAGGGCAGTAACCAATCGAGGAAATGGTTTTGCCAACCTTGATTGATCCATTCAAATAGTTGATAATCTAATTCTAAGATTGTTTCCATAAAAGTATTTGCCGCGCTAAGATAAGAGATCGGGTAAAGAAAGCAGAACAGATTGGGGCATTTGTTAATTTCTCTTCAATTCAACAAAATTGATGACAATATAATGCTCCATTTTTATATTTTTGCATTCGCTGGCTTCGAGCCAGAGAGTTAGTTTTGAATCATCTCACAATAGTTTAGTTTTGGCATTAATTAAATCAATTTCAGGAATCCGTGGTACGATCGGAGGCAAAGCAGGAGAAAATCTGACTCCTCAGGATATTGTTGAATGTACGGCAGCTTTCGGGCAGTGGGTAAAAGAGAAAAACGGCAAAACAAAAATTGTTATCGGTAGAGACGCCAGGATTTCAGGTGAAATTGTCAGTGCCCTGGTCGTCAACACTTTGCGTTCCCTTGGCTTTGACATAGTTGATCTGGGCTATTCTACCACACCTACAGTAGAAATAGCTGTTCCCGAAGAAGATGCCGGCGCCGGTATCATTCTGACAGCCAGCCATAATCCCAAACAGTGGAACGCCTTAAAACTACTCAATCACAAAGGAGAATTTATTTCTGCTTCGGATGGCCGTGAAGTTCTGGCTAAAATTGTAGCCCGAGATATTGAGTATGTGGATGTGGACAAATTAGGTGCCTATAGCCAGGATGATAGTTATATACAAAAGCATATCGATAAAATTTTTGCGCTTGATCTCGTCAATGTTGAAGCGGTAAAAGAAATGGCTCCAACGGTTGTGGTCGATTGTATTAATTCTACCGGGGTAATTTCTATGATTCCCTTACTCGAACAAATGGGATGTAAGCTTATTGCCATAAACGATGAGATGACCGGTCGCTTTGCGCATAATCCCGAACCATTACCCGAAAACCTTACTTCGCTCTCGGATGCCGTAAAATTTCATAAAGCCAAAATCGGGATAGCTGTTGATCCGGATGTTGATCGTCTGGCACTGGTATCCGAGGATGGAGAAATGTTTGGTGAGGAATATACTTTGGTTGCTGTTGCCGACTATATTTTACAACATAGTCCGGGAGCGACGGTCTCTAACCTTTCTTCTTCCAGGGCATTGAGAGATGTAGCCGAGAAACACGGTGTTGTCTATGAAGCTTCTGCCGTAGGTGAAGTTAATGTAGTAGAAAAAATGAAAGCTATTAATGCCGTAATCGGAGGCGAAGGAAATGGAGGAATTATCTATCCGGAGCTGCATTATGGTCGCGATGCACTGGTGGGTGTAGCTTTGTTGTTATCCTATCTTGCAGAATTCGGAAAACCTCTATCATTTTTGAAAAGTACTTATCCTTCCTATACCATTTCAAAAAATAAAATCCAGCTTTCTCCGGAAATCAATCTCGATGAAGTATTTACCGGACTCAAAAAGAAATATGAGAACCAACCAATCAATACTATAGACGGCCTTAAGATAGAATTTGACAAAGATTGGGTACACCTTAGAAAATCTAATACAGAACCCATCATTCGAATCTATGCTGAAAGCACCTCAGAAGTTACGGCAAATAATCTGGCGGATAAAATAAAACAGGATATCAAAGAAATTCTGACCAAAGCCGCTACCGAAGGATAAGGGCAGTGGTACATCTGTATTGTTTAACTGATGAGAATTGTAAATTTATAAAAAGCTAAGAATCATAATATTATAATTACGAGAGGGTTTTCTAAGCCTTTTAGCCCTTCTTTTTCTAAATAAAACCGTCTGTTCTTCTTCACCGCTTTGCTGTAAAACGACATTCAAAAAACAGGTTTGATCAAAGGATTTCTTAATTTTGTATGAGGATTGAGTTAATAGTTTACTAATCTCAAGTCTGTTATTGCATTTGTATCCTGAAATAAGAGTTTTAAATATTCATGTTATGAGAGTTTATTTTGATAATGCTGCTACTACTGCGATAAGTCCCGAAGTAATTGAAGTAATGACCAATTGCATGCAGGAACAGTATGGTAATCCTTCATCTATCCATGCAGATGGCCGGCGGGTTCGTGCAGCTATTGAGGAAGCCAGAAAAAAAGTGGCTACTTGTATAGGTGCATCTATTGGAGAAATATTTTTTACTTCTGGTGGAACAGAATCCAATAATATGGCTCTGAAATGTGCAGTCAGAGACCTGGGTGTTACACGTATTATCTCTGCACCTACCGAACATCATTGTATCCTGCATACCCTGGAAGCCCTGGAAAAATATCACCATGTAAAAGTGGAATATTTGGATGTTTGCAATAAAGGAAAGACTACGCTTGATCAATTGGAAAAACTATTGGTCAATGGTTCCGGGCAAACTACACTGGTGTCCTTAATGCACGCCAATAATGAAATCGGTACCATGATCGATATTGATAAACTCTCTGAATTATGTCAACAACATAATGCTTTTTTGCACTCCGATACAGTACAAACAGTTGGACATTTCCCAATAGATGTGGACCAAACGAAAATCCATTTCCTATCAGGAGCGGCCCACAAATTCCACGGTCCAAAAGGAGTCGGTTTCGTTTATATCAACAATGATGTGACGATCAAACCATTCATTGACGGAGGGGCTCAAGAAAGAAATATGCGCGGCGGAACGGAAAATGTCTACGGAATAGTAGGACTCGCCAAAGCTTTGGAATTAGCGGTAGAACATATGGAAAGCAGAAGGCAGCATATTGAGTCCATCAAAAATTATATGGCCGAACAATTAAAAAGCAATTTTCAGGATATTCAGTTTAATGGTGATATGGACGGGGATAGCCTTTATACCGTATTAAGTGTTTCTTTCCCTCCTTCTCCAAAATCAGAAATGTTATTACTAAGTCTTGATATTTCCGGCATCAGTGCTTCCGGGGGCTCGGCTTGCAGTAGCGGTGCGGAAACTGGTTCACATGTAATGCAGGCTATCAAAGCCGTTCCGGGCCGAAAAACTATCCGATTTTCATTTTCGCATTATAATACCAAAGAAGAAGTAGATTTTGTAATTGAAAAATTGAAAACGGTGATTCCACAATTAATGGATGCATAAGTTGCTTTTCGATACTCGATTTTCGATATTCGCTCTCAGAAAAACGAAAATCGGGACATTATGAAAATAGCTATCATCGGTTACGGAAAGATGGGTAAAATGATCGATCAAATTGCTACGGCTAAAGGCCATAAGATCGTTTTAAAAATTGATCGGGAAAATGCTCAAAGTCTGGAAGAAGAAAACCTGAAAAAAGCAGATGTAGCTATAGAGTTTACCCGCCCGGAAGCTGCTTTCCACAATATTTCGAAATGTATTAGCTCGGGGCTGCCTGTTGTCTCCGGTACCACCGGCTGGCTGGATAGAAAAGCGGAAATAGAAGCACTCTGTCAGGAGCATGGCAGCGCTTTTTTATACGCTTCGAATTTTAGTATCGGGGTAAATATTTTTTTCGCACTCAACCAGTTTCTGGCCAAAATGATGGATCAGCAAAAAAGCTATGAGGTGAAAATGGAAGAAATACACCATACTCAAAAGCTGGATGCTCCCAGTGGTACAGCGATCAGCCTGGCCAATGATATTATTGATCGGGTGGAAAGAAAATCCTCCTGGATCAATGAACTCAGCCAGGATGCACAACAGCTGTCCCTTATCAGCAAGAGGATTGACCAGGTACCGGGAACACATTCCATTTGCTACGAATCCGAAATCGATCAGATTGAAATCAGGCACATTGCACATTCCCGGGAAGGCTTTGCCAAAGGCGCTATCCAGGCTGCCGAATGGATTGTGGGCAAAAAAGGCTGCTTTTCAATGAAGGACGTTTTAGGTTTTTAATATGAAAAGAATTATCAAATTCATTGCTTATTTCTTACTTCTCTTTTTAATCTATGTTGCTGCCATTTTAATCCACGGCGGCTTAACAGATTATCAGCCCGAGGCAATTATCCAGCTTGAATCAGAGCGGGAAAGCCCTCAAATGGTCATAGAGGATTCTACTTTTTCACTACTGATTTGGAATATCGGTTATGGGGGACTCGGTGCGGAAGCTGATTTTTTCTATCATGGTTCGGGATTTTTTGTAGCAGGAGATAATATGGTACGTCCGGACCGGGTACTTTCTGAAAAATTTATGAATGGCATTTATCGTACGATTGAGGATACGCCAAGCGACTTCATCCTCCTGCAGGAGGTAGATTTTGAATCAAAACGAAGTTATTATACGAATCAATTTGAAAAGATCGGTTCATTACTGCCAGCCTATTCCGCTTGTAAAGCCACAAATTTCAAGGTTAGCCGCGTACCTGCTCCGGTTTTGCAGCCCTGGCAAGCCTATGGCCAGTGTTATAGTGGCCTGGCCACTTATAGCAAGTACGCCATGAGTGATATAACCCGTTACCAGTTACCCGGAAGTTTTTCCTGGCCCAACAAGCCATTTATGCTGGATCGTTGTCTGCAGGTTTCCAGATATAATTTGAAAAATGGAAAAGAATTGGTCCTTGTCAATATCCACAATACAGCATATGAAAAAGATGGCAAAAGAAAACTGGAGCAATTAGCCTTTTTAAAAGATTTATTAATACCAGAATATGAAAAAGGAAATTATGTGATTGCCGGTGGAGACTGGAATCAATCCCCTCCAGGTTTGCCAAGGGACTATTTTAAAAAAGTGGATTTAACGGGTTTTAGCAACCTAAACATCCCCGAAAAGCTTTTTCCAGAGGACTGGAGATGGATATACGATCCGAGCACTCCTACCAACAGAAGCAATAAAGATCCCTTTGTGCCCAAAGAGACCTTTACTAGTTTAATTGATTTTTTTCTGATTTCTCCCAATATCCGGGCAGTTTCTGTTAAAAGTATAGATCAGCAATTTGCCTTTTCCGACCATCAGCCGGTACGAATGGAAGTGGAAATTGACTAACACTATTTCATTCCCCTATAATTTATAAACAGCCAGGCAGTTACTTATTTTTTCTAAAAGATCATCCGGTCCAAATGGTTTGCCTACATGATCATTCATTCCAAATAACTTCGCTTTTTCTTTTTCTGTTAAAAAAGCTGAAGCCGTAAGAGCAATGATCGGTACATCGCGTTTGCGAGGATCAGAAGACTTTCGAATCTCAGCAGTCGTACGGTAGCCATCCATATTAGGCATTTGTATATCCATCAATACCAGATCAAAATATTGCTGGGAATAGGCATCCAGTGCTTCCAGTCCATCATCGGCAGTGACTACTTCCATGCCCAGTTTTCTCAACATTTTTGCTACTACTAATTGATTGATCTTGTTATCCTCAACCAGTAGCACTTTGTTGCCCACCAAATGGCTATAATCTTTAGGTTTGTTATCCGTTTTCTGTTTGCGATTACTCATATCTACGGCTTTATATGGAAGATAAACCGTAAAAATAGTCCCGCGTTCCGGTACACTGTCCACTTCGATACGTCCGTTTTGCAGATCGATTAAACGTTTCGTAATTGCCAGCCCAAGTCCCGAAGAAGCATAACCTTCAAAAAGGTCTTCGTTGGAAGTACTGGAGAATTTGCGGAACATTTCATCAAGCTTCTGCGGATCAATGCCTTTTCCGGTATCTTCTACCACGAGTTTAAGCGTAGCTTCATTTTTATTCAGCTCGTGTAACAAGATATCAACTTCGACTTTTCCTTCTCCTGTAAACTTGATTGCATTACTAACCAGGTTCGTCAGGATTTGATTCATCCGAGCCGGATCACCGAGTAATATTTCAGGAATTTTCCTGTCAAAATTGCAATTGAATTCGAGATTCTTATCATTAGAAGGTAATTCAAATCGTTTTTCGATTTCTTTTAGTATTTGTCGAGGCTCAAACTCCCGGCTTTCCAAAGTCAATTTACCTGCTTCGATTTTTGAGAAATCCAGTACATCATTAATAAATACTACAAGATTATTGGCTGAGAACTGAAGTGTACGAAGATGCTCTATCTGATCTTCTCTCGGGCTCTCGGAAAGTAATAAATGCGTTAATCCAATAATGATATTCATCGGTGTACGCATCTCGTGACTCATCGTTGCCAGGAAACGCTCCCGGGCGAAAGAGGATTGCTCGATAGATTCTCTTTCTGCCATTTCTTTGACCAGTTTCTGATTGAGTATATCCAAACTGGCATTCTTTTGATTCAGCTCTTCATTCTTCTCATCAATCTCCGCTTTCTGGCGCTGGATTTCTTCATTTTTAGCCCTCAATAAATTATTATCCCGTTTTTTCAAACGATAACTATTATATAAAACACCAATCAGCAACAAACCCAAAGCAACTAAAGCCATCAGAAACTTACTGATTTTATTGCTAAAGGCCTGTTCTTGTTCCAAATCCGCAATTTTTTGCTTTTGCTTTTCAGCGGCAAATTGAGAGTCATATTTAGTCGTCAATTCCAGTAAAGCGGTAGATTTTTCTTTATTAAAAATGACTTCTTTATTCTTGGAATAAGCCAACTGATATTTATAGGCATTTTTAAAGTCACCTAATGCTTCATATGCCTTGGAAATATTGAGATAAATATATTGCGTCCCCGGTTCTGTCCCTATCTCTCTCAGTATTTTCGAACTACTTTCCAGGTTTTCCATCGCTTTAGCCTTCTCTCCCATGGCAGTATAGATCGATCCGAAATTCTGATACGTTTCTGCCAGATCAATTGGCACCCCGATTTTGCTGCGAATTCTAAAAGCCGAAACATTGGCATCCAAAGCTTCCTCCAACAATTCTTCTTTATCGAAAGTATTGCTCTTTGCCTGATTCCAGTATACCAATGCAATATTAGTATAATCCCTGGCAATGCTCTGCACATCTTCCATTGAACTATTCAAATCAAGCGACTGATTATAATATGCCAAAGCACCATCAGAATCTCCCATATCACTGGCGATTTTCCCCATATGACTGGCCAGTTCAGCCGCCTCTCTCAACTGTTCCAATTCAATGCGTAAGCCAAGAGCCTGCCCGAAATGTTCTCTTGCCTTACCATAAGTTTTTTTAAACAGGTACACATATCCCAGATTTTCGTGAGTCTCTGCCGCTCCCTCAAAATCGGTTATTTTATTGCGAATTGCCAGAGCCTCTTCCAGATTGGCCAATGCACTATTCATATCTTCCTGCAAATAAAAGACCCAGCCAATATGATCTTTCGAAGTGGCAATCCCTTTTTCATCTTTAGTCACATTGCGAATGCTAAGACTTTCGACAAAATATTTCATCGCATTTTCGTAATCATACTTATTCAGCTTAAGCAAACCCAGATTATCTGAAGCTTTTGCCATACCTTCAGGATAATTCGTTTTTCTTGCCATTTGATAGGCCTCACTGGCATACTCATATGCTTCTACTGGCTTATCATCAATCAGCATAGCTGCTAATTCATTGAGTGCATTGATCTTTGAATTTCCAGTGGATTGCTCCACCTTGGTCTGCAAATCAGTAATGGAAGTTTCTCCGGCGTAGAGATTTAAAGGCAGTAATAAACTCCACAGCAATAATTGAGTAAAAAAATTTTTCATGGGTAAAACGATGTGAATCAATTATTTAGGATAAAAAAGGGTAAAATAATCAATAAGGTTTTATAAATACTTGATGCCCTTTAGGCTTATAAAATATAATTTTTAATAATATGAATGCAAATATAATGCCGAAGGAATTCTGAAATTTTGATTCACAAATCCAAAAAACAAGGCTTTTGAGTTCAGGCCCGACAAAACGGCAATTGTAAAAGAACAGGAAACAATAGCACAGCTATAAAAAATTGATTTCAATTCCTGAAATTAATTGCCATCCTGATTGAGCGACATAAGAAAATGAAATCCCAAAAAGACACCGGTAATGGTAATCCCTTGGATTCTTTTTAACAAGATTCAATATAGCTATTCTTTAAAGTCCGGTTGAATATCTATATTACTCCCAATTTTGAAACCCAATAATAAATCAGATTTATGGAATACAAGTTTTTAGGAAAATCAGGCTTGCAAGTTAGTACGCTTTCTTTTGGTTCCTGGTTGACTTTTGGGAAGCAGATTGGTAATAATATTGCCGGCAAATTAATGGACATTGCCTATGAGCATGGAGTCAATTTTTTCGATAATGCAGAAATTTACGCAAAAGGAGAATCAGAAAGAGTAATGGGGGCCATTCTTAAAAAAAGAAAATGGGATCGCAGTTCTTATCTTATATCCAGTAAAGCCTATTTTGGAGACGGTGGAAAATTGCCGAATCAAACCGGTCTTAGCCGAAAGCACCTTTTCGAAGCTTGTGACGCTGCCCTACAGAGGCTTCAAATTGATTATCTCGACCTCTTTTTCTGTCATCGCCCGGATAAAAATACTCCCATCGCAGAAACGGTTTGGGCGATGAATCACCTTATTCAGCAAGGCAAGGTTTTGTATTGGGGAACCTCAGAATGGTCCGCTCAGGAAATCATGGAAGCGCATATGGTAGCCCGGGAACTACGCCTGATTGGCCCTACGATGGAACAACCACAATATAATATGTTTCATCGGGATAAAATTGAAGTAGAGTATAATCAGATATTCAAAACGGTAGGATTGGGAACTACGATCTGGTCGCCACTGGCTTCCGGAGTACTAACCAATAAATACCTGGATGCCTTTCCAAAAGGTACGCGTATGAGTATGGAAGGCCTGGACTGGCTTAAAGAACGCTCTCTAACTCCCGAGCGCCTGGAAAAAGTAAGGGCCCTTAATGACCTGGCCCTGAACATGGGGACCAGCCTCGCTAAACTTTCTATTGCCTGGTGTGCCAAACATCCCAATGTGAGTACAGTAATTCTTGGTGCTTCCAAACTAAAACACCTAAAAGAAACACTTACTGCTCTGGAAGTTGTTCCATTGATCACTCCTGAGATCGAAGCGAAAATTGAAAAAATCCTTAATAATAAACCGCAATTACCTATGTGGTAAATTCATTTAAAAAATTTGAAAACTATTAACATGAAAAAACTAATCCTTTTATGCCTTCTCTTTGGCTTTGTCTTACAAATTGAAGCACAAGCACAAAAGTTTCTGAGGCCTTTTGAGACGATTTCCCATAAAAAACCCTCTTACATTACAAAGGAGGATGGTACGGAAATAGAAGGAACTGTCAAAAAACTAAAACGAAAAAAAGGTCTGATTAAAGAAATCGATATCAAGACCAAAGACGGAAAAAAGCTTACGATTCCAATCGAATCCATCAAATACGCTTATCTTCCGCAAAGCGGATGGGATAAATTTACAAAAATCGATTCCTATGTAGGTGATGCTACACAATGGGAAGACGGTCTTTATGATCAAGAAAGGCTAAAAAGCGGTTATGCCTATTTTGAAAAAGCGGAAACGATAGTTAAGAAGAAGAAAATGACCTTGCTCATGCAATTGCTAAACCCCGGGCTTTGCAGTCGGATCAAAGTTTATCACGATCCTTTCGCTGGCGAAACTACCTCATTTGGAGTGGGCGGCCTTAGTTTAGCAGGAGGAGAAGACAAATCTTATTATTTAAGTAAAGACAACGAAGCAGCTTATAAGTTTCACAAAAAGAAATACAATAAAAAGCTAGTGGCAGAAAAATTTGGAGATTGTGCCAAGGTAAAAAAGGAGTATAAAAAAGCGCACTGGGAAAATTTCGAAAAAATGATTTTCACCTATAACGAAAGTTGTAAAAAATAAAACCGGCCTTAATTTTATACAATGAAACATGAGTCATCCTGAATTTTAGTGCCATTAAAGAGAATTATAGAATACCAAAAGCTTTTAAGCTCCACGAAATTGGTTTAGGCCTTTGGCATTAGGTTATAGGTATTCCGGGGCACCAAATACCTAAAACCTCATACCCGTTTTACGAAGCTATGCAATATTCATTTTCGCGGGGGATATAAACCAAAATTCGGGATGATTCATATTATTTTTAAACTTTAAACAAGTTCTTTATATCAAACACTTACCTTGGAGTTTACCGGTATAATCCAGCCTCTGGTATCAGCGATTGTCTTGGACCGCAAACCATCTATTTCCTTTTTAGCTAAAGCACCGACTTCTCTTTCCGCTAAAGGAGGAAGTACATAAGTTTTTCCTTTATAGGTAAAGTCCGCTACATGTGCAACTACCGCAGCAGTGCCTGCACCGAACATTTCGGTTAGGGTACCATTTTCATGTGCCGCTACTACCTCATCAATAGTGATCGCTCTTTCTTCAACCTCATATCCTTTATCTCTCAGGATTTCTATTATACACATCCGGGTAATACCCTTCAGGATTGCACCGTCCGTAGCCGGGGTAATCACTTTGCCATCGATAACTAAAAAGATATTCATCGTCCCTACCTCCTGCAAATACTTGAACTCATATCCATCCATCCACAAAATCTGATCATAGCCCTGCTCTTTAGCCTGTTTAGCAGGTAGTAAAGAAGCTGCATAGTTTCCAGCTGCTTTTGCTTCTCCTACTCCGCCGGGCACAGCACGTACATATTTATCAGCTACCAATAGGCGAACCGGCTTGGAGTAATAGGGCCCGACAGGTCCGGTAAAAATGATAAATTTATAGGTGTCAGAAGGCGCTACGCCAATAAACTCTCCGTTCGCAAACATATACGGGCGGATATACAGGGCACTCCCCTCTTTTTGTGGAATCCAATCCTGATCCAGGTCTATTAATTCATGTAAGGCTTGTACGAAAAGGTCTTCGGGGAAAGTAGGCATACACAATCTTTCCGCAGAAGCATTTAGCCTTTTTCCATGTAGCTCAGGTCGCATCAGATAAGGTTTGCCATCTACTCCCTTAGAGGCTTTCATCCCTTCAAAAATTGCTTGACCATAATGCAAAGCCAGTCCTGCAGGGTGCATTTCAAATTTTTGAAATGGTATAATTTGAAAATTGGTCCAGGCTCCGTCGATATAGTCAGCAGTAAACATATGATCCGAAAAAGTTCGACCGAAAGGAATATTGTCGAAATCAATGGAAGATAGGTGAGAATCTTTTACTTTTGTGATTTTAATATCGTAACTCATAATAACTTTGATTTTATGCAAAAATAGAGAAAATTATTCATTTATTCTAATTTGAACGCATTTTAACACCTATTCTTATCATATATTTTACAAAAGCATGATAAAAAAGAATGATATTCTGTCTAGCGATTTTTTCGATTTCGAAATATTTGTCTATCCCGACAAAGAAATTGACCGCATTGACTCCATTTCGAGCAAGGAGATCAAAACCCTGGTTGTCTATACAGCACAAGCAGAAGCGGATGATTTGAGTGCTTTTCTAAGCAATATTTTAACTGCGGCAAAATTGGATATGTCAACCGATGTGTTTCTACTAAAGGCAACAGTTGAGGATGGATTTAGTTTTATCCGTATCAAGACACAACTTGCTCTTGAAAAAGTCATTTTGTTCGGAATTCCTCCATCCAGCCTGGGACTTCATTTAGATTTGAAACCCTATCAAACGATGACTTTTCAGGATACTATTTTTTTATTTGCTGATCCACTGGAAGTTATAAAAGAAGATGTGAATAAAAAACGTGCACTTTGGAACTGCCTGCAAGAAATTTATCTAAAATGAAACAACTAGTATTTGCCACGAGCAATGAAAATAAAATCCGGGAAGTAAGAGAGATATTGAAAGGTTATTATGAAATCATTCCAATGAAAGCAATTGGCTGTGAAGAAGATATTCCAGAAACCGCCGATACTTTTGAGGGAAATGCTTTGCAAAAAGCCCATTATTTGAAAGAGCATTATGGGGTAGATTGTTTCTCCGAAGATACCGGGCTCGAAATTGATGCTTTGGATGGAGCGCCCGGAGTGTATACCGCCAGGTATGCCGGCTTACCCAAAAATGCAGAAAAGAATATAGCTTTGGTACTGAAAAACCTCCAGGGAGCAAGCAAGCGGACCGCACGCTTCAGAACGGCTATCGCACTTTTAATCGATGGAGAAGAACATGTTTTCGAAGGCAGTGTAGAAGGAAAAATCGCTTTACAGAAACAGGGTTCGGGAGGTTTTGGTTATGATCCCATTTTTATTCCCGAAGGCTACGATAAAACTTTCGGAGAACTTCCCATTGAAATAAAGCATCAAATCAGTCACCGCGCCAGAGCTATTGCCCGTTTGGTCGACTTTTTGAAAAACAGGTAAAAATAGGATCAATACCTTAAAAAGAACATTTTGCAAGAAATTGATTTAGTCCTATTATAGATGCTTTCCTTTGGCTTATCTAACGTTTCACCAATTTCATCAATTTTAATTGGCGACCTGTTCCCAGCCTTCTATATTTACAGCTATCAAAACCAAAAACAAAAACTAACCTGATATTCAACTCAACATGTCTGTTTTACAAATCAATAACATCTTAAAAACCTACGGATCGATCATCGCTGTAAATCAGCTCAGCCTGACAGTTGAGCAAGGAAATGTTTATGGCATACTGGGACCAAACGGAAGTGGAAAGACTACCACATTGGGTATTATACTGGGCATTACCCGTATGAACGCTGGTTCTTATACCTGGTTCGATAACAGATACGGAAATAAAGCCCGCATCCGAATAGGAACACTGCTGGAAACGCCCAACTTCTACCCATATATGAGTGCAGATCAGAACCTGGAGGTGGTCGCACATATCAAAGGGGTGAGTGGCAGCAGCTTTGATGAATTACTCGAACTGGTCAATCTCAGGCATAGAAGGGATTCTCCTTTCCGGACTTATTCCCTGGGTATGAAGCAACGACTGGCCATCGCTGCGGCGATGGTTGGCAATCCCGAAGTGTTGATCTTTGACGAACCAACCAATGGTCTCGATCCACAGGGAATTGCCGAGGTCAGAGAAACCATCCGTGAGATTGCGGCACGCGGAAAAACGATTATTATGGCCAGCCATATCTTGGATGAAGTCGAAAAAATTTGTTCTCACGTCGCTATTATTAAAAATGGAAGTTTGCTGGCAGATGGCCAAATCGGTTCGATTATCAATAATGAAGTGAAAATTGAAATATCTGCTTCGCAAAATATTGATCTAAAAAAATTGCTGGATCAGCTATCCTGGGTCCAGGAAATCAATGCTAAAGACGGGCTCTTTGAAATTATCGTCGAAGAAGGTAAGGGAGCGATTGATATCAACAAAGTCGCGTTTGAGAATGGAATTACGCTGAACCATCTGATTAGCAAAAAACGAAGTCTGGAAACAGAATTCCTGGAAATTACGAAAAACCAATAAGACAAAACAATGAGGTATTTGCTCCTTTTAGAATGGAAAAAGTTTAAGCATTTCCGAACCTTCCGGGTTATGAGTATTCTCTATTTAATTTTGCTGCCTTTGTCAATTATTGTAGGGAAAGCATTTTTTAGCTATGTTGAAGCTCCGGTAGAATTTATTGATGTAAAAACCCTTACCCGTTTCCCTGAAATATGGGCTTATCTTGCCTATGCCGGCAACTGGCTCAGTTTTTTATTTCTGGGATTTATGGGCGTATTGTCTATCACTACTGAATTTGCCAACAAGACGCTTCGGCAAAACATCATTAATGGAATTACCCGAAAAGAATTTTTTGCAGCAAAAATATTACTGGTTATCAGCATAAGTCTGGCTGCTACGCTATATTTTGCCTTGGTAGGTTTTAGTTTCGGAGCTTTTTCCACTTACGATTTGCGTTTGACTAAGATTTTCGCTGGCACTGAACAGGTTTTGTACTATTTTTTAATGTGCCTGGGTTATATGATCTTTGGCATGTTCCTCGGGGTACTTTTCCGGCGTACCGGAATTGCATTATTCCTCTATATCGTTTACGTGATTTTCCTCGAACCGACTATCCGCTGGGCTGTCCATGGAAATTTGATATTTAACAGAAGCCTGAACTTCTACCCGCTTAATGCAATCGAAGACCTATCCCCTATCCCTATTTTTAAAATCATTGACAGCATGACCAGGGAAAATGATTTTAGCATTTTGCTCACAAAAACCGAAGCCTCAATTACGACTATTATTTATCTTAGTATTTTTATTTATGTAATTTACTGGCGTATTAAAAAAGCTGATCTTTGACGATCTCAGATTTGTTAATATTTAAGTACTCCCGGCCTATTAATTGGTCTCCAGCTTTAACCGTCAGGTATAATAAAAATTAGTAATAGAGAAGAAGGTTCCCGAGTTATAGTGTTCGGCAAAATTTCTCCAAATCTGTTTATAAATACTTTGCAATATGAAACCAAGAATAAGTATGATTACCCTGGGGATCAAGGATTTGGATACCTCCATCCAATTCTACCGAGATAAATTGGGATTACCAATGTTGGATTCTCCCCCCGGAGTTGCTTTTTTCAATTTAAACGGGACCTGGCTCGGGCTCTGCGGGCGTGATCATCTGGCCGAAGATGCAGGACTTAATTCAGCTGTCGGTAGCGGATTTACAGGAATTACTCTTTCGCATAATGTGGCTACAGAGGCGGAAGTAATCAAAGTATTCCAGGAAGCACTTGCCGCGGGAGCAGAGGAATTGAAAGCACCACAAAAAGCAGATTGGGGAGGTTTTCATGCTTATTTCAAAGATCCGGATGGTTATCTCTGGGAAATCGCTTATAATCCTTTCGCCTGGGTTGGCCCGGAAGATAAAGCATAGAACCGGGAAATGTTCGCTTATTTTTCTCTGACAGGAATGTTTCCTAAATATTAGGTCTTCACAATCTTGCCTGCCATTTTTTCCTTTGTGCATCGTTTTCAATTCGATGCATGTGATTCCATTGTAGGAATAAGATTTCTATTCGATTTTAAAAATACTCCTTGCAGTAATTGCAAGCAATAAGTATCGAATTAGTATAAGCACAGCTATCCTGATTTTTTAAATAAAAATGAGAAAAGATTATCTATTTTTGGGGCCATAGAAACGAATTGTTATGAATATTAGCATCGCACCGGAAGTACAGAATCTTTGTCCGGATTTAGAACTTCACTGCTTACAATTTAAGGTTGAAGTCAAATCCGACTATCCCGAACTGCTGGATTTGATCAAAAAAGCAGAAGAAGAGATTTCCGCTAATATCCGTGTAGAAGATATTCGTGAAAAGCCTGCTATCGCTGCTGCCCGAAAAGCTTATAAAGCCATTGGTAAAGACCCCGCTCGTTATCGTTTATCTGCCGAAGCCCTGTTGCGCCGAGCTATTCAGGGGAAAGGCTTATATAAAATCAATAATGTAGTTGATCTGCTCAATCTGATTTCTATCCGTAGCGGAATATCCATTGGTGGATATGATGTGGATAAAACAGAAGCAGATATAGAATTAGGGATCGGAAAAGCCTCAGAAGATTATCAGGCTATAGGAAGAGGTGCATTGAATATAGAATTTATGCCTGTATTACGAGATGTACAGGGAGCTTTTGGAAGTCCCACCAGTGATTCGACACGTACCATGGTATCAGATAGTACTAAACACTTTCTCATGGTTTTCTTTTGCTTTAACGGAAAGAATGCAAGTTATATTCAGGAAGCTATCGAAGCTACGATCTACTTAATGGCTAAATATGCCAATGGGCATTTATTGAAAATGGAACGTATCTCTTAGCCGGATTTTAGCATTTTGTAATGCTGCTTTCTTTCAATGAAAAACAGGAAGAGCCGTGAAACACAGGGATGCTTTTAAGCAAAATGCAAAAGTCGAACTTAGAGCTTATTCTGTCCTGAATGTTCAGCCCGAATACAAAACGAAACTTTATCTTTGCCCACTAAAAAATAATTTATGTTGCAAGTGATTTTAGATGAATTGAAACTGTCTGGTACAAAGCTGGTTGCTGTTTCCAAGACCAAGCCCGCAGAGCAGATTATGGAAGTATACAAACAGGGACAGCGAATTTTTGGAGAAAACCGGGTTCAGGAAATGGCTGGCAAATACGAGGAATTGCCAAAGGATATTCAATGGCATATGATCGGTCATTTGCAAAGCAATAAGGTGAAATACATGGCGCATTTCGTTTCCATGATTCACAGTGTCGATAATTTCAAATTATTAAAAGAAATCAATAAACAAGCACAAAAACACAATCGCATTATTAATTGCCTTTTACAATTTAAAATTGCCAGAGAGGAAACAAAGACCGGTTTCGATATCCCTGTAGCCAGACAAATGCTGGAAGATGAAGCCTTTTCCAATCTTCGAAATATCAAAATCTGTGGCGTCATGGGCATGGCTACTTTTACAGATGACCTGCTCCAAGTACGATCCGAGTTTCAAAAATTAAAATCCATTTTCGATCAACTTAGGCAAGACTATTTCTTTGAGCAGCCCGCTTTCAAAGAAATTTCTATGGGAATGTCTGGCGATTATCGGGTTGCTATTGAAGAAGGAAGTACAATCGTGAGAATTGGGAGCTTAATCTTTGGAAAAAGAATTTAGTTAAGGAAAAATAAAGGTTATAGATTAGAGTTTTTAGTAATGGTTTAAAATTAAACGAACTGAGTTTATCCATTCATTAAATTATTGCTATGAACTACCACTTTTCTCTTTTGATTCTCTTTTTATGTTTTAGTGTAACACTTGGCGCACAGGATATTGGGCTACAGGCCGGTTTTGTTCTGAGCAATGTAAAAAGCCCCAAGATTATAGCACCCAACGGTGATGTCCCGGAAATAGATCATCAGGTATCCTTTGCTGTAAATGCTTATCTGGGATTAATGACCGACAGAAAGGTCAGCATTTCGGCAGAACCCGGATATATTGTCAAAGGCGCTTATTGGGAAAACTACGCTCATACAGAATCCGATAACTACAGGTTGAGATTGCATTATTTGCAAATCCCTGTTCTTGCCAATATAAATATCTATAAAAAGTTTTTTGTAAGCCTTGGCCCTGAAATAGCTTATTTGTTAAATGCTGCTGTTGATCCGGAAGGAGGTATTGCCGATAATTTTTATGATAATAAAATTGAGTTTTCCGCCTTATTGGGTCTTGGATATAAAATAAACGAACACCTTTACATAGGAGGAAGATATAATCTTGGCCTGAGTCCAATATCAACGATTACTTTTTTCGATTTCAGCGGGAATGCTGAAAAAACAGAAAGCGAATATAATCGGTATGCTCAAATCTTTTTAAGATATATCTTATAATCAGAAGCTGTCTTAATCTTGTTTTCGCAGACCCCTCAATAAATTTTTAAGAGTATTCTACTTTAGAATCACTTTGCGGACTAATGTCTCTGAGCCAATTTTAACTTGCACAATAATTAATCCTTTAGCAAAATTATTAACCGGAATATTTGTAATGGTATTATTGGTCTGGGCAGTATACAATAATTGCCCCACTGTATTAAAGATCGATATTTCAGCATCCGGACTTGCAGTACTAATTAACTCCACATTGAGATAAGTACTGGCCGGATTCGGGAAAATATTGATCTCGTTATCCAACAGGATTTCCTCAGTGGAAACAGGGGTTCCGTCAGTATTGAGATTGGACCTGTAAGCCGTCAGCCCCCCTCGTGCATTACCTACGATAATTTCCAGGCGATTATCATTATTTATATCTACTACGCAAGGATAATTATGAAAACCAGGTCGAATGCCTCCATAGTAATCCGTGTCTAAAGTGAAGTCACCATCTAAATTACCATCAATGTTGGAATATTTAAGAATCCGCCCTTTTTCCGAACCACAGAATAAAACGTACTCTCCGTCAAAATCATAAAAGAAAGGCGCCGCATATCCGGAAAAGCCTCCTAGCTTTGTATCTACCAGACCAAGTACAATAATATTATTTCCGGCAGCCGTTTGCGAATCAATATTAGGGATAAACATGGGCTCGGTTGCGGTACCCTCATTCTGGAAATAAACGAGTTTTCCGCCTTTATCACCGGCGACAATATCCAGTTTTCCATCCCGATTGAGATCAACTAATTGAGGGCTGGAACGAACACCAAGGTCAAGTCCCATATAATCCGGCTGAATAACAGGAATATTAATCGGATTCCCTTCGCCCGCAATGTTTTCACCGAAATAAAAGCCACCGCTTTCCTCACCAATCAAAATATCCATATCGCCATCGCCATCGATATCGCCAAAAGTAGGCGCAGGAGAATTTTTTCCAGTATCATCAAAAACACTAAAGCCGAGATAGTCCCCATCGACCAGCTCAAATTTAGGATTGTTCGCCGTTCCGATATTTTCAAATAAAACCAGTCTGGAAGCCCGCTCTCCAAAAGGTCGATAATAGGTATTATTCCCAACCACCATATCCAGAAGTCCGTCAGCATTATAATCTACAAAGGTTGGATGAGCTTCTTTTCCAATATTAATCATCTCATTTACCAGGAAGTCCTTTTGCAAAAACTGAAAATCGGGTAAATCATTTTGACCATTGTTCTGGTAGCGCCAGACTACTTCATAGTTTTCTCCCGGTTTCCAAACATTGGGAGAAGCCAGTAAATCTTTTACGCCATCATTATTAACATCGATATAAAAGGAAGCTGGAAAGATGGGCACATCGGCGGATAAATTATAACTCGGAAAGAAAGTATCCTGTTCAATCATAAAGGCCGTTTCCGTATCTCCGCCATTTGTCAGTAAATTGAGGTTATTGAAAGAAATATCGCCCAGTAAAACCTCCATATCACCATCCTGATCATTGTCAAAGGTCAATATCGTAGAACCAGCATGTCGCAAACCCGCTTCTTCTTCCTCATCCCGAAATCCGTTGGAACAAACAGTTATATCATCACTCAAAGAAATTACCTCATTAATTCCACTTTCATAAAAACGCCCCCAGCAGATATCCGATAAGGTAAAGATCAGGCTATCTTTCCCGTAGCCCATTTCGATGGATTCATTATTATAAAGATAAAGATGCCCTCCTCCAACAGCAAAGGTCAGAATATCCAGGTCTCCGTCTCCATCTATATCATCAAATGCCGGGTAATCCTGAGAGGTAAGGTATACTTGTGTAAAACCATTACCAGCCGGATAGGGAATAACATTTGAATTAATTATATGCGTAAAATCATAGCGTTCGAATTGATAATTGCCATCGACAATTTTTCCAGTATAAGCAATCACTCCATCTACTCCCGGAAAATCCGAATAGGAGAAAATATCCTGTACATCGTCTCCATTATAATCTCTCAGCAAAACCCAGCCTTTCAAGTCTGGGAACAATTTTTCGTATTGCGGGGCATATACATAATCCACTTCATTAGCCGTACCATTATTAATAAAAGTCAAAGAAACCTCTCCGGCTTTATCAAAAATGTATAAGTCCTGAATTCCGTCTTGATTCAGATCAATTTCAGAAAACTGAGGAGCAATCAAACCACCGACCAGTGCCAAATCAAGTTTATCATTTCCATCAAAAACATCAAAATTATACCTTCCGAACTGGGCATTAGCCGAAAAAAGTATGCTGTTTAAAAGCAAAAAGCTTATAAATTTTATAAAGTTTGTCATTGCTTTACTGAATTTACATTTTATAGTATAAACGCAATCCCGACATAAATCGGGATAAGCGTATTGTAGTGGTCCTGACTTTCTAACATAAATATATACTATGTTAACGGGGTTTTGCTATTTTGGTTATCGGTTTTAGATATAAATGCAAGGTAATGAACATTAATGATTTAAAGATATCGATCGAAGCTTGCCGAATTTGCGAGCAACATCTGGCACTGGGTCCCCGACCAGTAGTGCGTTTTGCGCAAAATAGCCGGATTCTCGTTATTGGCCAGGCTCCGGGAACCAAAGTACATAATAGCGGAATACCCTGGGATGATGCAAGTGGTAAAAGACTTCGTGCATGGATGGGACTCTCGGAGGAAGATTTTTATAATGAAGAAAAAATTGCCATTGTTCCGATGGGTTTTTGCTATCCCGGTCGTGGAAAATCAGGAGACCTTCCACCCCGTCCGGAATGCGCTCCGCAATGGCACCAATCAATACTCGATCATCTGCCAAATCTAAGGTTAACCCTGCTCATCGGTCAGTATGCTCAAAAGTATTATCTACAATCCCAAAGGAAGACTACGCTCACGCAAACTGTCCAGAATTTCGAGGCATATTTGCCGGAATTCTTTCCTCTGGTTCATCCTTCTCCCAGGAATCAAATCTGGATGAAAAAAAATCCCTGGTTTGAAACTCGGGTCGTTCCGAAATTGCAGGAGATCGTAAAAGACTGTCTGACAGATAGATAATCATTAGTCTAATAGCAGTCAAAACATTCATCAAAGTATCAAAAACACTGCAGCATTTCTTAGATTTGCACTATGGCTGTTATTACTAAACCCAAAGTAGAGATTGCTCCGGATTTGTTGAAAAAACTTCAGGAACTCAACAAAGAGGAAGGACAGGTTATCATACATTGTGTCAGTGGAGGGTCAATATTTTACGACAGTTATGTAAGAATCTGGAAAAGCACCTACCTTTTTGATCAGGATTCCGATCATAGAAGCGATCTGGTGCATGTTGAAAATATTACTATTGCTCCTGAATGGATGCACGTTCCTGCCGGAACAGTAGTTCATTACTCCTTAATTTTTAGCGGTTTACCAAAAGATTGCAGCATTTTCCATCTGGAAGAAATCATCCCGCAACCCGGGGGCTTCAAAGCAATGAATATCCAAAGAAATGATTCTGATGTGTATTATGTAAGGTTGTAAATGCTTACTACTTCCCGTCCCACATTTCGATTTTTCGTCCCTCCGTTGTCAAATATTCTTTCATACAATCAGCCGTCATACAGGAATGCACCGGTAAAATCTTTATGATATCTCCTATTTGCAAACGATTAATAAAATCAGCAGGACCATAGATCGTCCCGTGCTCTTGTGATAATTTTTTTAGATAAATACCTTCCTCTATTGAGCCCCAGCCCTTATCCTCAGCACTAACGATTTTTCCCCATATGGTCTGCCCTGATTCGTCTGCCAAGCGATCCTTTGAGAAATGCACTCCGCCGCCGTATAAAATAGCCTCTTGCCGATCTTCGTGTAAAGCAATTACCGGACAAGCCATACATACTGCAATATCTTCCGGATTACAGGCACCGATTTGCACTTGCATCAGGTCGTAGAATACAAAGTTGCCCGCTCTCAATTCATCCACCTCGGTAAAATCTTCAGCACGACTACAAGTAGGTGTATCTCCAATAGAAATAATCAAATTTGGAAAAGTAGGACTAAAAGCTTTCCGCAATTCGGCCAGTTTTTGCATACAAGTCTTATGAATGTGCCCGATCTCGGAATGCGATCTCGCTTCGTAGCTATTACCGGCGTGGCCAAGAAATCCTCGAAAACGCAAGAGATTGCTTTTTTCCAGTAATTGCGTTAATCGTTTCAGCTTCCCTCGATTTTCTACTGCAATACCCGTGCGCTGATACCCCATATCAATTTTTATAAATAGGTCGACAGGACTGTGAAGTTGTCTTTCCAAAAACTGAATACTAGCTTCGGATTCCAGTACCAGATTCAGTTGAATCCGGCTTGCCAGATCATTGATCATTTCTATCTCCAAAAGGTTTACCGGAATAGCTACCGTAATATCTTTCCAGCCTCCATCTGCAAAATAGTTAGCCATTCCCAGAGAAGAAACGGCAATTTTATCTACCCCAACTTCCCGAAACCACTCTCCGATTTCAAGGGATTGATGAGTCTTGAAATGCGGTCGAAAAATGCAGTTATTGCACTTTGCACGCTCGACCATCCTTGCAATATTTCGCCGACATTTCGCTTCGTCGATTAACAGCGTTGGTTTTATTATTTTCATCATTTATAAAACTACCAAAGATAGTGAACCTCTTTTTTGATGTGTTCTTCATAAATTTCCCTGATCAAATCCATCTGAACGGGATTCAAATCCGGATGATCAAAAGTTTCGAGATTTGAAAGCACCTGCTCTATCCGGGAAGCTCCGGGAATTACACAAGTCACCGCATCAAACATCAAAATCCATTTCAGTGCTAACTGTGTAATCGGATAGTTCGGAAAAGCATCCTGAATCTTAGCGACCACTTCCAGGCCCTTTTCATAATTAAGTCCCGAAAAGGTTTCTCCTTTGTCAAAACCGGCCCCGTCCCGGTTGAAAAATCGATGATCCCCTTCACTAAAAGTAGTGGTCCTGGAAAACTTCCCCGTCAGCAGACCGCTAGCCAAGGGAACCCGGGCAATCACTCCAATATCTTTTCTTTGAGCTTCTTTAAAAAATAGTTCATGGGGTCTTTGCCTGAACATGTTAAAAATGATCTGTACACTATCTACATTATCGTATTCTATAGCTTTTAAGCCTTCCTCAACCTTTTCAACACTTACTCCAAGACTCCCAATTTTGCCCTCTTCTTTTAAGCGATCAAACGTTTCGAATATTTCAGGACGGTAATATACTGCTGTAGGGGGGCAATGCAACTGGATCAAATCCAGGCACTCGATTCCCATGTTTTTCAAACTGGCTTCAACATAACTCCGGAGTACCTCCGGCCGGTAGCCTTCATCAACATGCGGATTGATTTGTCTCCCGCATTTAGAGGCCACATAAATTCTTTCTGACCGGGAACGAACCAGTCGTCCTACAGCCGCTTCACTTTTTCCGGCTTCGTATACATCTGCCGTATCAATAAAATTTATCCCTCTATCTACAGCCGTATTAAGTATTTCGTCTGCAAGCTTATCATCAAAACCATTGCCCCATTTACCACCTACTTGCCAGGTTCCCAGACTAATCCGAGAAATCTCATATCCAGTGCGTCCTAATTTTTTGTATTGCATTACAAATTATTTTTTTCGTGTAGGGAATTCATATAAAGTATTTTCAGCCTTCTGAGCAATTTCATCATTTTATAATTCATGGTTTTATTGACATTAAAAAATGCCCCGTTGATATTCAACCATTCCGCTTCTCTTTCCATCTTATCCAATTCTTCATAAAAAACAGATTGCGGAGGGTTGAAATGAGATTTCCAATACAAACCTTTTTCCGTCATCGCAAAGCCTTCCTGGCATGAACCAAATATAGTTTGATCACAAATAAAAAATATCTTTTCGCTGGATCGTGAAAAAAGAAAGGAGTGTATCGCATTTTTAATTTTCGCAGGCGGAATTTTCGTCAGCTCAAGATATACTTTGTCTTTTTCCTTTTCAAAATCGAGAAAATCAAAAACCATTTGCCGGATATCAATGCCTTCGGAATTCGATTGGTTTACATATTGAAGCATTGCTTCAGGAAGCTGCATCCGGTGTAAAGCCTGGCAGTATATCACCAGAAAATGATCGATAAGCGCATGAAAATTAGTATCCAGTAATCGATCGATTTCCAACTCGGCCCGATTACTGCCTCTGGCCCGAATAGCATGTACTTCTTCGGCCAGCTGTTCTGTTCTTAAATCAAAGCTCTTGTAGAATTCGCTTTTATAAAATTCATCAAAATATTTGCGAAACTCATTGTTCCCAAAATCCGCTTCTATAATTTTTTCCATTAATTTGAAAAAAGCAGTACGAATTTGATTGGCCATAGTGTTGGCTTCCCGGAAATCCAATATATATTTCGCCCGGTATACATCCGTCTCTGTTTGCTGAGGACGGTCCCCTGTCTCTGCTCCGCAACCTGAGCAAAAACGATCATTTTCTTCCAGCCTGGTTTTGCAAGTACTACAATGCATACATCGCGAAAATAGGAAATATTTCCAGTAGCCGAAATCATTTTTTACAAGTCTTTATGAACTGTCCCCGGCAAGTTCTGTTCTTAACAAGATATGCCGGACCAGCGGATAATCCTATTCACAGCATTCCACGACCTCAACTTGTCTACATAAAAAAACTGCCTTGTCAAACACATCTGTCTGACAGGCAGCCCACACACTATGAGAACACCCATTATTCTTTATCCCTATTCGGGATTTATTTTCTTTTGGTAATTTCTGCTCATAAAAAACTGCTTCGTCAGACTCATTAGTCCGACGAGCAGCCCACACACTATGAGAACACCCATTACTCTTTATCCCTATTCGGGATATATTTTCTTTTGGTTTTTCCGCTCATAAAAAACTGCCACGTCAGACACATCAGCCTGACGGGCAGCCCACACACTATGAGAACACCCATTATTCTTCGATCTCCTTCGGAGATTAATATCATTCTATCAAGTTTAGTCCAACTTGAAGTTTTGGCTCGTTTTGTTGTCAAAAAGGGCTTCATAATAGTCCCTCAGATTTTCAATTTATCCCTTTGGATAGCTTGCTTCGCAAAATCACATTATTAACGATTTTAATTCCTTTTAGTATGTCTTATTACATTATTGTGCTTGTTATCGTTTTTAATAAATGTTAAATAAATATGTATAAATAATTGATAATTAAATACAAAACAAGTTATACCTATCCCCGGTTAAAATATTTAACCTTCGTTAATTAAAATTTAAATGCCCTTTTTTCCCGTTTTTTGAGGACAATAAGCCCGATTTCGTTATCATTGTAAGACATAGAATCTATCTAAAAAATATTGGCCAGCCTTAAGCAGGATCGGGAAAATGTTAGAGATTATATCCTTAATGGTTTTTTCTAACAAAAGTCTAAAAGAGAAAGAAGCGTATGATTTCGGAAAAATCTGTACAAGAGATTATAGAAACCGCAAAGGTGGAGGATGTTATTCAGGATTATGTCACGCTGAAAAGGCGTGGGGTAAATCTGCTTGGGCTTTGCCCTTTTCACAATGAAAAAACGCCTTCCTTTACAGTCTCTCCCGCAAAAAACATCTACAAATGTTTTGGTTGCGGTAAAGGAGGAAACGCCGTGCAGTTTATCATGGAGCTGGAAAATTTTACCTTCCCCGAAGCCTTGCGTCATCTGGCGAAAAAATACGGAATCGAAATTGAGGAAACTCAGACTTCCAGAGAGAGTATCGAGGAAAGAAAACAACTGGATAGTCTTTATATCATTACTGAGTATGCCCGGGATTTTTACCGGGACAAGCTCTTCAATACCGACATTGGAAAAAGTGTAGGCCTGTCATATTTTAAAGAAAGAGGTTTTAGAGAAGAAACGATCAAAAAATTCGGATTGGGTTATGCGCTCAAACAGAAAGATGCGTTGACGCTGCAAGCCATTAATGATGGCTATAGCATTGAGTTACTTCGTAAATTGGGACTTACTTCGAGATTCGATACCGATTTTTTCAGAGATCGGGTGATGTTTACCATACATAATCTCACCGGGAAAGTAATTGCCTTTGCGGGCAGAACACTGTCCAAAGAAAAAAAGGTCCCTAAATATATCAACTCTCCGGAAACGGAAATCTATATAAAAAACAAAGTACTTTACGGGGCCTATTTTGCCAAAAGAGCAATTCGCCAGGAAGATGAGTGCATTATTGTAGAGGGTTATACGGATGTAATTTCTTTGCATCAGGCAGGTATTGAAAATGTGGTAGCTTCTTCCGGTACTTCTTTGACTACCGGACAAATCCGGCTGATTAAAAGATATACGCCTAACATAAAGATCATTTACGATGGCGATCCGGCCGGTATCAAAGCCGCTTTGCGAGGATTGGACCTGGTACTGGAACAGGATATGAATGTAAAAGTGGTATTATTACCGGAAGGGGAAGATCCCGATTCGTATCTGCAACATACAGGTGCTACTGATTTCAAAAATTATATCAAAGAAAAAGCGCAGGATTTTATTCTTTTTAAAGCCGACCTTTTGCTGGAAGAGACCAAGAATGATCCGGTAAAAAAAGCCGCTTTAATCAAAGATATTGTTGCCAGTATTGCCAAGATTCCCGATCCGCTCAAACGCTCGATTTACACCAAGGAATGCGCCTATAAGTTTCAGGTCGATGAAAATATTCTGGTCGACGAAACCAGTAAAATGATTGGAGCAGCAATCAAGAAAAAACGGCAAAAAGAGCAGGTCAACTCACCGGAGGCCCAAAAGCGCTTGACCGAAGAACTGTTATCTCTGGAACCTTCTCCTGAAAGCGGTCTGGGTGAAATTGTGCAAAAGCAAAAAAATCGCTCCAGCTCAGCAATTGAATACCAGGAACGGGATATCATCCGGATTCTGATTTCGGGCGGGGATAAATACTTCGATGCAGATAAGGGAATTTCGGTATCGGCTTATATTCTCCGAAATATAGAAGATGTGATCGACGATTTTGATAATAAAGATTATGAAAAAATTGCCAAGGAATGTCGACAACGCCTGCTGGATAAAGTCCCAACCAATGAGCAGTATTTCTTAAATCACGCGGATTCAAAAATTCAATCCATTGCTGTGGACCTGGTGCATTCGCCCTATGAGTACAGCGAAAACTGGAAAGCAAAATGGGATATCATTCTGACGACCCAACCGGATCCGGAGGATAATTACATGAAAGATGCGATCTATGCAGTCAATCGCTTTAAGCTCAAAAAGGTGATTAAAATGATTGAGAAGAACCAGAAAAAGATCAAGGATGATCCCGATAATTACATGAAGTACCTGAAAATCGATATGAAGCTGAAAGCTATCCGAAAAGAAATAGCTGATAAATACGGGATTGTAGTTTTGAAGTAAAACTCTGAGGTGTCAGGCCATAAATCCCATGCCCAACACCTCAAATCTGATTATTTTCGAAATTAATTTTTATCCAGACAGTTTAAATCCTCAAAAGCCACTTTTAGCCGCTCTACAAAAGACTGTTCTGCCACGCGTAACCACTTTCTTGGATCGTAATTCTTCTTGTTCGGTACATCATCGCCTTCCGGATTCCCAATCTGAGCTTGCAGGTAATCCTTCTTATTTTCATAATACCCCCTTACTCCATTCCAGAAAGCCCATTGCATATCTGTATCAATATTCATTTTAATTGCTCCGTACTCGATAGCCTCCCGAATTTCTTCTCTGGAAGATCCCGAACCTCCGTGAAATACAAAGTTGATCGGATTCGCTCCGGTACTAAATTTCTGCTGAACAAATTCCTGTGAATTTTTCAAAATGACTGGACGCAGCTCTACATTGCCCGGTTTATAGACACCGTGTACATTACCAAAAGCTGCCGCAACAGTAAAACGATTACTGATTTTGCTCAGCGCCTCGTAAGCATAGGCCACTTCCTCTGGTTGGGTATACAAGCGGGAACTGTCAACATCCGTATTATCCACACCGTCTTCTTCTCCACCGGTCACTCCCAATTCAATCTCCAGAGTCATCCCGATTTTATCCATACGCTCAAGATACTTGGCGCAGATTTCGATATTTTCTTCGATGGGCTCTTCTGATAAATCCAGCATATGAGAACTATAAAGCGGATATCCACGGGATTCAAAAAAGCGCTCTCCGGCTTCTAAAAGCCCGTCAACCCAGGGTAAAAGCTTTTTTGCACAATGATCAGTATGTAAAACGACGGTAACTCCATAAGCTTTTGCCATGGTATGTACATGCATCGCACCGGATACCCCTCCCAAAATTGCTGACTGCTGATCATCATTCGAAAGTCCTTTCCCCGCAAAAAACTGTGCACCACCATTGGAGAATTGAATAATTACAGGTGAATTTACAGCTCTGGCTGTTTCCAGCACTGCATTGACAGAATTTGTACCTACCACATTTACCGCAGGAATGGCAAAGTTATTTTCGTTAGCGTAGTTAAATAATTCAGTCACTTCATCGCCCCACAATACACCAGGACGAAACTTAGTCGAAGTATCTATCATAATTAAATTTTTTGGTTGAAAAAGAAATGGCTATTTGGCGAGCCAAAGATATGGGAATTTATTGGTATTTTTTAGGGATCAGGAAGGAGATATTAGGCATGAGGTTTTAGTGGAAACACCTGAAAACCTCATGCCTATGAAACAGTGCTTATATAATTCCTTTTTCGGCGAGATAGCGCTCTGCATCAAGCGCAGCCATGCAGCCAGTTCCTGCAGCAGTAACGGCTTGTCTATAAACATGATCCTGTGCATCGCCACTGGCGAAAACACCTTCTACATTTGTTTTAGAGCTATCTGCTTTGGTGATAATATAACCGGTTTCGTCCATATCCAGCCATTCTTTAAAAATGTCGGTATTCGGTTTGTGCCCAATCGCCACGAAAAATCCTTTAATTGGAATTTCCCGTTTTTCATTCGAAACCTTATCCAACACCCGTACCGCTTCCACTTCATTTTCCCCAATAATATCGTCGGTAACAGTATTCCAGTGAATTTTAATGTTTTCGGCTTTTTTCACCCGGTCCTGCATAATTTTAGATGCACGCATTACATCTCTTCTGACCAGCATGTGAACAGTGGGACATAATTTGGAAAGGTATAATGCTTCTTCGGCTGCGGTATCCCCGGCACCAACTACAGCGACATCCATTCCTTTATAGAAAAAACCATCACAAACGGCACAAGCCGAAACACCACCTCCATTTCGAGCCAGTCGACCTTCATTTTCCAAGCCCAGCCATTTTGCACTGGCTCCCGTTGCGATGATGACCGAATCAGTATGAATCTCATGTCCCGACTCTGTCCAAACCTTATGTACAGGCCCGGTAAAATCGGTTTTAGTGATCATTTCCATACGAACATCTGTACCAAAACGTTCAGCCTGTTTACGGAAATCTTCCATCATTTGAGGTCCCATTACCCCATCAGGATAACCGGGATAATTTTCTACATCTGTTGTAATCATCAACTGCCCCCCCATTTCCGGACCGGTATATAATACTGGTTTCAGATTGGCTCTCGAAGCATAGATCGCTGCTGTATAACCAGCAGGACCGGATCCGATAATTAAACAATTTATTCTTTCAGGTGAATCTGCCATTTGAATATCTTAATTTTTAAATTTTTGCAAAAATATAAATTTTACGAACCTTGCATGCATCCCTTTTATAAAAAGTCATATTTCAGCACAATAAGATGCTCCTGCATAACAAGTAAGATTCGAGATTGTTTTTCATTTTTCGGGTTTCAGAACAAGGTGTAAATCCCCGAACAATGAAAACCGAAAATCGAACAAAACCACACGCTGAACGAACACAACCGGATGCTGGTCTTTGATATTTGTTTTAATGATAAAAAGATACCATATTCGTTTATGAAGTGAATGAAGCTTTATTAAAAGTCTCCAAGCGAAATCATTGGTCTATGCTAGAATTTTTGTATCCATATAGTTATTTAGCCTGTTTACTTTCACTTATTTTATGGTTCTATTTTAGTGAAAAACCCCTGGCTAAACTGATGCAAGGCATCTTTTTCGGAGGTTTTTTGATTTATATTTTATCTCTGTTTCTTTCTCCAAGTTTACTATCCGTCAAGTTTTTCTCCTTGTTCCGCGGCTTGCTGATCCTGGCTTTGCTGGCTAACTTTTTTAAATTTTTCAGAAAAAACAAGCTAGTCTTCTTTGCTATGCTGGTAATTTTACTGGCCGCTTTCTATTTCAAAGGCAAATATTTTCTACAGTCTGATCTAAAAGCTTCGGGAACGGAAGCCTTGAAAGAGCAGGAAGTTTTCGAGGATGGCGAGCTGTTACTGGATATTAAAGAAGGAACAGATATCAGTGCTTTGTCCAATTTATTGGCAGCATACGATTTAACTTATGAAGTTGCTTTCCATCCGAATAAAAAGGACATCACTGAACTGGATGATTACTGGCTCCTTAATATTCCGGAAAAACACGAGCATAAATGGGCGGAAATCATAGAGCGATTGGAAGCTTCTCCACTGGTTGATGATGTCGAGTTAAATGAAGTTTTTAATATTAATCCTATTATTCCAAAACGGAGAACACCTCCGGTTGAAGTAGAATATCAAATCAATGATCCGGAAGTCCATCAACAATGGGGATTGGATGTGATGAAAACGGAAAAGCTTTATGCCCTGCTTAACGAAAAACAAATCAAGCCTAAGCGAAAAGCTAATGTTTTCATTATTGATTCAGGCATAGATGCCGGGCACGAAGATTTGAAAGATCGATATCGCTCAATAAATAAAGAGTATGACAGGGATAGCAATGGGCACGGGACGCATTGCGCAGGGATTGCCGCAGCCGTTACCAATAATGGACTTGGCATTGCTTCCGTGTTCCCGGATAATAGTTTTGTAAATCTTTCGGGTATAAAAGTGATGAATTTTATGGGGCTAATCACCCAACAGCGATTGATCGAAGGCGTAATCGAAGCGGTGGACCGGGGTGCCGATGTAATTTCGATTTCCATTGGATCGCGTTCGCGGGAAGCCAGTCAGGAAGCATTTCAAAAAGTAGTGGAATACGCGCAAAAAGCCAATGCTATTATTGTAGTAGCAGCCGGTAATGACAATCTAAGCGCTATCGAATTTACACCTGCCAATGCTTCTGGCGTAATTACGGTCAGTGCCATCAACCAGAATGTGCAAAAAGCCTATTTTTCCAATACCGTCAATGATGTCAAAATGGGTATTGCTGCCCCGGGAGTTGATATTTATTCTACCTTTCCCAAAAGCCAGTATAAAGCCCTCAGTGGCACTTCTATGGCTTGTCCTCAGGTCGCCGGCCTGATAGGGCTCATGAGAAGTATCAAGCCGGAATTAAGCACTGAGAAAGCCTATGGAATTCTGAATCAAACCGGTAAACGAACAGCCGATGGAAATCAGACCGGAAAATTAATCCAGCCAGCTGAAGCAATTAATGCCTTGCTAAAATAAAAACACCACTTAACCAAAGGAAAAGTGGTGTCCAAAGCAATTAAAAACAATGAAAAAACCCTAAAATCTATTCTTTATGATGGCCGGATTCACCGGTTACTTTTAAAATTTGATAGGCTTTTTGAAAATCCGGCAAGCCAGCTCCGGTTTTATTATCCATATTGTGCGCATGCGAAGCACTCGCAATAATTGCTGCTCTGATTTCTCCGTTGGTCTTTTCCGGAAAGGCACTCCAAAGAGCAGCTGCCAGACCGGAGATTATCGGTGCGGAGTAAGAAGTACCACTTGCACTGTACACTTTATCCCCCTGCATCGACCCAATTGAAACACCTTGTCCCGGAGCTACAATTTCGGGTTTTATTCTCCCGTCTGATGTCGGCCCGAAGCTGCTAAAGCGAGCCAATTCACCATGCATGTTCGTTGCTCCGACAGTTAGAATATTTTTTGCATCCCCGGGTGCATCAATGAATCCATCTTTAAAACCACCTTTGTTTCCTGCACTTGTCACTACAAGCATCCCTTTGGCAAAAGCAATATCGGCCGCCCGGGAAATCAAAGAGGTCTGCCCGTCCATATCTGCATAGTCATAACTCATCGAAGGCAAATTAAAGCCGGAATATCCTAGCGAGGTATTAATAATATCCGCTCCCATGCTGTCTGCATATTCGGCACTGACAATCCAGTTACATTCTTCAATTCGCATTTCGATCCGGTGATCTTCACTTCGAATGCAAAGATAAGAGGCCTCCGGGGCAACACCGACGAATAAATCCGGTTGGTTAGCGGCCATGACAGACAAAACTTTACAACCGTGGTATCCAGCTTCATCCGCCGATTTTTCATCGACAAAATCTTTATAATCAAACAATAATCGATTTGCACGAAGGCTATCAAAAAATGTACTTTGCTGCAAGCCGGCAAAGCCACCATCGATCACAGCGACCATTTTTCCAGCGCCTTTAAATCCGGATTGATGAAGAAAATGACCTTGTAACAGCAATAACTGCTGGTAAGCAAAACCAAAATCGATATCTGTATTCTCAAACTCCTGCGTTCCGCTTCTGGAAGCCGTATTTTTATAGTCAATTTGAAACTCTACCAATTGAATACTCCTGACAAAAGGGAAAGAACCGAGTCTTTCAAGCAAATGATCTTCTCCGGTAAGTACCACCGCGTTAAACCATCTGGAAGTATAAATAATGTTAAACCCACTGGCTTTTATCTTTTGAAGATAAATTGGTGAAACCGGTAAATCCTGCTCATTAATGGAAATACCCTGAATCATCCTCCTACTGATCGCTCTTTCTGAGAGAAATTCGTCAGGTTCTTCAATACTATAGGGGCTATTCGCTTTGTCTTTCAGCTCAACCCAGTATTTATGCGCAGCTAATAAAGCATTAACATTCAAAAGCAGCACTAAAACGATAATGGCTCGAACAAAATTCATCTTGCCCCTGGCTTGGTTAAAAATCAGATTCTAAAGGGAGGATAAGAGGGGGGGGAAAGGGGAACTTGAATTATCTTAAATTCGGAAACTTGTCACAAATAAGGGAGGTAATCTTGTGTGATTGGACAATACAAAGGTAAATAAAAATGGAAACCATTGCTGTATTTGTATTATTTTTTAATAAATAAATATTTTCACCATATCTAATTCGCATTGAATTCTTCTTATTTCTTTGATTGTAAAAAACATATACATCACGCTATTTTATAATGCTATTTTTAGAAAATCAAATATTTTTTTTTCGAAAAAAAAGAAGGAGAAAATACCTAACCGATAGATGGTAGAAAGTGCATTAAAAATTAATGTCATGGAAAACGAAAATTTGCAACCCTTTTTAAAATTGCTGTGATGATCTAGGAAAGTAACTCTTCATCCAGTTTCCGTTTGAAAAGATTATTCAGGTTTTCCATAATAATTTCTTCGAGCATCCCGAACGAAAATTTAGCATTGATCTTAAAGCGAGTATCTTTAATTAAACCTGTTTGGATTATTCTTCTCGGATTAGGTTTGTAGAAATCTTTTCGATGAATGTTCGCGGGGGTTGTATAACCAGCATCCCCTATCCATACCATACTCGTTTCTCCCTTTTCTTCTCTAAGGTGCCATCGTTGCAGGCCCTCTTCGGGCCGAAAAAATAAGCCGCAACAATTTCCTTTGACCTTCAGCTCAACACCGTAGAGCATATCGCCCTTTTTAGGTGGATTGAAAACATTGGAATCCCCCGCTTCAAAACTCTTATACACATATTGCATAGCCTTTTTTTTGCCTCCAAACTCCAAATCCGGTACTTCTTTATTATAAACAGAATCCCGATACCAGACTGCCTGACCGCTATAGGTATAGTTTCGCGCTTCAATTAACTTCTGATAAAATTTAGCCAGTTGAGAAAGGTTTTGACCATAAATACCAATAAAGCATTCATTAGCAGATTTATTGATTTCAGCCAGTAATTCAATTTTCAAAGCTTCGAGTCCCTTTTCCCAATCATCCAGATCATTTTTGATTCCGGGATTATACGTGTTCAAATCCATACATGCCAAAGACAATTCTTCCTCCAGTGATTCAATTCTGCTATTTAGTTCTTTGATCCGTTCAATTATCTTTATATAAAAGCTATACTTTTGGCTGCGTTTTTTATTTTTCCAGAAATTATCTCCGAGCTTCGCTCTGTTCCTCTCCATAATATCCAGTTCACTCATCATCATTACAAAGATATGTCCCTCTTGTAAGCGAAATATCTGCCTTCGCAACTCGCTGGCATGATCTGCATAATTGATCTTGTCCAACTCTTCTAATAATAATTCCAGCCCCAGCGGATCCGCATCAACTATTGGCTGAAGGCGATCCGCCGTTTTTTCTACTTTAACGATCAATTGATCATCATAATCATAGGTACTCAATTCACTGGCTAATGGCAGGATCAGTTTTTCTCGTATCGTTCGCTGTAAATATCTTGCCCCGTATTTTGCATTATAGCCTTTCTCGGCAAGGAAGTCGTGGATTTTTTCATCTATAATGAAATCCATTTTACGGAACTTTATCCCCTCTCTTTTTCTGAGAAGATTCAGCTCCCGGTCAACAACGTATCGAACGACTTCCTGGCTCAAGGGCTGGAATGGAATGATTTGATCAATCCTGTTGTAAAGCTCTGGTCGAAAATATTTCTGAACAGCATTAATGAAATGCTCACCAAGCGATGCTTTATCTGCCTGACCTCCGAGATTAATGCGATTATTTTGCAAATTAGTTGCCCCAATATTAGAAGTCATAATAATAATGGTACTGCAAAAATTTACTAATTTTCCACTGCTATCCGTTAGACGGCCTTCGCTTAAAATCTGCAAAAGTAAATCGTAAAAGTCAGAATGCGCCTTTTCAATTTCATCAAATAGAAGTACACAAAAGGGTTCGCGACGAACAGCCGAAGTCAGCAAACCATCAGAAAAATAACTCTCACCGGTCAGACGCATTACTGAGTACGGATCAGAATATTCGCTCATATCAAACCGAACCATACGTTCCCGATTACCAAACATAAACGCTGAAAGCATCTTAGCCATCTCCGTTTTACCGACCCCGGTAGGGCCAATAAATAATAAAGAAGCGATAGGCTTGCCCGTACGCATTAAAGCCGTTTTGATTGAAGCCAAAAGTCCGGTCAGGCTTTCAATCGCTTTATCTTGTCCAAAGACATTTGCCTTAAAATATTGCATGACCTTTTTTAAATCCATCGGTATAGAGGGATCGATCATAAAGGCAGGCATACCCGTTTCTTCACAAAAAGTCTGAATAACCTCAGAACGGGTCACGGTTTTGGATGAAGCTTTTCGGTTGATGAGCAGGCTTTCCAGAAAAC
Organism: Saprospiraceae bacterium; assembly: GCA_028280415.1. Lineage (GTDB taxonomy): Bacteria > Bacteroidota > Bacteroidia > Chitinophagales > Saprospiraceae > JAHDHW01. Next base: position 52,119 of record JANQLV010000045.1, read on the forward strand.
GGATTGGTTTGCCCGGGAAGCCGGCATAAGGGGTATAGCGCCGGTTTAAGCGAATGGTTTCTTCAATCGCTTCATCAGCCAGTTTGACCCGTTTTGCCCAGGCAATATCCTTGACTTTGTTAATAATGATTGACTCCAGTTCATCCTTCGGTTCTTCCAGCTTGATGATCTGAAAAAAACTGGTGTAATTCGGGTTTTTTAATTGAATCCGGGCAAATTCTTCTTCCGTACATTCGGCAATCATCATCACTTCTCCCCTGCTAATAAAGGTGCGCAGATAATCCGCCATACTCACCTCATTGCCGACATATTTGCCGACTTCAAATAATTCCAGCAGATTTCTTACGAAAAGGATATCACTATTCTTGAACAACTCTTCACAAAGCAAGGAAAGCTGATGTTGCCAACCAGTATCTTTCGTCAACTCCTTGACCATAACCGAAGCGGTCGTTTCCCAGATATTATTAGGTATTCTGTGTTTTTTAAGATGCCGGACCGCTTCCCAGACTAAAGCGGTTTTTCCAACCCCGGATGATCCAACGAGGATCACATTTTTGTTAAACTTGGATTTTAAAGCCTTGATAAGCTGATCTAACTCTTTTTTGCGACCATAAACCACTCTGTCTCCCGGAACTAAACGAGTAGCAATTTTTTTAATCAGCTGTTCTTCATGCTCATCCGGAATATTATCCAGCTCTTTTAAAGTATGAAAGTTTAGATGAACCTCATGCTGAATCAACTCTACCGAATCATACCATATAGTCGCAACAACTTCATTGAGCAATGGCAATTGACGCTTGCGCAAAAACTCAAGTCGAATCGCTTCTTGCAACTGCAATTCCAAATCCTTGCCCGTTTCTACAAAAACTTCTACTCCAAGCACCGGAACGATTGCCCAATGACCTTTTTCAGAAGATTTGAAATAATACTCCAGTTCCAGGTCAAACTCCGGATAACTGACTCCATCTTTAGCCGCATCGAAAGCAATATACAACACCGCTTTATAATAATCCCCGCTACTGTATTGATCCATTAAGGCTATATAGTTTCCCTCGTTCAGTATTTTATTCTGAAAACCGGTTTGAAAAGCCTTGGACATTTTTAAAGCTGAGTCATTCATAGCCACTTTACTGGAATCGAAAAGCGGACGGGTAATCATTCCTCCTGATTTGAAATGAAGCTTGAATGCAAAAAAAGGAACCGTTAGAACGTAGGACATCTGTTTTAGTACTTAAACGGCTGCTAATTTAGTAAAAAAGAAATCGCAAAAGCTAAAAATCTGCCAGTGTCAAAAATTAATCGATTATATGAATCGCTCTATCGGATTATGTCAAAACATTTTAAGTAATTTTTTACTTTTATAATTGAATTTACTGGTATGGTGTAAAATGCTGCCATGTCTCATGTTTCAAGTCTAATTACATGTTTGAATTTAAAGCTGATATTGTCAAAAGAAGAAAACGCAGAGCAAGTCGTATCCTTTTAGCTATGATGGCTGCCGGTATATTGAGTTATGCAATCGTTCCGCTCATCAGTACCGGGACTGTCCCATTCATTGAGATGTTAATTGAGCAAATTGGTTTAGATGAATACGCAATGTGGACTTATATCGCCGTATTTGCAATCTTGATACTCCTGCTTATTCCTGGATTGAGAAATGTTTTTCAAAAAAGGACCATAGTTGGCGGGATGATCTCTTTTGACGAGGACAAACTGGAAATAAAAAAAGGCAGAGAACATTTGATTATTCCCGAAAAAGAACTTAATCAGCTTAATTTCGAACTTAAAAAACTGCCTTCTGCTGAAAAGAAATCCAAAAACAAATTATTCGGAGGCAGTTATATGAAAATACCTACCACCAAAGGAATTTTTGAATGCGAACTGGATATCAATAATAAAAAAGATCAGGATAAACTACTCGAAATGATCGAATTTCTAAAAATCGAACACGATGTGAAAGTTGATCTCAAGGAAATAAAATAAAGATGCCAAGAGCAATGCTAAGTGTTCCAACTCAATTCCTTATTGTATTTACTGATAGCACCTTTAGCAAGTAATTTTCTGACTTCCGGATCGAAATAAAGCATCTCCAGCAAATCTGCAAAATGTTCGTGAACATTATTTGAAAAACTGTTTTTCACCAACATACTACAGGTATTATCCAAATACTGCTTTAGACTCGGATCCTCAAAAGTGAGAACAGGCAAGCCAAAAGACAAGGCTTCGGGAATAATTTTTTCATTGGGCGTCCCGGTAAATAAAAAAATTGAAGCATCAAGATAAGCTGCCTCGACTTCCTCCACCACAAAGCGATTAATAATAACACTTGCATTTCCCAGTCTCTCCTTGGCCAGTAATTCATTTAATCTGGATATGTGACTATCCTCTTCAATAAAAATCAGCTTTAAACGTTTTTGGTGTTTGGGACTAACTCTATTGAACAATTCTGCAAATGATTTAATAGTGGTTGATGTATTTTTTTCATCAAAAAAATTACCCGGCGATAGAACAAAAAACGGTTTCATCCTCTCAGTTTTTGCAAGGAAATCCCACTAACAGCCAGAGCATTTTCAAAACTGTTTGGTAGTTTTCCCTAGTTAGTTATATGTTTGGGTGATAAAGCATTTACCAAAGCCGGGACAATACCAGGACCCTGAATACTTTATTCTAATACGAATTAACCTAAGTTGGGATGGAGGAAGGGAAATAAGGAGCATTTTGATAGAAATCCCTGATTTCGCAATGAAATCAGACGCATTTTCTTTCTTTAAAAATGAATCGCAACTTAAATTAATCAAATAATGAGAAGCAGTAGGTAGATTTGTTGATATGACGTTTTGTTGGACAGGTATTTTCAGGTTTCACCTTATTAAATACCACATATTGAAGCTTGCAATTTTTTTGCCAAAAGGCAGTAAGTAAGCTTTTATCCAACACATTATAGCCCTAATTTCTATATTAATTAGCTATAAATTAGTTATTTTAAAATATTTAACAGGAGACTCTTTTCCAATTTTGATTTTTTTTCCATATTGTGGAATAATTAGGTCTTCACTAATATGACAAAGCAATTTTCTCCAACAAAAGTATTCATTGTTGAGGATGATCCAATATATATACGACTCGTGAAGTATGTATTTGAAATGAATCCGGAACATGAAATACATATTTTTTCCACGGGAAAGGAATGTTTGGACAACCTTCATCTAAAGCCGGCAATCATTTCTCTGGATTATAGCTTACCTGATATGGACGGCCGCAATGTGATGAAAAAAATTCACGGCAGCAATCCGGATATAGAAGTAATTATTTTATCAGGACAAAATGACATTTCGATTGCTGTACAACTTTTGCGAAATGGCGCACACGATTATATTGTTAAAAACGAAGAAACTAAAGATAGATTACTCTACTCTATTGAGCGTTTAAAAAACAATATCAATCTTAAAAAGAAAGTAGAGGTACTTACTGAAGAACTCGAAAGCAAATATGCCTTTGATAAAAGTATTATTGGCAACAGCAAACCAATGAAACGGGTTTTTAAGCTGATTGAAAAAGCCATTAAGACTAATATATCGGTATCTATTACAGGAGAAACCGGTAGTGGTAAGGAGGTAATTGCAAAAAATATACACTTTAGCTCTAATCGCCGAAATGCTGCTTTTATACCGGTAAACGTCAGTGCGATTCCCAAGGATTTGCTGGAAAGTGAGTTATTTGGATATGAAAAAGGTGCTTTTACCGGAGCCGACAGCCAAAAACCGGGGCAATTCGAACTGGCAGATAAGGGTACTTTATTCCTGGACGAGATTGCGGAAATGGATATTTTGTTACAATCCAAACTCTTGAGAGCCATTCAGGAACGAGAGATAATCAGAGTGGGAGGAACCAAACCGATCAAATTCGATGCGAGAATCATTGTCGCTACCCATAAAAACTTATCCGATGAAGTAGAAAAAGGAAATTTCCGGGAAGATTTATATTATCGATTGTTAGGGCTTCCGATTGAAGTGCCTCCACTGAGAGAAAGAGGGAATGATATTCTATTGCTGGCCATGCATTTTCTGAATGAGTTTTGTGAAAATAATCAACTCGGAAAAAAAATGCTTACTAAAGAAGCTAAAGAAAAAATTCTGAATTATTATTATCCGGGAAATGTTCGGGAGCTAAAAGCAGTTATAGAACTGGCTTGTGTAATGGCCGATGAGGAAAATATATTCCCGGAAGATATCAATTTCAATAGTCCCAGAAAAACCGATGCTTTTTTAATACAGGAAATGCCTTTGCGCGAATATACCCGAAGGATAATCCATCATTTTCTGGAAAGGTATAATAATGACGTTTTGTTAGTGGCTAAAAAGCTCGATATTGGTAAATCAACCATTTACAGAATGCTAAAAGAAGAAACGCTCGATCCTTCCAACAACCCTTTTTAATGACCAAGAATCCGGAAATACCATTATTTACTGCTTCCGTCTTACTGGATTTATCCCTGAGTGTGGGAAAATACCGGGATTTGGATCGCAATATTGATCATTTCATCAGGCAGTTGAATGAGCTCCTTGTTTTCGACGCCAGTGAAATATGGTATAGAGACGCTTCTTCCGGGGATAGAAATTATTACAGAATTTACGAAAGTGCGGAAGCAATCGTTCGCACCGGAGTTTTTGAGTATAAAAACAAAATTGCTCAATTTGCCGAAGACCAACATTGCCATATCAGCTTAATTGAGGGAAAAAAAAGAGGTCCTTTTGATGGATTTACCAATTTAACACAAGGTGTAATTTATACTTTCAAGCTTAGTGAGCAGGTACTGCTTATTGCTTATCATGCCCACTTTAGCAGTCCCTTAGCAGAGTCTGCTTTTAACAGCCTCTACCCTATTTTTCAAAATTTGGGAATTTCTATTGAGCAGGGTTATATCAATAAAAAAACCGAGGAAAACAGCATAAACCCTCCCGGCACTACGGAAGAGTTGCAAAAGTACAAACTTGTAGTAGATAATGTTTCTGAAGGTTTATTGATCTGCAATCTCAAACAGGAAGTTGTCTTTGCCAATAATCAACTTTCCAAGCTATCTGAATACCCTACCGAAGAAATTATCGGAAAACCGCTGGGGAAATTACTTCTGAATGATGCCAGGATTCCGGAAATGAACCGGATGATGGATAAGGTTTTTAATGGTTCCAGTCTCGAACACTCTATTGAACACACCCGAAAGATTTCCCAAACCCGTTGGTGGGCAACCGCAAAAATTTCACCTTATAAAAACACGGAAGGTCTGATCGTCGGAGCAATCGCGATTATCCGGGATATTACTATTGAAAAACTGACGCAACAAGCCTTAAAAGAAAGCCAGGATCGTTACAATTTACTGATTGATCACGGTTTTGATGGTGTAGTTGTTTACGATCTGGAAAAAGAAAAATTGCTTTCAATCAATGACAACCTGTTAAAGAATTTCGGTTATGGCCGGGTGGAATTCAACAGTTTGGCCCTCGAAGCTGTTTCTCCGGAAAAGCAATCTAATGGACTCAGTTCCAGTAAATATCTAAAGCAAATCAATGCTCAAATCAACGAAGAAGGCAAATTGAGCTACGAATGGACACATCGCCGCAAAGATGGCAGTTTATTTTATGTTGATGTTATCGCCGTAAAATTACTTAGTCCTAACCAGCATATCAAAATAGAAATACACAAGGATATCACCGAACGCTATTTGTCTCAAAAAGCCTTGCAGGAAAGTGAAGAACGGATGTCCAAATTTTTTGACATGAGTCCGATTCCTATTTTGATCAGATCGACAGACAGCCTGAGATTCAATCTGGTCAATAAAAAATTTACGGAGTTATTTGGATATACCGTAGAAGAATTAAACGATCTGAATCGACACGATCTCGTATATCAGGAAGATGCCGAAGAGATTAGCATCAAAATGAAGCAGCTACTATCAGGTGAAATTTCCGACTTCAGGATTGAAAAACAATATATCCGGAAAGATGGAAGTATTTTCTGGGGAACAGCTACCCGTTCACTGGTCAGAGTCAAAGGTGAAACATTGCTCATTGGGTTTATCGAGGATGTTACTTTGCAAAAAGAAGCTATCGCAGCTATGAAAGAAAGTGAAGCTAAACTGAGAGCCATTTTCGATAGTACGGAAGACAAGATATTAGCCATTGACCGCAACTTCAAACTTATTGACTTTAATAAATCCGGCGTCAAATTTCTGGAAAGGTATTATCATAGACAGCCTTTCAAAATCGGGGATCAATATCCTCCACCGGATAGTAAAGTATACGATTTATGGGTGGAATATTTTAAAGCCGCTCTTCAGGGGCAAAGTATTACGGAAAGCCTCCATTATTCCTATCTCCATGAAGAACGGGTTGATCTGGTCAACATATTACCCATTAAGGGTGACAAGGGGGACGTAATAGGGATTACCGTTTACGGAAAAGATATTACTCAACTTAATAATACGCAAAAAGCACTGCAAACGAGTGAAAATCAATTGAAAGAAGCGCAACGAATTGCGAGGATTGGCAACTGGGAATATGATTTTGATACTGAAAAAATTGCCTGGTCAGAGGGAACTTATCGCATATTCGAAATGCCAACGGATGCTGCGCCTCCTACTTTTGAAGAATACCAAAAAATGATTCTTCCCGAAGATCGGCAAAAATTGCTCGATGGTATGGCCCAAACGCTCCTGGCCGGACAGCCTTATGAATACGAAATTCGTCATTTTACCCGGTCCGGAAAAATGATTTACACTGTTGCCAAAGGCGAAGCGCTTATGGAGGGAGATAAAGTGGTAAAGATTTTCGGTACGGTTCAGGACATCACCTCTCAAAAGAAAGTAGAACTCGAGTTGAAAGAATCCAATCATAAGTACCAGGACCTTTTCCACAATATGTATGATGCCCTGATGGTCACGAATAAAGACGGATATTTTCGGGATGCCAATGAAGCAGCACAACGCTTACTGGAATACTCTTTGGAAGAACTACACGCTATCAGAATTCCGGACATTGTACATCCGGATGATAAAGAAAAATCGGACAAATATCTGCAGCAATTACTTACCGAAGGTTTTTACAGCAATTATCAGGGACGGATTATTACAAAATCCGGTAAAGTAAAATATTTGCAAGTCAACTCAAATGCGATCATTGAACAAGGAAAGATTATTGGTTCAAGAGATATCGCACGGGATATTACCGCATTAAAAGAAGCCGAGGAAAAAAGAGAACAATTATATGCCAAACTGGAAATCGTCAATAAAGAATTAAAAGACTTTGCCTACATAGTTTCACATGACCTTAAAGCTCCCTTAAGGGCTATCGGTTCGCTTTCAAGATGGCTTGCGGAAGATTATCAAGACCTTTTTGATGCTGAGGGACAAAAGCATCTCTCGCTGTTGATCGGCAGAGCCAACCGAATGCAGAAGTTTATAGAAGGGATTTTGCAATACAGCCGAATAGGCAGAATCGATCTGGCCAAAGAACCCGTTAATATCCGGGAACTGCTGGATACCGTTATCGATAGCCTCGCCCCTCCCGAGCAATTTACCATTGTTATTGATGAACATATTCCAGTTATAGCCGGTGAAAAGATTAGAATCCAGCAGGTTTTTCAAAACTTAATCAGCAATGCGATTAAGTATAATGACAAATCTCAGGGCATTATCAAGATTACTTATGATGCTTCGACCACCTTTCACCAATTCACCATAGCGGATAATGGCCCCGGAATTGAGGAAAAACATTTTGATAAAATATTTAAAATATTCCAGACTTTACACTCCAGAGACCAGTTAGAAAGTACAGGTATCGGTTTGACTATTGTAAAAAGAATTGTGGAACTACACGGAGGAATTATAAATGTATCTTCTAAACTAGGCGAGGGTTCGAAATTTACCTTTACTATAAAAAAGTGAAAAATGTGTCTAAGTTTTGTTTATAAAGTCGAAGGACAGGATTTTATGACTGATCAAGTCTGCTTTCGGAATTACTACAACTATTTCCGATTAAAGGCTGCTGCATAGATGAAATGACATTTTGCACAGATCAATCGATAATTTCCAGACAGATTTTTAATCCTTTTTAAAAGATATAATAAATGACAGGCAGCATACTCCATACGGACAAGCCTTCCAAAAATTCCTGGAACAACCAAGTCAAAAATATTTTATATGCTCAACCTTTTAATCATTGAAGATGATGTCATTGATCAACTGGCTCTTACACGCCTGGTAAAAAAAAATAATCTGGCTTGTAAAATTCAGGTGGCTGTCAAAATTGATGAAGCTCGTCAGTTGCTTCAAAATCAGAATTTTGATATTGTTATCTGTGACCTTAACCTTCCGGATGGAAAAGCCTTTGATCTTGGAGAATTAATCAAAAAGCAAGCCTTTATACTGCTTTCTGGTCACCTGGAAGATGAAATCGTAGAACTTGCAAAAGCATATGGAGCGGTACAGGTGCTTCAGAAAAGTAGCGAACTCACCCAGTTGACTTCTGTTCAGGATTTAATTGTGCAAATGCTCAATGAGCAGCAAATTCAAAAAACGAAAATGCAGCGTATTAACTCCCAAAAAGCTAAATTCAATCTCCAAAATCTCATGAATACGTTCGACAATCAAACCGAACCCGTTTCCGAGATCATCGAGGCTATTTTGGATCAAACACCTAAAATGCTTGAGGAAATCCAGTCCGCTATTGATGAACAAAAGCGTTCCTCTATTAAATTGCTGGCGCATCGACTCAAATCAAATTATATTATGATCGGCTTAAAAGAACAACACAAATTAGCCGAACAAATCGAATTGGAAAGCACTGTTTCAGATTTAAAAAAAATAAATTCCGATCTTCATCATCTGAGATTATCTTTGGCCCCTATTTATCCCGAATTACAGAATGCCTTAAGGCAATTGAAGAATAATTAAGCCCATATGTTGCTCAATATTGACTATACCCTTTTTAAAGAAAATTTACACCTTAAGAAAGAAAATGATAAACTAATGGTGCTGGATCCCATTCGCAAAAAATACCTGGTTCTGCAACCAGAGGAACTGGTGCGCCAATTAGTACTCCTTTATCTTCTTCATGAAAAGAACTATAATAAAAACCGGATTCGTACAGAGCAAGGGCTAAAAGTAAATTCTTTGAACAAAAGATGCGATATTTTGATTTATGATCAGAACATTAAGCCCGTTTTTTTAATAGAATGCAAATCTTCAAAAGTAAAAATCTCTCAGGAAACTTTTGATCAAATAGCCCGATATAACCTCCCCTTACAAGTGCAATATCTTCTGGTAACCAATGGTATTCAATCCTATTGCTGCAAAATGGATTACGAAAATCAAGAGTATCAATTCCTGAATGCAGTGCCGGATGCAAAGGATTTGCTTGTTATCAAATAATCCCTTTTTTGCCGACAAATTATTCCTTCTAAACTTAATAGTTTTAGCCCGAATATTACTATTTTGCAAGCAGTAATAAAACCAAATTTATTGACTCTAAATTGAATTGCTAAAGGTCAATATTCAACCAGTGAAGTACCTATGAGAAAGGACGTAATTTTGATTACCGGTGCAAATGGGCAGATTGGTTCTGAGCTAAGTACCGCGCTTCGGGAACTTTATGGAGCGAAACAAGTAATTGCAACGGATATCAGAGAACCGAAAGAGCAGAATACCCCATTCGAATTTCTGGATATTCTGAACATTGAACGCTTATTTGAACTCGTCAAAAAATACCAGGTTACCCAGATTTATCACCTTGCCGCTATTCTTTCGGCTACCGGTGAAAAAAAACCAAAATTTGCCTGGCAAATCAATATGGACGGTCTTTTCAATGTTCTGGAAGTGGCTAAAGAGCTGAATATTGTCAAAGTTTTTGCACCCAGTTCAATTGCCGTTTTCGGTGACCAGACTCCCCGGGAACATACTCCACAAGATACCGTCCTGCATCCCAGCTCAGTCTATGGCATTAGCAAAGCCGCCGGAGAGAACTGGTGTCAGTATTACTTTAAAAAGTATGGTATAGATATCCGTTCTATTCGCTATCCCGGAATCATTAGCTATCAAAGCGCTCCGGGAGGCGGAACTACTGATTATGCAGTGGACATCTTTCACTCGGCCGTCAAAGGGAAACACTACACCTGCTTTTTAAAGGCGGATACCCGCCTGCCTATGATCTACATGCCGGATGCCATCCGTGCGACGCTGGAATTGATGGAAGCCCCAAAAGAAAACATTACAGTACGCACTTCTTATAATTTAGCGAGCATGAGTTTTACGCCAAAAGAAATTGGTGAGGAGATTCAAAAAATTATTCCGGATTTTACCTTTAGCCATCAGCCAGACTTCAGGCAGGAAATTGCCGATTCCTGGACGGAAAGCATTGATGATCGTATTGCCCGGAAAGACTGGAACTGGCGAGCGCATTACGATTTGCCCGCAACGACAAATGATATGATTATAAACTTAAAAAAAAAGTTATTTGAATCCTCTCCAATAAATTAGAATTTATTGCAGCATTCGAATGACTTCATCTGATATCCAGAACCCGATTCCTCAATAGTTTTTAAATATAAATAAGCCTAAAATATGTTTAATAAAGTCGAACCTGCTTTACAGCAAGAAATCAGTGAAATCAAAGAAGCCGGATTATATAAAGAGGAAAGAATAATTACTACTCCTCAATCCGCAGAAATAAAAACGACCACCGGAGATGAAGTTTTAAATTTTTGTGCCAATAATTATCTGGGGCTCTCCAGTCATCCCGATGTCATCCAGGCGGCTAAAGATACCATCGACTCACATGGTTTTGGTATGTCTTCCGTTCGCTTTATCTGCGGTACGCAGGATATCCATAAAGAACTGGAAAGAAAAATTGCCGATTTCCTTGGAATGGAGGATGCTATTCTTTACGCTGCTGCTTTCGATGCGAACGGAGGCCTGTTCGAGCCCTTATTAACTGCAGAGGATGCCATTATTTCCGATACTCTTAATCATGCTTCGATTATAGATGGTATTCGTTTGTGCAAAGCCCAACGCTACCGTTATAAAACCAATGATATGGCTGATCTGGAGGCTAAATTAATAGAAGCTAAGAATGCCCGAAGAAGATTAATAGCAACGGATGGTGTCTTTTCGATGGACGGAACTATTGCACAGATTGATAAAATATGCGATTTGGCAGAGCAATACAATGCCATGGTAATGGTAGACGAATGCCATGCCACCGGATTCATTGGCAAAACCGGTAGAGGAACCCATGAATATTGCAATGCAATGGGACGTGTAGACATTATCACCGGGACTTTTGGTAAAGCCCTGGGAGGGGCTTCCGGAGGATTCACTGCCGCTCGCAAAGAAATCGTAGATATCCTTCGTCAGAGATCAAGGCCTTATCTTTTCTCTAATACCCTGGCTCCTTCCATCGTCGGAGCTTCGATAAAAGTACTTGATTTGTTGAGCAGTTCAACGGCTTTAAGAGACAAACTGGAAGACAATACGCAATTTTTCCGTTCGGAAATGACCAAGGCCGGATTTGATATCTTGCCCGGTGTACATCCAATTGTTCCGATTATGCTCTACGATGCCAAACTGTCCCAGACTTTTGCCAATCGACTACTGGAGGAAGGAATATATGTAATCGGTTTTTTCTTTCCGGTTGTTCCCAAAGGACTTGCCAGAATACGTGTACAAATCTCTGCGGGTCACGAGCGAGAACATCTCGAAAAAGCAGTCGCTGCTTTTGTCAAAGTAGGAAAAGAATTGGGAGTTATTGAATAGTTTTTGCCCCTGTCAGATATTTGCAAGTCAAATATCTGACAATCAATCAATTATCTTTGCTGTTTTAAGCCCTTGCTCCAATCGTTTGATATGCTGAGGCAAGTCTTTTAGCAATTCAATAGAATTGACATGGTACTTTTGAAAGCATCCATCAATTTGGGCGGCTCTATTAGCTGCCGAATCCAATTTGGAAAGTAAACCGAAGAGTCTGTTAAAGTCACTGCTGTTCATGATTAAGGGATTAAGTTTAATAAAAAATCAATTCAGCACTTATCTCACAACTTCAATTTTGTATAATGTTTTCCCGGTTTGTATAGATTGTATCTATTGAGCTACGTCCCGTTTTGAGAATTGTTTCATTAAAAAAGAAATATTTTCAATCATTTGGTATAATTTCTAATTTTTCAGGTTGTATCCCAATATTTAAGCAGGACAGGGCACTGGGACGGAATTGTCTCAAATGCCCTGTCCAGGCGGCGCTTTTGCTAAAAAAACAGCTTTGAATTCCTGTATTGACCTTTATTCGTGCTTTTTAATTACTTCTATCACTTCAATTCCTTTTGTCAGCTCAATCAAACTTTCGCCGGTTCGGTCAACTATTTCAGTATTAAAAAGCAATACAAAGCCCATATCTAATTCTTTTATAAACCCAATTACCGACACCGATCCTGCCGTACCTCCATTATGCCAGGTCAGCGTAGTATTATCTTCCGATTTATAGATATTGTTCCAGGCCAAACCGACCGTAAAGGGATCATTTAATGTCTGGGTATTCTCATGGCTCAGATTAAGGGCATTTTTCAAATCCGAATCACCACCTCCCATATTGGCTTCCAGATAAGTCAACATATCCCTGAGATTAGCTTTGACGCCACCTGCTCCCAGCGTCACTTCAGACATGTCCCAAATCGAAACGGCTTTTCGATCTCCATCATAGGGTTCTGCAATATTCGTATAGCTTGCCGGAATAAGGGAACATGCATCTGCCATGGCCAGTTCATCAAAAATAATTTCCTGAAACAGCGTTTCAAGCGGTTTGTCCTTTATTTTCGCAAGTGTATAGCCCAATAAACCTGTCGCAAGGTTAGAATATTCTTCTTCACTGCCAATCGGTCGCGGCAAATTATAGCCATTCAAAAAATCAAACATCATTTCCTTGGTATAATTCAGATAAGGTTGATCTTCGTCAAAATTTCCATCCGTAAGATTATCGGGCAAACGAGGCAATGAAGAAGTGTGATTAGCCAAATGCTTAAACGTGATTTTTTCACCATTATAATCGGGAAAATCAGGTACTTCGGGTAAAAAATCTTCTACGGCATCATCCAGGTTTAATTCCCCATCCAGGACCATATCGGCAAGTACTGTAGCCGTCAAGGTCTTGGTAATGGAACCTATTTCAAATAAGGTGTTTTCATCGGGAGTATCTCCTTCGCTTTTATTCTTTTCTCCATAAAAGAACATTTCTTTTTCGCCACCCGGTCTGATAATACCTACAGCAACTCCTACCGTTGTTTCATTATTGACCATAGGCTGGAAAATATTTTCGATTTCCTGAGCGAGTGTAGCGGGTTCAGGGTTGGGAAGTTCGTCATCATCTTTACAGGCAGATGCCATGAATAAAAGAGCAATTGCCATAATTTTTAATGTTTTCATAATTGTTTTTTTGATTATTTCTTTAAAATTTCAATAAGCTTAATGATTTCTCTGATTACCATATCAGGCTGATCCTTGTGGATGAAGTGCCCACTTCCTTCGACAATAATATGTGTGGATGTTCTGGACAATCCGGCTAAATCTCGCTGAAACTCCAGCCACTTCTTTCTCATTTTCCTGGTTTCCAGAGCAGAAGATTTCTTACCGGCTGTCAGTACAAGTACGGGAATATCAGGAAATGAGGGCGCATGTTTAAAATCCTTTTGAGTTTGCTTTACAATTGATTCTTCATAACGTCTTTTCCCTTTTCGCGTCGAGGTAATCAGTATATTGTAAAGCAATGACTGCTGTTTGCGGAAATATTCAAACTGGTCGGGATGAGAAGCGTCCAGTAAAACAAGCCCCGCTACCTCTTCCGGATATAATCTCGCAAACATATTTACATAGAGCCCGCCAGCAGAATGCCCTACCAGAAGATATGGAGGTTGCTGTCCTACTGCTTGCAAATTCTCGTGCAATTGTATCGCGACCGCTGTAACATCCCGAGGTGCATTCTTAAGGTTACTGTGACCGTAGCCGGGGCGGTTATAAGCAAATACACTGCTATGTCTGGACAAGGAATCAAAAACAGAATGCCAGGTCTTGATATCTTGGCCCATCCCCGTTTCGAAAACAATCGTTGGGCTTCCCGCTCCCCTGCTCACAAATTCTACCTGTCGCCCATTTATATTTGTCTGCCGAACATCTTTTAAACTCGTACAACTTGTCGAGGAAAGTATTCCGAGTACCATTAAAAAAGAAAGACTTCTCATCTGTATAAATTCTTTTTTTAATCAGCTCGTTTATTGCCCCCAGTTTCCAAATCGAAATGTGATACTGCCGAAAGGTGCAGATAAATCCCCATCATCGAGTGTAATAATATCGGAGCCCATAACCCACCGGTAGCCACCGCCTATGCCCAAGCGCAACCAGGGCGCAAGCTGAAAATCGACCTCAGCTGCGGGTTTAAGGACCCAAAAATCATCTCCATTCTTTTCTATATTTTCCCCTTCTTCATCAATGCCACCATAGCCACCTAAAGCATAGAAGTTCAGAGCTGTTTTTCCTGTTCCACGCCAAAAATAACCCAGCATCAAACCTCCATAACCCATATCATATTCATAACTATCCTTTTTCTGACTCAAACCGAAACCACCTCCACCAATGTAAAATTGCTCATTGATAAAGCCTGCGCCCAATCCACCGACTTCCATTGTCCATTCACCCGCAAGAGTGGTATTAATGAATAAAGGGCCGCCAAATCCTATATTATTATTCTTGGAATCTTCGTTCTGTGCCTGAAGAGGAGCTATTAAAAAGCCAAGCATAAAGCATGAAAAAAAGAGGGATAATTTCATAATAATTGTTTTTAATTTGAAAAGAAATATTGTCATCTGAATACGAAACAAAAATGAAGACAGAGGCAACCGATTACAATTTTACTTGATAAACAACGGAGCGGAATTGATGAAATGCAGAAATGAGAAAAACCTGTATTTCATCATCAAAAAGAGGTAGAACATCAATTGTTAACAAAAAGCAGGTAAATATTATGTACTTTGAAGGGAGAGTTGGTTTGGAGATCACTAATACTGGTTTTACGAATAAGTACTCTACATTTTACCCCAGTAAACTATTCAATAAAAACATCAATCTTGAATCGGTCGAAAAACAAGAAGATCATATTACATCTTTTCATCTGGGCGATGATGATAGTGGCTCTTAACTCCGAATTCCTGAATTTGGAATGGGGCCCAATGTCCAGAGAGCGTAATTCTCTTCTGATTCCACTTCTATTCGGGATGTTGATCAATGCGGTACTATTTTATACCAATGCCTACTGGTTGATTCCAAAATATTTACAGACCCGCCAGAAAAAAAAATACTGGCGATTGGCCGTATTATTATTATTTGGACTAAGCATATTGGAATTAAATTTTGATACCCTTTACATTGTTTTCCTACACTTACAAGATGAGCTGGCTGTTTTATCACCAAGCGAAAAGAATGCAAGCATACTCGAAATTATGTCTATGTTTGCCCTGGTAGACTTATTGATCAATTCCTTTTTCATGGCATTGTCATTCTTGTATCGATTACCGCAGGACTGGGTAAAAAACGAAAGGAAACAACAGCAACTTTTACGCGATAAGCTCAGGGCAGAACTCGATTTTTTAAAAGCACAGATGAATCCTCATTTTCTGTTTAACGGGATCAACAGTATCTATCACTTAATGGAAGAAGATGTGGGAAAGGCACAAAAAATATTATTGCGTCTGTCTGAATTGTTGCGCTATCAATTATACGAATGTAAAGAAGAGTTTATTCCTTTAAAAAAAGAATTGCAATATGTTTCCAATTATTTAGAAATAGAAACCATACGAAAAGGGGAAGATGCTATTATAAAAATAGATTTACCCCGGGCCAGTCAATTAGAAAAAGAAACCACTCCTAAAATTGCGCCTTTACTATTCTCTCCTTTTCTCGAAAACGCTTTTAAATATTTGAGTCTTCACTCCGAAAGAGAAAATAATATTTTAGAAGCCAATATGAAGCTCACCGGAAATATCATCCATTTTTTCGTAAAAAATACGGTCAATACTATTGGGCGAAAAAAAAACAAAAAAACCTCAAGTGGCATAGGGCTGGAAAACGTAAAACGCCGGTTGAATATATTATACCCTCAAAAACACCAGTTGTCTATCCGGGAAAAAGACCATTGCTTTTTTGTAGAATTAAAAATTGATTTGACATGAAAATTAACTGCATTATAGTAGACGATGAGGCCCTTGCACGAAAAGGTTTGATGAAATACATCAATCAGATTGACTTTCTCCAACTCAAAGGTGTCTGTAAAAATGCTTTGGAGGCCAATGCTGTTTTGAATGAAGAAAAAATCGATCTACTCTTTTTGGATATCGAAATGCCCATGTTGAGCGGTATCGCTTTTTTGAAATCATTAAAACATGCGCCGAAAGTTATTTTCACAACGGCTTACTCGGAATATGCCATTGAGAGTTTCGAATTTGATGTATTGGATTATCTGGTAAAACCTATTTCCTTTGAGCGTTTTCTACAAGCGGTTAACAAGGTGCATAGACTTATCTCTACCCATTCTGTTCAAAGTATAAATGAAAATACCAGCGACACTGAAGATGATTATATTTTTATAAAAACAGATCATCAATTAGTTAAAATTACGCTAAAAGACATTCTCTTCGTAGAATCCATGCAAAATTACATTCGCATATTTACAAAGACTGAATCCCATATCACTTTGGTCCCTCTAAAAAAGATATTGGAGATTTTGCCCAAAACGCAATTTATTCAGGTTCATAAATCTTACCTTATTGCCAAAGATGCAGTGGATGCCATCGTAGGTAATCAGTTGTTGATAGCAGACCATAAAATCCCTATTGGGCGAAGTTCACGAAAAGAAGTATTGGAGATTTTGGTACGGGACAAGGTTTTGAAAAAATAGGTGTAATTATTTTCAATTAAAAGATATGTAAAATAGAAACATGAGTCATCCCGGATTTTAGAGCCGTTAAAGAGAATTATAGAATACCAAAAGCTTTTAAGCTCTACGAAATTGGTTTAGACTTTTGGCATCGGGTTTTAGGTATTCCGGGGCACAAAATACCTAAAACCTGATACCCGTTTTACGAAACAATAAATAATAATGCAATATTCATTTTCGCCGGGGATATAAACCAAAATCCGGGATGATTCCTATTAATTTAACCGACCTAGGCATAGTCTATTCTAAAGGTCTTCATTCACCGCATCGTTTGCATCAATTATTCCCCATCCGTATTCATTATCCCGATTGGGGTAGAAAGAAGCATTCCATTTCATGGCATCATAGACTTCTTCACGGCTTGCCCCCGGGTTATTGGAAAATACTAACGTTGCTATTCCAGCAACGCTAGCCGTCGCAGCGGATGAACCTCCGATATATTTTGGCTGATTGGTATCTGAAGCCAAACCGATTGCATGCCTTTCATCATTCACTGAACGCTCCATAACCATTACAAAATCCACCTCGGGACCATCGTGGCAAGTTTCGCATTTGTCCATTGGGTTGGTATTATCCTTAACACCTGTAACCGCAACTGTTTCATTCATATTAGCCGGGAAAATAACACCCCACCAACTGGTCCAGGAGAAAGAAGTGCCAGCGGCTGCAATAATCATTTTTCCATTATTATGAGCATAATAAATACCATCAGCAACGGTTCCGCTCCAGAAAGGCGTACCGATTGACATACTAATCACTTTTACATCCGAACGATTTCCGGCAATAATCAAAGCATCTTTGACACCATCTTTTTCATCCCCTGTATTGATCACTACATCTTCTACCGCACGAATGGAAATCA
This sequence comes from Saprospiraceae bacterium, assembly GCA_028280415.1. Taxonomy (GTDB): domain Bacteria; phylum Bacteroidota; class Bacteroidia; order Chitinophagales; family Saprospiraceae; genus JAHDHW01. The sequence goes on from JANQLV010000045.1 coordinate 69,999, forward strand.
GATCCGCATTATAAGCCACCCCTACTGCATTTCCGTCTGTTCCCCTTGGCGCAGCCGCCAAACCACACATGGAGGTTCCATGTCCGCATTGATCATGAGGCGAATCAAGGCTTCTCCACCACCACCAACCGGAATAGTGCGTACTGAGCCTTTCCACTGTTCTTCCCTGCGAATCTCCGCTATTAAACTGTGAGCCAAGGTTTTCCTGAGCATCCGATGCTCCGGTATCAATGATGCAAACCGTTATCCCATCTCCGCTCGTTGTTCCCCAGGCGCCGTTAACATTTGAAGTAGCAAAATGCCAGGATCGTTTCACATTGGGGCTGATTGTAGTATAGTCCGCTGAATTAATTCCATAATCGGGCGCACTATCACAGCCCGAAGAGCTTCGGCCAGCAGACTGAGTCATTGAAGGAAGGCTATAGCTCATACTCTCAAGATAACGAACCACAGAGGTCTTGGCACGCAAGGCTTTTACTGTTTCCGGATTAGTAATCCGTACGGCTATGGTCGGTAATACCTTAGGCATTCCATGAGGTAATAAATCATTTAGCTCTAAATCAGGGTTTATTTTTTGCTCCCCTTTTAAAATAAAAGCCAATAAATCATCCCGGATTTCAATCCACTCCTCACTTTCAATGTCAATTTGATGAATGGTAGATTTTAGCTGCTCTGTTCCTTCCACTTGATAACCTAAAGCAAAAAGCGAATCGCTTTGCATCGCAGCACTCCATAAAAAATGATCATCGACCTCCGACCATTTAAAAATACCGTAGCGATTAATGGTAGATTCGATTTGTTCGTTAAGCTCTTCTTTGCTTAGAGGTTCTTTTGAAAATTCAGGTGAAGCATCTTTGGTTTCAATTTGTTCTTTTGCACAACCAAGGAGCAAGAATAGCAGAAGTAAGGTAATAGGTGTTAAATTTCTCATCATTAATTTAAGTTGTTTTTTGCGAAAATTCGCTAATCCTTAAAGATAGAAAAGCACATTGAGAAATAAAAACAATGGAATGAGGTAAAGATACCAGCATCCTTGCAATCTGATTTGCCAAACGATAAGCCAGAACGCGGTTTAACCAAACTTCACCAATTCACCCAACTATTTACCAGTCCTTTCTCCGCATGACCGGAATGTCCTTTACGACAACCTGTATCGTTTCCTGAATTCGTTCTTCAAAAAGAATAATCTTTCCTTCCAGCAAACTATTGAGTACTTCGGGCTTATAATGCCGGATAGTTAGCAATTCAAGGCCCTCGTCCGTGCGTACATTAAAATCTTCCTCGAGCTCAGCAATTAGTTTTTTAAGGCGTTTTGCCTGATTCGTTACGCATACTGAAAAACTAATCGCTTTATTTTGCATCATATTGACTTTGATTCGATACTTGTCAAATAGTCGAAACAAATACCCAAGATGATGTTCTGCAACAAAGGAAAAATCTCTGGTCGAGATATGTAAGAGGATTTGATCTGTTTCAACCACTACGACCGGAGGATAACTGACCTCTGATTCATTTGAAATGATGGTCCCCTCCCCTTCCGGATTCTTAAATGATTTTACATATAAGGGAATGCTTTTATTCTGGATAGGTTTAATCGTCTTGGGATGGATAACTTTTGCTCCATAATAGGTCATTTCAATCGCTTCTTTATAGGATAAACGATCAATTTTAGAAACGTGATCAAACAAGCGGGGATCACCAGTCAGGATTCCTGGAACATCCTTCCAGATTGTCATATTACTGGCATTGAGAATATATGAAAAGATTGCGGCACTGTAATCAGACCCTTCCCTTCCCAATGTCGTAGTGAAATTTTCGCTAGTCCCGCCAATAAAACCCTGAGTAAGCACAAAATTATTTTCCTTCAAAAGCGGGGGCAATATTTCTGATCCATTTTGATTGGTAACTTCCCAATCTACCTTACCGTCCCGGTAGGTATTATTCGTCCGGATAACGTCCCGGGCATCCAGCCAAACAGTCTTAAGATCGAGCATATTGAGATATGCAGCCACAATTCTGGAAGAAACGAGCTCTCCTACCGATACAATCTGATCATAGAGATAATCATAATCATCTTGCGGAGGTTCTTCGATCACCCACTCAATTTCTACAAAAGCATCATTGACTATTGCATAGATCTCATGATGCTCCGGAAAAAGTTGTTTAAGCGTTTCAATATGTTTCGCTTTGAGCGCTTCATAGTATTCAAAAGCTTTACCATTTTGGCTGGTATAGGCTTCCAATACCACTTCCAAAGCATTAGTCGTTTTCCCCATAGCTGAAACTACGATCAGGATGTTTTCGTCTTTATATGACTGCAGGATGTCTCCAACGTTTTTGATTGCTTCAGCATCTTCAATAGATGCCCCTCCGAATTTGAATACCTTCATATTTTTTTCCGCCTATTTGTGTTTTGAAGTTTTTAAAAATTATTCTATGATAAATAAAGCTTTCAGTTATAGCTGGTTTGAAAGACCAGAAAGTTTCCTCGTTTTGAGGCTACAAATATATCAGAAAGAATTTTCCTCCCCATCCGACTTGTATATTTATTTTAAGAATAATCGCTAAAAGCTGTTTTAGATGAATAAACCAGGTGACTGCACAAGTTTTTATTAATAATTTCCTAAAGAAAAAGAGTATTGATTATCATTTTTATAAAAATCGTCCCGCTACAGTATTTAACATTGCAAATAGTTAAAAATAAAGAACCGAATTAAACATGTTTTGTTAAATTTGTAATCCTTAAAATCAAAAAAATTGGATCAGGAATTAGCTAGAGCTTTATTAATATTAGGAGTAGGAATGATTACAGTGTTTTTCATTCTGGGACTGGTTGTACTAAGTGGTAAACTATTAATCAGAATAGTGAATCGCTTCTTTCCACCGGCATCTATAAAAAGTCCTTTAAATGAAGTAACGAATACCCGCCCTTCTCAAACAAGCAGACAACAAAATAAAAAGCAATTAGCAGCAATCGTTGCCGCTGTTGATATTTTGACTGCCGGAAAAGGGAAAATTAAAAATATTGAAAAAGTCAAATAGCGATTTTAACCTATTAACTAACATTTGCTCTGCTTTTAGTTCCGGGCAAATGAAATCATTTTACACATGCGAAGAGAAATAAAACTCTGCCTTGTTTACAGAGATATGTGGCAATCTGCGGGCAAATATGTCCCCAGAGTTGATCAGTTATTAAAAGTAGCCGAACCCATTATCAATATGGGCTGTTTTGATCGGGTGGAAACCAATGGTGGCGGTTTTGAACAGGTAAATTTACTTTTTGGTGAAAACCCCAATCATACTGTCAGAAAATGGACACAACCTTTCAATGATGTGGGCATACAGACACAAATGCTCGAAAGAGGTTTAAACGGTATTCGTATGTCACCCGTTCCTGCCGATGTGAGAGCCTTAATGTTTAGAGTGAAAAAAAAGCAGGGAACAGATATCGCTCGTTCTTTCGATGGCCTCAATAATCCACAAAATCTGGCTAATTCTTTCAAATTTGCCAAGGAGGGAGGTATGATTGCCCAGGCTGCACTGAGTCTGACTTTCTCCCCTGTTCACAATGCAGATTATTATATCAATCTGGCGGATCAATACATAGAATTGGGAGCAGAAGAAATCTGTATCAAGGATATGGCTGGTATTGGCCGTCCGGTAACTATCGGTAAAATTGTTGCGGGAATCAAGGATCGACACCCGGGCATCCTGGTTCAGTACCACGGGCACTCGACACCCGGTTTTTCGGTAGCCTCCAGCCTGGAAGCCGCCCGTAACGGCGCAGATATCATTGATGTTGGTATGGAGCCGCTCTCCTGGGGAACCGGCCACGCCGATTTGCTAACCATTCACGCGATGTTGAAAGATGCGGGTTTTTTGGTCAAGGATGTAGATACCAAAGCGTATATGGAAGCGCGTAGTCTCACACAGGAATTTATCGACGACTATTTGGGGCTCTACATCAATAAGATGAATCGAAAAATGAATTCGCTACTAATCGGTCCCGGGCTGCCGGGTGGAATGATGGGTAGTCTGATGGCTGATTTGGAGAATAATCTAAAGAGTATCAACAAATGGCTATCCAAAAGGAACAAACCGAAAATAACCCAGGAAGACTTATTGATCAGACTTTTTGAAGAAGTAGAATATGCCTGGCCCAAGCTGGGGTATCCTTGTCTTGTGACCCCTTACAGTCAATATGTCAAAAATGTATCCCTGATGAATGTATTGCAGATGATCAAAGGCAAGGACAGATGGTCGATGATCGATGAAAATACCTGGGGAATGATTCTGGGACGTTCCGGAAAATTAGCCGGACCAATTGCTCCGGAACTGGAAGCTTTAGCAAAACAGCAGGGCCGGGAATTTTATCAGGGGAATCCACAGGATTTATATCCGGATGAACTCGAATTATTTGCAGCCAAGATGGACGAGAAAGGCTGGGATTATGGAGAAGATGATGAAGAACTTCTGGAATACGCTATGCACCCTACTCAATATGAGGATTTTAAATCGGGAAAAGCGAAAGAACAATTCCTGGCTGATGTTAAAAAAAGAAGAACCGCCAGCCGGACATCGGAAACAGCACCTGTAGCAGCCAATCCGGCCCCGGTAGCCCCCACACATTACCAGCCCAAAGTTTTACATCTCAATATCAACGGTGAACAATTCAAAGTTTCTGTATCTTATGATGAGCACGAAACGCCCTCTATAGCTCCGAAAGCTGAAACTACCAATCCGGCCACTGAAAACGGTAATGATTCTGATAATGGTCATTACGAAGCGATTACTGCTCCTTTGGAAGGAAAGTTTTTTCTGACTAAAGAGTCAAGCGAAATACCTGTTAAGGTAGGTGATCAAATTAATGTTGGAGATACCGTAGCCTATATTGAAGCGATGAAAGTAATCAATGCGATTACCGCTGACAAGAGCGGAACTGTAGTAGAAATAGTAGGTCGACATGGAGAAGAGATAGAAGAAGATGATGTGATTTTCAAAATTAAATAATCCGGCAAAGCCTTTCTATTTTCGACGAACTATGGAGATACTACAGGAATTGTATAACATGACTGCCTTTAGTGCGCTTTTCAAAGAGCCATTAACCATCCTCATGCTGGTATTGGCTTTCGTTCTGCTCTACCTTGGAATCTATAAAAGATTCGAACCATTATTATTGGTTCCGATTGCTTTTGGGTTGCTGCTTGCCAATTTCCCTGGGGGAGGTATGAATGTCGTACAGGATGATGCCGTTGCGAATATGACGATCCTTGAGATAGCCAAGAAGCACGGGATCATGAATATGCTTTATTATACATTGATAAAGACCGGTTTATTACCTCCCTTGATCTTTATGGGCGTAGGTGCGATGACCGATTTCGGTCCTATGTTGCGCAATCTGAAATTAGCTTTTTTTGGAGCTGCTGCACAAATAGGGATTTTCACTATTTTAATTTCAGCGGTTTTGATCGGGCAACCACTGAACGAGGCAGGTGCGCTTAGTATTATCGGTGGAGCTGATGGTCCTACCGCTATTTATACCACGATCATTCTGGCACCAGAATTACTGGGCCCGATCGCGATCGCAGCCTATTCATATATGGCCTTAGTTCCAGTCATCATTCCTTTAGTGGTTCGCTTCACTATGAACAGAGAGGAATTGCGGATCAATATGAAAAAACAGGAAAAGCTTTTTCCCAATAAACTGAAAATTAATAACCTTAGAGCGGTAAAGATTATTTTCCCCGTAATGCTCGGGACCATAGTAGCGCTTTTGGTTCCTTCCTCCGTTCCGCTGGTAGGGATGTTATTGTTTGGCAATCTGATCAAGGAAATTGGCTCGGATACCAATCGCTTGTTTAAAGCAGCTTCGGAAACCATTATGAATGCTTCTACTATCTTCCTCGGACTTTGCGTCGGAGCAACCATGACGGCTTCGACTTTTTTAAACAGTAAAACCCTATTAATCGTTATTGGTGGCTTTCTCGCCTTTGCTATTTCAATATTTGGCGGCATTATGGCAGTTAAACTTTACAATTTATTTGCAAAAAAGAAAATCAATCCCCTTATTGGTGCTACAGGATTAAGTGCGGTACCTATGGCTTCCAGAGTAGCCAATGAAATTGCTTTAAAACACGATTCGAATAATCATATCCTGCAATACGCTATGGCTAGTAATATTTCAGGAGTGATCGGTTCGGCTGTTGCCGCCGGGATTTTAATTACATTGATAAGCAATTAATGATTAGAACAATACATTTTGAAAATAAAAACTAAAGCGAAATGAAAAAAACTATACTTCTTTTTTCCTTTTTAATAATCTGCTCCCTTTCCGCATCTTCGCAAATCTTAATGGAGGATATTACAGAACTTTTTCCCGCTGAACTGATCAAAGAACAAGGAGTTGAAAAAGCGGTTTATACCAGAAGACAAGGTCAAATAGTAGAAGAGTTTAGTTTCAGAGCAGATGGCCAGATATCTGATCGACTTATTCGAAATCTTAAGAAAATGGATTCTATCAATGTTCATTATTCTTATAACGAACAGGATCAATTGACTGAAGTAAATTATACGGGAGAAAATAATACTACTTCCCACCGTCGCGTTCTTGTTTATGAAAAAAATCAACTCATTAAAGAAATCATATCGCAGCGAAATACAGAAGAGCATTCGGAGTACATTTACGATAAAGCAGGTAAACTCATTAAACGCATTTCAGAAAATCAGACAACCGGAGACAAGAAAACCAGATTATACGATGAGCAGGAAAGGTTGATTAATGAAAATGCCCATCGAGGTAAAGCTATCAATAATATGACTATTGCTTATACCGATAATCAGGTAAACATCGTTCAAAAATCGAATAATAGTCACTCCAAGTCCAAACCCTATGCGGTAAAGCTTATTTATAATGAAAAGGGATTCCCTGTTTCCTCCGAAATTTCAGGAGCATCCGATCAATCTAAAACGATTTATTTTTATAACAAAAAAGGATTGATTGAGCAATTAAAAACCGGGAATAATATCATTTCAACTTTCGAATACGTTTATCGGTGATTTTCTGTAATGTTGAAATTTGAAAGAATAAAAAATCGAGAATGATATGACAATCTATCATCAAGTACTAATTGATTCAAAACCAGAAGATGTCTTTCAAGCAATTACGGAACAAGAATATCTTTCAAAATGGTGGATTCAGGATTGCGTAGCGAAGCCTGAAATTGGATTTATAAATATTTTTAAATATGAGGACTATGTTAATAATGAAATGAAAATTATTGATTTAGTAGAGAATGAACGAGTTGAATGGGAATGTATACAAAGTGCAAAAGAATGGATCGGGACTCATATCGTATTTGAAATTTCAATGCATAATAATTTAACCAAGCTGGATTTCAAACAAATTGGATGGGAAGAACAAACTGAATTCTACGCAACCTGCAATTTTCATTGGGCCAGGCACTTAACCATGCTAAAAGATTTGTGTGAAAGTGGGATTAATCAAGTTTTCCAGGAAAAAGAAGCGATAGAGATTAAAAAAGTGAAAGGATAAAGACTCTCAAAATATAATGTCTATTCGGTTTGCATTCTTGCTTTTACTGGTGAGCCGGACAAGTGTACTCCTTGCTCAGCACAATTCTAATTTAATCCCCAATCCAAGTTTCGAAGATGTAAATATTTGCACGAAATACCAGGAAGCATGTTATCCGGAGGCCTGGCGTTCCAGTACGCTAAAAGCTTTTTACTATCTAAATGATGAACATGCCAGAAAAGCTGATAATAAAGCTTATGATGGACATCGTTATGTTTCCATTTGCATGCATAATGCCAAACGGGCATTCGACAGAGGTTTTCTGCAAACACCATTACTCTGTGTTCTGGAAGCCGGTAAACCCTACGAATTATCTTTTTATTACAAAACACCATTTAATATGCTCGAAAACTTTGGAGTCTGTTTTATGGATACCTTGATCATCAAAAAGAATAATGCGCATATACAAAGTTATCAAGCTGACCTGAATTTTAAATCAGATCAATTAATCCCGGTCAATACCTGGCTAATGGTTCGGGATACTTTTATAGCCAGAGGGAATGAAAAGGTATTGCTTATTGGAAACTTCCATTCAGACGAAAGGACAAACATCATTCCGCTGGAAAAACGAAAAAAACGGAGTTACAATAGCCAGCAAAACAGAACTTATTATCATTTTGATCAATTCAGTCTGCGGGCCATTCAAGCTATCCCAAGCTGTGATATTGAAGAAAACAAAGCACGTATTTACGCTGATAATATACGCCATACGATCCCAAAGAAAAAGGTAGAAACGGAAGTACAGATCGAGGAAGTGAAGAAAGAAGAGCGAATAAAAGAACCGGAGTTTTTAGTAATTGATGAAGATAGCATACTCATTAGTGAAACGTTTGAATTGCCCAATATTCTTTTCGAAACCAATAGTGATCAATTACTTCACGTAGCTTACCCCTCCCTGCGAAAACTATCCAATTATTTGCTGCGCAACCGGAAACAAAATATTCATATCATTGGACATACGGATAATGTAGGCTCGGAACAAGCTAATCTGCTCCTGAGTGAAAAAAGAGCAAAAGCGGTCCGGAATTATTTACTGAATCAGAGTATTGCTACAAACCGGATTCAATATGAAGGAAAAGGAGAAAGTATGCCAATCCATACAAATAATACAGATGCGGGCCGTAGTCAGAACAGACGTGTAGAGTTTCGATTAGAAAATCAATAATTTGAAAACAGGAATTTAGCCCATTTCTGCTACCTGGATCATCTTATCTTCAACGAGATGTACCAATTCAGTATAACGAGGATCGCGTTTGATTTGACGTCCTCTGATTAAAGGCAAATCCACCGGAATATGCTCTACGAACCTGGAAGGAGCCGATTTCATAATGTAAATATCGTCCGCCAGATAAACCGCCTCGGGAATATCATGCGTAACAAAAATTACAGTTGGATGGTATTTGTTCCAGATATCAGAAAGCAGATCCTGCATTTGCAGGCGGGTTTTAATATCCAGTGCTCCAAATGGCTCATCCATGAGCAAAATCTCGGAATTGGCCAAGAGGCTGCGGGCGATAGCTACTCTTTGCAACTGGCCCCCGGATAGCGTGGGATACTGAGCATATTTTTGCTCATGCCCTGCCAGGCCAACCAGTTCGATCAGTTCCATCGCCTGTTCATTTCTTTCCTTTTTCGAAACGCCTTTGTATTGCAAAGCCAGGCCGACATTATCCAAAACCGTCATCCAGGGCAAAGAACTGTACTGTTGAAAAACCATACTTACCCGGTTATCACTTCCGACCGGCTTGTTATTGACCAGTACCTTACCCGCAGTAGGTTCTTGTAAGCCGGCAATATACCTGAGCAAAGTAGATTTTCCACAACCGGACATCCCCAGAATAACTACAAATTGTCCCTGCGCAGGTTTATCTTCGATAATAAAATCCAGATTGTGAATAATATTCGTTTTCCCACCATCATAACTCTGATTAATACCGCGCAATTCGACGATATTACCGAGTGGAGTATCTTTAAATTCAAGCATGTTTTCGAGAGTAATTAAAGATTTTAAATTCACCAAATCCAATAAGTAACAAACAAGTCACTACGATTAATCCAAGCACTGTTGAAAGCGCAGCTGCAAAGCCGGGAATTACTGCCGCCAAAATCAAAAACAACATTACTGATCCCAAAATGATATAAATGCCATAACGGGATTCGTTGATTCCCGGAGTGACTGTCTTGCGATACTTAAATGAAAACAACCTCCTATCCAAAAACACAAATATCAAATCCTGGATAAATCCGATAATAATAATGATAATCAATAAGGCAAATAATTGCTCCGGTTCATTGAAACGTTGCTTCCTGAAAATCAATGCGCCGATACCACCGCCACTACTGTTGATATATTCTACAATGATAATGTAGGTCCATGAAATTGCGGTTAATACGCGGATGTCATCAATTAGCTTAGACATTACGGAGGGGATATAAACTGTTCGGATGGTATGCCAGTTGCTTGCCCCCAAGGTGAATACTGTTTTTAAATAAACATCTTTCACTTCATCGATTCGCTGTACAACGACCGGGAGCAAGTATACAATGATACCGAATGCCAGGAAAGCAATTTTCATTGAATCATCAATACCAAACCAGATCATAAAAAGTCCCGTCAGTGCAGTCAATGGCAAATATCTTAGCGCATTGACCTGCTTGCTCAGTAAGCCGCGAAACATGGGGATCAAACCAATCAAAAAGCCGAAGCATACAGATATAAAAATCGCCCAGAAATATCCTTTGACATTGAGCCAGACAGAAGCCAGGGTGTGATCAACAATATTCCAACCTTTCTGATCCTCTTCATTGAGCAAAGTTGTGTAAGATTCGAATGCCTGCAAAGGAGTTGGAAGTATCGGATAAATCTTTTCAAATTCTGTGGCATTCGCCAGAGCAATTGAATCTGCTCTGAGCAGGGAATCCCGATCAATTTTTACAGAATCATTCCCGAGTGTACTGGGAAGGTGCGTAGTATAATTAATGCCAACTGGTCTTTTAACTGCCAGAGATTCTGCAAGTCCCCACCAAAGAGCAATTAGCAAAACAAAACCTACAATCGCCAGAATCAAAGATTGACTTTTGGAGAGCGGTCCACGAAGTTTAAATAAAGACATGTACTTTTTTTGAAGCTACCAGGCTTAAGAAAGAATAGTCGAAACTCCCTTTTTCACAATGGAGTTTCGACTATAGGTTTTTTCAGAAATTAATTAGCGACTAATTCAAAATCTGTTCGACGATTTTGCGCTCGTCCATCTTCTGTATTATTAGAAGCTACCGGTTTATCCGGTCCGTTACCAATGATAATAAACCGGTTTCGTGGCATATCATATTCATTGATCAGATAGTCGGCGACTGACTGAGCCCGCTTTTTGGAAAGAGCAACATTCGTGGCTTTGCTACCTGTATTGTCGGTGTTCCCTTCGATTCTTACACGCGAATTACCAAAAGCCTTGGCAATTTCTACGAATTCCCGATCTATGATATACTTTGCATTTTCGTCGAGTTTGAACTCTCCGGTTCGGAAACTGATACTTACCCGCTTGGTGGCGATCGCTTCTTTCTTCTCATCTGCTGCGGTAGCTGCGGTGAAGCTGGCTTTTCCTTCCGGATCATGCTGTGCCCCACTCAAACTGCTCGTCTGTACAAAGGTAGGCATTGCAATTCTTCTCCAGCCGGGAGAGTCACTGGCATAACCCAGTTCTTTATATTTATCAGCCATTCTACGGTATAAAGACTCACCGGTAACGCCTTTATAGCTTGTATTTAAACCAAAAAAGTTTTGGTTGTCCCCATGTGTAACCAGGCGAACATTATTAATCGCAGCCATTGCATCCGCTTCCGGGATACCCAAACCTTGTGAAAGGATTTTAGCGGCTTTAGTTTTATTGGATGCATTTGCATTAATTTCAGCTGCTCCTTTCATCCAGCCTTCGTATAGCTTTTGAAGTTTATCGCGATTGGCATTTACAAATTCCCTCTTGGCAAAAAAGAAATCAGCGATGATATGCGAAGCAGAGCGAGAACTTTCCAGGATACGCGCACCATTCACGGCTCTGATACAGGCTTCATCATCCGGACTCCAGACTACCGCGGCATCTACATTTCCACTTTTAAAAGCAGCAGCCGCATCGATTGCACTTGCCTGAGTCACAATTTCAATATCACTGGCCTTCATTCCTCCCGCATCCAGAAGATAAAGCAGGAAAGAATGCGAAGGAGTCATTTCCGCCACAGCGATTTTTTTATTTTTAAGGCCACTTACAGAAGTGATTCCCGGACGTACCACAATTGCATCTCCCCCTCTTGACCAGTCTGCCTGCCACAGTGCCACCGGGTCGTAATCTTTTAAGCCTCCGGCTATTGTTGGAAAAGCATCAATTGTATACCAGTGTAAATCGATATCTCCTTTTTTCCAAGCATTGAGAGAGGCATTTACATCATCATTATTGACAAATTCTACTTTTATACCATAATCCTTATAGAAACGCGATTGGGTATTCGCCTGAAAGCCTTCATTGAAATACTGACCTCCGGCATATCCGCCCCAGGTCACCGTTCCGATACGGATCACATCGTCATTCTTTCTGGAGCTACTGGGAGAGACATTTGTATTATTGTCATTCGAGTTACCATTATCATTGTTTTGATATTCAGTATTGGCTTGATTGGATAGCTCTCTACCTATCTCCGTATTTTCCAGGAAGTATTTTCCGGCGAAAAATAAAACAGCCACTATCAACAAAGTGATCAAAAATTTTGAAAAGGTGGTTAGTCGTCTAGCCATGTTTTTTATAATTATTTAAAATTTGAAATTGAGTTCAATAAATCAAATTCCAACTAGTTAAATTCAAAGCAATGTGTAAAGCTTAAACTTCAAAGTTAATAGTTGGCAACCGGTTTCCGGAGTTTTATGCTTTATTCAAAAAAGCTATCGTATTGATTGGTATGTCCGGCTTCGCGGATCGGTTTTTTAATAGGTTCGTTGAGATCCAGCACTTCTTCACTGTTTGCCTTGAGTACCAGTGTTTCCTTTTCTTCACCCAAAATCAGAGAAACCCCTTCTTTTTCCCATTTCTCCAACATTTTCAATCCTTCTTCTTCAAAGACCCCATTTTGCAAGTCTACAGAATCCATAAAGCTCGAAGACATATCCATGAATCGTTCCATCTCTCCTACTTTTTGACTGACATCATCCGCTATAGCTTCCAGTGCCATATCAAACATAGCGCGTTGATCTTTATTTCCGGAGATAATATTCATGGCGGACTTCATGGCCGAATGGCTCGCATGGATGGCTTTGCGTTCCTGTTCTTTAACTTCGACCTGATCTTTGATATCCTCCATCATTACCTCGGAGTTTTCGTACATTTTGGTCAGTACGCGATAAAGCACTTCCATTTTCTTGTACAAATCCTCCAACCGCATATTAGACTCCTTCAATCTTCCGGCTTTCCTGGACTTTAGAATAACCTGAGCTTTCTTATTTTTCGCTTTAGCCTTGCTGGCCAGGTTCAGATTGCTCTCAATCGACTTTTGATTGTTATAAATAATCTCTTTAAGCTTGTGCATTTGTCCACGTAGCTGGCTAATCTGCTTGTTCATCTTACGCAGGTTATTTTTCAAATCCTCCACATAAGATTTCAAAATACCAATTGGATCAATTTGCACAAATAAGCCGGTTACCCAGCGCATCACTGATTTGTACATGTACCAAACCAGATTGCGCATTTTCGGATCGAGTACCATGTAAATAATTGCACCGAGTGCCAGAAGCATCAGCGCCAGGTACAGGGTATTTTGAGCAGCGATGATCAGAGCGGGCAATACGCTGGCAAATAAAATACCGCCACCAATCAAAAGTCCCCCCAGCACAATTCCTCCGGTAACCCCTTCAGGCTTTTTCCAAAATGACTTCGGTTTATATTCTTGACTCATTATTCACTTATAATTTTACAATTCAACTTCTAGTAATATCGTTATTTCAAATAATTTTTCATGTTTTCAATATCTTTTTTGATCTGATCAACCAGGTGATTGAACGAGGCATGAAAGTCATTTTTAGTAGATTCCACTTTCACCGTAGCATTGGAAATCTCTGTTTTCATTTTTTCCATTTCCTTGGTATGCTTCTGGATATCAGCTTTCAACTCTTCAATACGGCTATTCTTTTCTTTGATCAAGGCCTCCATTTGTTTAATTTTCTGCTCCTTGTCTCCGATTTGTCTGGTTTTCTGATTGCTTAAAGCCTGTCCAAACTTTTCTTCCTCCTGAAGCAATACCCGAATATAATGATTAGCCGTTTTCACCAGATGATCCGGGCTAGCCCCCATCGTCTGAGCCATCGCATAAGCAGATTGAAACCTGGTTTGCTCATCCATTGGCATTTTTTCGAGCGACTTCAAAGAATGCTTGAACTCCAGATAATCAAAACCATCGAGGTTATTGGCTTCCATTGCTTTTAACAAAACATCCATAAATTTGGAAGAAACTTTTCCAGTAGATACGGTAGCCTTTACTTTAGGGTTTGGGCTTGTCTTTTCGCGACTGGTTTTGGCCTTTGAATCAGCAGCTTTTTCCTGTTCTGTCTTATTCGTCTTTTTCCCGGTCTCATCCTCAATGATAAATATTGACTTCAACTTATCGAACATACACTTTTTTTATAGTAATTTACGAAATTCAGGATTAGTTTAAAGGAGTACACAAGCTTTAGATAAAGCCTTTTATTTAATCTACAAAGTAAGAAAAAAACGGTTAATTCACCAAAACAATCGGCTTGTTCATTGCGATTATGTGCTTCATCCTTTCACAAGCTCTACACCGGTGATCGCGGATCGCTACTCCTATCCTCCCTTTCCTCTCCCGATATTTTTTATTAATCATTTAACTTTCTTACGTTTGCATTCGTAATGCAAAAATTATATCAAGCTAATCAATTAAAATCGTAAAAAGATATCAATGAATCCATCATCCGTACATGTATCCTCTGAAATAGGGGCACTGAGAAAAGTCATCGTACACCGGCCGGACACAGGAATTGAAAGAATTTCCCCTAAAAAAGCTGAAGAATTACTCTTTGATGATATTGTTCATCTACCCAAAATGCAGGAAGAACATGATACTTTTGTAAATATCCTAAAAGCTTTTATCAGTGAAGATAATGTACTCGAAATCAAAACTTTATTGCTGGAATCCTTAAATGTTGATGAAAGTGCCCGAAAAGAGGTTGTGGAAAAGATTGTGGATTATGAAGAATTACCAAGTTCAGTCGAAAAGATGCTGCTGGATTTGCCCAATGAAGAACTTGCGGAAATTCTCATAAGCGGTTATTTCGAAAAAGAAGACTACATTCTTTTTGATCCAATACCCAATTTTATTTTTACCAGAGATATTGCAGTTACGATCAATGATCATGTGCTGATCACCAAAGCCTCGAAGACTGCCCGTTTTCGGGAAAATTATCTGACTCGTTTTATTTTTTGGGTTCATCCCCTTTTTGAAAACCTGAAAGACAATGGAAAAATAATTAACCTTAACAAAGTTGAATTATTTCCACCTTCCAGAAAAGGAGAAGCCGTCTCAATGGAGGGAGGGGACGTAATGATCATTAATAAAGATTATTTATTGATCGGTCATAGTGAAAGGACGACCAAACATGCCATCGATTTGCTTAAAAAAGTGCTTTTCGAAAATGATATTGTAAAAAATGTAGTGCAGGTGAATATTCCGGCAGATCGCTCCTATATGCATATTGATACCATTTTCACTCAAATAAATACCAACCATATTGTAGCTTTTAAACCGATTATTGTAGATGGTCTGAGCAGTAATGTCGAAGTACACCGCAAAGACGGAAGTTGTCGCCTGTACCCTTCCGTAAAAGAGTTTTTCCTGGCGGAGATCAATGCGAATATGGAATTCATCCTCAGTGGCGGCGGCGAATCCCCTTATCAGGAAAGAGAGCAATGGACGGATGGCTGCAATCTGGTCGCTTTAAAGCCGGGAATCGGACTCACTTATGATCGCAATCCTAAAACAGAAGAAGCTTTTAAAAAGGCAGGTTACCGGGTCATCCACGCTTTGGAACTACTGGATAGATTTGAAAAAGGCCTGGAAAAGCCCGAGGAAGTAGAAAATACGATTATTACCCTGCCTTCAAGCGAGCTTTCAAGAGCCAGAGGTGGTTCTCATTGTATGACTTGCCCGGTTTTAAGAGATTGATAATCATAGGATATGTTTGAACACAGTTTCCAAAAACGCGTCAGATACGGAGAAACCGATCAAATGGGTTATTTGTATTATGGCAATTATGCTCAATTATATGAAATCGGAAGAGCAGAAATGATCCGCTCAATTGGTCTGACTTACAAAGATATGGAGAGTGAATATGGTATTCTCATGCCGGTACTCTCCATGAACTCGCGATTTGTCCGACCTGCTCTCTACGATGAGTTACTAACGATCAAAACTATTCTTCGCAAGATGCCAGAGGAAAATATTACCTTTCATCACGAAATATATAATGAAACCAGGGAGTTGGTAAATGGTGGATCAGTTAAATTATGCTTTATAAAGGCTGGTAATAATGAGCGAATCGCTTGTCCGGAATATTTGCGAGACGCCCTGACAAAGTATTTTTAGAGCAATATCAGATTTTACCATATCGGCAAGCACTAATAAACCTGAACACGTAATCACAGAAGAGTAATAGCAAGCAATTATAATAATAGTTGATGTGAAGATTCCGAGCATTAAGAAAATCAGGAATTTTATCTTTAATTTACCAATCATTGTCAATGTACTGGATTGGTCCAAAACGCATTCTCTCCCCGGGTTTTTTAAGGTTCCGATCTATGATGTGGTAATTTTCATTTTAAACGAGATCAAAAGAGATGCGCTGACATCCAGGGCAAACTCCGTTGCTTTCAGTTTTTTTCTTTCTATTTTTCCCGGTATCATTTTCATTTTTACTTTAATCCCCTATGTACTCCCATATTTCGATTATCTGATCATTCCATATATCCAGGAAGAACTATTGGTAAGAAGTGCTTCAGGTGAAGTAGATTTTAGTGCTACTATTATTAGCCAAATCGGTTATCTGCTCTCTGAGGTAAAAATATTGCCCGAAAATGCGAGAAAAGAGATCACTGAAATGATTTCCAAACTTGCCACGCAGACACATGGCGGAAGGCTCTACTTTGTACTTATTTTGACTGTCTTTTTCTCCTCCAACGGCATGATGACACTTTTCCGTGGTTTTGAAAAATCGCATAGCAATACTTTTAAAAAAAGAAGCGTATTGAAAAAAAGGATGGTTGCTATACTCCTGACAATGCTCATTGCCTTCCTGGTACTGGTAGCGGTTTTTCTAATTGTTTTAGGTCAAACACCCCTGGAGGCAATATTAACCTATTTCAATGCCAATCGCTTTCAAACGACAATGGTTCAAATTCTGAAATGGATTATCGTCCTTGCCCTTTTCTATTCGGGAATCTCACTCATCTATCGCTATGGAGCCTCTACTTTTGTCAAATTCAAATGGTTCTCTCCCGGAGCTACACTGGCTACCATTCTAACCATACTTTCTTCCATTATTTTCTCCGTTTATGTCGAGGATTTTAGCACTTATAATGATCTATACCTTTCTTTTGGGACCATTATAGTCATCATGCTGTGGATACAAATCAATGCTTTTGTCCTGCTGCTTGGATTCGAACTAAATGCAAGTATTGCCGTAAATCGGGATTTAAAAATTGCTAAAGAAGAAATCGAATAAATCGAATTTTCATGCATCGGCGCATCAAATACAAGAAATAAATATGTATTTATTTGCGTAACACTCCACTGACCACCCCGTAAAGTATATTGACCGTTGGTCAATCATATTATACCAGATAATAATTCATAGTCCCCTATATGCCTAATGCTTCTTATTTTGCTATGGATTATTGTATGACCGTGTCGCTAAACGTATAATATTATACATAATCTCCACTATTATACATTTCCAGACATGATCATTTAATGAAAAACGAACAACATCGGCTCTATTACTACTGAGAAGCGTTAATTAGACCCAAAACGAAAATAGATTGATACCAACAATGACCAGCTACAAGTACAGAACCGGCTATGTATTAGACATTTGCAACTGCAGCAAAAATTTGAAATATAAACCCATAAACTATCACAGCCACTATGAAGCATAAGTACAATCGCAAAGATGCTAAAGAGCTGCTGCATCTTTATGACACTTTACTAAAAAATGGTACTAATATCCATTTGCGGGAAATCGATTTTTTAAATCTGATAAATCATGTATCTGCCCAAACCAATCGCGCAGATGCTCTGGAGATTGTTGATTTCGCTTTGGATAAGTACAAATTTTCACCACGCTTACATACTAAAAGAGCCTTATTATTAATAGAAACCGGCCAGGAGGAACTGGCATTTGACGCGCTTGACAGAGCTGAAATTTTTGGTCAGTCTTTTATTGAAACGGATATTCTACGTGCCAAAGCCCACCTTGCCCTCCAGGAAATAGATCAAGCCAGGCAACTTATTTACGAATTAAAATACGATTATTATACGACAGAGACTGAAAGAAGCAATGTATTATTCGTCGAAGCTTTGATTTTTGAAGAGTCTGATGATTTCGAGCGTATGTACCAATGCCTCAATGAAGCGGTTCAGCTCAATCCATTCAATGATGAAGCTTTACAAAAGCTTTATATTGCCGTAGAGCTAACCAAAAGGCATCACGAAAGTATCTTATTGCATACCTCTGTCCTTGACGAAAACCCCTATTCTTACACGGCATGGTTTAATCTGGCCCAGGCCCATTATTTTCTGGGAGAATACAGTGAGGCTATGGATGCTTTCGAATATTCTTTCATCACAAATGAACGTTTCGAACCGGCCTATAAGGAATATGCTGAAGTATGTTTTCATCTGAAATTGTACAAAAAGGCTTTAACAGCATTGGAAGACGGACTCCAGCTATTCCATGGAGATGATGAGATTTTATTGAAAATCGGTCAATGCCACGAGTTTCTCGGTGATATTGAAAGAGCGAAAATCTATTATTACAGAGCCTTGGGAATCAATAAACTGGCGGATGAGGTATATTTCCATATTGGAAAATGTTATGCGCAAAAGGGTGAATTTGCCAGCTCTATTCATTTTTACAATCAAGCCATCAAAATTGATAATCACCGGGAAGATTATATGATCGCATTAGCGATAGCTTATAAAGAAATGGGAAGGTATCAAAAAGCACTTCCGTTTTACAAAAAGGCAGTAGAAATGGGACCGGAATTGAGTGAAAACTGGGTAGCCTATGCTAATTTTTTACTGGAAATAGGAGGGATTGAAGAGGCTTTGGAAGTGATTACGGAAGCTGAATCCTATGCTTTCGGTGCAGATATGTATTTCTGTAAAGCTGCCATACATTTTAAACTAAACGAGCGCAAACAGGCCATGGATGCTCTGGGAGAAGCTTTGATGGAAAACTTTCAGGATGCAGACAGGTTTTTCCATTATTTACCGGAATATCGAATGGATAAAGATGTCAAAGCCATCATGCGCTATTACGAAAAGGAAGTATGACTTGAACCTAATTCAGCATATATCAAAGTTCCCTGATAGCTCGGCTATCGGGGATTTTTTTTAAATTTAACTTTTAGAATGAGCAATGGACTTATAAAGTCGTTTTGTATCAGGCATTTATCTAATTGAATACAGGACAAACAATTATCCAGGTTTCATCAGACCTGAACGCTCTTTAAAAACATAAAAACTTCCCCTTGTATTTTACGAACTAACCCTGATCCTATGTGTGGACGTGCAAGTTTAAGCAAGAGTCGAAAAGAACTGGAAAAGCGATACAAAGCAAGTTTCTATCGGGATGCTTTGGAAAAGCATGGTTTTGCGCCCAGTTATAACATTGCACCCAGCCATTTGCATCCGGTTATCACCAATCTTGATCCGGGGCATTTTCAGTTTTTCAGATGGGGGCTTATCCCCTATTGGGCAAAAGACAGTTCCATCGCTTCCAAGCTGATCAATAGCCGTATTGAAACGGTTCTTGAGAAACCCTCCTTCAGACAGGCCATCCGAGAACGTCGATGTCTTGTTCCTTTCGATGCCTTTTATGAATGGAAGAAAATCGGCAGCAACAAAATCCCCTATCGAATCGAACGGAAAGATCAGACCCTGTTTTCGCTTGCAGGTATTTGGGAAATTTGGAAAAATGATAAAGGAGAGGATGTCTTTAGTTTCTCTGTGATTACTCAAGCCCCGAATGAATTGATGAAAGATATTCATGATCGAATGCCCGCTATTTTACTCCCCGCACAAGAAGCTTTATGGCTGGATAAAAAAGTTTCTCCTGAAGCGGCAATTGAGATGATTCGCCCTTATCCCGATGAACTATTACGCGCCTATACTGTTTCCTCAAAGCTTAACAAAGTAAGTTTTAATGATCCTTCTTTAATTGAAGAAGTACCTTATAATCACTCTAGCCAAGGCAGCCTTTTTTAATCATTTTGAAACACGTATATGTTTGCCTATATCTTTTTCAGAATTGCTGTTTTATCAATCAGTCTTATCCCTTTTTCCTGGCTCTACAAAATCTCAGATGTTTTGGCGCTCTTTTTCCAATACGTTTATCCCTATCGCAAGAAAGTCATTATACAAAACCTGCAGAAAGCTTTTCCTGAAAAATCAAAAGAAGAAATAGACACTATTTTAAAAAAAAGCTACCAAAACCTGAGCGATATATTACTCGAAGGAATCAAGGGAATGACCAGTAAAGAATCGGAATTGATCAAAAGATACCAATTCAGGAATCCCGAATTGGTCAGCAACTTATTTAATAAAGGTCAGTCGGTAATCGGTCTGGTAGCCCATTATAACAACTGGGAGTGGGGTGCATTTGCAACCGCCGGACAAATTAAAGGGCCCGTAATCGGAATTTCCAAACCGATTAAAAATAAATATATCGATCGTTTCATCCGGCAAAACAGAGCCCGATACGGCACAGAAGTGATTCACATGCAGGAAACGGCCAGGAGCCTCGTCAAACACAAAGATAGCCCCAGTTTATTCGTACTCATTGCCGATCAAAGTCCTTCGAATACTAAAAATGCCTATTGGCTGGACTTTTTAAATCAGGACACGGCCTGTATTAATGGTCCGGATAAAATAGCCCAGAGAACAGATTATCCGGCGATCTATTTTGATGTTCAGCGCCAGCGCAGAGGCTATTATACTATAGAAGCCAGTCTTTTGCATCAAAATCCATCGGAACTGCCTCCCGGAGCTTTAACCAAACTGTACATGGACAAACTGGAACAAATCATCCGGCAAAAGCCCGAAAATTGGCTCTGGTCACACCGGAGATGGAAACGAAAGAGGCATAAAACATAATTATTACTCCTCGCCCCAGCGGTAGCTCTTCAGATCAAATCCCGCCAAATCGAGCACCCGGTCAACCACCGTACCTGCAAGTTCCTCAAAGGTTTGCGGATTGCTGTAAAAAGAAGGACTGGCAGGGCAAATGATTCCTCCAGCTTCGGTAACCGCTTTCATATTATTGATATGAATCAGACTATAAGGAGTATCGCGAATCACAAGGATAAGTTTTCTTCTTTCTTTGAGAATGACATCCGCTGCACGGGTAGTCAAATCATTGGATATACCTGCTGCAATTCTGGCCATTAAGCCCATTGAACAAGGGCAAACGATCATCGTCTCGTATTTTGCCGATCCGGAAGCAAAAGGCGCCATGAAATCCATCTTGTCAAAAGCATTGAACGGTGTATTTTTTGTTAAATACTGCTCATAAGACTGACTTTTCAACTCCAGTTGCCAATTGTATTTGGCATTTTCGCTCATTACAATTCCGACTTTTTCGATCTGGTCTTTCAATTGAACCAGCCGGTCAAAAAGAACTTTAGCGTAAATTGATCCGCTGGAACCACCAACCGCGACGACAATTTTCTTCATTTTATGTTAATTACTGTTAAATTACTTCCTAATCCACTTATTCGAAATCACAAAGTATTTAGAAATGTAATAAATTGTGGAATAATTTTTCCTTATTAATTTTAAACACGTCGAAGAACAAACTTCTTCGTTAACTAATACTGATAAAAAATAGCCAAATCATGCGAATTGTTTTTCAAATAGGTACTTTATTACTTGCAAGCATCATTTTCAGTTCTTTTAGCCCTGCTCCGGAAGCCAAGGAATCCATCAAATGGTATAGCTGGGAAGAAGCTATTGAACTCAATAAAAAAGAGCAGAAGAAGATTTTCATCGATGTTTATACAGATTGGTGTGGCTGGTGCAAGCGAATGGATAATTCGACTTTTAAGAATAAAGATGTGATTAAGTACATGAATGATAACTTCTATGCTGTAAAATTCAATGCGGAGCAAAAAGAAGAGATCAATTACAAAGGACATACCTTGAAATACGTCGGAAAGGGCCGTCGGGGATACCACGAATTGGCTTATTCCCTGCTGGATGGGCGCATGGGATATCCCGCTTTTGTTTATCTAGCTGAAGATGAAAAAAGAATTACGGTCTCTCCCGGTTATAAAGACGCCGAAACCATCATGAAAGAACTGGTCTTTATCAGTGAAGATCATTTTAAAACCACGAGTTTTGATGATTTTCTTAAAACCTATAAAAGCAAGTAAGTAGGTTTTTGTTAATTAGTTGTTAAAAAGAGGATAAGTAAGGGAACAGTGCCTTTAGACTTTTAAAAAAATATAATAAATTTGAAGAGCTATTAAAAAATTAAATAAAATTATAGTCATGAATAAAGTATTTCAACTCGGAGGTTTATTAGTTGTCGCACTGATCTTTGCTTCTTTTATGCCTTCTAAAGACAAGGCTGCTGATATGCCCGGAAAAGCAGTTAAGTGGTATACCTGGGAAGAGGCCGTTAAAGCCAATAAAAAGAAAAAGAAGAAAATTTTTGTGGATGTCTATACGGATTGGTGTGGCTGGTGCAAAAGAATGGATGCGACTACCTTTTCAGATCCGGAAGTTGCCAAACATATGAATGATAATTTTTACTGTGTAAAACTGGATGCTGAGCAGAAAGATGATATTGTTTATGGTGGTAATACCTATAAATTCCTCTCTAATTACGGTAGAAAAGGCGTTCATCAGTTTGCTTATACACTTTTGGATGGGCGTATGTCTTATCCACAATATGTTTTTCTTGATGAAAATGAAGGAAAGCTGATAGTTTCCAAAGGTTATAAGAAAAAGGATGATTTCATGAAGGAGTTGAAATACATCAGTACCAACGCTTATAAAACGACAAGTTTGAATACTTATAAATCAAAAGCTAAATAAGAATTAGCTTGCATACATAAAGAATGAGGTTTTAGGCAAAAGTCTAAAACCTCATTCCTTTTTCAGCCCCTCTGTCTCTATCCATTTTTCCAGTTCTACAAATTTCCACTCTAGAGCCGCTTGTTCCATTTGATGCTCAAAAAGGAGTACTTTGTCCGCACTTGTGTCGGTTACATATTCCGGAAGATAGATGTCTATGGCTGAATTATTGATCCCGGAACCCAAAAACCAAATCCCTTCTTTGCTTCGATACTCGAAGCTTTTACTACGCTGCCCTAAATCTCCGCCGATTAAGATTACCTGTACCCCTTTTTCCTGAACACGCTGCAAAATCGGATAAATCCCGGTCTCAAAAGTAAGTGCATTTTCACAATCTACTTTCAGCCCATGCATATACCAGTTAAAAATCCGTGATAGAATCAGTGTACTGTCTGTCATTTTGTTTGTCAGCAGGCAATGATGATGCAAGACAATCAGATGAGTCGCCACCGAGATGGTATCCGCCATATCTGTGAGCATTTTCATTTGCCTGGCAAGCAAGTCGCATTCCTCCGGTTTAGGCTGATAATTGGGATGGTAAAACTCGTTGGTATTCAATACCATTAAATTAATTCCGTTAAAATGGCTATTGTAAAATGATTTCCGGCCAGTACGTTGTTCGATCCACTCCAGCGGACCGTATTTAACATCGTGGTTGCCCAGTGCCCAATGGGTCCCGGGCGCAGAGAGATCAAATATACTGTCCAAATAATCCAGGGTAGCTGTATCTTCATTGGTTCGGGCGCAAAGGTCACCACCGAGCCAGATTTGATCGTACTTCCCAAAATCAAGGCCCTCCAACCGATAATCGATCCGGTTATTATCCTTTACCCCCCATTGATAAGTATGTCCCAGGAAAAGGTAGTTTTTGCTATTCCTTACCTCAGGTTTACAAGCTGAAAAACAGAAGCAGCAGATCAAAAGCCCAAACCCGACCAAGCTGGAAAGCTTTTTTGAAGGTTTCCGAATACCAACGACAATAATAACATTTGCTGAGCCCAGCTCGATTTTTCTCATTTTATACTCAAAATAAATTGTTCCGGAGTTTTGCATTAAATGGTATTGCTACCAAGCAGGGGTACGGCATTATAAAAAAGGTCAATCTCCGGTTGAAAAACATCAATCTATCATTCATCTTTTCAAAATCGGTATAAAGATAAAAAGCTACCTAGTATTTGTACGATTTCCCCTCTTTCTTTCTTGACTCAAATGAAAAGGTGTTTTTATTAAACAAATAATGGAACAGCAGCTTGTAAAACGATAAAATTGGCTTAACAAAGCTCTTTGGGACTATGCCTGCAAAAAGTATCGCACTATGGTTTTCTAAAAGCGAATGAGTCCTTTAAAAAACGGATAGGAATGGCCGGAGCCCAAAGTAGTCCAGCTATCGGAAATGAGAAAAACTTTTGCTCAATTTATTAAGACAATTTGCATCTTACCAAGTCAACCTTTTTATAAAAGTATTGTTATAATTCCATTAGTTCTGACATATAATATGTCTGAAATTCAGAATCTAATGTTTTTTGTTTGTTTATAGTTTGTTGGAAAGGGTATTCGAATCTAGAATACCCTCTTTCTTTTAAGTCGAATTTACACTTTCAGGCTTTAGAACCTTCCATATTATCAACTGCTTCGCTACTTCAAGTCCCCTGGGCCCATATATCCTTCCACTATTAACATCTTTACAACTTATATAGACAAATTTCTCTTCGCCATTTTATCGAATTAATCATACTAAAACTTATTTTTGCAGCTTAACGCGATCTTAAATAGGTAGTGTTGTAAAATGCATGATAGTTCAATGGATCAAAACAGATTATTCATTTGATTTTTTTGAAAAACGGTTTTCAGGTATCAGTAAGAGTTAATTCAATATTCAATACCCAAAAGCTTACTTCAGTGTCATACTTTCGACAACAGTGCCCTTAAATAGTCAATATGGATTTACTACAACAATTAGAGGCTAAATATATTGAGGAGTTTACGAATAATATTCCCTTTGGAGAGTTTCTCCTGAATATGCTCATTGTTGCTTTACTTAGTATTTTACTGCGTTTATACTACATTCATTTCGGAACCGCCATTTCGAACAGACGCAAATTTGCCAATACCTTTTTGCCTCTCGCACTCGGTACACTATTGATTATTATGATCGTAAAATCTTCTCTGGCGCTTTCGCTGGGTTTGGTAGGTGCATTATCTATTGTACGTTTCAGAGCCGCGATCAAAGATCCCGAAGAATTAACCTTTTTGTTTTTTGCCATTGGTATCGGACTGGCCGGAGGTGCAAACCAGCCGATTCTGGCAACGATTGCTTTTGCTTTGATTATCACTATCCTGTACATTAATCGACTCTTCCTGAAAAGGGCCGGAATCCGGCAAGAAGACAGAATGTTTGTCAATATCAGTACGGATGTTGACGATTTAAACAAGGTTATTCAACTCCTGAGCGGTATTTTTCCCTATGTCGAATTAAAAAGACTGGATACGCTCGAAAAAGGGATGGACTTATCCTTTATTTGCAAAGCTGAATCCATTGAGCAATTGGCAAAAGCAAAAAATGAAATTTCCGGTCTTTCCGAAAAGACAAATTTATCTATTGTTGATCAACCTGATTTGATTTTATGATTATTTCGGACAAGCATGCACTCGCCTCTAATGGGAAAAAGACAAAAATTGTGTTGTTCAGTTTGCTGGCAATAGTGCTTGTATTCTTATTGTATCCGATCAGTTATTTCACTAAAAGCGATAATCCATCACCAAACTCCTATTATTGTGATTTAGAAGTGAGAGACGGGGATTTTTTTCTTGCAGGCGATTATAAATTCAAATCTGCCAAAACACAAAGTAGCGATTATTCCAGAAGTGGGAAATACTCTTGTTTTCTGAAAAAATCCAATGATGCGCAATACGGTGTGTTTTTTCAACTTCCCGCTATTCAACGGGGAGAATCATATAAAGCTTCTGTTTGGCGTTATCGGGAAGAAGGTGGTGATGACGGCTATCTGGTAGTAGCCGCCGATGATCCAAAACAGTTTTATATAGGCACGAATACGATCATAAAATCAGTTGGAGGCTGGGAATTGCTGGAAATCAATTTCACGATTCCTTATTACCGCCCAGTTGATAATATTAACGTTTATGTATACTCCAAAGGCGCCTATCCGGTATATTTCGATGATCTTTTAATCGACAGAATCAGTGCCCCGCTTACATTTAATCAGGAAAAATGGGCCCCTCCACAGCTCAATATCCAGTTGAAGGAAAAAGCACTGAAAAAACTGAATAATAAAAGAAAAGCAGCCCTGCAAAACGGGATTCTGGAATCGAGTGATGACGACTGGGTTAAAGCCAAACTTCACAACTTAGATACCGACGAAAGTCATAAAGTGCAACTCCGTCTGAAAGGCGATTGGCTCGATCATTTAAAAGACAATAAATGGTCTTTTCGTATTAAAGTGAAAACCGGAGAAGCCTATAACCGTTTACGATATTTTTCTTTACATACCCCCTCGGCACGTTTACACCTGCACGAATGGGTTTTGCACAAAGCTTTTGAACAGGAAGGGGTACTTACTACTTATTACGATTTTTTACAATTAGATATTAATAAAGAAAGCCGTGGTGTTTACGCTATTGAAGAGCATTTTGACAAGGTCTTGCTCGAAAGACAAAAACGCCGGGAAGGACCCATTATCAGATTTTCTGAAAATGGCTATTGGTCCGGTCTTAAAAGACAATTAAAACAATTGGAAGGGCTTGACTTTGAAGTGGATATGATCAATAAAAGGCCCGATGGAGCTATCCTGGCTCCTTTCAGGAGTAATACTTTATTAAAAGATAGTTTACTTAGCCAGCAAACGGGAGAAGCTATCCTCCTGCTCGATCAATACAGAAATGGAGAAATTGCAATTGGAGATATTTTCGACCTCGATCTAATGGCAAAGTATATGGCACTCTGCGATGCCTTTAATGCTTATCACGGTCTGACCTGGCACAATCAAAGATATTATTTCAATCCTTTAAGTAGCAAACTCGAACCAATTGGTTTTGATGGCTTTGCTGAATTACCTTATAGCAAAAATTTCTTCCTGGGGATGGGAGCTTATAATTCAAAAAATGCAGAGGTAAAACACGTAGAACAATTATTTTTTCTCGACCTGGACTTTACCGCCAAATATGCGCATTATTTGTATAAGTATACCTCAAGGAGTTTTTTGAATGCCTTTTTTGCAAATATTGAAGAGGATTTAAAGCTGCGGGAAACCCTGATCCAGACCGAATTTGAAGACTATGAATTTGATCTTGAGCGTTTTTTAATCAATGCTCAACGCATGCATAGCCTGGTTTTGCCTTATGATGAGTTTAGTGTAAAAGTCTATACACAAAAAAGCGATAAGTACACTCAAACTATCAAAGTGGGCAATAATCATGGTTTACCCGTGCAACTCATCGGGACCGGAATCGATCAATTTGGCATTCAGGATACCCTGGACGACCAGCTGGTTTTAGAAGCCTTTTTCAAAAGAAAAATACATGACCTTCGCTCGCAACAGGATACTACGGTAATTCATCCGGAATGGGGAACCATCATTCATGCCTATCGGGATCAACAACCTGTTAAATATAAAGAGATAGTAGTCCCCAAATCCGCCGAATATCTTTTTTACAAACCGGTAGGTATTGACTCTGTCTTTTTTACTTCTTTGGCCGATTGGCCGCTATACGATCGTTTAAGCATACGTCAGAAGATATTCAAGGATATCGAGCTGGTCCCTAATGAAGTCTATTCGGTTGCACAAGGAATTGTTTTTTTTAAAAAAGGGAAGCATCGAATTACAGAACCAATTATTATTCCTTCCGGATACGAAGTGATATTTGAAGCGGGTTGTCAATTGGATTTCATCAAAAAGGCAAAGTTCATCTCCCAATCGCCTGTATTTATCCGGGGAACAGAAGCCGAACCGGTTTTAATAAAATCTTCTGATAAAAGCGCAAGAGGTTTTATCGTACTGGAAACCAGTCGGCAATCTAAATTATACTATGCTATATTTGATGGCTTTGATACTTTGAAAGAGCCCGGCTGGACCTTGACCGGAGCAGTAACGTTCTATAAAGCGAATGTTCATATCGAGCGTAGTATTTTTAGAAATAATGTTAGTGAAGATGGCCTGAACATTGTCAATTCGGAGTTTTTGTTTAAGAATAGTCAGATCAATAATGCCTATAGTGATGGTCTTGACACGGATTTTTGTAAAGGAAAAATAGAAAACTCCAGGTTTATAAATTCCGGAAATGACGGAATGGATTTTAGTGGTAGCGTAATTCTGGTGGATGGCGCTTTAGTGGATGGTGCAGGAGATAAAGGCATCAGTGTAGGAGAACATACCGACGCCAGCGTTTTTAATGTAAATATAAAAAACTCCGTTATAGCTGTTGCTTCCAAAGATTTGTCCACTCTATTCATCGATGATATCACTATGTTCAATTGCGATCAGGGTTTTACTGCCTACCAGAAAAAGCCCGAGTACGGCGGAGCCAATATCATTGTCGAAAAATATCAGGCCGACCAGGTCAAACGCCTTTATAACATCCGAGAAGATTGTACCCTTCAGCTACTGGATAAAGTCATTATGGGCGAGAGTTTGTTTTATTAAGTTGGGTTCGAGATTCGAGATTAAAATAAAAAGAAAATTATAAATGAGTAACGAATAACTATAAATAAGGTTAATTTTTCTTTCCTTGACAAAAACTTTACTTTTTCTAAATGATCATCTATATTTGCATTGGATTGATTATTAATCTTTTATAAAGCACTTGGAACATGAAAAAGCAAAGTTCTCATCGAAAGTATAACTTTCCCGACGCTGACCTTTATTTACAATGTGTCGAACGCTTGAAATACGCTAACCGGGATCGCCAGCAGTTTGAACAATACGGTTACAAAACGGAGCGAATGCAAAAATTCGCAGCGATGTGTGATAAATTTCGTAGCCTTCCGGATGATGATGAACTGGTGGGAGATCAGATGCTTGTAACCGAGAAGAAATACGCAGCTGCCGAAAAGCTCAAAACTGCCATCCGTAGTCTGATGACCAGAGTAGCGATGAAATATAGCAACAGAACCGGACGTTATCGCAAATTCGGAACCTCCAAGATGGGAGACATGACCGATGCACAATTGCTATTTTGCGGTCGCAGAGTAGCGAGAGTTGCCCGTCAGCAGATCGACTTTCTCAGCGAAGTAGGTGTGAATGAAAATACAATTCAGAGAGTGACGGATGCCTGCCGCAATTTTGAAAATGCATTAAATATTCAACAGGATAAAGTATCTGACCGGGATATTGCCGTAGAACGGCGAATCGATCAGGGAAATGCACTTTATGACGAAATGATTGTTCTTTGCAACATTGGCAAGGATATCTGGGTAGAAACCGACCTGGCGAAATACGAGAATTATACGATCTACGAAAGCAATAATGATCAAAAGATCGCAAGAAAGGAAAAAACTAAAAATTAACTGCACTGACAAAACAACCAGGGACAACGATCTCCAGAAATTAAAAAGCATTTGACTTTCGTTATTCGACTTTCGAGCTTCGAGAATCGAATAACGAAAATCGAATTTCTCCCCAAGATTTCAGCTTAGTACAATTAATAGATACAATAGCAGCATCTCCTAATTGCCAGGCATATAAATATATTCCTCCCGAAGCAATAGCTCAGACTAAGAGTATCTTCACAGAAAATCCATCCGACCGGGAGAATTGATTACTGTAAGAAATAGCGCAAACCGGCGCTAATACTCATTCCATTGGAAAAGATCGGCTCGCTGGGGATTTTATCAGCAACTGCTCCCGTCCCTACTCCACCGATCTCAATGAAATAACATCCGCCCTGTGAAAAGAAGAATTCGAAACCAAAATGCCCATAGCCTCCAATCTCAACATCTTCCGAAGACAACTTATCGGAGGGCATTAAAATCAAAAATCCTCCTTCTCCATATAGTCTTATGTTTTCACTAAGCTGTGTTCCAACCCCAATTAGACCCAAAGAAGCATTTCCATAAGGAACCCATTCGGTAAGGCCATCAATTACATTTTGATTATACATCAGGTTTGCTTTAAGTCTGATACCTATGTGTCCATCGGCAAAATACGGGCTTACAAAATTTAGTCCCAGTCCAAAATCATTTTGGAATTGCACTAATTGGAATCCCAGACCAAAACCCGAATTTAATTCACGCTCCTGGGCACTGATTTCGAAGTTGATCAAAACAAATAAACAGAGAACAATCAATTTAGCTTTCATCTTTTTTAGTTTTAATATTAATGTATGATTTTAATGCTTCCACATGTTTTTCGAAAGCCTTTATTCCTTTTGGAGTCAATTTGCAGGTGGTATGCGGATAATTACCTTTGAATGATTTTTTGATCTCGATGTAAGCGGCTGCACTTAATTTCTTCAATTGTACACTCAAATTTCCGGCAGTAGCCCCTGTATTTTCTTTTAGGAATTTGAAGTCAGCCTCTTCCACCCCTATTAAGAGACTCATTATAGCCAGGCGCAACTCAGAATTTAATAATGGATCCAGTGGCTTAAACACTAAGTCTGTTTTTATTCCACAAAATAATCCCGGGAATGATATACCCGAGAAAGATAGCTCCTGCATTAAGCAATAACTGATTCAGATTATCGAATTGCGGACAAAGCAGAGCAGTTATCCAAAAGATTACAGCCCCTAGCATTAGAGGTATAAATTGATAGATCACAGCGGACACGAAAGTGGCCAATCCGATCAGGAGAAGGATAAAAGCAATTGGGTTCACCTGATTGGATATACTAACAAATACTGCTACGGATATTGTTATACCAAAGGCAAGCCATAAACTCCCATAAATCCTATCAAACTTTCCCCTCACTCCTCTCATCCGATTTTTACGTCTTTCATAAATAAAAGCAATGGGGAGGCCAACAACAGGAACAATAAACCAAACCCAATGAGCAAATTCTGTAAAATCGTATTTCAATAATGCATACTGGGCAAGACTGGCAAAAATCACGAGTATACCCCATAAAATGAAGTGAAAGCCGCTGCTATCAATTTTGCGTTTAGCCAGGGCGATCATTTCCTCTATCACTTCAAGACTCTCTTCTTTAGATAATTTACGATCTCTCATAGCATTCAAATTCTTATTACAAATATAAACTAGTTTATATTATAAACCAAATTTATTTTACTAAACAACTTCCCCTCACTACAAGGAATTAGCAATTCTGGATCGAATACACAAAAGGAATAAATGAAAGTGGAAAAGAAATAATTACTTAATCACCTCTACCATCAGGCATTTACATACCTCATGACTAAGCATCACAGAACTGTACTGATCATATGCGACCAGACAGCTTTTATCAAAAGCTTCGATTTTTAGAATGGTAATCTCGGTCCCCAGTTTTATATGCTTTACATTCAGGAAACGCAGCAGTTCAGCGGAACTATTTTCGAGCGAGCAAAACCTGGCAGTTTGCCCTTCTTTTACCTCCGAGAGCCTGATATAATCTTTTCTGGTGATTACTCCGGATTTATCCGGGATTGGAGAACCGTGTGGATCGATAGTTGGATATCCCAATAACTCATCCATTCGGTCAAATAGTTTTTCGGAATGGATGTGTTCCATTTCTTCGGCAATATCGTGGACTTCTTCCCAGCCAAAGCCCATTATTTTTACCAAAAACATTTCTGACAAACGGTGTTTGCGAATTACCATCGCTGCGGCTGTTCTTCCTTTATTGGTCAGTTTTAAAGGTTTGTATTTCCTGTAAGTAACCCAGCCTGCCGCCTCCAGCTTTTTGACCATATTATTCACGGTCGGGGCACTCACTTTCATCTCTTTACTCAGCTCCGTCACCGAAACTTCGTTCCCGCCTTTAGAGAGCGCATAAATCGCTTTCAGGTAATTTTCTTTAGTCTGCGTCGGCATAAACCATAATTTCCATAAATGTACGAAAAGATATTAGCAAAAATTATTAGATCAATCACTTACATCAATACAATTCGAATAAATTTAAACCACTTTTTTATTTAAGTTTCACTCCAAATAACAATCCCAAACCAAAATATTTATTTGATCTCAGCGGAGTATTCGTAATTAGTTCATTCATCGAGTAATAAGCTCTTGCACCTAAAAGGTATTCCGTTTTTCCAATATTGAACTCTTTACCTAAAGATAGAATTAAGGGAAATGTAATTCTGTTAAAATCTGAATCGTATAGTTCTACTCTTCTTCTTTCTGTCTCTACTTCACCGTCTTGATAGAAAACTGTATGTTTTTCACGATCGTAAACAAATATTGATATTGATGCCTGGGGAGAAATGAAAAATCTGTTGATATAATACTTTATTCCAAGAGGGATACTAACGAAATAGAAATCATTTCTTGTTTTTGTTTTATCGATATCCATAAAATCGATTTCTTTCGACCTCTTTTCACCGGTATTTAAAACTCCAATCCCTGTTAATAAAGTAACTTTTGAAGACAGTGGAAACTCGACATTCAAATGAGCATTGAAGCACAGTATATACTCACTTGGAAACAATTCAGTTGGTTTTATTTTTGAAAAACTTGGTGAAGCTTCAAGCCTTAAGTGAAATTTGTTTTCAACTTGTGAAATACAAAATAATGGAAGTAAGATCAATGTCAGAATCAGGGAAAATCTCTTGTTCATTTTTTCTGTTTTGTATTATTGTGTAACTTCTTTTTTCTCTGGGGTCTTATTCTCGTTTGGTACCTTAACGTTATTATTCGCGTACATTTTCAACAGCGGTCAGGATGATTCCGGTATTTACAAGAACTAAGATAGCAACGTAGTCTAAAATTCTGAGATTCCCTTTTTTGTTCCAGCGCATTTTCAGCAGAAAAAACCGGCAGCTACTCCTAAGAGGCTACCGGCTCATCAACTATCAATTAATTATAAAAACCATAGGCGTAGATCTACTCTCTGTTTGATTTAGAATAGCATGAATCCATTATTAAAATGCGCACTGGACCTTACTAGCAAACAGTAACTAAAGGAGTGTTACTTCAATCCACAAAAAGGTAAGGGGGAAAACGTTATTTTTTATAAAAATGAATGAGTTCCATATTTATAATTCTTCCTACTTTTTAAGTAATTTCAGTCTTTCGAAAAATCAAATACTATGAAGAAAATCTACTTATTGATTTTAATTCCTTTGCTGTGCAGCTCACTCTTCGTACAAGCACAAAAATCTAAAAAAACTGAACCCGCTGAAAAGCCAAGCCCCGAAAAACAATTCAATGCCCTTAAATTTCGCAATATCGGTCCCTTTAGAGGAGGCCGGACCAATGCGGTATGTGGTGTCCCCGGTGATCCGCTAACTTATTATTTTGGTGGCGTTGGTGGAGGTATCTGGAAAACGGAGGATGCCGGGATCAGTTGGCGCAACATTAGCGATGGCTTTTTAAAATCAGGTTCAGTAGGTGCTATTGCCATTGCGCCAAGCGATCAAAATGTCATATATGCGGGAATGGGCGAACATGCGGTGCGCGGAGTAATGACCTCACATGGTGACGGCCTTTACAAATCAACTGATGCCGGGCAAAGCTGGACACATATCGGTCTGGAAAAATCAATGCATATTTCTTCAATTATCATTCATCCCCAAAATCCCGATATGGTCTATGTAGCTGTACAAGGCGCTCTGTGGGGCCCAAGTGAAGATCGGGGTGTTTATCGCTCGGAAGATGGTGGACAAACCTGGAAAAAATGCCTCTTTGTGGATAAACATAGCGGAGCCTCTGATTTGAGTATGGATCATAATAATCCCAGAATTCTATACGCCGGAATGTGGGATCATCAGAGGTATCCCTGGAAAATACGCAGTGGTGGCGAGCATTCGGGTATCTGGAAATCAACTGATGGAGGAGATAACTGGGAACGACTCAGCAAAGGGCTTCCAGAAGAGATGGGTAAAGTAGCTGTAAAAGTATCTCCCGCAAACTCTAATCGGTTGTATGCCAATATCGAAGCTGAAAAAGGCGGTGTTTATCGTTCAGATAATGGTGGACAATCCTGGCAACAAGTCAACAATCAAAGAGTTACTATTGCAAGAGCATGGTATTACATCGAGTTGTTTTGCGATCCGGTAAATGAGGATATTGTTTATGTTCTGAATGCTCCTATGCTAAAATCTGTCGATGGCGGGAAGTCTTTTCAACGGATTCCCAATCCGCATACAGATCAGCACGATTTATGGATTAATCCCGCTAATCCTAAAAATATGATCCTCGGTAATGACGGGGGCGCATGCATTACTTTTAATGGCGGAAAATCCTGGTCAAGTCAGAATAATCAACCAACGGCTCAATTCTATCGGGTAATCGCTGATCAACAGTTTCCCTATCATATTTATGGCGGTCAACAGGATAATTCTACTGTTTGCATAGCCAGTAAAACGCGCTTTGGCAATATTAGCGATGAGGATTGGTTTCCGGTAGCCGGAGGTGAGTCCGCATTTCTGGCCTTTGATCCCGAAGATCCCGAAATGGTCTATGGAACGAGTATTCAGGGCTTTATTGATTCTTACAATACAAAGAGCAAAATAAGAAAGAACATCATGGCTTATCCACAGCTTAATCTTGGAACTAATCCGGTGGATATGAAGTATCGCTTCAATTGGAACTCCCCTCTTGTCAGCCAAATTCAAAACCCCAAAATTCTTTACCACGGAGGAAACCTGATTTTGCGTAGTGATGATGAAGGTTATAGCTGGCAGGAAATTAGTCCTGATCTCACTCGTAACGATACCTCCAAGCATACGATTGGTGGTGAACCTTTTACCAACGAAGCTGCCGGAGGTGAAGTCTATAATACGATAAGTTATCTGGCCGTTTCACCCCACCAGGCTGGTACTATTTGGGTCGGAACGGATGACGGTCTGGTCCATCTCACTCAAAACGAAGGGCGGGATTGGCAGAATGTCAGCCCAAAAGCACTGGGTGAAGCCTTGATCAATGCTGTTGAAGTATCTCCACATGATCCTGCTACTGCTTATCTGGCTGTTACCAAATACAAATTCAGTGATCTTTCCCCCATCATTTATAAAACTGATAATTTTGGCAAATCCTGGAAGCGGATTGATAAAGGCTTGCCGGAGCACAATTTTGTACGGGTCGTACGTGAAGACCCTGTCCGAAAAGGACTGTTATACGCAGGTACGGAAAGCGGGCTGTGGATAAGTTTCGACGATGGGAAAAACTGGGAAGCTTTTCAGCAAAATCTACCGATCTGTCCCATAACCGATCTCACCATTGCAGATAATGATTTGGTAGTAGCAACCTCTGGCCGGGCATTTTGGATATTGGATGATTTAAGCATCCTGCAACAAAAAGGAGAGCAGGCACCAAAGGATCGTATTTCGATTTTTAATCCCAAACAACAATACAGATTTACGACAGATGCCAGTCCCAAAGCCAGAGGTGCGGGTCAAAATCCAATGAATGGTGTAATCTTCGATTACATTTTGCCAGACTCGACGAGTGAAAAAGACACTTTAGTATTAGAGGTTTATGACGGGAAGGGTTCGCTAATCAGGTCTATATCCAATCAGAAAAATACCGGGTTCAAAAGCTGGGAAGGTGGTCCTCAGCCAGATGCAGTCCTCCCTTCTGTAGCCGGACACAATCGCTTTTCCTGGGATTTACGCCGGACAGCCCTACCCGCAATTGAAAACGTTTTTGTCATGGGAGATTATCGTGGTCACCTCTCCTCTCCCGGAAAATATACCCTAAAACTGTGTTCGAATCAAGATACGGTTGAAGTTGATTTTTCCCTGCATGCTGATCCCCGATTAAAGGCCAGTGCAGCTGATTTCCGAGCTCAACAAACTTCGCTCCTGCAAATTGAATCGACGGTAAAAGATATTCACAAAAGTGTTAACCGCTTTCGCTCTGTTAAAAAGCAGTTGGAGAATCGTCTGATTTTACTACGGGAAATGGAAGGAAAAGAAGAGATCGTTAAAAAAGGGGAAACCGCTCTGGAAAATATTAGCCAATGGGAAGCCAAACTGATTCAGACGAAACAGGAAACTTTTCAGGATGTCATTAATTTCAGGAATCAATTAAGTGCTGAATTGTTTCAGCTAAAATCAATGCTGGACAGCCATAGCCCCAGACCGACAAAAGGCACAGAATTGCGTTTAAAAGAACTGTTAAAAAACTGGGAAACCTATAAGGCTGAAATGGAAGCGTTAATCAAACAGGAAATTGATGGCTTTAATAAAGCCTATCAATCCAGCAATTTACCAGCTCTGATTCTACCCGATTAGCTGGAATTGGAGACAGGTTTTTTTAATCCGCTTTCGATAGCGCAAATTTGCCATTTTTTACTGACCTTTACTTTACAAAGTAAGAACTTCGTCCGATCGAAATGGAGAAAATAATTGAATAGTACTAACTTTTTGGCTTTCTGCCTGAAACGATACAAGACTTAAAATATAAGCGATTTGATGTATTAATGATTTTTGAAAACTAATTGGCGACATAGATGAAAACCTGTTCGTTCAACTACACCTAGACTTATTATATGACAAAAGAGGAAAAAACGTTTATCCAATCGATCTGGGAGAATCGCTATGTAAAATTTACTGTACCCTATGTAATCGGAGCATGGGGGTTTATCCAGGTAGCTGCTTTTCTGGAAAGCCGATACCA
Organism: Saprospiraceae bacterium; assembly: GCA_028280415.1. Lineage (GTDB taxonomy): Bacteria > Bacteroidota > Bacteroidia > Chitinophagales > Saprospiraceae > JAHDHW01. Next base: position 106,731 of record JANQLV010000045.1, read on the forward strand.
ATGGGCAAAGAACTGGCCTGATTTCATTTTGGTTTTTTCGCTGATCATGCTTCCTTCCGTTTTGCTTTTCAGCTATTTTCGAGGCAAGAAGAGCGAACAATTAGTCAAAACTGAAAAGATTTTCCTTCCTGCAAATTTTATCCTGGCGCTGGTCCTGGCATTTTTTGCTTTGGGCAAAGAGGATACCATTAAAAACACAGCCTCCAAGGTTTCAGTTGTCAATGAAGAGGGACAAACCGTCGAACGGGTTGTGCCACATGTTTCTTCCATTAAAAGAGTAGTCCTCTTGCCCTGGGATAATGAAATAGAGGATGAAGTACAAAACTGGATTGGCTTCGGTTTGCCGATATTGGTTGAAGCTGATCTGGAGCAGGATACCAGGGTAATCGCTATTTCTCCGCAGTCCCTTTCCGAGGAAATGCAGGAATACAATATCAAACCCGATCAGAAAATTCCTTTTGCCATAAAAAGAAAAATTGCAGTTGATAATTACAGTGATTATTTCTTGGAGGGGAAACTTTCACAAACGGAGGACAATTATGAACTGGTCACTACTTTATATAGCACCAAGGACGGAAAACCAATCTACTCCAAAGAATATACGAATAGCAATCCAATCGAGATGGTCGACAATATTAGTCAGGATTTTCGGAAGGAAGTATATGTTGAAAATGAACTGCAGGAAGACTTTGTAGATTTGCCGGCTTCCAATTTATATACTTCTTCGCTGGAAGCATTGAAAGCCTATACGCTCGGTGTACAGGCATCGAGTTTTCAGCGAAATATGGCTACAGCGATTAGTCAAATCCAAACAGCGATCAGCCTTGATCCCAATTTTGCTATTGCCTATGCAACCCTGAGCAATTATTTGCTGAGTACCAATCAGATGAAGGAAGCTAAAGAAGCCAGCAAGAAAGCAATGCAGTTGGAAGACATGCTTTCAGAGCCTTTACAATTTGTGGTAAAACATGGCTACATGAAACTGGAAAGTCCCCCAAAAGCAATTGCACTGCTCGAAATGTGGTCCCAGATTTATCCCAAGGATTACACCCCATACAGCTATCTGATTAGCAGTTACAGGCAAAACGGGCAAGCTGAAAAAGCACTCCTGACCGCGCAGCGAGCGCATGAAAACGGACATAGTGGTTCATTGCTTTTGACACTGGCCAGTTTGGAAAATGCGATGGGTAATCTTCAGGAGGCCAAAAAATATTATGATCAATTTGAAAAAGAATTTCCCAATAAAATTAAAGATACCTTTGGAAAGGGAAACCTCTATATGGCACAAGGCGATTTCTCAAAAGCCAAAGAACATTTCGAAAAACTACTTTTACTCGACCCGGATAAAGCCAATATCATCTCAAAACTGGCGGAGATAGAAGGGCATTACGGAAATTTTGACCGTCAACTCGAATTGCTGGATGAAGCGCTTAAGAACGAGAAGCAGTTTGTAGATTCTCTTACCATATTACAAAAAAAAGAACTCGTTTATTTAAACCTTGGCCGAATAGAAACCTACTTTGAGGAGATGGAGAAAAGGTGGCAAATTTCTACCCGGGTAGCCCCCCTCGATCAGCTCCGCAGTGAATTGTTAGCTCCTTATAATGTCGAGGCCCTGATCAATCAGGGCAAGGAAAATGTACTGGAAGAGTTACTGGCTATTTCCTCCAGACTGGACAAGAGTATCATCGATTTTGACTGTGTTGCGGAAGGTAATTATTATATCTTCTCGAATGATGCGGAAAATTTGAATGCTTCCATGGATTCTTGTCTCGCAGTCTTCAAGAAAATTCAATCAGCCGTACAGGTAAATATTGTTTACGCTTTTATTGCCAAGGTGAATGGCGATTACGCAAAAGCGGTAGAATACGTGGAAGAAGTACAAAATGAATCAGGTTTATCCGATGCTAATTTGCACATGTTTGCGGAATTCTATCGGTTAAATGAGGATTATCAAAAAGCAGAGCAAAAGCTTAAGGATGGTTTAAAAATCAATCCTTTCAATCCTAAACTACTTTATCAGCTTGCACTAAGCTACCAGGCTCAGGGCAAAAAGAAGGAAGCAAAAGAAGCAGTACAAAAGGCAATTGACATCTGGAAAAACGCCGATGCCAATTATAAACCTGCCTTGCTGGCCAGAGAATTAGCACAGAATTTATAAAACACCAATAAGCTTTATTGCTTATACTTTTGGCTTTAATTTACTTTTTGCAAAGTAATAGGCATTTGCATCACCTTTCTCTGATAACAGCCAATTTTAAGATTTCCTTAACGTTCGTTTACAAGTTGACAATACATTAATTTATTTTGTGATGTAAAGCTTCAGAGTTTTATACCTTAATACTTTGGGCTTAAGCTAAGTCTGTATACATCCAAAAAACTAAACTTTTGAAGGCATGAAAAAATTTAATCCAACTTTGCTTGGGCTTATACTTCTTTGCTTAGCCCTAACCTTAACTTTCACCGCTTGTAATGATGATGATGAAAACATTAGTCCTCCTAATCCTCCCGCTGCCGTTCCCAATTTCTTTCCAATGAGCATAGGTAATTACTGGATTTACGATGTAGTAAGAGTTGATTCCAATGGTACAGAAACTTTACTGAACTATAGCGATACCATCCGGATTATTGGAGATACTTCATACAACAGTAACATCTATTACAGTATTGAACAAGACAGATTCCTGACAACACAAGCTCTGAAAGACACGATCTACAGAAGAGATTCAAGCGGTTATTTAGTAAACCTGGAAGGAAGAATCAGTTTTAGCGCAGATGATTATCATACAATTTTCCATACCTGGGAAATTCCGCAAGCTAATATAAAAGTCGATTACTTTGTAGATGATTCACTTTATACTTACAATGTTCCGGCAGGAAACTTCGATTGCCTTAATTATGTTGGCTTGGTTCAATACCTCGATCCGGCCAGTACCTTTCCGGACAGGTATATGAATACGGCTTATTCTAATAATATCGGGATTATATTTCAAAACGAAATTTTCGCCAGCAGTTTAGCAACTGAATATCAGAGGCGTTTAAGAGAATATCATTTTGAATAATTAGACAGGCTATTAAAGCTATGAATTATTTGCAATTAATTAAAAGCTCAAAGGTCATGATGCCAATGCCGAAAAACAACTCCTTGTTGAAGTAGACATTATGATCTTTGGCTTTTCTTTTCTGTATTTATAATGCGTAAGCCTCCTATAATCTAATGAAGCATTAACTACCGAAGAGTATGGACCTACTCCGTATCTCTGGGAATCATGAAAACACTAAGATAGTTTTTAGTTTAATTTAGAGATAGATAAGCAAGACTCAGGTAACCTTTTAATTCATTCCAGTTTTTCATCTTCCTGAGTCTTGCTATTTTTAGGATTTTTTTATTTAACGATCATCAACGGTCGGCTAGTAATTTCCGTTCCCATTCTAAACACCAAGGTGTACATCCCCGTCGGTAATCCTTTTACAAAAATTTCCTCTCTGATATCTCCCTGAGCATTTTTCAAAAAGATAGAATGCAAAATACGACCATTCATATCCGTCAATGCAATGGTTAAATCTCCGGTATTTTCTATGTTCATGTCTGCAACAGTGACTTCACTGGCCGGATTAGGGCTTAAAACAACATCAAATCCTTCGATAGTAAAATCTTCTGTCGCCGTAATACAGTTTAGCCCCATGGTAGACTCGCACCAGCGTGCTTCGAATTCCTGAAGAAAGATATTGGCAATATCTGCATCGTGGATAATCAGCGTATTCTCATCATTTCGAACATCAGCTGAATTCGACCAGTTATGTGATCCGGTAATTACCATTGGATCGGAGCCCGGATTAGTAGCATCAACAATTGCATACTTATGATGAATATCTTTAGATGGCTCCGCAGCCTGAAGTACATTTACCCCCTGATCTACCAGCCAATCGAATTCAGAGCCGGTATCGTTGATATTGTTTATGATTCCCCGTACACTGGCTCCCGAATTATGCACATCTCTTACGGCCGTTCCCAATTCGTTTTTGGTAAAAGTCAACAGGGCAAATGCAAGATCGGTATCCGTCGTGGCCAGGGCATTTCCAATATTAATGGAAGTATTATCCGAAGGTGAAAAATAGGATTCAATCATCACACCATTTATATTGAACAAATGCGGTGTGTTATCTTCTTTATTTTCACCAAACTTTACATTGAAAAAACCGGGATTGGGACCATCCGAACCCCACATCTCTTCAAACTCTGTGGTGTATGCTCTGGCTAAGGCCTGATCCTGAATAAAGATCGAATTATTATAATCCGTTGCCAGGTTTTGACTGGTAAAATTAGTCGAACCCGTAAATACCCAGGAGTCATCAACAGACTCGGCGTCGATTACAATAAATTTATTATGCATCAATGGATCACCATTATTACCTTTTAAAACTGGAAATGGTGGCACCGGATTTTCCAGTGCTAAATTAGCAGTCTGGTCATCTGCAATATAACGCACCTGTATACCACTATCATGAGCATCGGACAAAGCCTCAACTATGGTTGTTCGATTGTTGTTATAAGCAGAAACATCGATAGTAGATTGTGCCGAATTGATTCGATTTATGATTGCTGCTTCCAGTGCGGCACTAGTTGTCCCATCAGGATAATCACCACTTGAAAAACTGCCATCTACTCCGTGATTAAAGTATACCAGAATATCACCACTTGAATTTGAGGTAGTACTAAAAATCCTGATTGTACTTTCAATCACAGATGAGCCACTATCCGAAGTTGCTTTTACATAATAAGCAGTTGCCGGCTCCAGTCCGGTAATTGTCAGGTTATGATTGGTCGTCATTCCTGAAACGGTAACTTCCTGACCAAGATCAGAAGTAGTACCGTATTCCACGCGAGTTGTCCCCATTACATTGGTATTCCAGCTCAGTTCAAAACCATCGTTTGTCAAATTCGATTGTACCGGCAAGCTGGTAAAATAAAAATTATCTGCTATTTCCAGATCATTGATATCCCGGGGTAAAAGTTGATAGATCGAGTTAAATTGTGAACCAATCCCGGTAAGATTTACAGTAGCCAGCGGAATATCAGAGCCAATTAGCGGGTGGTTGGAGCGAATATAGATTTCGCCTTGTTCGCCGCTTGCTTCAATGGCATAATTTCCAACATTAAAAGTTCCTCCCCCATCGGCAAAAGTCACACCATTCACTCTCAGGAGCTTAGACTCATTCTCTTCATTGATACCATTAGGTGTAATGACTAATGGTTCAGGCAACATATTTCCCGAAGAAATAACATTAAAAGAAGTTACCGGATCAATTTCCAAAAGGCCATTAAAGCTTTTTAAGGTACCGGATATTTCAACCCTGTCGCCTCTGTTCACACTTTCCGGAAAGTCCGCAACCGAACCTGTTCCCGGATACACCGCAATTCCTCCGGTTGCATCCTGAAAATAGCGGATAATTCCCAATTCGGAACCATTAATTGCAATACCTTCAATAGTTACATCGGTGCCTTCTGCCAAATTACGAGCTTCTGAAATATCAATCTGTGCAGTAGCCCAAAAGCCGGAAAGCATCATGGAAAAAAGCAAAATGAATTTATTCATCGGATGATTTATGTTTTTATTAAAAAATTGTTCGATGTTTATGGTTTGTTGTTAGAATGTCAGTAGCATTGACATTGTCCAGCGACGACCTTGTCCGAAATGGACGGAAGCTGAATTAGCATCAAAATCGTTTGTATTGTTCGGGTTAAAATCGTCATTATTTCGAGCGTCACTGACGTATTTTTCATCAAATAAATTCAGGATATTCGCCCGTACTCTTACCCCTACTCCATTAAATTTGAAAGAATATCCGGTATGAAAGGAGAAGATCGTATAATTGGGCATTTGCCAGGATTCCCGACCGCTATTTATACCACGTAAATCTTCTGGTTGAAAATTCGCAAAATTTCTGGCGAAGTGTGTCCCGTTTAATTTAAAATACAATCCCCTAATCGGCTCATAACGAATTAATCCTCCGAATTGATATTGAGCTGCATCCCCTACATGAACACCTTTAGCATCAAACTGATACTTGTATTCATATGTCGGTAACTTTACTCTTGCCGTATCGCTGGAATTCCAAATCCAGTCTCCGATAGATACCAGACCTTCGAAAGTAAGATCAGGTCTTGGCTTAAAAGCAAAGTCCAGTTCAATTCCCTTGTGCAAAGCCGCAATTCCGTTGATATTCACCGGTACCCGATCTGATTCGGCATCGTTGGGATCAAGGGGAACCGTTGGTAATCGATCCAATGGTTTATTATCCCATACTGTATAATAGGTGTTCAGATTAGCTGAAAACTTGCTGCTTTTAAAACTGTAACCCAATTCTACTGCCGAAATTTTTTCATTCTCATAACCTTCCGCTAATTCGGGGGCATCTTCCGGTGACCAGATATTGGTGATAATGACATTATTAAAACGCTGTGCTTTATTTAGATATCCGGCATTTACAAAAACACTGTTAGCATTATTGATATTGAAGTTGGCTCCCAGTTTAAGTGTATAAGTGGGGACGCTCTCCCAATCAAGTTCTGCATCAAGTACATGATCTTCTATTTTGTAATCAGAATTAGCTGCGGAGACATTTAGGAAAGTAGACCAGCGTGCCGTTTTATACTCCAAAAGTGCAAACCCTCCGATCCATCTGACGAAACCCGTATAATCCCAATCAAAACGATCTCCTTCCTGTAGAATCTCATTTCCAAATCTAAAACCGGTTCCTCCCAAAAGATCGTAGACTTCCCGGTAGTGATCTCCCCGGTAATAACGTCCGTCAATTCCTCCGGAAAAAGTAAGCGATGGATTAATATTGAATTTCAACGTTGAAAGTAAACCGGTCCAGAAGTGATTGTTAATACTTGAGCGGATAATCGTATTCGATAATCCTTGCGGATTCAGGCCAAAAGGAGCATTCGTCGTATCAATGGCATAATCAAAATCCAGTAAGTTATCGGCATCTCTTCTGAGTGGGCCCGTCGGGGATGTTCCCCCGCCATTTCCAAGAGATAAATAAGCGACACTTGATATAAATGTTCTTTCAGACAACTGCCAGGAATGTCTGAAGTTAAATTGCGGTTTGTGGTAATAATTTTTCCGGGCGTTAAAGACTTTTCCGCGCCGGTATCCCCAATGCTCATTGTATCTTAAGCCAAAGTTCTCCTGACCGGTTGTATCTATAAAGTTGACATTCAGCTCTTCTACTCTGGCTGCTGTGATTCCTTTGGAATCCATGATAGCATTAAACTCATCTTCGTCAATTTTCCCCTGGTTATAATCCACAAAATTTTGATACAATTCACTATTCCCTTCAAAAAGGGATGCTGCAAATTTGGTATTATAAAAGCCTACTGCCTTGGTAAAAGACCGCTGACCATGTTCCTGAGGCGCGCCGAAGCCCGAAAAACTAAGGCGATGATTCCCTATTTCTTTATCAACTCTCAAATAGTAAAAATAGCCTTCGGTAAAATTGCCGTCAACCCAACCCCTTCCTCTTTTGTAAGAAGCCGCTACGGAAAGCCCCCAGCCATTTAGCATACGCCCGCTATTATAGCCGAAAGTAGATCGCAAGAATCCATTATTCCCCACTTCCTGCTTAAAGCGGATACTCTTTTTCGAGTCAATTCCCTTGGTCAAAATATTAATTGTTCCTCCGACAGAAGGTACGGCCAGTTTTGAAGCGCCTAATCCTCTCTGTACCTGCATCGTCTGTGTCACCAGGTCAAGTCCAAACCAGTTTGACCAGAAAACCCTTCCGTTTTCCATATCATTAACCGGGATACCGTCGAGCATCACGGCAATATTGCGCTGATCAAAGCCCCGGATGGTAATCCGGGCATCCCCGTCCCCGCCTCCGGTCTGAGTAGCATAGGCGCCGGGAGTAGAGTTGAGGATCATGGGAAGTTCCTGCCCAGCCAGTTCCTCATCAAGCTTTTTAGTTGGAATATTAGAAAAAGCAACCGGTGTTTCTCTCTCAATAGCAATATCCGCCACCACTTCAACTTGTTGTAAAACAACCGTAGAACCAACTTCAAAATCCATCTCCGTATCCTTATCGATTACAATTACCTGAACAACCGGATCGTAGCCCACATAGGATATTTCTAAATCGTAAGTCCCCGGATTCAGATAAATTAAAAAATTACCATCAAAATCGGTAAATACGCCCTCATTCCCCGCTTTAACTGTTGCTCCGATGAGAGGTTCCCCGCTTGATACGTCTGTTACTCTACCTTTCAAGACAAGGGATTGGGCGGATGAAAAACTACTGAATAGTAAAAAGATCAGTAATAATTGAAAAGAATATTTGTTCATATTTTTTGATAAGTATCAAAAGACAAGTTTAAAGCAGAATAAAGGGATAGTTTTACTTCCTGAGTATCAAACTATCCCCCTATCCTATTATCCTGTTGTATCACTAATTACTCTACGATTAGTTTCTGGATAGAAATTTTATTATCATCGAAAATAATGTTCACCAGGTACATCCCCGCGTGTATTCTGTTTAAATCCACTTCCACTTTATCCGTTGATAATCCGATGTTTTGAGCATAAGTTAATTGTCCCATCAAATTGTATAATTCTACCCGCTCGATATTTTCAGCTGCTTCAATGGTCAGGCTTCCTGAGCTAAGGGGATTCGGATACATATTGAAAGGAACTTCGTTGATCTCATAGGTATTTACGCCAAAGCTACAAGAGAACTCATCGGGTTTAGGAGCCCCGCAATTGCTATTATGAATTCCCAGATACTGGAAAGAATTATTCCAGGTACTCGTCCATTCTTCTCCGACAAATGTACCTCCTAAATCAAAAAGTACATCTGATAATTCATTTCTACCGCCACCAACTTCAGGTTTTCTGATCAAGGTTCTGTTTTTGGTTAACCAATATCCATCTTCATTTACCCAGGCATCTTCCATGATTGTTTCCTCCGGGTCCTCACCAATTACACCAATTACATCTACCAGATTACTTCCATCGCTGGCAATCTCTGTTCCCGTGATCAAAGCTACGGCATCATTGCCATTGAAGTACATCGCTCTATTGATATCATAAACCGGACAAAGGAAAACATCTGCTTTGCATTGCAAATCGTATTCTTCATTATACTCACTACCAAAAAGCGCAGAGCCCTGATCGGTATATTGTGGCCCCATAATCACATTGCCCATAGAATCGAGAATCGGTTCCTCAGTCACTTGATCAAAAAGCGTATCTATCAGGTTATATCCGTTCCAAACAGGCTTATCAAACTGAGAATCCCAAAGGGTTGTATCTTGTTTATCAATCACGATAACAAAAACATCATCCGGCTCCAGGATCACATCCGGAAGTTGTACAATAGAAGCTGGTGTAGATGTAGGCGGTGCGGCTGTTGTAGAACCATTACTAAAACGAGCAATGGAATAGCCGGAAAGGTTAATCCCCGCTCCGGTTGGATTATAAATTTCCAGAGCTTTGTTATTCGCATAGCCTTCAACATATTCGGAAATAAACAGGTCACTGCACTGAGCGAATAATGCTGTAGTAGAAAGAAAAAGTACAGATAAGAGTAATAATTTTTTCATGTAGACTAATTTGATTAAAAAATGAAAATTGTGATGTAGGGTTCTTAGATAGTTTTGACAGGCGATTTCAGGGCAAAATTACTATAAAATCTCTCAATTCTAACATTCAAAAAGGTTAATTTTCAGTTAACTGATGAATATCTTTGCCCTATCCCTGCTTCATTCGATGCGAATCCTGTGTTGTTGTTCCTTTCATCAGTTTATCAGACCTGTTTTCACCCTGTTATTTTCATTATTCCTGCTACCTTTTTCAACCCTGTTGTCCTTGTCTTCTTATAAGCTCTTTTCCCTATATTTGCATCGTGAAAGACAAGAAACCATTAGAACTCAATGAGGATTTTCGCTATACTTTGGATGCGATCGATAAGAAGGGTCAAAATCTATTTGTAACCGGTCGGGCCGGAACTGGTAAATCCACCTTGCTTCAGCTTTTGAGACGAACTACCCGCAAGAAGACCGTAGTGTTAGCACCAACGGGAGTGGCTGCTCTGAATGTAAAAGGGCAAACCATTCATTCCTTTTTTCACTTTCCGGGTAAACCACTGCACCGAAAAGATATCAGAAGGAGGAAAAATCACAAGCTTTATAAAAATATTGAATTGCTGATCATCGATGAAATCTCGATGGTTCGGGCTGATTTATTAGATAATATCGATTATTTTTTGCGAATCAATCGCGATAATGTTATCGATCCTTTTGGAGGTGTTCAGGTCGTTTTATTTGGTGATTTGTTCCAATTGCCTCCTATTGTATCCAGTGATGCAGAAAAACTGCTCTTTGAATCTTTTTATGATACGCCTTATTTCTTCTCAGCTAAAGTTTTTGGAGAAGGATTCGAAATGGAAACAATTGAGTTGAGAAAAACCTACCGACAGGAATCCAGACATTTTCTACGGCTTTTGGAAGCCGTTCGGCTCAATCAGATTGATTATGATGATCTGGAAGATTTAAACGAACGTTACCAACCGGATTTTGAAACGGAAGATTTTTATATTACGCTTTCACCGCGTAATGCGGTAGTTGATCAAATCAATCAGCAGGCTTTGAAAAAGCTTGAACATCCGGAAATTACTTTTTTGGCTACAATTAATGGCAATTTCAATCCAAAGCTTTTTCCTACCGAACCAGCTTTAAAACTAAAAAAAGGGGCACAGGTAATGTTTGTCAAAAATGACCCTAAAAAACGTTTTGTAAATGGTACCATTGGAAAAATAATTCGGCTTGATTCCGATAATATCAGGGTTTTGGTCAGTGATAAAGATGGCAACAGGCATATTGATGTAGAAAAACTGGAATGGGAAATTCAGCGCTACAAGCTGGACAAAGATGATGAAACCAAAATCGAATCCGAAACCGTAGGCACTTTTAAACAATACCCGCTTAAACTGGCCTGGGGCATTACGATCCACAAAAGTCAGGGAAAAACCTTTGACAAGGTCATTATAGACCTGGGAAGGGGTGCTTTTGAGCATGGTCAGACCTATGTAGCCCTGAGTCGATGCCGTACTCTGGAAGGCATAATCCTTAAAGAGCGAATCCGGCCAAGAGACATTATGCTCGACGAGCGCATTGTTGACTATTATGCAGGAAATCGGTAGGCTATGAATATTTTTCTCTAAAACAGAACCTTATCTCAAATTTATCCCGTTACATACTTATATAATAAAATGCAAGAAAATATCATATCCTTTGAATTTCAATGTTTTTTAACCAATTTTGCGAGATCAATCTGACTTATAATCTGTCGCTTAACAATAAAACCTACAATCGCCCTTGACATTTAAAGATTTCAATTTTGAGCCTAGTCTACAGGAAGCTCTTGATACTATGGGATTCATAGAGCCTACTCCAATTCAACAAGAGGCGATTCCAATCATTACGGAAGGTCACGATATTATCGCCTGTGCTCAGACCGGAACGGGTAAAACCGCAGCTTTTCTACTACCTGTTCTCAACCGCATTGCCAGAAAAGAAGAACAAAGCAGTGATATCAATACTTTAATTATCGCCCCTACCCGGGAATTGGCCCTGCAAATCGATCAGCAAATCGAAGGAATCGGATACTTCCTAGGAGTGAGCTCCTTACCCGTTTACGGTGGCGGAGATAGTGATTCCTGGACCAGACAAAAAAGCGCTTTGACGCAGGGAGCAGATATTATCATTGCCACTCCCGGGCGATTTATTTCGCATGTGAATCTGGGATATGTCAAATTTGATAAACTGGAGCATTTGATTTTGGATGAAGCGGACAGAATGCTGGATATGGGTTTTTATGATGATATCATGTTGATCGTTTCAAAATTACCCAAGGTTCGACAGACACTTTTATTTTCGGCTACTATGCCCGATAAGATCAGAACTTTGGCAAAAACGATCTTAAAGAACCCGAAATCAGTGAATATAGCGATTTCCAAACCGGCCGAAGGTGTTTTACAGGGGGCTTATATGGTATATGATCATCAGAAAATTCCTTTGATTGAGAGTTTGTTAAGTGGTAAAAAGAACTATCCAAGTATCATTATTTTTACCTCGACCAAACGCATGGTTCGGGAGATCAATGCTGCTTTGCGCAAAAAGAATTTTGAATCCCTGGAAATTTCTTCTGATCTCGAGCAAGAGGCCCGCGAAAAGGCACTCAATCTTTTTCGAAGTAAAAAAGTACAAATTCTGGTAGCTACGGATATTCTGGCCAGAGGCATTGATATCAAAGAAATTAGCCTGGTGATCAATTACGATGTTCCGGGTGATGCCGAAGACTATGTACACCGGATTGGGCGAACAGCACGAGCAGATGCCACCGGAGTTGCTCTAACTTTTATTACCGAAAAAGACCAGCATAAGTTTTATACGATCGAGCAACTTATAGGTCAAACCATTATGAAAGCACCTAATCCTCCGGAGATCGGCGATGGGCCGGAGTACAATCCAAAAGCACCTCGAAAACGCCGAGGTCCATATCGAGGCCGAGGTGGAAAAGGTGGAGGCAAGCGTAAACCTTTCAAAAAACGCAATTATAGCAAATCAAAGAAGAAATAAACTTAAAAAAACGGGCACTTGCCTCTGTATTTCTTAAATTTCTTCTTGCGTTTCAAACGCATTTTCTTTCTTTTGCGAACTTTCTTGAAATTTGAACGGTCAATAAACCGTTCCTCTTTGACGATCTCTTCTAGCAGCTCCTCTTCTACTATTTCCGGTTCTTGCTCAGGAATTACTTCTTCCTGTAGCTGAATTTCAATAATTGGCTCCTGTACGGTTTCAGGAATATATTGCGGAGTCGTCTCTTGTTGCTGCGGAATTACCAAAGCCATTTGAACATTAACAGCATTAACAAAATCAAAAAATTCTGCCTGGTGTTGTAGTTCTTCCTGACAAGGGCAGTAATCATCGTCTTGAGCAATTAAGAATACTGGCAAGACCATTAAAAACGGGAGGATCATGATTTTCATAAGGAAATGTGGGCTTGTTTGTATCAAAGACAAGTTTTATTCCTTTTGGTTGCTTTAGGGTGAACCATCCATTTATAAATTATTCAAAACGTATACGGACAGGAATGTACATCTCGGATTTCACGGGTCTACCGGTATGATCCCTGCCCGGTTTCCATTTTTTGATGAGCTTTATTGTCTGGAGGGCAGACTTGTCAAAATCTTTTTGTAAACTTCGCAAGACTCGATAATCAGATGGAAAGCCATTTTTGTCCACAACAAAACGAATAACAATCATGCTTCCCGAAAAGTGAAGCTCTTCACGGGAGATTTTCGGCCATTTTATATTGCGATAAATAAAATCAAGCATGGCTTTATCACCTCCGGGATACTTTGGAGGCTCAAAGGATATTCCACAGACAAGACGCTCCGATTCATTAAGTTTCTCTTCTTGTTGAACTGAATAAGTTTCCACACTTTCCGAAAAATGGAATAAGCTGATAACAAAACTTATAGTCAGGATAAGATTAAGTATTTTCTTTAGGGTGCTCATTCAAATCTAAACTCAAAGGACAAAATCCAAACAGGCTCTTGCTTTTGGCACATTTAATCCAGGCGAAAGCGTATAGGCAAATTCATCTGTGTAGCAATAGGCATCCCTGCATGGTTTAGCCCTGGTTTCCATTTTTTAATCATTTTGACAACTCGCAGCGCTTCCTGATCGAATTTTTCCTGAAATCCTCGTCTTATTTTGTAGTCCGAAGGATTTCCTTTTTTATCTACTGTAAAACCAATGACTACGGTCCCTTCTCCGCAAAACTCCCGAACGGGCCACTTCAATTGATTTTTTATAAATAATAATAAACGCTCCTCTCCATAAGGATACTTCGGCGGGGTTTCGCTTGTGAAAGATTTTTGCTGCCTCACTTCTTCTCTCTTCTTCGGTATTATTGGTTCTGGATTATCCCGGTTGGGAACTAAACTGATTATAAAACTTGCAACCAATATGAGGTTAACTAATTTTTTTACGAAACTCATTATGCATCAGATTTTATAAAAAGATGCAAGGGATCGTATTTTAGGTGTGTCTTAAAAGAAAAATGGTGAATATCCCAAGGGATACTCACCATCTAGAATACAGTCTGTTGATTTTACTCCAGAGTATTAAGAGTGAACATACTCTGGTAGTTTTTATACCTAATAATAGTTCAGCGGCCGGTTAAGATCCGCACATTAGACAATCCGGATCATCCAGGTTACAGACCTGCCCTTGAGCAGCATCCATTTCCATTGGTTCGATCGAATGACCATTAGAAGTAGTATCATTTTGAATCGCAACTTTAGCCACGGTAGCTCCCATTGCTGATTCGGTAGAGTTGACTCTCTGATGTTTTTTATCCAGAGTAAATTTAATCGGATCTACCGCTGCCTTTGATCTCAAATAGTACATACCCGTCTTAAGTCCTTTTTGCCATGCATAAAAGTGCATTGAAGAAAGCTTTCCAAAGTTTGGATTTTCAACAAAAAGGTTGAGTGATTGAGATTGGCAAATAAAAGCACCGCGATCGGCAGACATATCAATGATTACTTTCTGGCTAAGCTCGTAAGCTGTTTTGTACAAATCTTTAAGGTTTTGTGGAATTTCAGGAATATCCTGAACAGAACCATTAGCAGCCATTAATTTTTGTTTCATCTCATCATTCCATAAACCCAGACCGATCAAGTCTTTCAGCAAGTGTTTATTGACAATGATGTACTCCCCTGATAAAGTTCGACGCGTATAAATATTAGAAGTATATGGCTCGAAACACTCATTATTTCCTAAAATCTGAGAAGTAGAAGCTGTTGGCATTGGTGCCAATAATAAGCTGTTTCTGACACCGTGTTCCTTAACATTTTTCTTCAGACCGTCCCAATCCCAGCGTTCACTAGGAGTCACACCCCACATATCGTATTGTAGTATTCCTTTGGATACAGGAGATCCCTTATAAGTTTTGTAATGTCCTTCTTCCTTGGCCAGTACATTAGACTCCTCCATTGCCGCGAAATAAATCGTTTCAAAAATTTCGCTATTCAACCGTTTAGCCTCCTGACTATCAAATGGATATCTCATCAGGATAAAAGCATCGGCCAGCCCCTGTACTCCGATTCCGATCGGACGATGGCGCATATTGGAGTTTCTAGCCTCTTCTACCGGATAGTAGTTGATATCAATTACTTTATTGAGGTTACGGGTAACAACTCTGGTAATTTCGTACAGCCTCTGGAAATCAAATTCCCCCTCTTTAACAAACTTGGACAAATTGATAGAAGCCAGGTTACAAACGGCCACCTCGTCCGGAGCCGTGTACTCAATAATCTCTGTACAAAGATTACTGGAGCGAATTGTCCCAAGATTTTTCTGATTGGATTTTTTATTCGCAGCATCTTTGTAAAGGATATAAGGTGTACCCGTTTCAATCTGAGATTCAAGGATAGCAAACCAAAGATCCTGTGCCTTAATCGTTTTACGGGCTCTCCCCTCTTGTTCGTATTTGTGATAAAGGGCTTCAAATTCCCCACCGTAGCAATCGTGCAATCCGGGAGCTTCGTTTGGACAGAATAAGGACCAGTCTTCATCATTTTTAACACGCTCCATAAACAAATCCGAAATCCACATTGCATAAAACAAATCTCTCGCTCTCAATTCTTCTTTCCCATGATTCTTTTTCAAATCCAGGAATTCCCGGATATCTGCATGCCAGGGTTCTAAATAAATGGCGAATGCACCTTTGCGTTTTCCACCGCCCTGATCTACATAACGGGCAGTATCATTATACACTCTCAACATCGGTATGATTCCGTTGGAAGTCCCTCCGGTTCCCTTGATGTAGCTCCCCTGGGCCCGGATATTGTGAATGCTAAGACCAATACCTCCGGCAGACTGGGAAATTTTGGCGCAACGAGTCAAAGTCTCGAAAATACCGGAGATACTATCTTCGGTAGCCGTCAAAAGGAAACAAGAGGAAAGCTGCGGTTTTGGCGTACCGGCATTAAACAAGGTAGGTGTTGCGTGGATGAACCACTTTTCTGACATCAGATTGTACGTGTTGATTGCAGATTCGATATCCTCCCCGTGGATTCCAATGGCTGCTCTCATCAACATATGCTGAGGCCGTTCAACAACTTTACCGTTCATTCTCAAGAGATATGAACGCTCCAGCGTTTTAAAGCCAAAATAGTCAAAGCTATAATCCCGGTCATAGATGATAGCAGAATTAATTCGATCCTTATGTTCTTGGATAATTTTATGCGTTTCATCACTGATCAGCCCCGCTTTTTCATTTGTTTTGGGATCTATATAATTGTATAAATCTTCCATTGTTTTTGAGAAAGATTTATCCGTGTTTTTATGAAGGTTAGAAACAGCAATACGTGCTGCCAGGAGTGCGTAATCCGGATGCTGAGCTGCCATCGAAGCCGCTGTTTCGGCAGCCAGGTTATCCAATTCAGTCGTTGTAACACCGTCGTAAAGTCCAAGAATTACTTTTTTAGCAATCTCAATCGATGATACATATTTATCTGCCAGTCCGTAACAAAGTTTTTTAATTCTGGCCGTGATTTTGTCAAAACTAACATCTTCTCTTTTTCCGCTTCGTTTAATTACTTGCATGTTGTCTTAATATTAGGAGTAATTGGGAATTAAATTTTAAAAGTGTTTCGTCGAAAAATTCAGTAAAATTAACCATTCAATATGTTTCATGTGTAGATGCATACGGGAGCGTGAAGTTGATAGGCACTTTCCCGTATGACTTATTTTTTTCAGTTCCAGTTTACAAGTGAAATAAGTATCTGCTAGAAATCCTCATCAAGTGTGAAAACCTGCTTTTCGCGATCAGCCATCACACCGGATTTTTGATAATCACCAACGCGCTTTTCAAAGAAGTTGGTTTTTCCTTGTAGTGAGATAAGATCCATCCAGGGGAATGGATTTTCAACATTATATATTTTATCATTACCCAAGGCAACCAGTAAACGGTCAGCAACAAATTCAATGTATTGACACATTAAATCATTATTCATTCCGATCAATTTTACAGGTAGAGCATCAGAGACAAACTTCTTTTCTATGTTTACGGCATCTTCAATAATCTCTTTGATGGTTTCTTTGGAAAGCTTATTGACAATATGATCATTGTACAACATGCAGGCAAAATCGCAGTGCATCCCCTCATCTCTGGAAATCAGCTCATTAGAAAATGATAATCCTGGCATTAAGCCTCTCTTTTTCAACCAGAAAATGGAGCAAAAAGAGCCGGAAAAGAAGATTCCTTCAACTGCTGCAAAAGCGATCAATCGCTCGGCAAAAGATCCGTTTTCAATCCAGCGCAAAGCCCAGTCTGCTTTCTCTTTTACACAATCCAGATTTTCAATAGCATTAAAGAGGTAATCTTTTTCTTTTGTGTCATCGATATAGGTATCGATTAAAAGGGAATAAGTTTCGGAGTGGATATTCTCCATCATGATTTGAAAACCATAGAAGAATTTAGCCTCAGTATACTGTACTTCATTCACAAAGTTCTCCGCCAGATTTTCATTAACGATACCATCACTAGCTGCGAAGAAAGCTAAAACATGTTTGATAAAATGACGTTCATCATCATTTAGTTTTCCCCAATCTGACAGGTCCTGTGAAAGATCAATTTCTTCAGCTGTCCAAAAGCTGGCTTCTGATTTTTTATACCAAGCCCAGATATCATTATGCTCTATTGGAAACAATACAAATCTGTTTGGATTTTCTTCTAAGATCGGTTCAACAACTGTACTCATAATTATTTTTTCGTTTAAAAGTTTAGTTAAAATTAGCCCTAACTACACCGGGTTTTAACCTTTGGGTAGTTCGAGCGGATTCTACATTAACAGCCATAGTCACTCTAATCATTTCGACTGTTATATGTACCTGCGTAACGCTCCCTCACTCTGGGAGTTATTCGTTAAAATAGCTTGAAATCTGAGTGATTTCCCTTCTTAATTGAGCCTGAAAGTGGCGTTTCGAGAGGACATAGTGTTTCACTCAAAGTAGTTTCCAATTTGATAACATAAAAATACGACTAAAGCACTAATAAAGGTTTACAAGTTACCAACACTATGTGAATAACTTTAATAAAACCCTGATTATCAATCACCTAAGCTTGTTGACAACATTTTCAAAATGTTGATAACTTTTACTTTTCCCCAGGCCTCCCCATTACGCAAATTAGTGAAATACCAATATATAATGCGTTCAAAGTTAATAGCATGCTAAAAATCAAGCGATTCAAATGCGCTATTCGGATACGCCAAAGAAAAAGAGGAATTGATTAAAAAAGTCGTTTTCTACGGAACCACCAGGCCAGTAGCAAACTGATTACTAAAGAAAAGATAATGATGTAAATAAATGCATATGGATCATCTTCAAAAGGCAAGTTTTTAATATTCATTCCATACAAACTTGCCACCAAAGTTGGTAACATCAAAATGATGGTAATCAACGTTAAGCGTTGAATTACAACATTCAGATTATTGGAGATAATCGATGCATAAGCTTCCATCGTACCATTGAGGATATTGGTATAAACATTGGCCATCTCAAGTGCCTGACTATTGTCGATAATGATATCTTCAAAAAGATCGGTTTGATCTTCGTCGGCCCTGATTCCGAGGAAATCGGAGCGCTTCATTTTCATTTTCAACAACTCGTTCGAGCTTAAGGTATTAACAAAATATACCAAAGACTTTTCGATACTCAGTAGCTGTTTCAATTCCTTGTTTTTACTGGAATCGTACAACTCTTTCTCGATGAGGTTTCGCTTAAGATTAAGCTTTTTCAGACAGTTAAGAAAACGATACACATTTTGCTCCAGAATCTGTAGCACAAATAATGCTTCCTGGCCCGGATCAAAGTTTTTGACTTTGCTGTTTAAAAACAATTCCAGTACCGGGTTTTCATGCGAGGTAATCGTTACCGTAGCATCCGGTGTAAGGATTATACCAATAGGAACCGTCACATAAATCGGCTCGTTTTCTGAATCTATATCATTGAGAATAGGTGTATTAACAACAATCAGCCTGATGTCTTCTTCCCTTTCATAACGGGATCGTTCATCAATATCCAGAGAATCCGTAAGGAAATCTAAAGGTATATCAAACTGTTGAGCCAGGTCTTCGAGCTCTTCTTGACTAAAAGGAGGAGAGATATTAATCCAGCAATTGGGCTCCGGCTGGTTCAGCTCCGTGAGCTGTCCTTTCACTTTCGCATAATATCGAATCATAGTTGCCGGTAGTTTGCATTAGATAAATAAATTTATACGCAAACTTACACAAAAAATAGTTTTTTAAAAGCTAGTGGCTTATAATTTTTTTTAGAGCTGTTTTGCTTAAGCAGCACCTAATTCAGGGATGAAAGAGAAGATATAAGAATACAGCGCTTTCATCAATTTTTTTACATTCTCAAATTCGATCAATCAGCGATAGTTTCAGGGCGCATCAGGAATTTCTCACCTCGTCAATAAACGATTCGTAGATCGGAAGATCAAGCCGGCTTGCTCTACCCCACTGAGGTTTATAGCCATCCTTAATCCGATAATAATCAGAAATTATGTCCCCTTGTTGTTCAAGATTAAAAGAGAGGAAACTTTTTCCCTTCTCCTGGCAATTTTTCAAAGCTTCGACTCCGCCATAATTATATCCCAGAACAGAACGTTGTGCTTCCAAGGCACGCGGGATATAAACAGAACCCATTTTTTCAAATTGCCAGACATGTGTCATCTCATGTATAAAAATACTGTTTTGCATAGAACCCCAACTATTAATCGTATAAAAGCTTACATAGCAAAAACGCCATTGCTTAGGTCCCGCAAAACTATACTCATCAATTCGCACACGGCGATAATTAATGGTATCACCAAAAACTGATTTGGCCAGATGGATTTCCCAATCGTACAGAGGACGTGTATTGAATTTTACAAGGTCCATGATTGTTTCGTACAACTCTCCTGTACCTAAAACATCTGCGATCAGGAAGAACAACTCCACCCACCATCTCCCAATGTGGTTGCGTTTTATTGTTTTGGAATTCGGTTCATTCTGATGATGTCGACCTGGGATAAAGTAAAATATCCCTCGCCAGAAATGTCCGAAAATCCTGGCAACGCGAACCGGGAACATCCGGAGATAGTCCGTAACCCGATAAAAAATTCCTAAGAATTTCGACCACATTTGAGATTTCATATTTTCTAATCTCAAATTAATGTGAAATGATTTTCCAGAGATTTCCATATCAGCCACCGTTTAGTAAAAATTACTAAAACATCATAGCAGATCATAGTGTGGTAAGCGTGTTTCTTTTAACCAAGAAACTGTTTGTGTTTCGATATTCGAAAAGCCTCCGGTCTTTGCTTTCACTTGAAGTTAGTAAGTTCTTAAATTGGAAACTACAGATTTCAATAGTTCGTTTAATCTAATGCTTTGGGAATTAATACTAAAGTGCGTAGCGGATACAAATGTAAAATAAATATTAAGTAATCTGAACTAAAGTTTTCCACATTATTTCCACAATGAGGTATTGTGGAAATAGTTTTGGTTGAACATTAAGCGGCTTTTGATTTGATTAACAATCACTTACCAAACAATTCTTTACAAATTACAAATAAACCACATTTATTTTTACCTCATTTGAGGTAGTTGGGAATAAGGTTCTTCCTTTCAAGCGGATTTCCAAATATCGACCAAATTTCAATTATCCTCGTATTAACTGATTGTTATTAAAAAGGGGCATATCCAAGCCGGAATCATTTGAGGCTTGACGTATATACAACTTCCGGTTAAACAACTCAGACTTGTCGAATTATTTCAATACTGATTATTTAAACCGAATTGCTTTAACCGGATTAACCTTTGTCACGAGATAGGTAGGAATGATCAAAACGATAATAGTCAGCAGCAAAGTCCCCAGATTGAGGAAAAGTATTGACCACCAGTCCAGTTCGATAGGTGCAACAGAAAGATAGTAGTCTTTTTCGGGTAAAGTAATAATTTCGAAAGTATCCTGGAGATAACACAAGGTCAGGCCAATGAAGTTGCCAAAGAACAAGCCTACACATATGATATATGCCGCATAATAAAGGAAGATCTTCTGTATGTCCCAATTGGTACTTCCCAGCGCTTTTAGAGTCCCGATCATGTTAGTACGTTCGAGGATCAATATCAATAAGGCGGTCACCATATTAATAATTGAAACGATCAGCATCAAAAGCAGGATGACAACTTCATTAATATCCTGTAATCCGAGCCATTCAAAAATACTGGGGAATTTATCTCTAATCGTCTGTGAAAAGAGATCATTAGGTAATTCCTCCATATAAATATGCTCATTTAAAGGTTCTATATCCCGGATATCATCCAGAAAGACCTCAAATCCGCCAACTTCATTCGGAGCCCAACCGTACAAATCCTGTATCATCCGAATATCTACAATGGCAAATCTCTGATCGTATTCCTCCAGACCGGTTTTATAGATTCCGGTCACTTCGAGCCTTTTAAGGATTTGCTGATCGCCGTCTTTAATAAAATAAACAATCATCCGGTCCCCAACATCCAGAATTAAGCGATTCGCAGTTTGTTCAGAAATAATGATTCCTCTGGAGATAGTATCTCCGAATTCCAGTTTATTCCCTCCGGTCAGATAATCATTCATATAGGACCAGTCGAAATCCTTCCCGATCCCTTTCAGGATGATACCTTCTATCTGATCCCTGGTTTTGATAATCCCCGGGATATTAGCAAAAACCTGAATATGCCGAACCCCGCCGCGCGTTTCCTTTTCGATTAACTGATTCTCCAACTCGTAGCCCATAAAAGAAGGATTGCTGAGGTAACGGGCCTTTTTCAAGGTATCCAGACTTGGGTAAAATGTTTGATTAATATCGACAGGAACAGCTTCGAGGCTATACGTTACTCCTGTATCCATAATATGGATATGCCCCCAGAATCCAAAAATCTTACTACTTATCTCATTTTTGAAGCCCCGTATCAAAGAAGTAGCTATAATCATCACTGCTATACTCAAAGCAACAGCCAGGATCGAAATACGCAGAATCATTCTTGAAAAAGATTGATTACCGGATACAGCTACTTTTTTAGCAATAAAATAAGGAAAGTTCAAGTTCTCGGATTTTGATTTTACAACAAAGAAAGCAGTAATATTTGAACTTTTACATTGAAAAAAAGAGTTCTTTTCAAAAAACGTTAAACGAAGCAAATTTTATATAAATTTGCAGCTTCAAAATCACAATAAATGGACTTTTTAGAAGAACTAAAATGGCGGGGCATGCTTCATCAGTTAACCCCTGGCGTAGAAGAACAATTAGCATCCGGTATGGTAGTAGGCTACATCGGTTTTGATCCGACTGCTCCATCTCTGACTATCGGTAACTTTGTTCAATTACAACTACTCAAATTATTTCAATTATCCGGACATCAGCCAATAGTAGTAATGGGAGGTGCGACCGGAAGGGTTGGTGATCCTTCGGGTAAAGATAAAGAGCGGCAACTCAAATCTTTTGAAGAACTGGATCGCAATCTGGAATTTCAATTAAAGCAAATGAAACGCTTTTTGGAATTCGATAAAGGAGCCAATAAAGCCATACTGGTCAATAATTACGATTTTTACAAAGATATGAACATCCTCGACTTTCTCCGGGATGTGGGCAAGACACTTACGATCAATTATATGTGTTCCAAAGAATCGGTCAAGAAGAGAATCGAGACCGGATTATCTTTTACCGAATTCAGTTACCAATTGCTTCAGGCTTACGATTTTCAATGCCTTTACAATCAATACAACTGCAAATTACAGATGGGAGGCTCTGACCAATGGGGTAATATTACTTCGGGTACAGAATTTATCCGAAGAAATATCAATGGAAAAGCTTATGCCGTGACCACGCCTTTACTTACCAAGGCAGATGGATCGAAATTCGGAAAATCAGAAAAGGGAAACCTCTGGATTGACCCTGCCATGACCTCTCCTTACGAATTCTATCAGTTCTGGATCAGAGCAAGTGATGATGATTTGCCTAAATACATCCGGTATTTTACTTTGAAATCGAGAGCAGAAGTAGAAGCCATGGAAGCAGAGCATAAAGATCAGCCGCAAAGAATAAAAGAACTTCTGGCCAAAGAAATAACTATCCGGGTACATGGTCTGGACGCATATGAAAGTGCATTTAAGGTATCAAAACTCATGTTCCAAAAGGCAGATAAAGAAACGCTACTTTCTTTGAGTGAAAAGGATATTATGACTATTGCCGAAGAATTAAAGGAAAATACTTTTAAAATTCCCCGCTCGGTAATAGACAATAATGATTTGAATATTATCAATTTACTGGCAGAGCAAACCAGAATCGTTTCTTCAAATGGTGATGCCCGACGAGCTATTAAAGGGAACGCAATTTCGATTAATAAAGATAAAATCAACAGTTTTGAGCATACAGTAAATAAAGATATATTGTTATTCAACAAATATCTTTTAATTGAAAATGGCAGAAAAAATAAATTTATTGTAATAGTTGAGTAAATATTTTTCAATTTTTCGCCCTTCTTTCAATTAATCGAAAAATATTTTCATTTTTTATTTAGTATTCAGTAATTGCATTTGAATATTATTTCTTAAAGTCCTAACTTTAGGATTATGCATGATTATTTTTCACTTTTGAAAAAACGAAAACCCCAAACTTAAGTGTTGTAGAAAAATAATTCGGTATTTTAAATTGAAGATTCTGAATTTAGGCAAGACGAAGTTTTGAAATGTAATCCATTTTGAAACATCGCTTAAAATGCATAAATATTTCTTCTATAAATTATATAAGAACGTGTTTGGAAATTATTAATTGGCTGATGAATGCCACTTTTTCGCTTATTACTCCCTGGCTAATTGTACAGGACAGGCAGCTATGTTTCGACACGCGCCTTTCGGGTATGCACTTCAAAACTGGCTTCGTCTAAACTAAATTTGACTATTCTTGCCGTAAAACAACATCCAAACTCGCTCTAAAATAGAATAAGGAGCTGACTTACGTTTTCCAACAGAGTTCAATGCTAGCTTATTTAAACCCAAGTTGCTTTACAACTTAAAACTCCATCCCAAGAATTATCGGGAAAATATCAAGCACCAAAAACAGCATTAAAAGCAGGGACTAAACTAAAGTTTGGGTTTACATTTTGAAATCTAATTCAAGTGTGATTTATCACTAATTGAATTAATAAATAGCCTGGAAGAATATCCGTTTAATACCGGCTAAAATGATCGGGATGGCGAAAAAATGTTAATCAAAAAAGTCGATTTAAACATTCAAATAATTAAGTAAATCAAAAATTGCCCGGATATTTATCTATTTATTATTAATAAGATTTTTCCAGGAATTAAAGCGATTATTTGATTAATTAGGTATTTTTGGAAATTATACCGAACTGTTAAAATTCATTTTAAAAAGAAACTGTCAGACAGCGCAAACATATATGGCCCTTAAATTATATCAAATTGATGCATTTTCCGAAGCTCCTTTCAGTGGCAACCCGGCTGCTGTGGTTCCGCTGGAGACCTGGCTAGAAGAAGAGGTTATGCAAAATATTGCCCTGGAAAACAACCTTTCTGAAACTGCATTTTTCATTCCCAATGGAGATGGTTTTTCAATCCGTTGGTTTACACCGAAAATTGAAGTCGATCTTTGTGGTCATGCTACGCTGGCAGCTGCTCATGTAATTTTCAAATACCATAATTTTAAAGGTGAAACCATCACTTTTCAATCTCGCAGTGGTCCTTTAACCGTCCGCAAAGATGGCAAGCAGTACAATATGACCTTTCCTACAGATGAAATTAAACAAACTACTACACCTGTAGAAATATTGAAAGCATTTAGTATCGAATCACTGGAAACCTACCGAGGACGAGATGATTATATGGTGATTGTCGAATCTCAACGCATTGTTGAACAACTAAAACCCGACTTTAAAATGCTTTCAGGTTTGGAAGGATGTCGCGGTGTAATTATTACAGCAAAAGGAGATACTGTTGATTTTGTTTCCAGATGTTTTTATCCGCAAGCGGGCATTGATGAAGATCCCGCTACCGGCTCTGCACATACCAGCATGACTCCTTACTGGGCAAAAAAACTGGGGAAGAATGAATTAACAGCTATTCAACTTTCCGAAAGGAAAGGTTTTTTTCGATGCAATTATATGGAAGCATTTACCTCTATAAGTGGAAGTACTAAAACTTTCCTTATAGGAGAGATTTTTTTATAAAAAGGATAGGCCAAAACATTAAAGCGAACATTGCCTCTATCCAACATCTGACTTACTTACTGGCTAAATATTTTTTAACTTAAAAAACGAATCAATTAATTCACACTCCGTTCGGTTCTTCATTGATCTGAAAAACATAACACTAAATCCATAATTCATAAATGTGCAATCGTTTTGCACTTTGATGGTATTGGTATATCCCAAAGCTAACCCGGCTCTGAGAGCCGATTAAACATTTTTTAAATGAGTGATGAACTAAAAGTGAAGTCTCACTGGAACGAGAAATGGATTCCTGTAGAATTTCAAAGTGAGACAAAATCCTGCAACTATGCGATCTCCAATTATGGCAGGATAAAAAGTATCAACAAAAGTACAGGTAAAGAAAGTTTCCTCAAGGGAGCAGTAGTCAACCGAGGGCTTAGAATTCTAAATGTAAAGCTCAAAGACAATTCTACTGGTTATGTTTACATCCACAAATTTGTTGCTGAAAACTTTGTCAAGCGAAAAAGCGAAGAAGAAGACTGCATTATTCATGTAGATTTCAATAAGGACAATAACAAGTGGAATAATTTAAAATGGGTTTGCGAGCAAGAGTGGAAAGAACATGTTAAAAATTCTCCGGTTTATATCAAAGGCCGGGAAAAACGAATGAAGAGTTATAAACTGACGGAGTCGAAAGTCAAGGTGATGAAAAAAATGCTTGCCAATAAACAAAATAAGAGAAAAATCATTGCCCGTAAATTTAATGTAAGCGAATCTCTGGTTAGAAGAATCGAAAAAGGCGAATACTGGAGTCACGTTACTATTGAAGACTGATTGGTCAGACTTTATGCAAAATCATTATAGATTATGGAACCGAATTGAGTAACTGTCGAAGTGCGGTTACCGATTCGGGCTTCCCTGTCGCAGGTTCCATCTCAAAGATAAAGGCAGGGCTATCCATCTTTTGCAGATGCTCAAACTCAATGTTCGCCAGATAATGTACCGGAAAATAAAATATTTGGCGATCCGGACCGATGGAAAAGATTCGCGCCCTGGAATCCAGAATAAATTCAAACCTTGGCCATTTTGATTTTGGATAATAAATAATTCCTTTATTATCTCCGCTCAAATAATAACAAGCCGCCTCGTTTGGGTCATATGCCAGAGTATCCGGGTATTTAAAAATTGCATTTATAAATACGGACTCCTCTTCATCCGATATTTTTTGCCAGCCAAAAATACCGAACTTATTAATAGAAAAACTTCGAAAGGCACTCGCCATTAAGGCTAGTTTTTCAGTGGCGCTTTGTATTTTATTTATTCTTATTGCATAATCTTTTTTCCAGTAGCCGGGGCCTAAATCAAATAAATCCCTGAGCGGCATAACTGCTTCCAATTGCGTGCTAAATGTTTTGGTACTATCTTTATCCGTCACCACTAGTCGATATCGATTTTTATTAATAACCTCCATTCGTCCTCTGGCTCCTTTAGTCCAGTTGGGTAAGGGTTTTCTGGACAAATTCCTCCAAAGCATCAAGGCTGCAAATTCCCGTTTATCATTGTGATTAATAAATGCTTCAACATTGATATTGGACCAACGCAAACCGTATTGTTCCATTTTCCGCTGAGTCAGCTTATGGTTAACATTTACAAAGTCCTTATTGTACATCACATCCAGTATCCCCTTGTAATTAAATGAAAAATAGTCTTCATTGAGCGGGAACTTCATTTTGGGTTTCATCCGCTTTATCTGACGTTCCAATTGAACATGTGCCTCGTTGATCTCCGGAGAAACAATTAGCAAGCTATCGAGTGCTTCTTCTTTTCTATCAAAATAATAAAGTGTATAGTCTTCATCCTTTTCATAGGTAGCCTGTCGTATATTTATGTCCTGACTGGGATCAAAAAAAAGCATTTGATTCAACTGACGAACTTCTATTTTAAAAGCTCCGGCTGTCTTAGACAGTTTCATACCTGGGTTAAACTGCAAGCCTTCCACCAGCAAGTCAATAGCATCCCGATATTCTTTGAAATGTAATTGTACTTCACCCCGAACCCGCAAACCGGTTCGATTGACCAGGGCATCCTCGGGAATATGAATTCGGGTACCGCTTGCAAATTGATGGCTAAATCCGGATTCTGCGAGAAAAGTATATATGGAATCAGGAGCATTTATCCCCTCTATTCCCGGCAGAATATACTGCTGATCTGCTGCTATCGTTTCGTCCATAGTAAAACGACAAGTTATAAACCCTATAATCGTCAGTAT
This sequence comes from Saprospiraceae bacterium, assembly GCA_028280415.1. Taxonomy (GTDB): domain Bacteria; phylum Bacteroidota; class Bacteroidia; order Chitinophagales; family Saprospiraceae; genus JAHDHW01. Next base: position 134,335 of record JANQLV010000045.1, read on the forward strand.
CAAAACGCCTAAAACGAGGAAAAGTCTCATAGATTCAGTTAATATATGTGCAAAGGATATTGGCCGTTTTGGGGAATAAGCCTGCTAGAGCCTGTCAAATTTTGCTTAATAAGCCGAAAAATCCTGTTTTACAGGTCCGTCAATATTTTTTAGACAGATTCTTAACGTTAGTTTTAAAGAATTAATTGCTTTTCCAAGCTTCGATATTCGAATATTATAACAAAAATGAATCCATTATAAAATTCTATCTTTAGGATTAAAAATGCATTTAAGCCATATCCTGAATCATCATGGTGAAGAGCGAGATAAATACTTTGGTGCAGTTGCTCCTCCTATAATCCAGACAAGTAATTTTGCGTTTAAGGATCTTAGCTCTTTTCGGCAAGCTTTTGTGGATGAATTACAATCTCACCTATACACAAGGGGAAATAATCCGACCGTAAAAATACTGCGGCAAAAGATTGCTGCCCTGGAAGGAGCTGAAGACAGTCTGGTATTTAGCAGCGGGAGCGGAGCTATTGCCAATGCCGTCATTGCCAATTTGCAAGCCGGAGATCATATCATATGTGTACAATCACCCTACAGCTGGACTTATAATCTGGTGAGTAATTTCTTGGCCCGATTCGGAGTAGAACACAGTTTTGTCGATGGAACGAACCTGGATAGTATAAAGGCTTCAATAAAAGAAAATACCCGGGTCTTATACCTTGAAAGTCCTAATAGTATCACCTTCGAATTGCAGGATTTGGAAGCTTGTGCAAAACTGGCAAAAGAGCATAATCTCATTTCCATTATTGATGCTACTTATGCCTCTCCCCTTTATCAAAAACCTTATCAGTTGGGAATTGACCTTAGCGTTCATACCTGCTCAAAATATTTGAATGGGCACAGTGATGTGGTTGCCGGGGTCCTGAGTGGATCAAAAGCCATGATCAAGAAAATTTTTGAATCGGAATTTATGACCCTGGGTGGAATTATATCGCCTAACGATGCGGCTATGGTCATACGAGGTTTACGAACACTCGAATTGCGCCTGGAAAGGTGTTCTCAAAGTGCATTAAAAATTGCAAGCTGGCTGGAAAAACATCCAAAAGTAGAAAAGGTCGTCCATCCGCATTTGCCTTCCCATCCCCAGTATGATTTGGCCAAAAAACAAATGCAGAAATGCGGAGGCTTGTTTTCCATTTATTTAAAAACAGACTCGATAAAAAAAGTAGAAGCATTTCACCGCAAAATAAAAAGATTTCTACTAGCCGTTTCATGGGGCGGGCACGAATCGCTACTCCTGCCCTTCTGTGCATTTTATGGAATACCCGGCCGCCCTGATACTACTATTCCCTGGAACTTAGTGCGCATTTACATAGGCCTGGAGGATCCGGATTGGCTAATAGAAGACCTGGAACAAGCAATGGAGGTTTTGTAAAATGTTCGAATTAAAAATGTGAACCTGTTATTATTTAAGCTCGATACATTAATCCGTTTTGTAATAAATCCGGTAATCAAAAATCCTATATTATTCGTATCTTGTAATAATGTCAACTCACATTTTTTATACTATAATAGCTATGATCTCTTGCCATAATCTCTGGGCACAGCCTTTTCGCTGTACAGGAGATCTTATTCTGACTGTCGCACCGGAAGCTACCGAAAGTCGATTTTATACCATAGACATACAAAATAATCCGGAACCACAAATTATCTTCAATGAGTTTTCTACTGAACCGACACCTTATATAAATGCTATTGGTTATCGAAGAGTCGATAATTATGTATACGGTATTGCACCCAATACAAGGGATTTATATCGAATCGACGCTAATGGAAATGCTACTTTTCTTAGCAGCATTGAGGAACTGAATCCCAGCAATAATTATAATGCAGGAGATGTAAGTCCCGATGGTCAATTTTTAGTCCTGTTGAGTGGCAGGGCCACCAGCTTTCCCTGGAGAAATGTCGAACTGATCCTGATTGATTTGCAATCCAATGATTATAATACGACTGTTATCCCAATCATCACACTATCCGGAGAAGTAGTCTACTCCCTCGATATTGCTTTTGATCCGCTTACCGGTCAGCTTTATGGCTACGATGGTCATGCCGGCCGCTTATTATTGATACAGTTAAGTAGCGGGGAGATAAATGATCTGGCTTTTCAGGCAACAGGAACAATCAACGCAATGGCTTCTTTGTTTTTTGACTCATTTGGCAATTTATATGGTTATGCCAAGCATCTTGGTGAACAGGGGATCAAAGCTTTTTATAAGATCGATAAAAACAGTGGAGCCCTGGAGTTTGTATTAGAAGGTCCGCTTGCTTCGGCCAGTGATGGCTGCAGCTGCCCCTACCGGATTGAATTATTAAAATCTGTTCAACCCTCAGAAACTGTACCCTGTTCTGAAGTTCTCTACACTTTCTCGCTTGCTAATGCTACAAATGCCATACAGGAAAATATCCGATTTGAAGACATTTTTCCTCCCGGTTTTGAGGTACTGGAAATAACAGGCAATACTTATAATGGGCAAATTCAGGGATTGAATACAGGTACTTTGATCATTGATAATATGTCCGTCAGTCCCGGTATCGATAGTTTTCAGGTCCGAGTAGCTATAGGTGATATCCCTCCCGGAGTTTATGCGAATCAAGCTAGCCTTAATAATTTGTCTATTGCTATTGGCAGTACTGAACTTTCTGATGATCCCGCTACTATCCTGCTGGATGATCCCACCAATTTGGAAGTACTTCCACTGGAAGTTATTCCGGAGGATCAATTGCTGGACTTATGTCCGGGAGATACTTTGCTAATCGATGCAAGTTTGCCCGAGGGTATTTTCGAATACACCTGGGAAGATGGCTCAAATAATCCGCTCCGGCCTGTTTTTGAGCCAGGTATTTACACGATACTTATTGAAAACGAATGCGAAACTTTCGAAGTCAATTATATTGTAGAAGCAATAAACCCCGATCTGGAACTGGATTTGGGAGCCGATCTGGAGATTAACCTGGGGGAAACTATATTAATTCATCCTTCAATTTCCGGGACAGCATCAATTTACTATAATTGGAACAGCAATAATGATCAAACGCTATCCTGTACCAATTGTCCGGTTCTCGAAGTTATTCCGACCGATGATGCTACTTATACTTTGACCATACTCGATGACAATGGTTGTTCTCAATCTGATGCTATCAATGTTTTCGTCAACAAAGACTACAACATTTTTGTTCCAAATATTTTTACACCAAATGGGGATGGCATTAATGATCGGTTTTTTATTCAGGGACAAGAGAATATAAAAATCAAATCATTCCGCATTTTCGACCGCTGGGGAAGCCTGGTTTATGCAAAAAACAATGTACCTGTCAGTGATGAAACCGCAGGCTGGGATGGATATATAAAAGATAAAAAGGCTCCGACAGCCGTCTTTGTCTGGCTTGCAGAGGTCGAATTTATAGACGGAGAACAGAAGGTATTTTCAGGTGATGTAGCAGTGGTTTACTAGAACGGTATAGAGAAGGTAGAAAGTGCATACCCGTTTTAATAGTTTGGAGTTAGACAAATACTCATAGAATACCGCAATAATACGATGCATCAAATAAAATACATTTTCAATACTATTTTAAGTATCCCGCTTTTTCCGATTCTTTATTATCAGGGAAAGCGTATTCGCAAAACGATCCCCCAATTGCCGGAGGCAAAAGTACCACAAGGCAAAACCGGAAAGGGACAGGCGGAATTGCGTTTGCTTAGTCTTGGAGAAAGTACGATCGCCGGAGTCGGTGTCCAAAAGCACGAACAAGGCTTTAGTGGACATTTGGCAAATTCACTTTCACAAGCTTTGAATTGCATGGTTCATTGGCAGGTAATTGCCCGAAGCGGTTATACGGCTCAAAAGGTTCATGAAAAACTGATTTCTAAAATCGATGCTCCATCACTAGATATCATTATTATCGGCCTCGGCGGAAATGATACTTTTAAAATGACCCCTCCGAATAAATGGAAAAAGGATTTGAAAGTTTTGATTCAAAAACTACAGGAAAAATACTCCAAAACCCCAATTGTATTTTCTAATGTTCCACCGATCCGCGATTTTCCGGCTTTTACAAATACCATGCGATTAATACTAGGCAAACAAGTCGATCTTATGCACGAGGTTTTAAAAGAACTTAGTCAAAATGTCGAAAATGTTTGGTATGCTGAAGACAGAATAGAATTACAATTTTGGTTGGAACATTTTAAAAATGAAAAGTATAGCGCTAAAGATTTTTTTAGTGATGGAGTACATCCTTCAGAATTAACCTATAAAACCTGGGCAGAGGAAATGGCCAAATTTATTCTGGAAAACAAGATTATAAAACCAGCTATATTGTCTCAAAACTAATAATACGGGCAGGAGTTCCCCACATCGCGGTACTCATCGCATCAATAGGCTCAATGCTGACTTCTACAGTTTTATTATTATACTTCAATTGCTCGGGCATGTTAATAATCATCCACTTTTGGCCATTGGGTTCAATAATCCCCCAAAAGCCAGTCTCGATATTTTGGTAAGTCACCTTTCCTTTGATTGCTTTAGCCATAATGGTATATAATGATTTTCGTTGCGATAATCCTTCTTACATTAAGCTCAGTCTTCTTCCGGCTTATTTAGCACACGTTCAACTTTAGAACCTAAAGTTTGCAATAAATGCGTTTGCTTTACGATAGTATTTCGAAGTTGCTTTACCTCATCCTGTAGATTATTTTGCAGATTAGCTGGTGAAGGCAAAAACGGACTGATTTTGGCTCGAACATACCAAATCTCCCGGATATCACCTACGTTAACCCTATATGGTTCATAAAAGCCATTATCAGAATGCAGCTCCAGATATTTTTCCTCTTTCAAGCGATTCATGATTCGTTTCACTACTACATCCCCCCTGGTCACAATCACATACACATAATTATCTTTGATCGAATTTTCCCATAATGTTGGTTCGAGATAACTACAAACCACCTTGTCTCCTTCAAAAAGTGTTGGTTCCATGCTATCACCTGATACATCAAAAGAACGATGTGTACCCACCTTGTATTTATAATCGGGAAGTGTAAAAGTCGGCAAATCCTGAATGAAGGTTGGATCGGTCATTTCTCCGGCATAACCGGCCTGAGCCGGGACGGGTACGTGGACAATCCGCTCGTCTTCCTGCGAATTGGTAACAATCGTTAATAAGCGAAAACTTTTATGTACTTCATCGCTCATAAACATCGCCCCTTCTCCAGTATAAATATAAACCGGGTTGATTTTATATTTTTCTACAGCTTTCCGCAATAATTCTATCGTCACATCGCGTCGGCCTTTCAATATTTCGCTCAAACTCTGTGGCAGATAATCCAGTGAAAGGGCAAATTGCCGGCTCGATCTTACCGTTCCTTCTTCCTTAAGTTGATTGTGGCATTTTATAAACCTCTGGGTAACAATACTCGTTGATGACATTATTCTAAATTTAAGACTAAGACCTGCAATATAGTATTTTTAATTAAAAAATGTTTGCAAATTAATGAAATCTCACAAACAAGCACCAAAAACATCAACTTATTGCGCATATTTTATTCACTTTACGATCTCATTTTCTTAAAACAAGATGTTCGGAACTAATCTCCTGGGCGAAGCTGTTATTCCAAAAAATCAGTGATCATGTTACTTTTCAGACCCGTTAATCAAGCAGAGCTGGACTTAATTATTCAGAATGATTGGAAAAAATTCCCGCCCAGGTTACCGGAGCAAGCCATTTTTTATCCGGTCTTGAACGAGGCTTATGCCGAACAAATTACCAGAGAATGGAATGTGCCTGCCTTTGGCATCGGGCATGTCTTGAGATTCGAGCTAAAAGATGACTTCATACAGAAATATGAAGTGCAAAAAGTAGGGCTCGATCATCACCTGGAATACTGGATTCCGGCTGAGGACCTGGAGGGTATGAATCGGAATATCGTTGGAAAAATTGAGCTGATAAATACTTTCAAATAAGATTTTTTTCTTTTTCATTAACATGTAGCAGGGTTTAAATCTCAAAACGAGTATATAGCACCGTTTTGAAAATATTTACCTTACATCCACCATATTGAGTATACGTCAGCATCTAAATCTGTAAAAAGATGCGCTATTCATTTCTACTGCTTAGCTCATTGCTTAGCTTCAATATATTTGGCCAGGCTGCCAAGTTGAAAAAGATCAGGTTTAAAAACTCAAAACAAGTTAAAGAGCAATTTTACGTTTTGAAGAAAAATAAAAAAATAAAGCATGGTAGCTACGAATCGTTTTTCTACAATGGCAATCCGGCTCAAAGTGGTCATTATAAAAATAATCTCAAAGATGGAAAATGGGTTTATTGTAAACCCAATGGTCAGATCAAAGTTGTTGAGTATTATACCGCAGGTAAAAAATCCGGTATATGGTCTAAATTTATCGAAAGCGGACAAGTAATCCAACGCTTTGATTATGACCAGAATAAAGTTCTTGCTCCTTTGTTCAATATAACTATAGCTTATCCATCTGCTTCCCGTGATGCCGGCATAGAAGGACTGGTCAAGTTTCATGTCGAAATGGACGAAAATTGTGAAGTAAAAAATATCAAACTCCTTCAATCACTTAATCAGGAATGTGATAAACTAGCCAGAAAGGCCCTGGAAAGAGCAATCTATTTGCGTAAAACCTATTTGCCGGACAACTGTGCTTTTGAGGATAATCTTTTTTCATTAAAATTTAGTCTGGACTAAATGATTCCAGTTCCATATGCTTATACCTGCCCTCCTTTTCCTTATCTTTGCCCGAAGTAACAAGGTATCTTAGTATTACAAAAATCAAGCATATAATTGAATCGAATATTCTCTTTTGACTCTTGCGCTTGATTCTTGTATCTGATACTTTTTTTACCTGCTGGTGCAGATTATTTTAATAAACATCAATTGATCCAGGGAGAAGGACAAATGAAAAGAATTCCTAATTCGATTCAAACAAAACTGAGCAAGCGACTGGAGAATAATGCCTTACGTGATGTAAAGACCATTTCGGAAACTGCAATTGATTTTGCATCCAATGATTATTTGGGTTTAGCACGTTCTCCTTTGGTCACTGAAAATGCTAAAAAACAATTAGGTCCTGAACATCTTCGCTTAAATGGTGCTACCGGTTCTCGTTTGATCAGCGGCAATCACGCTTTCTATAATACTCTGGAGACTTATCTGGCCGAATTTCACCGGGCCGAGTCTGCGGTCGTTTTCAATTCCGGATATGATGCTAATCTGGGGATTCTGGCAAGTGTTCCACAACGAGGGGACCTGCTTTTTTACGATGAATACAGCCACGCTTCCATTCGGGACGGGATCAGTTTATCAAAGGCTAAAGCTTATCGGTTTCGACATAATGATCTGGAAGACCTTTCTAAAAAATTACAAAAATTTCAAGAAGTTCCCGGTGAAAAATACATCGTCACGGAATCCATTTTTTCAATGGATGGAGATATGCCAAATCTTTCCAGACTTTGTGATTTAAGCCAGGAACATCAAGCCTATTTGATCATTGATGAAGCTCATGCTACAGGAGTTATGGGCAAGCAGGGAGAAGGATTAGTTCAACATCTGGGTTTAGAAGACCGTTTTTTTGCCCGCGTCCACACTTTTGGAAAAGCAATTGGCAGTCATGGAGCGGTTATTTTAGGTTCGAAGCATTTGAGAGAATACCTCATCAATTTTGCCCGTCCGCTTATTTATACTACTGCTCTGCCTCCCCACAGCCTGGCCACTACCTTTTGTGCTTATGAATTGATGAGAAATAGTCCGGCGATCGGACAGTTAAAAGATAACATCCAATTTTTTCAACAAAGCATCGAACAAGAAGGTCTGAAGGATGCTTTTATAAAAAGTGAAACGGCAATCCAAAGTTGCATCATTCCAGGTAATGATCGAGTCAAAAAAATTGCCGATGTTTTACAGGCAAAGGGTTTTGCTATAAAAGCAATCCTTTCGCCTACTGTTCCCGAAGGAAAAGAGCGGCTAAGGTTTTGTATACACAGCTTTAACCAAAAAGATGAAATGCTGACTTTGCTACAAAACCTGGCGGCAGAATTAATCAATTCAAAATACATTAGTTTCGTTCGGGAATAGTATGATATGAAAATCCAATAAAATTATGGCCACATTTTTCATAACAGGTATAGGAACAGAAGTAGGTAAAACAATTAGCTCGGCAATTGTTACCGAAGCTCTAAAAGCAGATTATTTCAAACCGGTACAGGCTGGCGATTTACATCATACAGATACAGACAAAGTCAAAGCTCTCATTTCCAATGAACAAACAGTTTTTCACAAAAGTGCTTTTGCCCTGAAAACGCCAATGAGTCCGCATGCCGCAGCTGAAATTGATAATGTATATATTGATCCTGCTGAAATTATAATTCCACAGACCTCTAATCATCTGGTTGTTGAAGGAGCCGGAGGTTTATTAGTCCCTCTCAATGATCAGCATACTATTTTCGATCTTATTCAAAGCCATTTCAAGGTGATTGTCGTTTCGAGACATTATCTGGGGAGTATTAATCATACCTTGCTGACGCTTAATTTACTCAAACAATACAACTTCCAGCCTGCCCTGATCTTCAGTGGAGATGAACATCCAAGCACAGAATCAATTATTCTAAAAATGGCTGGAGTCCCGGTTATCGGCAGGATTAATGAGGAAAAGCATTTTGATAAAAAGATAATAAAAGATTACGCGGATTTATTCTTACCTGAGCTTAGGAAAGTTTTTAATTTAGCAGTTTAATTGAATTAATGACAAACTTACAAAAGAGAGATCAAAAACATTTGTGGCATCCGCTGACACAGCATAAAAGCCATCCGCTAAGCCTCCCGATTACAAAAGCGAAAGGAGTATGGCTTTTTGACGAAAAGGGAAAAGCTTATATCGACGGAATCGCTTCCTGGTATACTTGTATGTATGGGCATTGTAATCCTTTAATTATCGAAGCTATCAGTCGGCAAATCAAAGAATTGGACCATGTTGTCTTTACCGGATTCACGCATAAGCCAGCAATCGCCTTGTCCGAAGCCTTGATTCCCCTCCTACCCGGCAAGCAGCAAAAGATATTCTTTTCTGATAATGGATCTACGAGTATTGATGTCGCTATCAAAATGGCTTTGCAATATCATTTTAACCATGATCAAAAAAAGCCATTCATCCTTGCTTTAGAGGATGGGTTTCACGGTGATACTTTTGGTGCTATGTCCGTCTCGGGACTCTCGGTATATAACGGCCCCTTTGAAGATTTTTTCCTCCAGGTGATTCGCATCCCTGTGCCCACAGTCGAGAATATTGAAGCCCTCAAAATAAAACTACATCAACTCATAGCCGAAAAGGAAATAGCAGCTTTTGTCTATGAACCGCTGGTACAGGGAGCTGCCGGAATGCAAATGCACGAAGCCCGGCTTTTAAATCAGATTCTACAGATTACCAAAGCCAACGGAATATTAAATATAGCCGATGAGGTCATGACCGGATTTGGAAAAACCGGGACCAATTTTGCTTCTGAGCAAATTGAGACAAAACCGGATATCATTTGTCTATCCAAAGCACTAACTGCCGGGATGACAGCAATGGGAATTACTACTTGTACTCAGGATGTTTTCGATGCTTTTTATGACGATGATATCACCAAAGGCTTTTTTCATGGGCATACCTATTCCGCTAATCCTTTAGCCTGTACGGCAGCAATAGCCGGAATCGAATTATTGTGTTCTGTAGAAATTCAAAAGAATATTCAAAGAATTATCGCTCAGCATCAGCATTTCGAAGAGAAGATCAAAAACCATCCTATTGTAAAAAGAACCAGACAACTGGGGGTTATTTTTGCACTTGAAATCGATATACAAATGGACCGTTATGGTAATCTTCGGGATCGTTTATTTGAGTTTTATATGAAAAACGGAGTATTATTGCGCCCCCTTGGCAATATTGTATATATCTTACCTCCCTATATTATTGGCGAGGATGAATTAAACAAAATATACGAAGTCATTACTGCCAGTTTAGAAATGATTGAAACAAGTACCCTAAGTGCCAAGGAGTTGATGTAAGATTATGGAGAAATTAATTTCAATCAGTAGTATTGCCTCTATTTCTGCACTCGGAGATCAAGCTCTTTCCATACAAACAGCTTACGATTGTGATCAACATTTAATCAAGCCTGTCAGGATCGGCAAGCAAGAAGAGTGGGTCGCTCCTTTAAAGCCCTCGACAGGAGCTACTGTAGAACAATGGCGGCTTTCCAAAGCCCATTACGAGAATCTGGATCGCTCCGTGCTCTATGCCCTTTACACTTCCCGAAAGGCCTTCGACCAATGTAAATGGAAAACTTCCGATCATATTGGAATTAATATTGGTTCTTCACGAGGAGCAACTGCACTTTTTGAGAATTATCACCAGGATTTTTTAAAAACGGGAAAGTCAAAAATCCATTCTTCCCCGACTACCACACTAGGAAATATTTCAAGCTGGGTAGCTCAGGAATTACGTACCAATGGCCCGGTGATCAGCCATTCTATAACCTGTTCCACCGCTTTACATGCTTTGATGAACGGAGTAGCCTGGATTCGTAGCGGCATGGCGGATAAGTTTATTGCAGGAGGCAGTGAAGCGGCATTAACCCCTTTTACGATTGCACAAATGAAAGCCCTGCGCATTTACTCGGACGGGACACATAAGTATCCCTGCCGGGCATTGGATTTTGATAAAAAGAGGAATAGTATGATACTCGGAGAAGGCGCTGCCGTTGCTTGTATCGAACCCGGTATTAGCGATAATAATCTGGCGATCATCGAAGGCTTGGGTTACGCTACAGAAACGTTGTCACATCAGGTATCCATTTCCAGCGATGCTCGCTGTTTTCAGGAATCCATGCAGATGGCACTTCAAAAGATCAAGCCAGAACAAGTAGATACCATCATCATGCACGCTCCGGGAACGGTGAAAGGAGATCTTGCCGAATGGAAAGCCGTGCAGAAAGTATTTGGCAATAAAATCCCTGCGATAACTTCCAACAAATGGAAAATAGGACATACCTTTGCAGCCTCTGGTATGCTGAGTATAGAGATGGCAATTTTAATGATGCAAAGACAGCAATTCATTGGTATACCTTATATAAATTTTCAAAAAGAACCAAAACAACTAAATAAAATCCTGGTTAATGCAGTTGGCTTTGGTGGAAACGCCGTAAGCATTTTACTGTCAACAGAAACCGCCTTAAATTAAATGAGAAAAATATGAATCAGATCAGACACGATTGGACAAAGGAAGAAATCTTGAATATATACCATCAGCCAATGATGGAACTATTGTTTGAGGCAGCTAAGGTACATCGCCAACATCACGATCCGAATGTAGTACAGGTCAGCAGTCTGTTATCCATTAAAACCGGAGGTTGCTCCGAAGATTGTGCTTATTGCCCACAGGCAGCCCGCTATCATACCGGAGTGGAAGGGCATGGACTTATGAGTATCGAACAAGTTAAAGAAAAAGCGAATCAAGCTAAAGCGATTGGTGCTTCGAGAGTCTGCATGGGAGCAGCCTGGCGTAATGTCAAAGACGGGCCCGAATTCGATCAGGTATTGGAAATGGTGCGTACTATTAACAAAATGGATATGGAAGTTTGCTGTACCCTTGGCATGGTCACCGAACGTCAAGCCGAAAGGCTCGCGGAAGCAGGCCTTTATGCCTATAATCACAATCTCGACAGCTCGGAAGAATATTATAAAGAAATCATCTCTACCCGGGCTTTTCAGGATCGGCTGGATACCATTGAAAATGTAAGGAAAACCAATATCACCGTTTGTTCCGGTGGTATTATCGGCATGGGAGAAAAAGTAGAGGATCGCGCCGGGATGTTACTGGCCCTGTCCAGACTGAACCCGCATCCCGAATCTGTACCAATCAATACACTGGTAGCCGTTCCGGGAACCCCTTTGGAAAATGAACAAAGTGTAGAAAGCTGGGAACTGATTCGCATGATTGCAACGACCAGAATCGTCATGCCTGAAACGCAGGTTCGCCTATCAGCCGGACGTACCAGCCTGAATCCGGAGGCCCAGGCACTTTGCTTCTTCGCCGGAGCGAACTCTATCTTTGCCGGAGAAAAGCTGCTGACAACACCGAATCCCGATTTGAATGAGGATATGAAGCTTTTTACTTCTTTGAATATTCATCCGCAAAAACCCTTTATCAAAAAATCGCAACCGGAAACAGTGGAAGCTGAAGATTCACAAATTGAAGCACTTGGTGAAAAGCCGCGCTGGACGCGTCCCGGTCACATTATTGAAAGAAATGAAAAAGCAAAAATCCGAAAATGAAATTCGGTAAACTAGCAGATATCTCCAAAGTTGATTTTTCCCTACCTCCGGACCCTGGAGCTACAGTTTCTTTTTTAGAAAAGCTAAGCCAGCCGGCCGAAAAGCCTAAGCTATTTGTAGGCTGTACCGGCTGGTCCATGAAAGAGTGGAACGGTAAGGTTTATCCTAAAACTGCCCGGACAAAGGATTATCTCAGGTATTATGCAGAGCAGTTTAATACCATCGAACTCAATACTACTCATTATCGCATTCCAAATCCAGAAACCATTCAAAAATGGTATCAGGAATCTGCGGATGATTTTAGATTTTGTCCAAAGATTCCACAAACGATTAGTCACAGCCGGGACCTGGGCTATGGTAGTGGCAGGATCATTAGCTTTTGCGAAGCAATTCAGGGGCTAGGCGAAAAGCTGGGGCACTCCTTTATGCAACTCCCCCCCTATTTTGGAGCAGATCGATTAGCAGTGCTAAAACATTTTCTGGAAAACTTCCCCAATCACATTCCGCTTTCTATTGAGTTCCGACATGAAAGCTGGTTTGAGCGACCCGATAGTTTTGAAAAAGCAGCCGAACTTCTTGAAAAACATCAGGTCGCTACGGTCATCACAGATGTAGCCGGACGCAGAGATGTTTTACATCAACGTATCACAGCGGATACTTTAGTTATTCGCTTTGTTGGTAACAATTTGCATCCTACAGATTTTCAAAGAATTGACAGCTGGATCGAAAAAATGCGGGAATGGTTTGAAAAAGGGATAGAAACCATCTACTTTTTCCCACATGAACCGGATAATCTGCTCGCACCGGAGATGGCGGATTATCTGGTTAAAAAAAGTAAGGAAAAACTAAACGTAATCACCCGTGGCCCTGACCTGAATAAATATACTTCCAATGATCAAATGAGCTTATTTTAAAAATAGGCGCGAGGCTTTAGTTTTACCCACGCCTCACACCTAATAACAACTCACATTTTATACATACATACTATTGATCGATTAGCACATTTCGAATACAAAGTTTTACAATGAAGCGGTTTAACTGTATCCTCATGTGCCATAGTACTACCTTTTATTGCTTTACTAAGCGGCCTGAATATTTCGAACCGCTTTCCAGTTCCCAAAGCAGGCTATAAACGCCTTTTGGAAGCTTTTCCAGATTAACCTGCACACTGGAAGAGTCTGTAACCTGTGTAAAGACTTGTTTTCCGGCAAGGTCAAAAATATCCAACATCCCTTTTTTAGGATTTTCAATTCCCTTTAATCGTATATTGAATACGGATTTACCAGGGTTTGGAAATACTTCAACTACATTGGATATCGCGGGTTGGAATATATTTTCAAGTCCATTTGCAATATCCGATTCCGTTATCTGGTAAATAGAATCTACTTCGAGATTACTAAGCGTTTGCATCACTCCGGAAGGCCAGTGAATACGCACCGAATCGATCTGGGTATTTTCACCTAATCCGAAATGGATACGCTGTGCATTATGCCCCATAAAGGTATTCTGCGCACTAACCTGCCTTTGCAGCCAGATTTCCGATCCGTTAATTGTAGTTTTAAGGGCAATAGTAGTTCCCAGAGCTGCCCGGTTTGAAGGCATTACGCCCGTCAGGTCAAATTGTACCCAGTGATTGGCATTGCTGAGATCATTTTTATATAAAGCCCGGCGCCCTGCACCTCCATTGGCAAAAAAGTCCAGATCGCCATCTTCGTCGTAATCGCCAATCGTCAGGCCGGAGATATTAGCGCCAATGAAAGTCGGATCAAAAGGATTACTGGTTTTAACAAATGTGCCCGATTGATTTTCATAATAGCCAGCTGCGGGAATATTATCACCGGTAATCAATACATCTTCATCTCCATCATTATCAAAATCCCCCCAGCAATTGCCGAGCATTGGTCCATTAAAAGTAAGATTATTGGAAATAGAGCTAAAAGTTCCGTTCTGATTTTCATAAAATCGATTAGGCGCTCCGTTATAATTAGTCACATACATATCCAGGTCACCATCCAGATCGTAATCGGTTACATTATAACACTGACCATCCTGAGGGTCGGTAGCAAAAGGGATATCATCAATACGTTCCAATCCGGGTGTACCGGTTTCTACCCACATATTGCGATAAATGTAATCGGGAGCAGCGGTACCGGCAGGTCCGGAAGCAATAAACAGATCAGTATCCCCATCCAGATCATAATCAATCCAGTAGGCAACGGTGTACGGAGCGGTATTCTGCGCAAATTCAAAGGTATCTACCCTGGAAAAAGTACCGTCCGATTTTCCTTCATAAAAGAAACCGGCAGTCGTCAAGCCTGCAAAATTAAAAGCTACCGCTCCAACTACATCCATATTTCCGTCATTATTATAGTCTCCAACGGTAGCCGACCAGGTTCTGGTGCTTTCATTATCATCTATAGCTTGTAAAGTAAATTCCCCATTTTCATTGACATACATAAATGTGCCTCCGGAAAAAGCACCACTTTCTGAAACCGTATAAGCATACAAGCAATCTTTATCCCCATCATTATCGAAATCATTCCAGCTAACACCACCCAGAAGGTGATTCTGTTCAAGCGGGCCTCCACCGAAAGATTGTACAATCTCGAAAGAATCTGCTCCCATATTTCTAAATGCCCAGCCTAACATAGATAAATCCAGGTCGCCGTCATTGTCGAAATCCACCCAGGCACATCCCCGATAAGAACCGGCAAAGCTTACCGTATTAATAGGATTAAGCGTATCGGTGTTGACTATAAAGTTTTGTGAAAACAAAGTTCCTGTCGTTAACAAAAAGAAGAGCCAGGCATTTAAGATTCGCTTCATATCTCGAAATATTTTTTTAATGAATAATACCGAAATATGTGTTTTTTCTGCTTTTTACTATTCCAGAATGATCATTTTGAAAGAAATATCATCCGGGAACACCTAATCATCAGCTGTAAAACGTTTAACTATCTACTTCACTGGCCTTTTTTAATTTGCTAAATCTTGCCGGTGTAATGCCTTTTGATTTTTTAAAAATTTGATAAAAAGAAGAGATGCTGTTAAAACCGGATTGAAAGCCTGCTTCTTTGGCACTGTATTTTTGGGTAGCCAATAATTCGCAAGCGTATTCAATACGATATTGATTGATCCATTCGGAAAAAGAACTATTAAAGTTTTCATTAATTGCCTGAGAGAGCTGATGCGAGTTGAGCTGTAATTGCTCAGCCAGACCGGGAAGTCTTAGATCGGGATCCAGAAAAGATTGATTTTTTTCCACGAAGGATTTAATGGTTTGCGCCAGTTCAGCAGACTGGGTATTGGTCAGGGATGAAGTATTATATTTTTCTCCGTTTACTTTTTGATGTTTATACTGGAAAAAGAATTCCGGTTTGTAAAAAGTCATAAGTGCTATCCCGAATATACAGAAAGTCATCGCCAGAGAAATCATATAATCCCATTCCGGTTTAAATTCGGGATTGCGTACCAATATGAAATAGATAATCTGGGCAATGATAAATAACAAAAACAGGCCAGCGATGATAGTCTTCATCTTTCTGTTGCCATTTTTAAGTTTAATTGATTTTATCAGAAAAAAGATACCGTAGATTAACTGGCTGCCGGTTAGAAATTCGGCAGTCAGCAAGTAAAGGAGTTTAGGGTGCAGGAGTAAACCCGAATGATAAACCGAGCGATTATTCATCCAGGCTATTTTCTCTTCAAGGCCCGAAAAAGCAAAAGGTAACCAGGCTATAAAAAGTAAAAGAAAAGGGATAAACTGCGGTAAATAATATTTCCAGTTAATTTGTTTTTTTTCAATAAAAAAAGGCAGGAGTAAAGGACCATACAAATAACAACTGGCTCGCCATAAGCCACTAAGGTGTGGAAAACTACTCACATTATCGGACCAAACCAGTACATAATGCACCAATGTCAACGAAAAAGTAAGCAAAAGAAATCCAAGGGCTCTGGTCGCGAAAGAACGCACGGATTTCCCGAAAAGCAGGATAAAGCTCCAGAAGAAGCTAATCCCCGCAGACATAGAAAAAAACAACCACCAAATTGTAGCTCCCATTTTAAAAACTGATTTCTTATTACAAAATAAGCATTTAGATATCTTTTCATTCTGCATTTAGCCAATAAGACTCTGACAAAATGCAATAGCCCTATAGAAACTAGCGTCGATTTAAGCTATGTAATAGTCAATTTTCTTTCTATTTGCTGAGTTTCAATATTCGCATTGCTCCCTGAACCACTAATATGAAAACGATGGTTCCTATTATTAAATCAGGTTTATTCGAATTCAGCCAATTAACTAAAACACCTGCGATTATTACTCCAAAATTGATAATCACATCATTCGAAGTAAAGATCATACTTGCTTTGATATGTGCTTCTTCTTTACTTTTTGATTTTTGCAGTAGATAAAGACATATTCCATTAGCAATAAGCGCAAAAATGGAGACAATAATCATAGTTGAAAAATCGGGCAGATCTTTTACTGCAAAAAATCTTCTCAAAACTTCTATGAACCCGATAGTTGCCAAAACTATTTGAAAATAACCTGCAATTTTGGCAATTCGTTTTTTCTTTTTAACCGTTCCTCCAACTGCAAAAAGACTAATTCCATAAACGAAACTGTCCATAAGCATGTCCAAACTATCTGCAACAAGTCCCATAGACTTTGAAACGAGACCGGTTGTCATTTCGATAATGAAAAAGGTGAAATTAATTACAAGAACAGTCCAAAGTAATTTTTTTTGGTTCGCATTTTCTTTAAAATCCCTTTTACTGGATTTTTCTGTCGAAACTTTCTTTCCACCTAAATTCAGTTCAATAATTGACTTTTCAATTAGATCAATCTCCCCACTATGAAAAACCGTTAATTTTCGGTTGGGAATATCAAAATCCAAATTCGCGATACTTGAAATTCCGTCCAACTTCATTCGTATTAGATTTTCCTCAGCAGGACAGTCCATTTTGGTAATTTCAAATATCGTTTTCTCCATTTAGTTGTTATTCTTCCTTTTGGACCAGCTCTTATTAATCGGCTACAACTAAAACTTTTTGCTCCCATAAGGGTTTCATCCAGAGCGAAAATCCAAAACCGGATCATACCAATTTTGACTTTCGAACAAGACTTCTTAAAACAGAACGATGACGATCTGTAAAATGTGAGCGGATTGTTTGTTGTCGAGGTTAAAAAACTGGGCTGAAAAGCAATTAATCCCGCAGGACGCCACTTTCTCTCAGATACCAGACACCTACCAAAAATAAAATAAAGATTAGTATTAAAAAAGAAATTTTGACCCAGGAGAGCGGTTTTTTCCCATGTACTTTACCCGTTTGCCCATTAATCGTAAAATGATAGATTTTGTCATTATAAACATAAGAACACAACCAGAGTGGTAAAATAATATGTTTAAAAGTCTGATTTGATTTGCTGCTTTCTACATGCAAATTGCGCTGAGTATCTCCCCCTAATTGCGCTGAACACATATTGCGGATTTTATCATCCATGATCCGATCTGCCACCTGATAGCCTTCGTCCACTTCAAGTCGATAAACCTCCGATTCCCAGCCCACCAGTAAGCGAGGGTCAAAATTAACTACTTCCTCCAGCCGAAAAGGCAACACCCTTTCCGCATGTTTTTGCGCCAGTCCTCCGGAAGCAATAACCAATACATCATCAAAGAAATGAGACAGGCGGCCGCTTCTATATTGCCAGCGTGTTTTTCGCACTCGCTGCGTCTGCATACGGCCATTTACCCTTACTCTTTTGGTGACATAATAATAAGTTCCGGCTTCTCCGCGCCAGGAAGATTCCGTTTGGGCATCATAAGTCCAAAAGGGGATATAAAGACCATGCAGGTCTTCTACGGCAGCCAGTCTTTTAAGCTTATTCGGATGAAACCAGCCCCGTTTGATCCAGCGATCAAAAATTTTCTCCGCCTCGAATCTGCTGATATAAAAGGGAATGATTCCAATCGGTTGGATATATTGGTGATTATATGCCTCCAGGTTTACATTCCTTGAGCCGCAAAAGCCACAACTCACTTTGATTTGATCACTTTCAACCATAAATTTGGCTCCACAATTCTCACAATCAAAGACTTTCTTTCCTATTTCCTCCGGCACATAATTGTGAGCAGATTCAACGGCCCGGTGAAGAGATTGTTCTACTACCTTATCATTATTATTGTCTATATCTTCAGTATATCCACAATAACTACAAGCTATCTTTTTTACTTCGGCAGAATAGGCCAGATTACTCCCACAAGACGGGCATGTAGGTGAAAGCGTATCTTCCAAATAATTCGGCGACTCAAATTCTTGCATGATTTAAAATTGTCATTGGGCTTCGCCCTGGTGATCAGTCACTTCACTTCTTTATCAGCCTGCCTCCTTTTAGAGCCTGCTCAACAGTTCTTTCTTCTTGGCATCGAACTCCTCCTGAGTCAGCACACCGGATTCCTTCAACTCCCCCAACTGCTTAAGCGTATCCATGATTTCCTCTTTAGTCTGCGCTTTTGTCGTATTCTGATCCTGCTTGGTGTTTTGATTCATCTGCTGGTTCATCATTTGATTGGCCATACCAAAGCCCATTCCCATACCTATTCCTTCTGAAGCGCCACCACCGGGATTTTCAGCAGCTTTCTCCATCGCACTGGCTGTTGTAAACTTGGTAAACTTGTCCATATCATCGACCATATTCATATTGGTCATCTTGTCATAGAAAGCTTCCACTTCTTTGGGCAGAGAAGTAGAACTGATCTGGAATTTCACTAATTCGATTCCAAAAGGATCAAGGTCTTTTTGTAAGAATGGAGCTACTTTTGCACCTATCTCGGTATAATTAGCTACCATATCCAGTACCGAAACGCCGGATTCAGCAACTGCTTCCGCAAATTTAGGTGCAACGATATCTCTTAGAGATTGCTCTATTTCCTGTATTTTTAAAATAGATTTCGTTCCAGCAAACTCGGTAAAGAATTTTTCAGCATCTTTTATTTTGATGAAATATACACCATGAGCTTTGACTCTTACTTGTTTAAACTCGGGATCACGCAAGATAATCGGATTAGCGGTTCCCCATTTGAGGTCGGTAAAAGTTTTGGTACTCAAAAAATAAACATCGCATTTAAACGGCGATTTGAATCCTTTATCCCAGTTGCGTAAGGAAGTCAATACCGGCATATTCTGGGTATTCAATTCGTATCTTCCTGGATCATACACATCTGCGAATTGCCCTTCATCCAGAAATAAAGCTAATTGAGATTCACGTACGGTAAGGCTTGCTCCGTATTTAATATTGGCATCTTTGTCAGGAAATTTCCAAAGAACAGTATCCTTATCTTTCTCCACCCAATCAATGACTTCAATAAATTCTTCTAAAAAAAAGTCTAATAGTCCCATGATTTAGATTATAGGTTTATTTAAATAATTATAAAACTGATAAAAAGAATATCCTTTAACGGATAGATTTCCAGGTGCGGGTCTCATACCTTGAATAAGGTGGTTAAATTAGTACTTTATCGCCAAAAAATCCGGCGAGCATCAATTTTTTTTAGACGAGATAAGGTTAAAAATGGCATAATTACCTACTCAAAACAAGGAGGGAATCCGCAGCTCTGGTCCTTTTGATTTTTAACTATCCAGTATCTGTATATATTGTTATAAACAGGAAACGCAAAATTATTTCAAAAATAAGTCAAAATTTCGCTTCTAAAAGCTATTTTTTTTTATTTTAGCTATGAGGGATTACATGTATTTTTTATTAATCCATATCCAATTCCAAAATTAAATCATGTAGTCTTCTGGAGAAAACAAAAGAGATGTACAAATAGTACATTAGTCTTGCACATTGAATACAAAGACTTCTCTTCCTGATACTGAGGCCGGATTTTATTAATACTACTAGACCTACTTCAAGAACTAACGATTGCTTCTAATCAATTTACAGTTGATGGAGCTGTGTTTGTCCTATTTATTTTTTGAACAAAACTACACAACCAATGTCCGACAAAACATTTCGAGAAGACAACTATTTACCTTGTCATCGCTACGAAGGCCACACAGTAGATGACAGTGGATTCTGTATCTTCGTCGACCCAGAAAACAATGAATTTTATTTTGCTTACCTGGAAAACGATAAACTTATTTACCGTAGTGAAGGTTATGCCAACGCTTCAGGAAGAGATAACGGTATAGCATCCGTCAAAAAGAATATGCAGGAGGATGAAAAACACACCGCTCGGATGTTACCGGACGGTCGTTGGATATTATCTCTAAAAGCTGGTAATCATCAGGAAATTGCCCGGTCTTGTCCGGTAGACTCTGAAGCAGATGCATTAGCATATTTACCCTCTGCCAGAATCAAGCATCAAGACGAGGAAAAGAAGACTGATGCCAGAGAAGATGATTATCTGGTTTGTAAACACTATCACAATCATCAGAGGTCTGAAGCGCATCCGGATTTTTCTACTTTCGAGCATGACGGTAATTATTTTTTCGCCTTACTGGATTCCCACGGTGATGTAAAACTAAGGTCAGAAAGATATAAGTCCGCTGCTGCCAGAGATAATGGTATTGAATCTGTTGAAAAAAACCGGAAAATTCAGGAAAGATTTTCGATAGAAGAAGGAAGAGGTATTTATTATGTTGTACTCAAAGCCGGCAATCATCAGGAAATTGCCAGAAGCTGTCCTTACAAAACCAGAGAGGAGGCAGATGCTTATCTCAATCCCCCGATACAGTTTGCGGGCTTACTTGATTCAACACATCTTCATGATCAATATCTGATTTGTCATGACTATCATAGGGGCCCCCGCTTAGAAGAATATCCGGATTTTGTAGCATTTGAAAAGGACGGAGGTTATTATTTTGCAAAATTAAGCGTAAATGGTGTCGTTGAACTCAGGTCGGAAAGATATGAATCCAAAGAAGCCCGGGAGAATGGCATGCAGTCCGTTATTGAGAATATGAGCATCAATCACAGGTATGATGTAAAAATTGAGGACGATGGAATCTTGTATGTAATTTTAAAAGCAGCTAATAACCAAGAAATTGCCAGAAGTTGCCCCAAAGATACTGTTGATGAAGCCTATCATTACATTAATTTAACAGCTCCGGCAATAGAAGAAAGTAGTCCGGCTAAACCCAAGCGACAAAATGATGATTATCTGGACTGCGAAATGTACAAAGGCCACGAACGTTCGGAAGCACATCCGGATTTTTCTACTTTCGAACATGATAACGAACATTATTTTGCAATGCTGGATTCTGAGGGTGATGTCAAACTCCGCTCGGAAGGCTATAAATCCACAAGTGCCCGGGACAATGGCATTGCTTCCGTAATTAAAAACCGCGAAATCAAGGAGCGCTTTTCAATTGAAGAGAAAATGGGTGATTTCTTCGTCATCCTTAAAGCCGGTAATCATCAGGAGATTGGGCGAAGTTGTCCCTATAAAACACAGGCTGATGCAGATGCTTTCATCAATCCACCGGTCCTGGCTGCTGCACCGAAACCACAGCGCAAAGACGATGACTACCTGGCTTGCAAAATGTACAAAGGTCATCAGCGTAGTAAAAAATATCCCGACTTTGTCACTTTTGAGCATGAAGGGCATTACTTTTTTGCGATGCTGGATCAAGATGATGAGGTCAGATTACGTTCCGAAAGATACCAATCCGCCAAAGCCAGAGATAATGGTATAAAATCCGTCTTGAAAAATCGCGAAATCGAAAAACGCTGGAGCATTGACCAAAAAATGGGTTATTATTTCTCTGTACTCAAAGCCGGTAATCATCAGGAGATCGGAAGGAGTTGTCCGGAAAAAGAAAAACCTGCGCTCGGTATGTGGTGGCTCGCCGCTCCGGCAGTCCTCGCAGCAGATAAGCCCAAACGCCGGGACGATGACTACCTGGCCTGTAAAATGTACAAAGGCCATCAACGGAGTAAAAAGTATCCCGATTTTGCCACTTTTGAACATGAAGGGCATCACTTTTTTGCGATGCTGGATCAAGATGATGAGGTCAGATTGCGCTCTGAAAGATATCAATCCGCCAATGCCAGAGATAATGGTATAAAATCTGTCTTGAAAAATCGCGAAATCGAAAAACGCTGGAGTATTGAAGAAAAAATGGGCTATTATTTCTCTGTACTTAAGGCAGCTAATCATCAGGAGATCGGAAGGAGTTGTCCGGAAAAAGAAAAACCTGCGCTCGGTATGTGGTGGCTCGCCGCTCCGGCAGCTCTGGCAGCAGCGGCAGTAATTCCTCCCAAAGAGGCGCTTACCGCTGCTGCGAGTACTCCTTCTACTGTTAAAAAAGCTGCGGCTGCTCCAGCTGCGGCAAGTTCAGGGGGAGGCTTTAAATGGTGGTGGTTATTACCTTTGCTTTTGCTCATTCCCGCATTTTTCCTGTACAGAGGTTGCGATAAAACACCGGATGCGAGTGCTGTTACACCGGTTTCAAAGCCGAAACCTCCTGTGGTTACAGAGAAAAACCCAGTTCCTCCGGTGGTCGATACTATGGAAAAAGTGGTACCGCCTCCGGTGGCAGCAGTAAGCTGTGATTGTAGTGCCAGAAAGCATCCAGTTTTTAATATCCCTTCCGATCCGAATCCCAAGTCACTTACGGTATTGGGTCGGGCACCGGAGTTTGGTAATAGTCATGGCTTATCCCCTGAAGGCTTTTACAACAAGCTTCAGGACAGGCATCAACAAAGCCAAACAGATAAAAAATTCCTGGATGATATTTTTACCGAAATGGGATTCAACGGATTTGAGGAAGCAACAGCGGCGGTTTTCTCAGAAACCAGGATCAAGCCCGGTATCAAAGCCAATATAGGAACGAATAAACCGAATAAACGACATGCTACGGTTTATAGAACCTTGAATTTAAGTGGCAAAGACCTGGAAGCTTTCAAGATCAAAGCTAAAAACGGTTGCGATATGTATTTTATGAAAACTTGTGGAAATCACATGTTCTATTGTCCGAATTAAACATGAATGGTGCGAGGCATAAGGAATGGATTTGAAATCATCCAATGCCTGATGCCTTGCACTTTACACCTTTTTCTAATCAAGCCTCCATTCTATTCATTACAGCTTCCTGGTGATTAATAGATTCTTCGTGAATTGCTTTTAAAAATTTCTCAATAAATTCCTCGCTCAAGCCTCTAAGTTTACCTTTATTTACTGCTGAGCTTAGAATTTCACTCCATCGTTTAGGTTGCAGAATGGAAATATTATTTAATTTTTTATAAACTCCAATATTATCTGCAATTTGCATTCGCTTTCCAACAAGATCAAGAATTTCATTATCGATTAAATCTATTTGACTCCGCAAATCTTCAATATTGTGTAAAAACTCTTCATTATTCGAAGTCGTTTTTCTGAGTACCAGGCTATCGATTAACTCTTTGAAAACAGCAGGAGTGATTTGTTGTTTCGCATCGCTCCAGGCATTATCCGGGTCAGGATGCGTTTCGGTCATCAGGCCGTGAAAATTCAAATCCATTGCTTTTTGAGCTACCGGTTGCAAGATATCCCTGCGTCCACAAATGTGACTGTTGTCGCAAATAAAGGTCAGTTTTGGAAATTGCTGCATTAGTTCAATTGCAATCTGCCAGCGAGGTGTATTTCGAAAAGTTTTATCATCAAAAGAAGAGAAGCCACGATGAATGACCCCTATTCTGGTGATACCCGCTTCATAAATTCTTTCAATGGCTCCAATCCAAAGCTTTAGATCGGGATTAATAGGATTTTTGATCAATACCGGTATATCTGTTCCGGATAAAGCATCTGCAATTTCCTGTACCGCAAACGGGCTCACTGTGGTCCGTGCTCCAATCCAGAGGACATCAATACCGTATTTCATCGCTTCGTAGACATGCATTGCATTGGCTACCTCCGTGGTTACCTTTAATCCGGTTTCTTCTTTCACCTTGCGCAGCCATTTCAAACCAATCACTCCTACCCCTTCGAAAGAATTGGGCCG
The DNA here is from genome assembly GCA_028280415.1 of Saprospiraceae bacterium. Classification (GTDB taxonomy): domain Bacteria; phylum Bacteroidota; class Bacteroidia; order Chitinophagales; family Saprospiraceae; genus JAHDHW01. Next base: position 158,702 of record JANQLV010000045.1, read on the forward strand.
GGTACGCGGTTTCCATATACCTGCCCGAAATAAATCAATATCCTGTTGTTTTAAAGCATGTGCAGTTTGCATTACCTGATCTTCGGATTCCGCACTACAAGGACCGGCAATAACAATCGGTCTTTCTTTTTTTTCAAAAATGGGCTTAAAATTCATTGATACTCTATTTTACACATTGAAATGAATTAAGAGATGCGGTGTTAGCATCCGATTAAGTTCTTTGAAAAAGGTATTGTCCAGTTTACAAATTTTTATCAATAATTTTTCTAATTGAATTCGCTTTTTCTATAAGCTGGTGAAATTGTTTAAAATCTTTTTTTATCAAAAGGCTTCTAAATCTGGCCAAAGTATTAATATGTTCATCTAAAACATCCATAACATTATCCCGGTTTTGTTCGAAAATCGGCACCCACATTTCCGGCGAGCTTTTGGCTAATCTGACCGTAGATCGAAAGCCTCCGCTGGCCAATTCAAAAATTCTCTTTTCATCCTGTTCTTTTTCCAGTACGGTTAAGGCCAGGGCAAAGGAACTTATATGAGAAATATGAGACACATAGGCCGCATGGATATCATGAGAATTTGCATCCAGATAAATGAGGGACATATTCATTGCTGCATATAACTGTCGGGTCAATTCAACTGCTTTTTCATCACTATCCTCTATATCACAAAGCACCGTACAGCGATTATCAAAAAGATTCGGAACGGCTGCTTCCGGACCACTGTATTCCGTACCAGCCATCGGATGCGAAGCCACATAATTCTTTCGCCGGGGATGATGTCTGACAATATTCAGAATATCGACCTTAGCTGATCCTACGTCGATGACCACCTGATCCTCCACTAAATCCAATACTTTGGGCAAAAGTTCTTTCAGAGCATTCATCGGCGTAGCAAGAATAATGATTTCGGCTGCTGCAATTCCTTCCTGCAAACTCAAATCTTCATCAATCAATCTTCTTCTTATAGCTTTATCCAGATTATCCTGACTCCTGTCAATTCCGATGATATGATGGGCAAAACCACTTTCTTTTAAAGATATGGCCATCGATCCACCAATCAAACCTATGCCAACAATTGCTATTTTCATCTTAGGTTCTGATTTTCAGTTTTTGAGCTGGTTAAAAAACAGATAAATGGTTTAATTGCAAATCATTGAAATTCAATACGGCAACTTTTTCTCGTTCTGTTTAAAAAACCTGTAATACAAGATACTAAACACTTAATTCAATATTTTGCTTATCCTTTTCCTCGATTGTTCAAATAATTCCATTTGTGCACAAAGAGAAATCCGGATATATTGATCCCCCTGGCTTCCAAAAATTCCACCGGGCGTCAAAAAAACATGTGCTTCATTCAGTATGTGATCAGACAGCTCATAAGCATCTTTGAACTGCCTAGGTATACGTCCCCAGACAAACATGCCTCCGGCCTCAGTATCGTATTTACAATCCAGCAAATCCATGATCTCCAGTACTTTCAATCTTCTTTTATGATAAACCCGATTAAGGGATTCGTACCAGTCATCAGGCAGGTTAAGTGCTTCGACCGCTGCCAATTGAACAGGCAAAAACATACCTGAATCCATATTACTCTTAAACTTGACAATCTCTTGCAGCAAATTGTTGTTTCCCGCCATCATTCCAATTCGCCAGCCTGCCATATTATGCGATTTTGAAAGAGAGTTCAATTCAATAGCGACTTCTTTAGCTCCCGGTAATTCGAGCAGGCTACGCGCCTTATTCAGCACAAAGCTATACGGATTATCATTTACAATCAAAATTTGATGTTTCCGGGCGAATTCAATAATTTCTTCAAAAAAATCTCCGTTAGCAGAAGCCCCCGTTGGCATATGCGGATAATTAATCCACATTATTTTCACCTTTGATAAATCGCTTTTGGCCAGTGCTTTCAAATCGGGAAGCCAGGCTTGTTTTTCCGACAGGAGATATTCTACCGGTGTTGCTCCGGCCAGTAAAGCAGTCGCCCGATAAGCCGGATATCCCGGATTGGGAATCAAAACTTCATCACCTTGTTCCAGGAAAGTCATGGCAATATGCATTATTCCTTCTTTGGAACCAATCAGGGGCAGTATTTCACTTTGGGGATCAAGCCTGACTTTAAAGCGTTTATTATACCAATCCGAAAATGCGGCCCGCAACGCTTCTGCACCTATATAGGACTGGTACTTATGTTGCCCTTCTTTTTTACTTTCGTTTTGTAAACGGTCAATTACTATTTTCGCAGGTGCGAGATCAGGACTCCCTATTCCCAGATTAATAATATCAAGGCCCTGTTTGCGCATTTCCGCAATCGCTTTCAATTTCTTGGAGAAGTAGTATTCTCTTACCTGCTGTACCCGTTTTGCTGTTTTAATTCTCATAATATATTCCGGTTTTGTATCGTCCAAGAACTTGTAAATCTGTCGTTGCTTTATTTATTTTTTTAATAATAAGCTGGTATAGGGAAGGATCATTCATTACGAAATCAATAAAAAACCGATAGTTCCACCGATCTCCGATAATAGGTACGGATTGAATTTTGGTAAGATTAGCCCCATCTTCTGATAGCAGTTTTAGAAATTTATGCAAGCTACCTATTTCATGCTTTAAGGTAAAACACAGAGATACCTTCTCAAAATCGGCCTCATTGATATCCTCGTTTTTTCTTTCAAGTGAAAGAAACCGGGTATAGTTTTGTTTATCCGTTTCGATGCTCTCTGCGATGATTTCCAGTTGATACAATTCAGCAGCCTTGGTACTGGCAATTGCCGCGACGCTATTTGTACCTTCTTTATAAATCTTCAATGCACTCAAAGCAGTATCTTCAGCATTTACCAGGCAGATATGTGGAAATTGCTCGAAAAACGTACGGCATTGTGCGATGGCCATAGGGTGAGAATACACCGTATTAATATCTTCAATCCTTTGTCCGGGCAAAGCCATAAGATTGTGTTTGATGCGCAAATAAATCTCACCGGTAATGTCCAGGTCAGACTGTTGAATTAAAGGAAAGTTCCGAATCAATGTTCCGGCAATTGAATTTTCAATAGCCATAATCCCTCCATCGTTGCGCTTGGATTCAACAATTAATTCATTGAAAGAAATAGCCGGTACAACATCAATAGGTTGCTGGTGATAATGGCGAGCTGCGATCTCGTGAAATGCACCTCTTATACCTTGTATTGCAATACGTTTCATAATCAAATTCTTTGTAGCATTTTGCCTGTTCGTTTTTTGTTTACTGACATAAAAAAAGCCCCGGTGGAGCGGAGCTTTAATTATCTTAAATCAATTAATTCTTTAACTAATAAAAGATCGCTCCTCTTTTAGGTCCAAAAAAATAAAAGAAAAAATAAAAGTGCTTTTTAACAGTACTTTTCATATTCAATCAGATCTGGTTAGGTAGTTCTATAAATCAAAAAAGGAGTCTCACAAGTGAAACTCCTTTTTATATTTTTGATAACCTAATAATTAAGCAGCTTCACCTTTATACGGATGCATAAAAGAAATAGCTAAAAAAGAAAAAATTATTATTGGTTGTCTGTATCATTTTCAATTATATCTTGTACAAACGTAAGGCCTTTTAATTAGAGACGCAAGTAGAAAAGTAAATTTTTATAAAAATATAGACTTTACTTAGCACTATTATCAACTAAAGGCCAATATTTGCTAATTTACTCAGTCTGAAATACTGATGCATCAATACCTTTATTCACTTCAATCATTTCAGCCTTCATTTCCAATGGAACTGGTGCCACACCATTGATAGAAGTGAGATATGGAAATAACACACCTCCGGTTTCTCTGTAGTCCTGCAAATTAGTAGTTATCGTCTGACCGCTTTCGTTTGCTACTTCTCTGATTTTCAAACTTGTTTCAATTGAAAAGTATTGTGTAGTTTTTTTACCAGCTGGCGATTCCAACTCGATTACATAGGCATTAGCGCCATCCACTTGTTCGACACCGCTCAACTTCAGTTTATAACCCAATTCGTCGTATTTCATTTCAGGAAACAGGATTGCATTTTCTTTCAGGGAAGCCATCGTATTCTCATCAACCGGAAGCGTTTGTCCTTGTTGTTGTACCAAAGCTTTTCCATCATTATATACCTGTTTATTTAATACCCCTATTCCAGCCATAGAAACGACATTCGAGAATTTACCGTCCATCATCTTTACATCGATATTCATAGTTTGTCCCATCATAGAGGTTGACATTTTCATTTGAATATCTTTCACATTGTTCAATTTATCTTTACCTCCAATGGCATTGAGGTAATCGGTAATAACTGTTTCAGCAGTAGTTCCTTCCGGAATTTTAAACGTCTCTTTTATTTCCTCACCATAATTATTATAGTAATTAACTTTAGCAATTTTGGAAAGTTTTTCAGCAACTTCTCCTTTGTTACCAACTACGACAACATGTGCATTTTCCGGTTTAATGTACTTTTGAGCCATGGCCATAATATCCGCAGAGGAAACCTTGCTCAGGTTTTCCAGATAATTCGCGTAGTAATCTTTTGGCAGATTATGTTTAGTGGTATTCAAGGCAAAACTGGCTACGGTCTGTGGATTCTCTAAAGACCGTGCAAAACTTCCGGATAGATAATTCTTTACCAAAGTTAATTCTTCCGGTGGTACAGTCTCTGTTCTCAGACGATTCAACTCGTACATAATTTGTACGATAGAGCTGTCTGTCACTTCATTTCTTACACCGGCACTTGTACTAAAAGAACCTATTACTTTATCTGATCTGAGACTGGAGCCAATTCCATAGGTATAACCTTTATCTTCCCGAAGATTTCCATTGAGCCGGCTTCTAAAAAAGCCTCCAAGCAATGTATTCATAACCGATGCTTTAATCGCATCAGCCGAACCTGGCTTAAATTCAACCGGATAAGTAACGTTAATAACGGATTGTACAGCTCCGGTTTTATGTACAAAATCTATCGTCGTTTTTTCAGGACTAGCTGGAGTAGCAAAATCAAATGAAGGGACACTTGCTCTTTTCCAGGAACCGAAATAGGTATTAACCATTGTTTTTGCTTCATCCGGAGTAATATCTCCTACTACAATCATATAGGCTACATTCGGACGGAAATAGTTATTATAATATTCTTTACATTTTTCCAGAGTAATATTTTCAACGGTTTCTTCCGTAACGATTTCACCATAAGGGTGATCTTTTCCATAACGCAAAACAGAGGCGACATTGCCCGCGATGGCATTAGGATCATCTTTAGAAGTAGCCAAACCGGAAAGTGTTTGTTTCTTCACTTTCTCAAACTCATCGGCAGGGAAGCTTGGGTTTAATAACACATCAGACATCACTTTTAAAAGATTATCCGTGTGTTTTCTAAGAGAAGCTCCGTACATACCCGTTGAACTACTGGAAAGCGTCGCTCCCATGAAATCAACTTCCTCATCTATCTGAGCTTTGGTACGGGATTTTGTACCGTGGCTGATTAATTGTCCAGCCATATCTGCCGTCCCTGAAAATTCTTTTTCAATAAAAGGATCAAAATCAAGAGAAAGAGAAAAAGTAACTCTTGGTAATTTGTGGTTTTCTACGACGATGACTTTCAAACCATTAGTCATTTCAAATTGCTCGTAAGTCCCAAGCTGAATTTTAGGAGCCGGCCCGGGTATCGGTGCGCTAGTACGAAAATCATCCTTTGCCCCCGTAGCGACTTCCTCTACTTTATCCTTTACCTCATCCGTTTTTTTGGCCACGTCTGCCGTCTTTGGAGAACATTGACTAAGCAGTAATAAGGCAAAAAAGCTTATAAAAAATAAACGATTCATTTTATGTTTTTTATTAGTTGTTTTCAAAATTATAGTTTATCACCTTTTGGAAGATAGTGAAGTGTAACTCTGTTATCTTTGGAAAAATATTTTTTGGCTACTCTTTGAATATCTTCTTTGGTAACGGCAAGGTATTTATCAATTTCTGTGTTAATCAGGTTCGCATCTCCGAAAAACAGATGATAATTTGCCAGAGCCGCAGCCCGGTTTTGTACTCCGGAATTCTGAACAATAAAATCGTTTTCGACTTTATTTCTCAATTTTTGAAATTCGCGATCTCCGATTAATTCATTTTGCACTCTAGCCACTTCCGCATCCATAGCAGCTTCCAGGTCCTGGATTTCAACGCCCATATTCGCAATTCCAAAAGCAATGGAAATACTTGGATCTTCCAGCGAAAGCGGAAAGTTTCCTACGAATAGTGCTTTTTGTTGTTCATCTACAAGCGCTTTTGAAAGTCTTGAACTCGGGCCATCAGCCAATAAAGTCGACAGCATACTCACCGCATAATAATCCGGCGTACTTTGTGCCGGAATGCGATAAGATTGAATCACTGCAGGCAGTTGAATATTATCGTAAACGGTATCTCTTACTTCTTTAAGCAGTGGAGGTTCGACAATATTGGGACGATAAATTGGTTTTTTACTTCTCGGAATATCCGCAAAATACAGATCAATCATCTTTTTTGTCTCTTCAATATCCAAATCACCGGCAATAGATAGTACTGCATTATTAGGCACATAGAAGTCTTTATAAAACTGTTTGTAGTCTTTTTCTTCCGCAGCATCCAGGTGTTCCATAGAACCAATCGGTGACCATTGATAGGGATGCTCTTTGAATGAATGCGAAAGCGCTTCCAATAAAACCGTACCATAAGGCTGGTTGTCATATCTCTGTCTTTTCTCCTCTTTAACTACTTCTCTTTGAGTTTCGATTCCTTTGATATCAACCTTGGCATGGAGCATACGCTCAGATTCAATCCAAAGTCCAAGATTAATCTGATTCGAGGGAAGGATTTCAAAATACACCGTACGATCGTGCGTGGTAAAGGCATTCAAAGCTCCACCGGCATTCTGGATATATCGATCGATCTGTCCCCGGTCTATATTTTCTGATCCTTCAAATAATAAATGCTCAAAAAAGTGTGCGAAACCAGTTCGATCCTTTTTTTCATTTTTAGAACCCACATGGTAAGAAGTGGTTACAGCAACGATAGGCGTAGAATTATCCTGGTGCAGAATGACGTGTAATCCGTTATCCAGGGTGTATTCTACAAACTCAATCTTATTCATCTGAGCAGAAACTGCTGAAACCGCTACCGCAATGAATAGAAATAAGTTAAAGATTCGCTTCATCATATTAGTTTTTATTGTTTTAATAATCAACCTGCAAGATACTAAAGGCTCTACAAATCAACTCTATTTTTAGAAGAATTGTAGCTGATTAGAGACAGATAGTTACTTATTCTTAACCAGTGACTAATTAAAAAGTTGATATGCAATTAAAGCGGCAAGGTATGCGAGGATTAACATAGCTATAAATTGAATAACCGGCCACTTCCATCCTCCGGTCTCCCGTTTTACGATTGCCAGCGTACTCATACACTGCATGGCAAAAGCATAAAAGAGCAATAGGGAAATACAAGTAGCAATATTATATCTACTGGTATTGGTTTCGGGATTTTGTTCTTTTCGCAGTCTTTCAATTATAGTTGCTTCCTCATCGTCCCCGATACTGTATATAGTGGCGATCGTAGCAACAAAAACTTCCCGCGCAGCAAAAGATGAAATTAAAGCAATCCCGATTTTCCAATCATAACCCAGGGGCTTAATTACCGGTTCAATAGCCTTTCCCATGTATCCGGCATATGAATATTCCAGTTTAATGCTTTCCATACTTAGCGAATCAACCTGATCGTCGCTCGCAGCCTCGGAAATCTTATTTTGCAAAAAGGCTTCGGATTTTGGACTATTCGTGGATAAGGCCCAAAGAACTAAAGATAAAACAAGAATAATTTTACCCGCTCCGACTACAAATGCTTTAGTTTTATTATAGGTTTCCAGGAATACATTTTTCCAATGGGGCAAACGATAGCGGGGCATTTCCATAATCCAGATACTATCCTTATCGCGATGACTGAAGCGGGTAAATATCCAGGATGCAAATAAAGCGGTAAAAGTTCCCAGCAAATACATCCCGAGCAAAGCCAATCCTTTCACATTAAAAATACCAAGGATATCATTTTCCGGAAAAATAAGCGCAATAAGAATGGCGTATACCGGTAAACGGGCACTACAGGTCATGAACGGGGTTACCAAAATAGCTGCAAGCCTTTCGCGTTCGCTCCGGATTCTTTTAACAGACATAATTGCGGGAATGGCACAAGCTACTCCCGACATTAAAGGTATTACACTACTCCCGCTTAAGCCGAATTTTTTCAACCAGCGATCAGAGAGATAAGCAATTCGAGAGAGGTATCCGGTACTTTCCAATATCCCCATTAAAATAAAGAGAATCGCAATCTGAGGTATGAAAATAACTACACCTCCAATCCCGGTAATCAAGCCATCGCCTAAGAGTCCTCCCAGCCATTCGGGTTTAATCCATTCGTTTGCCCGGCTAGCCAGAGTACTCACAGATTCGTCGATCCAGTCCATGGGATACGAAGAAAAAGTATACAATGCCTGAAAAACTAAAAATAAAGTAAACAGGAAGATTAAGCTTCCCCAAATAGGATGCAGTAAAATCTTATCCAGACGCTCTGTCAAATCATCTTCCTTTGCCGTATTTTCCTGGCTAATAATATCTTGTAAAAAATTACCCAGTTTCTCGTGACGACTCTCCAAGTCTCCGATTACCTTTACTTCGGCTAAAGAAGTATCACTGTTGAGATAGTTTGTAATATCAGCACTGTAAGAATTAACAAATGCTTCCCCTTCAAACTGTTCGTAATGCGTTCTAATAAATGCATTCGGAGCGATAAACTTATCTTCCAGAATAATGTCTTTTAATTTGGAGAGGCCATCCCCGGTTCTGGAATTGAGTAAAATTACCGGGCAGGCTAATTTATTCTGTAGCTTGCGCAAGTCGATTTTAATGCCTCTGGTCTTCATTTCATCTTTGAAATTAATAGCCATAAGCATAGGAATTTGCAGATCGGCCAGTTGGCTGAACAATAACAAATCGTGTTGCAGTTTCATACCGTCGGCGACAAATACGATGCGATCATTCTGTACATCGCTATCCATTATTTGACGAATACTGATCCGCTCGTCCAGGCTATCGGACCACAGAGAGCTTAAACCCGGCAGGTCAACTACCAGGTGTCCCTGAAAAGAGCCTGCCTTCTTTTCAACGGTCACGCCTTCGTAATTCCCCGTCTTTTGGCGTATTCCGGTTAGTAGATTGAACAGACTACTTTTCCCAACATTGGGATTACCAACTAATAATATCCTAGTTGTTGTCATTTAATTAAGTTCCTGAACCTTAATAAACTTCGCATCTTCTCTCCGGAGAGCGATCTGCTTTCCATATAGTTCTACCAAAACAATCCCTTGCCAGCGATCATTTCTTAATACGCGCAGTTTGGTTCCTTTAAAAATCCCGCAAGACATGAGGTGCTTATATTGGCTAGTAGCGTCCAAAACTAGCACTTCCTTATTACTTTTTATATCTGCAAGCATCAATGCTCTTATTTGTATTGAGTCTAAATAAAAAACTGCAACAAATATAGCCTTAATTTCGAATCGAGTTTAATTAAAACCTAGATTTCAGTTCCCAGTATATTTAGAAATGACAATTTGGTGAGATAAAAGATGAGTCGGGATTATTTTTTTACAAAAAAATGATGGTAAGGCAGGCTTCAATACCCAATACCTGACATTCCGGGGTAATGAATATCGAGCACCCAAAAAACTAATCTACCAAAAGCGAATGGAATATTACAGTAGCAAGCTTCCAAACTAAAATGGTATATTAATCTCTATGAATTTATTTGTTGTTTTTGACTCTATTCTATTCCAGGCCTAACTTCTGACATTATTAAGAACCCGAAACTTACTGAAGCTACTATTCGTCCAATGCTTTATACCCAATGCTGGTAAATGTGCTTATTCGACCTTATATTCAATTAGAATATTGTAACAGAAATTATCTGGATATCTTTTCAGCCAAATGGTATCCCTTCGTTCTACAGACCTATCAAAACGGTTTAAAAATTCCAATAAAAGACCATTTGAATGATAATATCCCCCTTTAGTACTTCTAAATATTCGCTCAATGTATCCTGGCAAATGAGTTGTGTCTTTCCGCATGGAAATTGCTTCTTCGATAAAATTTAAGTTTATAGTGTGGCTTGAAATTTTAATGCCATCAGTTCCTTTCCTTCTATGTAAGGCTCTTATTCGAGCGGCGTCTATTACCGGATAAGAGGCAAAATCTCCTGTATAATAGAAACTAACTAATTTACAGTTAACATTTCTTTTATTCTTTTTCTTTTCCAACTCTACGTGCAGAACATTTCTTGGTACTACAGGCATATTGTCCCAGTGCATGGCCTGTTTAGTTCTGCATGAAATTATACAGAAAAGAATACCGATACAGGTAAGTATCCAAAAAACATATTTATTCGAAATTTTCATTCAGATCAATATTTGCTAACAGCTTGGCTATGAGTATTGGCTTCCCGTAGGGCACTATTGCTACAGGTTTTGTTGGCAGCAGTTATTTTTCAATTTTCACTTTTAAATAGTTTATGAACGCGGAACATGACACTAACATAAATTTTGCATCTTCAAAAGATACTGCGATGTCATCTTCTAATAGGGAGTGACGTATTCCACCAGAGTCACTTGTATAGCCATAAAGAGCTGAAAAAGCACTCTTTAAAGCTCCATGAATCTGGAATCTCTTTTCAATCTCACTTAAAGCTTGTCCTAAAGTGGCTTTTTTATCTCCGGTTACGATAACACAAAGAGATTCAACGGCCGAAATGGCTTCTTTAATGGAATTCCTGTAATCAGGGTTTTCACGGTTAGAAAAATATTCTATGGAAGTTTTAAGATGTGTATTTACGGGTGTCCATTTCGAAGAATTACCTAAGGCTTGTTCGATTTCTACAATTTCTTCTTCAGAGGTAATTTGAGCTATGCATTCATCAACAATTCTATAACCAGCCATTTCTCTTTTTAATGCATCATTGCAATCTTTAATAAATCCAATAAACAGTACTTTTGAGTCAATTTTGGCTAAAAATTCAATTAGATCATATTTTTCGTACCATTCAGTTTGATTAAAAAACCAATTCTTAATAAAGTCAATCACCCCTGGAACGTAAACCCTATCGTTAGAATAAGATGGTATTTCATCCGCTCTTTCTCCGAAGAATTCTTTCCAAATAATTAAGCATATCTGTGCTCTATCAGATTCTTTTCCATAAGAAGAGGAATTACTAATTCTGTCAAAAAAGTCGTTGAGGATTGTGTTCCAAAGCCTGTTTTCAAGTCTAGTATCAATTGACTCAATTTGAATACTTTTTCTGACTGATGTTTTTCCTATTTTCTGTGAAAATCTCATTTCGTTTTAATGAATGCCAACAATAAGATAAATGATTGCAATTATTTTTAAACAGAATAATTAATAATACAAAGTTAAAGCATTTTTCATTGCTACTCTAAATGAAACTAATTCGCTACATGGGAAGAGCTATCACAGCAAAAACCTGCTAAAACAAAACTGTGTAAGCCGCTCTTTATGAATTTGTTTGAAGTTTTGCCTTGATTCTTGACATAATATTCGCTTGTCAAAATCTTCCTCCACAGACTGTTTTTTCTTTTAGGTGTAACTTAAAAACTTGGATGGTTGTTATACTTTTTACTGTACTTACCATTTTTTGATGGTACATGATAACATTTTGAACCAGAAAATGGATACGATCTTAATCTGACCAATTTCCATAAAGTGAATCTCATATCTTTAAGATAGCTCAGCGCAAGCCTGCTTCAAGATTTCCTAAACATCCAATGAAAATACTATTCATCAATATTTTGCTGGACATATTATCCAGTCAGTCCAATAGCAAACTTTTATTATGACTGTTTTATGATATGACTATCTTCCTTTTTATAAAAAGCATTTGCAACCTTTCGCCGAAACCTAAAGAAAAGCGCCGGGTAGTTCCTTAGATCAAACTACTTTATCTGCACAGCTTGAACTGGCAAAAGCATCCGGTTTTGCTTTGAAGACAAATCCCATTCCCAGGATATAACCCATAGCTTCTTTAAGCGCAGTATTTGATTGAAAGTGAGGATCAGTATTGATATCGGCATGTACTTCCAGTTCAACATCATAGGCATCCAGCAAATCACAAAGTATGTAAGCAATTTCTATTGACTTGGCTACTTCGGCAATCATCCGTTCCTTCAGGCTCATGGTGTTAGTCGTTTTATCATTACTGATAAACATAAAACCTCCCTTTTTTTCTCTTAAGAAAACAATCACAGTTGCAAATTCTGTAACGTTGCCTCTAACCTGTGAATCTGTACCGATACAAACCTTTAATCTATGGCCCTTTTCGGTTTCTTCCCTGATTGTTTTCTCAACTGCTTCTAGAATAGGCACGGAAATTTTTTCTCCGTTTAAACGTCTCCATCTCATAATTTAAGTGTTTTTATTCCCCTGAATTTAGTTAAATATTCCGGAGATACTGTACCAAACAAAACAATTCATATTAAAATAACGTCAATTTAACAATTTGCCATCGAATTATAGTTCCACCAAATAAGAGAAAAGTCTTTTCTCTAGCAGTTCCAGGCAACTTCCAATTAAAAAGCCCTGTCACAATTATTCAAAGTCTGTAAAAAGGAAAACCTATTTTCGGATTCAAATTTGATTAAACCAAGCTTAGGTATTATACCTAGTCCCCTGGTAAGCAATTAAATTCAAACAAGATATCTCATCGAAAAGATATCTCTAAACATTAAAAACGTACAGCATTGCAAGCCCCAAGCTATTCTACAAAAGATAAAACGACGAGATACATTTATTGGATTTCGCTAAGCGGCATTTTAATTATTACCAGTGCGCTGATTATTACTTTTTATATAGAAACTAAAGCATTAGCACAGGTTTTAGCCTACCAGCAACTCCTGCGAAATATTATCCTGGCAGGAATATTTATTTGTATTTTTTCCATTTTGCTCAAGCATTTTTTAGACAAGGTCGTAGGTCTTGTCCGCGAAAAAGAAAATGCAGAAAACCAGGCGGTAATCAAGGATAAGTTTTTATCGACTATGAGCCATGAGATTCGAACTCCAATGAATGCAGTGGTTGGTCTTTCCAATATATTATTAGAAGAAAATCCGCGTCGGGATCAGGTAGAGAATCTGCAGACCTTAAAATTTTCGGCGGATATGCTTTTATCCCTGATCAATGATATTCTGGACTATAGTAAAATCGAAGCCGGAAAAATCGAAATCGAAAAAATAAAATTTGATCTTCAACTAGTAGTTAACAGTATCCGAAATGCCTTGCGTACCAAAGCTGATGAGCAAGGTATAGCTTTAAACGTCAAAATTAATCCAAGAGTCCCCAGATATGTTGTTGGGGACCAGGTGCGCTTAAGTCAAGTACTCACTAATCTTATTGGCAATGCTATTAAGTTTACTTCCAAAGGTCATGTAAATATCAAGCTCGATCTTTTAAATCAAACAAAAAAGCGATCCTCTATACGATTTTCAGTCGAAGATACAGGAATCGGTATACCAAAGAACAAGTTTGACAAGATTTTCAAGAGCTTTTCACAGGCAGAGGCAAATACTACCCGAAAATTTGGGGGTACTGGACTGGGCCTTTCTATCACCAAAAAGTTACTCGAATTACAAAATAGCAGCATCCACGTAGAAAGCGAGGTGGGCAAGGGATCAACTTTTTATTTTGATCTGGATTTTGAAAATACAGCAATAAAACAATCGCTCCCAAAAATTGAAACAAGCTCGACATCAGTTAAAATAGAATCTTTTGATCAGGAAAACATTTTACTGGTTGAGGATAACAAAATCAATATCATGGTTGCCAAAAAGTTTTTGAGCAAATGGAATCTTTCCGTTGATGTAGCCGAAAACGGGGCGATCGCATTGGAAAAAATACAGAAAAAAGACTATATACTGGTATTGATGGATCTAAACATGCCGGTTATGGATGGATATACCGCAACTGAAGCTATTCGAAAAATGGAAGGGTTTAAATATAAAAACTTGCCTGTTATTGCACTCTCTGCTTCGGCAATCGATGGCTTTCGACGAAAGGCTTTTGATGCCGGGATGACTGCCTTCGTTACCAAGCCATTCAACCCCGGGGAACTTTATCTGACGCTGTCAAAATATATCCGGGTAAGTGTAAACGCTTAAGCATTTTATGTATAAAGACCTTGATTGTTTTAAAGAAAAGCATGAAAGTTTTAAATCCTTTATCTTGTGCTTTATTTTAAAACGAAAAGATATTCCATGATCTATCGATTGCTTATAATTTGCTGTCTTGCCGGATTTATCGCCTGTACTTCTACTTCTCCAAACGGGAAAATACAAGATAGTCAGTTTACCAACCATCTCGCCAATGAAAGCAGCCCCTATCTGCTTCAACATGCCAATAATCCTGTAGATTGGCATCCCTGGGGAAATGAAGCACTGGAAAAAGCTCAAAAAGATAATAAAATGCTCATCATTTCCATTGGCTATTCAGCTTGCCATTGGTGCCACGTCATGGAACATGAATCTTTTGAAGATACGACGGTTGCGAGGGTGATGAATGAGCATTTTGTAAATATCAAAGTGGATCGGGAAGAAAGACCGGATATTGATGATATATATATGAGTGCCTGCCATCTGGCAACGGGCAAGAGTTGCGGCTGGCCCCTGAATGCCATTGCCCTGCCCGACGGTCGGCCGGTCTGGGCCGGAACCTATTTCCCGAAAAAACAATGGCAGGAAGTGCTGGACTATTTTATAAAATTAAGAAAAGAGGAACCGACAAAACTCGAAGATTATGCCAGTCAGTTAACGGGCGAAATACAATCCTCAGAAAAAATTGTTATTAATACTTCAGACAAGAAGTTTAGCTCTGAAGCTTTAAATAAAATCACAAGTACATTTTTAGAAAATATAGATTTTAAGAAAGGAGGCCGAAAAGGAAGCCCAAAATTTCCGATGCCCAATAATTATCAGTTTCTCTTAAGTCAGTATTATCACACCGGAGATGAAAAAGCGAAAGAAGCGGTAATGACTACGCTTGATAAAATGGCTAATGGCGGGATTTATGACCATTTAGGTGGTGGTTTTGCACGTTATTCTACCGATGCACTCTGGAAAGTTCCGCATTTTGAAAAAATGCTATACGATAATGGGCAATTGGTTAGCCTTTATGCACAAGCCTATCAAGCTACACAAAACCCCATGTACAAGAAGACAGTGGAAGAAACACTGGATTTTATTCAACGGGAGCTAAGCGATCCTTCGGGTGGTTTCTACTCTTCTCTGGATGCAGACAGCGAGGGAGAGGAAGGTAAATTCTATGTATGGACCGAGCAGGAAATCGATAGTATTTTTACCGAGGCAATGACTAATAAAATTTTCAAAGATTATTATTCCATTATCCCACGAGGCAACTGGGAACATAAAAAAAACATTCTGCACCGAAAAAAGGATTTACAAAAAATTGCTAAAGAAAATAATAAAAACCCAGAAGAGATCGAAAAGATCATAGCCGAAGCTAAAGTAGTACTGATGAAGGAAAGGGATAAACGGGTACGACCAGGTCTGGATGATAAAATACTTACCAGTTGGAACGCCCTGATGTTAATGGGTTATATTGATGCTTTTAAAGCTTTTGGCAATGAGGAATATCTCGCCATTGCGAAAAAAAATGCTGCATTTCTGGTTAAAAACCAATTACAGCAGGATTCCAGACTAAATCGAAATTATAAAGATGGCAAATCCTCCATCAATGCATTCTTGGATGATTATGCTTTAACTATTCAGGCTTTCGCTGCGATGTACGAAGTAACTTTTGATGAAAAATGGTTGCAATACGCTGATGGATTAACGGAATATACCCTGCAACATTTCTTCGATCAGGAAACCGCCATGTTTAATTATACATCAGATATTGATCCACCACTCATTGCCCGTAAAATGGAACTAGCGGATAATGTAATCCCCGGTTCTAATTCTTCCATGGCCAAAGCTTTATTTATTGTCGGGACTTATCTGTATAAGCCCGATTATATTGAAAAAGCCAAACAGATGATGTTAAATATGGAAAACACCATTAGTACCAGTGGGCAACCAAACTTTTATTCTAACTGGTGTTCGCTTTATCAATATATGATCGATCCGCCTTATGAAGTTGCAATTGTTGGGGATCATTTTGAGTCCAAACGCAATGCACTCATGCAGAATTATTTGCCGGATGTATTGTTTTTAGGTGGAAAAAATGAAGGAAGCCTGGCTTTACTCGAAGGCAAGCTCCAGGAAGGAGAAACGATGATTTATGTCTGTCAGAACAAAGTTTGCAAGTTTCCTGTAACCGAAACCGGGAAGGCTTTAAATCTGATTAAAGAATAAAGTTTTATATTTCAAAGTGATGTCAAAAAACGCTAAGAGCCTGTTAATCAGGCCAAAATAACTGGATTACTTACTGATCACAGAAGAATATCCGGTAAATTTTTATAAAACTTAAACCACAAAATTTTCTTCATCCATAACGCTACCTTTGCGACAGCGAATAATTCGGGCAGGGTAATTTTCAATAATGCGATAATCGTGCGTAGCAAATAAAACCGTGGAGTCATGCTGTACGGCCAGTTCCCGTAGTAGTTTCAGGATTTCATCCGCCGTATCCGGATCGAGGTTTCCCGTAGGTTCATCAGCAATAATAAGCTCCGGACGATTGAGCAATGCCCGGGCTATCACCACTCTTTGCTGTTCACCTCCCGAAAGTTCATGCGGCATACTATTGCGCTTGCTGAGTAATTCTACACTGGAAAGTATCCCGCTGATTCTGGTCTCTATATTTTTGGTATCCTTCCACCCGGTAGCTTTCAAAACAAATAAGAGATTTTCGTAAACGGAGCGATCAGAAAGCAGATTAAAGTCCTGGAATACAATACCCAGTTTTCTTCGAAGTTTGGGTATCGTTTTCCTGTTGAGTTTACCAAGGTCGTAACCCGCAACCATTCCCCTGCCCTTTTGCAAGGGCAAATCAGCGTACAGGGTTTTGAGTAAACTACTTTTCCCGCTTCCGGTTTTACCGATCAGGTAAGCGAACTCGCCTTTCGACAATGTGAAGTTTACATTTTGCAGGATGCATTGAGTTCCCTGAATAATATTCGCCTGTTTTAGATCAACTACCATAGTCAAAGATTCGGGATTTTTTCCAAAAATAATGCTTTTTATGGCATATTCTCATCAATACCGCCAGGTTCTTCTACATTTTTTAATCTTATTGCTCATTTAAACTGTTTCATGGATAAAGATTTTTTGTAATTATTTTGTAAAACGGATTTCAATTTAGTCTTCACAATAAAATTTGCTTTACTTTTGTCTAAATAACTATATCTTTCTCATCATAAACAATTAATAACTATGCAAAAAATTCATATTGTAGGACTTGTTATGATAGCAGTTGCGGTAGGTGTATTGATTTCGATGATGTCAGACGTAGTGAATTATTCTAACTTCGAAGAAGCAATTTCTACTCAATCCAGGGTAAAAGTTGTTGGAGTTTTGTCAAAAGACAAACCAATGGAGTACAATCCACAAAAGGATGCTAACTACTTTTCTTTTTACATGAAAGACGATAATGGTTTAGAGAAACAAGTGATTCTCAACCAGAGTAAACCTCAGGATTTTGAAATGTCTGAGCAAATCGTTGTTACTGGTTCAATGAAAAACGATGCTTTTGTAGCTGATGAAATACTCCTGAAATGCCCTTCGAAATACAAAGACGAGGAAATTTACTTAAAGAAAGAGCAACAGAAGATTTAGGAATATTGAATCCATAAAGACTTTGGATCAGGCTATTTTGGTGTTTGGTAGCTCTATTTAACAACTGTTGATTTAACATTTATGGAATATATTGGTGAGCATCTCTTACCCGGTCAGATAGGTCGACTACTTATTGTATTTAGTTTTGTTTGCAGTATTCTCTCCGCACTTGCCTATTTTTTGGGCACCCAAAGAAGAGATCTACCCGAAGCAACCAGCTGGAAAAATATAGGCCGGGTTTCTTTTGGCCTGCACGGGATCAGTGTTTTAAGCATTATCGGAATCATTTTTTACATCATGACCCAGCGTTATTACGAGTATCAGTACGTTTGGGCACATGTTAATGATGATCTCCCCTATCGATATCTGGCATCTGCTTTTTGGGAAGGCCAGGAAGGCAGTTTTTTACTCTGGATGTTTTGGCATGTCATTCTCGGTGCTTTATTGATCTGGAAAGCCAAAAACTGGGAATCACCGGTCATGACCGTAATGGCACTGGCTCAAATCCTCATTGGCAGTATGCTGCTCGGCTTGCACTTTGGCTCTGGAGAATGGGAATTTAAAATCGGAAGCAATCCATTATTACTGCTCAGAGATACGATGCAGGCTCCGGTTTTCGCAAATGCAGATTATCTGAGTTTGATCAAGGGGACCGGTTTAAATCCTTTGTTACAAAATTATTGGATGACTATCCACCCTCCTACGCTTTTCCTCGGTTTTGCTTCTACTGTGGTTCCCTTTGCCTATGCAGTTGCCGGATACTGGACCAAACAGTACAAAGCCTGGCTCAAACCGGTTATGCCCTGGGCACTTTTCTCAGGCGCAATACTTGGTACGGGTATCCTTATGGGAGGTGCCTGGGCTTATGAAGCGCTTAGCTTTGGTGGTTACTGGGCCTGGGATCCGGTCGAAAATATGTCCCTGGTTCCCTGGTTACTTTTGGTCGCCGGAATTCATACAAACCTGATTGCACGAAATACGGGCTATTCGATCCGGGCAACTTATTTATTCTACGCCCTTTGCTTTGTTTTTATTCTCTATTCTACCTTCCTGACCCGAAGTGGAATTCTTGGAGAGACTTCAGTACATGCTTTTACTGAAATGGGATTGGAAAATCAACTATTATTGTTAATCATGGTTTTCCTGGGTATCACTGTTTATCAGTTTTTTAAAAATTATAAATCTGTACCAACTCCTGAAAAAGAAGAAGCCACTCCTACGAAAGAGTTTTGGATGTTTATCGGAGCATTGGTTTTGCTCTTCTCTTCCGCATTAATTACTGTTTCTACTTCTCTGCCGGTTTATAATAAAATTGTTGAAGTATTCAATCCGGATCACGTTGCCGTAACGATTCAAGATGCAGTCGAACATCACAATAAATATCAACTCTGGATTGCCGTTTTAATTGGTATCCTTTCCGGCTTTACCCAATTGCTTCGCTTCAAGGAGCGCAACTGGAAGAATTATATGCCAAAGTTTACCAAACACGTTTTAGCTTCGGCTTTGATTGCCGGTGTCTTCACATATTTATCTACTCTATGGCTGACGATTGTAGCCTGGCAGCATTTGCTATTGATGTTTACGGCGATTTTTGGCGTGATTGCTAACCTTGATTATCTGATCCTTTTTATAAGAGGAAATCTCAAAATAGCCGGCTCTGCTTTTGCTCATATCGGCTTTGGCTTAATGATTGTCGGAGCAATTGCTTCCGGTCTTAACAAACATCATATTTCATCCAATCCCTTTGCACAAAGAGGCCTGTTGGACGAAAAGTTACTGGACAAAAATGTATTGATTTTCAAAAATATGCCAATGTTTATGAGTGGCTACAAAGTCACTTATCAAAATGATACATTAATCGGTAATGAAAGGGTTTTTAATATCAAATATGAAAAGATGGATCAGGATGGAAATGTCATAGAAGCTTTTTCCGTCAGGCCGGTAGCCCTTTACAATAATGAAGTAACCAAAGTAGCTGCCTTTAACCCTTCTACCAAGCATTATCTGCATAAAGATATTTTCACCCATATTGCTAATTTGCCCGAGGTTGAAGCAGATATTGAAGCGAGGCACCGGATGGAAGACAGCTTGAAGTTTGTCAGTCATAAATCTTTAATCGGCGATACCATCTTTACCGAAAAATTCTTTGGGATAATCGATGATATTGTACGTAATCCGGAACATTCGGAATATGAAAAAGAAGAGAATGATATCGCTATCGGGCTCAAGATGACTTTCCGCAGACCTGGTTTCGAACAAGGCTGGAAAGCTGAGCCTATGCTGGTTTTAAGAAAAAACCTGGTATATAGTTTTCCGGCTCAGATCAATGATCTTGGAGTCCGGGTAAAATTACCAGAGGAAATATTTGCGAGGGTTTTCGATCTCGATCAGAAACTGGATTACGAGAGTTTCACCTTGAAAGAAGGCGAAAATGTCCATTTCAATGGCTCTAAAATAGTATTTACCGGTTTTAATCCCAATCCTGAAAAATCCGATTATATTAAACAGGAAAAGGATATTGCCGTTGGTGCCCGAATCAATATTGAAGACGCTGAAGGACAAGCCTGGTACGCCGAGCCCATTTATTTGATCCGTGGAAATCAACCTTTTAATCTCAAAGATGAAGTAGCGCAACTGGGGCTTCATTTTAAGTTCCTGGAAATTGACCCCAAAACACAAACCGTTAAGCTGGGAATTGCTCAGGCCGAGCAGGAGGATCAGTTGATTCCTTTGCAAATTACCGAAGATGCCTTGCGTTCTGATTATATTGTGCTGGAAACGATTATTTTTCCCGGAATTAATTTCTTCTGGGTTGGCTCAATTATGATGATGCTGGGCTTGTTGGCCAGCATGTTCCATCGAAGAAAATTTGCCTAAATCCAATATGGCTAAAAAAAAGACAAGTATCAGTTTGATTGGCGCGGGTAACGTAGCTTATCATCTTGGTCTGAGGTTCTATGAAAAAGGCTATCCTATTCAACAAGTCTTTAGCAGAAAAATCCGGAAGGCGCAAAAATTGTCCAAAAAACTAAACGCTACCGCAACAAATCAACTCAGGGATATTAAGCCGGGTTCGGATATATATATTATTACCGTAAGAGATGATGCTATTGTTGAAGTCGCAAAAAAGCTCCATCCACAAGTCGAAAATGCTCTAATCGTACACACTTCCGGCGCACTTTCTTCCAAAGTTTTAAAACCTTATTCCAAAAACTACGGTTGTTTTTACCCTTTGCAGTCTTTTTCTATAAACAAAACAATTGATTTTGAAAAGCTTCCTGTTTGCATTTACAGCCCGCAAAAAAAGAACCGGCAGAAGCTCTACAAATTGGCTCAGGGAATATGTTCCAATATTTACGAAATTAATGATCAGCAAAAAAGTGTTTTACACGTTGCGGCTGTCTTCGTCAATAATTTCACCAACCATTTATACCACATCGGTCAGCAAATAACCGAAGATGCAGCAATCGATTTTGCCATACTAAAACCCCTGATTCGGGAAACCATGGAAAAAATTGAACAGCATGATCCAGCAGAAATGCAAACCGGACCTGCGATCAGGGGAGATCGGGAAACCATGGAAAAGCATTTACAATACCTGCAAAAATATCCGGATTGGGCAAGGCTGTACCGGCTGATTTCGCAAGGAATTGCTCCATGATTTTGATATTATAAATATATTTTATAGTTTCACTCCATAAATGAAAGCATCTTTTGCTCGCAAAAGACTGAATTCGCTAACACATATTCCCTATCATTAATAGAGATACCTTCAACGCTTATATTGGTCAAGTTGTAAAACGCATGACCCCAAAGGGTCAATGGCATTAATAAAATGCTTTGGGCGAAATATGAGCAATCGGTAATCAGGCTTTAACTGATCCGTTCTTATGTCTCCTATTAGCCTCAGGTGTTTGCCTGCAACAATCTTTTCCTATTATCGATTGCTCATACCACACACTAAAAGAACATCCATTAAATTTTGAGCATTTGGTGATAGAGTGTGCGATTTGTGCTTTGATATTTATGCTTATCGGGATTGAGAACGGATTATGCATCAGCACAAGTCAAAAGGAGTAGCTGTACTCTATTATCGCTACTCCATTTATCCTCAAAATGATTTGTTTGTGAAAATGAAAATTCTGTACATGATCATTTTGAGCACAACCGGAAATTATGCGATGTACCAAATGCTCTTTGCTTTGATGAATGTAAGAGTAAGTGCGAAGAAATGAACCTAACCCACATTCTCTGTCTTTGCGGGAACGTATTATATAAATCCTGAAGACTGATTATTAGACCGAGAATCCGAATTGTGCGTGCTTTACAATTACACCCAAGAACAGATTTGCTGAACCGATGGTTTGAACTCTAAACCATTAGTTATAAGGATTAGGTGAAGAGCAGATACCTTAAGATTTTTTGTTTGCAGTGGTCTTATTTATGTAACAAAGAATTGGGTATCGTCGCTTTTTTTGAATTTCCCTCTCAGACCTTATGTCATCGAAAAATGCTATTTTTACAAGAAAAAATATGCGTATAATCGGTTATATTGAACATCCGGGTTTAAAGATTACCGTTTTCAAAATGGATACTCGAATTACCGTTAAATTTGAAGATGGTCATTACGAGCAGGCATACAAGTTTCGAATGAGTAATGAATTAAACCACATCAGTCATGTGCAGCAATTAGTCGATGCGCAATTCATCGCCGGAGTTAAGGAACAATTAAAGGGGCAACATCATATCCGAACCCAGGCTATGGAAAGGTTCATTGCTGCTCAGGGCGAAGAAGAGTTCGATACTATCATCTAAAAATTCCATCGGATTCCATTCCTTAAATTATATATTGTATTGGCCACCTCTTCGGGTACTCTGGAATCGTAAGTAATATTAAAAGTCGTAGTAAAGAGCAGTTTTTTTGTAAAATTGATTACCAACTGAGTTTGCGAAGACAGACGCAAATCCGAAATTTTACCAAAAACGGGTTGATAATAAGTAGTATTGGTCAACTTCGTGTTTTCAAAGGGCCGGATGGAAAATGATACATAAGTACTCAATCGATTATCTCTAAACTCAAGCTCAGGACTCGTTTCTTCATTGTATTCAAACATATAACTGGCACCTAAATAGGCACTATGCTTTTCTTTTTTGATGACGGTAAAACGCATCCCTGTCCCTAATAACCAACGCAAGCGCAGGTTGAGCTTTTCATTATATTGCGCCTGGGTGTATGCTTCATAAGTAAAACGCTTACTCAAACTATAATTATAGCGGAA
Organism: Saprospiraceae bacterium; assembly: GCA_028280415.1. Classification (GTDB taxonomy): domain Bacteria; phylum Bacteroidota; class Bacteroidia; order Chitinophagales; family Saprospiraceae; genus JAHDHW01. The sequence continues at coordinate 181,825 of JANQLV010000045.1, forward strand.
GTGCAAAAATCCATCATTGACGAAGTCTTCCTTCTCTACCTGTACAAAATTAAAATTCGTCAATAACAGGAACCAATGTCGCCGATTGACATGCTCAACATTAGCTCCACCGTTGAAGCTGATTATCGAATTTCCATTTTCTATCAGATTAAAACCAAAGTTGAGTTGACCGTACCAGGCAATTGAATCTTTAAGCTGTACTCTCTTGTTTTCAATATTGACAATTTGGGCATCTAGTGTATTCCATAAGCAAAAAACACTAAATACTCCCACCAGAAATATTTTTTTCATCTAGTTCAAAAGTTTGCGAAGGCTAATTTAGGATTTCTTTTTGGTAAAAAAATAATGTAGTGAGAAGTTAAAGCCCCGTCTTTGAAATTCGCTCTTAATCGAAAAGTCATTCGAGCGGATCATATTATTTTGAAATGAATAGCTGATATCAAAACTTACATTTTCATTGATAAAATTACTCAAGCCCAATGCCAGGCCATATTGCCATTCATCTCCTTTGGAATTATTGCTCCCCCCTTGTCGATTAAAGGTCCGCAGATAAGCCGTTCGCAATTCTCCGTATATTTTTTTCTTTCTTCCTACATTCAAATAATATCTGGAGAAGGGTGAGAGCCCCAAGCTGATGAAAGAATAACTAATAAATGAGGTATAATTAAGTTCGCTTCCAAGGGCCCAGTTCCGTTTAATAAAAAAAGCCAGCGAAGGATTAAAGTTTTGTTCAAAATAGAAAGTTTGGCTCAATCGTTCAGCAATGGTCATCCGTCCTCCAATCATCCAGCTTCCACGCTTCAAAACGTCCCGGTAGTCTTTTTTCCTTTCCGCTTTCCAATCCCGATAGCGAAAGAAATATTGTATGCCCAAGCGGGTACTAAGATGCCCCGGTTCTAATCGAGAAGCTTGTCCCGAATTTTTAAAGCGTTGAAAAAAATGATAATCCAACTGGGCTTCTATCGCCAGTTGGGGACTAATAAAACGGTTAAGCCCCAAAGCCAAAACAGCAGCGCTTCCCCGGTAGCCCCGGTTAGTTCCAAAACCTATCGGCGTGGATTGTTGAAAAATCCATCTGGCTTCTGCGTATATTCTGGTATTGAAAAGCGTATCCCGGAGATAGTGTCTGGCAAAAACTTCATTGATCGTACGTGCCGAAAACCTGGTGGTCCGAATATCAATACTCCCCCCTGCCATCCAGTTGTCTCGAAAAAAATAGCCCAGGGAGATTTTCATATTTATATTCGTTGAAGCACTGCTTCTATCGCTTTGCGTAGAAATAACACTACCTCTGCCATTAACCAGCCAATCTCCTTTTTTAATTTGACTAAAAGCAGTATAGGAAAGAAAAAGCAAGATAACTGCTCCGGTATACTTCATAGCTTATGATTTGGTATCATAACGTCAGAAATCTACTTTTAGCGCCTCAACCTTTTGCTTTAAAAAGCCAATAAAAACGTCCAGGCCATTTTCAAAAGATTCATTATTATTAATGACAATATGGGCATCTTCTTTACAGGGAAGAATGTATTTTTCAAAAGTCGGAAGTACATGGTATTGGTAGCGATAAAGGACATCATCGATCGGATAATTTCGTTCTTCCCGATCACGATTAATCCGTCGAATTATTTTCAGAATTTCTTTAGCATGCAGAAACACTTTTAAATCGAGTTTGGATTTTACTCCCTCGAAGTACAAAACAAAAATGCCTTCTACAATAATGATTGGAGCCGGCTTGATAGTTAATTTTCGCGACTCTTTTTTTTCATTATTAAACGTATATTCATCCCGGCTAATCGTCTGCCCTTTTATCAGTTTCTCTATATCTTCCTGAAGCGCTTTTTCATCAATGGATTCAGGCAAGTCAAAGTTGATTTCACCTCTTTCATCCTTCTTTTGCTGCTCTCGCGGAACATAATAATCATCCTGCGAAACAATACAAACTTCTTCCTCAGAGAATACTTTTCGGATGTTTCGTATGAAAGAAGTTTTACCAGAGCCACTCCCCCCTGTAATACCAATCAAATATGGTTTGCTTTTCATAATATAATAAGTATTAGCCTAAAATAGGTCCATAACAGCTTCTTTGCGGCTACCTGGACAAAACCCTGCAAATGTATAAAGAAGGCACGAGAACTTGTCAAAAAAAGATTCATTGCTCCGTAAAAAAATAGTTTTGGGCCTAATCCATGAAGTTTTGACAGGTTCTGAACAGATGGAAATTACGAAAAGGAATTAGAAATTATCCAATGGTTTAATTACATTTGAACAACTATAAATAAGTGCTGTGGTACATCTAAACAAACACAATCTATGGATTTTGTAATCGGCCTGCTGCGTGGAAGCATTGGAATTGTATTTCTGCTGGGAATTTGTTATTTGCTAAGTGCTAATCGAAAAGCGATTAGTTGGCCTTTAGTTTTGAAAGGTATTGCTATTCAACTGGTTTTAGCCATAGCAATTCTTTACGTTCCCTTTATCAGAAAATTATTCGATATCGCCGCAAAATTCTTCATTGTGGTACTCGATTTTACAGAAGCCGGATCGAAGTTTTTATTTGGAAACATGATTACTGACCTGAATACCTTCGGTTATATTTTTGTCTTCCAGGTCTTGCCTACTATTGTTTTTTTTGCAGCTTTATCTGCGGTTTTGTACTACCTGGGCATTTTACAAATTATCATTTACGTTTTTGCTGCCGTTATGAAAAAAATCATGGGCTTATCGGGATCGGAAAGCCTGGCTGCTGCCGCAAATGTATTTATCGGCCAAACCGAAGCACCTCTAATTGTAAAACCTTATCTGGAAAGGATGACCAGGTCGGAGTTACTCTGTCTGATGACCGGAGGAATGGCTACAATCGCGGGCGGAGTCTTTGCCGCCTATATTGGGTTTCTCAGTAATTCCTTTGTCGATACGACAGGCATGGATCCCGAAACGGCAACGCTTACTCTGGAAGCTGCTAAAAACCTTTTTGCTCAACATCTGCTCATGGCATCTATCATTTCTGCACCCGCAGCAATTGTTGCTTCAAAGATATTATACCCTCAGGTTGATGAAAAAGATGTGGTCCAAGAATTTGAAATACCCAAAGATAAAATCGGCAGTAATATCCTGGAAGCAATTTCTATTGGTACGACCGATGGCTTAAAGTTAGCCGTCAATGTTGGAGCCATGTTATTGGTTTTCACTGCACTGGTTTCAATGCTCAATTTTGCACTTAGTGATATTATCGGGTATTATACCAACTTCAATGGTGTCGTGAGTAATTTTGCAGGAATCCTGCAAAATCAAGGCTTCAAAGTACAGGAAAGTGCAATGATCGGCTTGAACCTCGAATTTATTCTAGGCTTATTGTTTGCGCCGGTTTCCTGGATGCTTGGCGTTCCCAAGCAAGATATCTTTCTCGTAGGTCAGCTCCTGGGGCAAAAAACGGTAATCAATGAGTTTTTTGCTTATACCGAATTAGCAAAAGTCACTACACAACTCAATATTAAATCACTGATTATTGCTACTTATGCGCTCTGTGGTTTCTCAAATTTTGCTTCGATTGGTATTCAAATCGGTGGAATCGGAGCAATTGCTCCCGGGCAAAGAAAAACCCTTGCGGAGTTTGGTATCAAAGCATTGATCGGAGGAACGATTGCCTGCTTCCTTACCGCAGCTATTGCCGGTATGCTAGTGAATGCAGAAGCCTTTATTTTTCAATAGATATCTTTCCTATTGGCCAGGAGCAAACTTGATTCTTCGTCCTTTTACAGACTCATCAAATTTGCCTTCGTGATAAGCCAGATGCCCGCTTACGATCGTACTCATTACTTTTCCTTTGAAAGTATGTCCTTCAAAAGGCGACCAGTTGCATTTGTAATAAATATTATTTTTGGTCACTTTCCATTCTTTTTCCAAATCCACAATCAGCAAATCCGCCCAGTTACCTTCTTCCGCATAACCTCGTCTGCGAATCTTAAAGCAAACGGCCGGTGCATGACACATCTTCTCAACGATCTTTTCCAAACTAATCAAGCCCTGATGATAGAAATTCAGCATAACATTGAGTGTATGTTGTACCAGAGGAACACCCGAAGGAGCAGCATGGTATTTGTTCTCTTTTTCAGTCCAGGTATGAGGAGCATGATCCGTAGCAATAATATCCAGGCGGTTATCCAGTAAAGCAGGCAGTAAAGCCGAGCGGTGCTCCTCCCCTTTTATCGCAGGATTGCATTTAATCTGGGTACCGAAAGTATCGTAATCATCTGAGTTAAAGTACAAGTGATGTACGCAGACTTCGGAGGTAATATGCTTTTCTTCCAAGGGGATATCATTTCTAAACAAATCGAGTTCATCCGCAGTAGAAATGTGTAATATATGCAGTCTCGTATTATGCTTTTTCGCCAAATCGATAGCAAAAGATGAAGATTTGTAGCAGGCCGCTACCGAGCGTATCTCCGGATGACAGGCAATCGGGATATCCTCACCATAGCGTTCCTGGTAAGCAGCCAGGTTCCCGCGAACCGTCGCCTCGTCCTCGCAATGTGTAGCAATCAACATTGGAGTTTTGGAAAACAGTTGTTGCAGTGTACCGGGATCGTCTACCAGCATATTACCAGTGCTAGACCCCATAAAAGCTTTGATCCCACAAACATCCTCTGCATTGGTTTTTAGCACTTCTTCGATATTATCATTAGAAGCTCCCATAAAAAATGAATAATTTGCCAAAGAACGCTTCCGGGCAATATCGTATTTATCCTGTAGTAAGTCCTGAGTAATTGCCGGAGGCTTCGTATTAGGCATTTCCATATAGGTAGTAACTCCACCGGCTACAGCAGCTTTCGGCTCTGTATACAAGTCGGATTTATGGGTTAATCCCGGTTCACGGAAATGTACTTGATCATCAATTATGCCCGGAAGAACATATTTTCCTTCCGCATTTATTTCAATATCTGAAAAAGTATCAATATTTTTGTCAACGTGCTCAATAAAGCCGTCCACAATCAAAATATCGTTAGCTGTAATCTTCCCTCTATTAACTACTTGTGCATTTTTTATCAGGATACGTTTCATTCAGTGCATTTTTAGAATTGCGAAATTATGAAAATATCAATAACTGACTAAGTTAAGCTTCTAAAAATATTAGCCATTTTGAGGATTCTTTTAGAGCTGGTCCAAGGTTTTAGAATCTTGCGAAAGTGAGCAAAATTTGCCACTTGTAGCCGGAAAATAGAAGTTTAGACGAGTTCTCTTAATGTACAATTAGCCGGACTCATTCAAAAGTATCGGCAGTATCAGTAAATGCTTGAGCAAAAACAATGCATGGAGATATTTTATATTTGATAAATAGATATTTTTATTTTATATTGGTCATATCTCCCCTTATTTATTGATCATCTACTCGTTTTGTTTGAACTGCTATCAGGAGTTAACTCAATAGTTCTCCTTATTCCCCAATTACCGTTTTGCAAAGCATTATTTCAGAAGAAATAGAGCAATTGAGTTGTGAAACCAACATTGAACACAAACGTCGACTTTTACCAGATAAAACGGGGTCTTCGTTACTCATGTATTTTTTCTCGCCTCTGCCTGTTGAGTATAATACTTACAGCAGCAAATTTCTCGTTTGCACAAACTATCTGGACCGGAGATGAAAGTTCTGAATGGACAAATGTATCAAACTGGTCCAACGGATTGCCCAATCCTGGAAATTATGCTATCATCCCTAGCCAACCAATCGGAGATTTTCTGCCAAGTATAGAGGAAGATGCAGAGATAGATTTCAAGATAACAAACGCTAACATGCTCACCATATTCGGCGATATTATTGTACGGGATTCGATTATTAATTATGAAGACGGATCAATTCTTAATTTTGGGCTTTTCGATAACCGGCATACAGTAGATAATGATGGTGCTTTTTTCTCTTCCGGCGATATTATAAATTCAGGTCAATTTGACAATTCCGGAATACTAACATTTGACTTCGGTGATAATTTTATCAATCAAACTTCCGGTACTTTTTTAAATTTTGGAAAAATAAGTCTGACTGATGCTTACTTCGCCAATCACGGTACATTATCACTAAACGGAGATACTTTAAGCAGTACCGGCTTCATTGAAAACTTCGGTGTTCTCAATAATAACAGTGTAATAGAAAATACCGACTGTGGTATCATGCTCAACCGGGGGACTATCAATAATTCTTTTATTATCAACAATTTCAACATCATCTATAATGAGGGACTGATTACAGGCAATCCTGTCAGTGAGCGTCTGAGCTTATACAATAACAGTACTATCCTTGCTGCTGATTTCGAATGTACGGACTGGGAAGGCTGGACACATTACGGACATGCCCAAAGCGGAAAAATATTCCTATCCGTTTTTACAAATGGCCTGAACATTGGCTCTCTTTCAGATCAGTCTTTAACGATCCAGATCAAAAACGATCCGAATCTGGGCAATGGAACAGTAAATAACCTCCGAAATGCACTCTATGCAGATAGTGATGACTGGTATGTGCTGAATCGTTCCTGGATCATCAAATCAAATGTCAATGATAGTTTGGATATGAAAATCAGGATTTACTTCTACGATGACGATTTTCTGGACATTCAAAATGAGTTTCCCTTGACCCGGGGAATTGAAGAATTATTCTTTTACGAAATAGAAAATAGCGAAAATGCTTTTGCAATAGATATCCCGGAAGACGAAATGAGTTTTTATGCCCCGGAGCAACTTATCAATAATAATTCCTGGAGCAAAAAAGCACTGTCCTTCTCTTCCTTTGCCGAATTTGAAACAAGAGGACTCAATGGGGCTTTTGGAGCAGGTGTAAAATCCTGGCTGGAAGGTACGATTCCTTATCAGCTTAGTTTTGAGATTGTACCGGATGTCAATAATCAAACCGCCAGAATATCCTGGAGTACAGGTTTAGAACAAGCCAATGACTCTTATACGATTCAACGATCTGTAGATGCCAATCAATTCTTTGATATAAAAACCATTGCAGCACAAGGAAATACCAATAGCATTTCGGAATATACGGAGACAGATGAAACGCCCGATCTGTTCACAGAAAACTATTATCGTATCAAACTGATCCGATCGGATGGTAGTATCAGATACAGTACAACAAAATCATTCCGCTTTGAAAATAAAAAGATCGAACTTTTTCCTAATCCCGCAACAGATGAGCTTTACCTGGGTTTATCCGATTTTGAGGACGGTAGTATCCCCGTCAAAATCTATGATATGAACGGGAAACTGCGATTAAGCGATCAATTCGACATAGTGAATGGCCTTGCTACCGAGAATATTTTAGAAAGAACCAATCTGGAAGCTGGAATTTATTCTTTACAAATAGGAGGCAGTGACAAGGGAAATATTTATCGCTTTGTAAAAGTCCGTTAAAAGCCCTGCAATACGGTATGAAATATAAAGGAATCTCCAAGTTCAAATTACCGAAGTCAAACAGAACTTTTTACATTTGTAAAAAACTTCTTCAATGCCCATAATTCATAAATCTTCTTATCCCGGAGCACCTTTTTATCAGTTTAACCCTCATTTGCAAACTATTCTACCCGCTATTTTTCGCAAGGTAAAAGGTATCCGTTATGAAAGAGAAAGATTGATCTTATCCGATGGCGATTTCGTTGATTTGGACTGGGTTGACAAGGGGTCGAAACAATTGGTAATTCTGGTACATGGACTTGAAGGCAGTACTGAAAGGCATTATATGAAAGGAATGGCCAAGAAGTTTGCCGAATCCAATTGGGATATTTTAGGGTGGAACTGCCGAAGTTGCAGTGGAGAAATGAACCGCCAACTCCGGCTCTACAATCATGGAGAAATCGGAGACATCCATGAGGTCATCACACATGCCTTGAATACCAAGCCTTATGAAAAGGTTGTACTGATTGGTTTTAGCATGGGTGGAAATATAATCATGAAATATCTGGGCGTACATGGCAATGAGATTCCAGAAACCGTTTGCAAAGCTGTTGCTTTTTCCGCCCCCTGTGATTTGGTATCCAGTGTATCCTTACTCGATCAGCCCCAGTCACGTTTTTATAAGAATCGTTTTTTAAAAAAACTAAAACCCAAAATAAAACATAAAGCCGAACAGTTTCCGGACATCATTGATTTTAATAACTTTTCTAAAGTCAACGAGTGGAGCGATTTTGATAACTTTTTCACAGCTCCAATCAATGGGTATAAAGATGCGACCGATTTTTACCAAAACGGTTCTGCCCGAAATTTCATGTCGGGGATTCGCATCCCTACCCTACTGGTCAATGCCCTCAATGACCCCATTCTGACTCCCGAATGCTCGCCCGTCGAACTCTGCGAAAAGCATCCTTTTATTTTCCTAGAAACACCCGCCGAAGGTGGTCATGTAGGATTCAGTCTTGGCTCGAATAAAGAAGCCTGGTCCGAACAGCGCGCCTGGGATTTTGTGTATAAGGAATCGTAAAAGCCAAACAGTGAATAATCAAATTATTCAATATTTTGCTGTAAGTTTATGTCTATGAAAATCCTGCATACAGCGGACTGGCATCTGGGTCAGAAGTTTTTATATAATGATCGGGAATCCGAACATCAGAAAGCCCTGGAATGGTTATTAGAGCTGATTAAGCGTGAAGATGTAGACCTGTTGATCATCGCCGGTGATGTATTCGATATTGGAAATCCGCCTAATTATGCCCGTAGTATGTATTATAATTTTCTGGTGAACCTCCAGCGTACCTGCTGCAGACATGTAGTAATTATTGGCGGCAACCATGATTCTCCCGCCATGTTAAATGCCCCCAGGGAAGTTTTAAAAACCTTGAATATTCATGTAATTGGTGCTGCGACCGGAAATTTAGAAGATGAAATTATTATTTTAAAAAATGATCAGGGAATCGAAGAAGCAATTGTAGCCGCAGTACCTTTTTTGAGAGACCGGGATTTAAAAGTCAGCATAGCGGGGGAAAGTGCTTTGGAAAGAATCGAACGCATCAAGCAAGGTATTTATAAACACTATAATGATATTGGCGAACTCCTGAAAAAGTATTCGGAGATCAATATTCCGATCATTGTCACCGGACATCTTTATGCCAAAGGTGCGATTGCCTCAGATAAGCAGGATAATATTTACATTGGCAATATGGAAAACATTGAGGCGGAAGATTTCCCTCCTGTCTTTAATTATGTAGCATTAGGACATTTGCATCGAGCACAAGTAGTAGGTGGAATGTATCATGTACGCTACTCTGGTTCTCTTATTCCGCTGAGTTTTAGCGAAATCGCGGATAACAAGTCTGTTACGCTCATCCATTTTGAAGGGAAAAAAATGAAGGAGGGAATTAGAGAAATTCCGATTCCATTATTTCGGAAACTGCAAACCGTGCAGGGTGATCTGGAAAAAGTTCAGAAAAAACTGGATAAGATAAACCAGGATTTGAATCCGGAACATTTAAAAGCATGGATCGAAGTCATTATCGACACGGAGCAAATTATTCCAAACTTGGATGGCCTCTTAAGAGAATATGCAAAAGACATGCATTTGGAATTAATGAAAATCAGAACCAATCGAAAACATTTTAGCCTGGATATGCAAACGCCTGAACTCAATCTCGATGATTTGAATCCGGAGGAAGTATTCCGAAAAAAATGTGAAAGTTACGGCAGTCCTCCGGAAGAAATGGATGATTTAATGAGTACTTTCAAAGCTTTGCAAAACTGGATGGAGGAACAAGATGAATAGGCCTGCTTTATTAAGCACTGAACGACGAGGGAGTTATAGCGAATAACGAACTATGAAGATACTAAACATAGGCATCAAAAATCTGAACTCGCTTAAATTGGAAACAAGAATTGCCTTGGATCAAGCACCCATTGCAAGCAGTGGCCTTTTTGCAATTACCGGAGACACTGGCGCGGGCAAGACAACTTTGCTGGATGCCATCACTCTGGCACTCTATGGCCGAATTCACCGAAACAAAGATGTCAAGGAGGTACTTTCATACGGGGCTACAGAATGTTATGCCGAGGTAGAGTTTTTAGTTAAAAAAGATACTTACCGTGCTTCCTGGAGATTGTGGAGATCGAGGGGAAAAACGGATGGCAAAATTCAGGGGCCGGAACGCAAACTGGCGAAATGGGACGTGGATAAAAACAATTTTATCGACATTGCCGAAAAGATCCGGGAAGTCGATGAAAAAGTGGAATCTATAACTGGTCTGGATTACGATCGCTTTTCAAGATCGGTGGTTTTATCCCAGGGAGATTTTGCTGCTTTCCTGAAATCCGGAGAAAAAGAACGCAGTGATTTACTGGAGCGAATTACCGGAACAGAAATTTATTCCGAGCTGTCCAAAGCTGCTTACGAGAAGCACAAAATCGAGAAAGAGAAGCTCGAAGATTTGAAAAAAGAACAGGCAGCTTTACAATTACTGGATAAAGAGGCAATAAAAGAACTCCAGCAACAATTAAAATCGCTTGGGCAAAAGGCAAAAGCTGAAAAAAGTATTATTGATCATTATCAGCAAATTATCCAATGGTTACAACATTTAGAGAAGCTGGAAACTCAAAAACAAAGCTTCGAGACCGCTTTCCGGGAAATCAATGCGGAAAAAGAAGCCTCCAAAGCAGATCAGGAACGCATTGATTTACATCTAAAAGCTGTTCCTTTTAAAACCATGTTTGAAAAAACAGTGGAAATCCAACAACAACTTAATGCTCATCAGCAAAAATCTAGTCAGTTAGCTCAAACAAATGCTTCTTTAAAAGAAAAAGAAAATCCTCTCCAGAAACTATTGGAAAGCCACCGCAAAGCTTCATTATTACTCAAAAAAGAATGGGATGAAAAATCGCCTCTGGTAGATCAAATCATCGCGCTCGACATTCAAATCCGGGAAAAGGAAATCCCTTTTCTTAAAAACAAAAATGATCTCCGGGAACTAAAGGAATCTTATCAACATACCAAGGGGCAACATTTACAAGTCTCAAAAAATCTGGAAGACTATCAACAAAAATTACAATCGGCAAAAGACTGGCTGGAGGCTCAAAAGCATCTGACTTCCATTGTCGAAGATAGTCCTCGCATCGATCAATCCTACGCTACGTTAAATGCCGAGTATCAAAAACAGTTGGCTCTAAAAGAAGAACATCAATCTCTTAAAAAACAGATCGAAGAACTGGAAGGCGAACAAAGCAAGATCAATGAGACGATTCAATCGGCCAATCAGAAACTGAAAGAAGTTTTATTCCGCTTTACAGAGCAAAGCCCGGAACAATATGTTAAAAGCCGAACGGAATTATTACAAAAGCTAAGTACAGATATTGATGATCTGACTAATAATAATCAAAACCTGCAACAACTGAAATTATTAAATGACCAGTATCAGGAATTATTACAGGAACTCAATGTTTTTGAAGCGAAATTAGAACATCTTAAGCAAGAAGAACTGGATATCCATAAACGCCTGATGACCGCAATGGATATAGTTGATGAACTGAAAGAGCGTCTGGATTTCAAGCGGCAGGTTTATGAGCAACAAAATATGATTGCCAATTACGAAAAAGATCGCGCTACTTTAAAAGAGGGAGAGCCATGCCCACTCTGCTTTTCTGAAACTCATCCTTTCAGAGAAAAGCAGTTTAAGCCTTATATCGATCAGGCGGCAAAAGAACTCCGGCAAACGGAAGAACAATACGATCTGATTTATCAAGATTATCGACTTTTGATGAACCGCCAGAAAGATATAGAATTGCAGATCGAAAATCTTGCAGGAAATGAAGTGAAACAATTGAGCGGAGCTGTAGAGGTGCAGTTTAAGAAAATCGTACAATTTGAAGAACGAATCAGTCAAATTGCTCCCGAACTTGCTATCGAAGATTTTGCGCTGGCCCGACAAAATATCATCAATCGAAAAATCACCCAGTTTGAAGACCAGCTAAAAAACTTAAAAAACACCCGAAACCAATTAATCGAACTCGATCGGATTCTTAATGAGCAGGAGAAAATGCTCAAATTACGGGAAGATAAGAAATCAGAGCTTGCAATGAAGCTGGTGCAGCTTAATGAGCAGTTTAGACTATTGGAAAGGCAACTAGCCGAATCAGAAACAACTTTTAAAAAAGAATCCAAAGCACTTAATCAAATTTTAAAAAGGTATGGAAAAAGCTTTGAGATAGAAAACGAAAAAGCAACCAGAACAGAGCTCAACGAATTGCGCAAAGCATTTGAATCGAGACAAAATGAAAAACAGGAGCTGGAAACTGCATCCGGTCTGGCCCAACAGGAAATGCTTCAACTTCGTAAACAACTGGATAGTTTTCAGAAAAATATTGAAATACAGGAGGCCGCTATTGTAAAAGCCGAAACAGCTATACAGGCTGATAAAACAGAGCGCATTGCCCTCTTCGGAGAAACTGATCCAAAGGTTTTTAAAGAAAATTTTTCACAAAAAACGAGTTTACAGGAAAGCCTTTTAAAAGAAACAGAAAACAATTGGAATCAGCTACAACTGGAAATAAGAACCAATACGACTCAAATCGAAGAAAATCAAAAACAGCTCAAACGCTTGGAGGAGAATTTGCAGATGAATAATATCCGACTGGAAAAAGCGATCGATGAAAGTACGTTTGAAAACCCTGAATCAATACAGGCTGCTTTTTTAACAGAAGAAGTTTTTGCGACACTACAAAGCAAACAGGAATCTTTAAAAGAAAATCTTCTAAAAATTCAACAGGACCTGAAAACCACCCTTGCCAATCTGGAAAAAGAAAAAGCCAAAGCATTAAGTACAAAACCGGAAGCAGAAATTTTGGTTCTCCTGAAAGACAGAGAACAATCTTATCAAGAAATACAACAGCAAATCGGGGCGATCAACGAACAATTGAATCATAATGAGCGGCAGACAGCGATGGCTAAAACACTCCTTGAGGAAATAGGTCTGCAATACAGTGAATTCAATCGCTGGGCCAAACTAAATGATATCATCGGTCAATCGGATGGCAAAAAATTCAGGGTATTTGCTCAGGGGCTTACCCTGAAGAAGCTGGCTACCCTTGCAAATCGCCATTTACGGGATCTGAATGATCGCTATTACATCAATAAACGAAGCGATGAAGATTTGGAACTGGAGATAATTGATACTTACCAGGCGGACAATATCCGTTCGATGAATACCCTCTCCGGGGGAGAAAGCTTTCTGGTCAGTTTGTCTCTGGCACTTGGCCTTTCTGATCTGGCGGGCCGTAATACTACGATCAATTCCCTTTTTATTGATGAAGGATTTGGCACCCTGGATGAAGCCACGCTCGATTTGGCCATCTCCACTTTAGAAAACCTCCAGTCATCTGGCAAGACAATTGGAGTAATATCCCATGTAAAAGCATTAAAAGAACGAATCGGTACACAAATTATGATACAAAAAACCGGAAGCGGCTTTAGCGAGATTAGAATTGTATAAGATTAATTTAGTTTTTTCCATATCTAATCTTTAAATCATGATCTTCCGTCGAACTATGGAGCGAATACCGCAGTTTTTCTTTAATTTGCAAGGAACAAATCATAATTATTAATGGATAAGCATCATTGATAATTGATAAATGACAATTGAAAATCGATTTTTGATGAAACAACTACATTTGATAACGGCCTTATTCATCAGCATTTCGGCTATTGCCCAGTCAGGAACAACCCTTGATGAATACCGATACCTTAGCAAAGGTTATGTCTACCAAATTGAAATGGGACTTGATGCCCAAAAAGAGGGTTATTCTGTCAAAAACCTGTTTCAGGCTTCTAACGGAGCGGAGTTGGTCGGTTTGTATAAAAAAGGAAATAGCACACCAAGGGCTTTATTGGTCATCATTAATAAAACAGAAGATAAATTCACCTATGTCTGCGTCCCTAATAATGCAGCAGATAAGCGTGTAAAGGACCTGGCGGAAAAAGACCGTACGCTCATTCATCCTCAGCAGCAGCAAAATTATTATGAAGCACTTGTTGAGTTTTTGTTCCAGTCCCTGTCTGATCCCGCGCATAGTGATATGGTGGTTTTCTCCAACTCGAAAAACCCGATCAGAACTAAGCCAGCTATTTATCAAAACGATGAAACATTAGTGAGCCGAAGTGCTAATATAGATCAGTATCTCGATCCGAAAAGCACTTCAAAAGAAGAAAAAACGCAGCAAATCAAAGGCGGCAATATGAAAGCATCCACCAAAACGGTGTATGGAGAACTGGCGGGCCGGACGATCGTACAAGCGGAGGAAGCTTATGCCCGGTCTTCTAAAAGAGGGGTCGTAGCAATTAAGATTTGTGTGGATAAAGAAGGAAATATAAAAAGCGCAAAATTCACACAACGCGGCTCTACCACTTTCGATTCTTACCTCAAGAAAATCGCATTGGAAGCAGCAAAAAGTATTAAATTCGCGGCTAATGACATCCCCGAGCAATGCGGGATCGTTAACTATAAATTTTAAAGACTAACATCAAACTACATAACAGAAATCAATGCAAAAAGACCTGAAAACACTATTTGGTAAAGATCACGGACTGGATCAGAAAAGTGTAGAATTTTTAACCAATGCACTAGAAAAAAGTAACCGGCCGGGTTTTGATTATATCGAGTTTAAACAGAGCCTCGGAGCTTTGGCACAAATGAACCTGGATGAAGAAACTGCTTTCAAATCAGCATTCGCTACCGCTTCTACCGTTGGTCTGACTAAAATGAAATTGCTGGAAACCGCTGAGCATTATAAAAAAGTACTGAAAGATGAAAAAACGCAATTTGACGTTGCGCTCCAAAAGCAGATGAGTCAGCGAGTTGCTTCAAAAGAACAGGAAATAGAGAAATTAAAAGAGCAGATTACAAAACACGAAGAAAAAATTGCTCAGCTTCGCGAACAAATTGATAAATACCAGTCTACTATTGATGGAGCAGATGCTCAAATACAAAAAGCCAAGCAAAAAATAGATTCAACCCGTATTAGTTTTGAAGGTACGCACCAAAGCATCATCAATCAGGTTGAAAAAGATATTGAAAATATCCAGCGCTATTTGTAATTCGCTCTAGCTTATTTTATATTTATAACATACTATTTTAATCAAAACACAATAAAAAATGTCTGATTTAACTCCGATTGATACGGATCAGTTTAAAAAGAAATCATTTTGGCAGCGTCCGGAAGGCACAACCGGGACTATTTTAGGAATCGCTCTTTTGGGAGCGCTGGGTTATGGCTTATTTCTTATTATGCCAGCTTTGATAGCCTTTACACAAAATGTCCTCTATCTGGCCGTCATGCTTTTGGTACTCGCTGCAATTATTTATATGGTACTGGATCCTAAAATGCGCAACCTGTTTTGGTATGGATACAAAAGCATCATGCGTTGGATAACCGGTGTTTTCGTCACTATTGACCCTATTGGTATTCTAAAAAACTACGTGGATGACCTTACAAATAATCTACGCAAAATGAGTACACAAATCGGTAATATCCGGGGGCAAATGCGCAAGCTTAAAACTATTATGAACGAAAATGAAGCGGAGATTGATAATAATATGAAACTGGCTTCCATGGCCAAGCGCAAGGGAAATGATAAGCAAGTTATGCTTTCTACCCGAAAAGCGGCTCGCCTCAAAGATAGTAATGCGAAATATCAGAGCCTTTATTCCAAGATGGAGGTCATGCATAAAATCCTGAGTAAAATGTACCAAAATTCTGAAATCCTTTTAGAGGACACCAAGGATCAGGTCAAACTCAAGGAACAGGAGCGCAAAGCCATCCGGGCTTCTCATTCAGCAATGTCTTCAGCTATGAGTGTTATTTCCGGTGATCCGGATAAAAGAGCAATGTTTGACATGGCTCTGGAAGCTATTGCCGATGATGTTTCCAATAAAGTAGGTGAAATGGAGCGCTTTATGGATATGTCTGCCAGCTTTATGGATTCGGTTGACTTGCAAAATGGTGTATTCGAAGAAGAAGGACTTAGAATGCTCGAAAAATTTGAAAAAGAGAGTACATTACTATTGCTCGGCAACGATTCCGGTGAAACGCTTGATCTTAACACTCCTACTGCCGATCCGGAGGTAAGGGAAAGTGGAAGTGATAGTTCCTACGAAAATCTATTTGATTAACAGTATTCAGAAACATTGGTCCATCCCGAATTTTAGCATTTCAAAGGGGATTGAAGTTTTTAAGTTCCTTAGAAGAGGTGTCAGGTTTTAGGTATTGGGTAACCTGGAATACCTAAAACCACCCAATGCCTAAGACCTATTAACCTAGTGAAACTTAAGCATCCGAGATATGGACGCCTATGGCATTTTTTACATGCGCCGCCTATGCTCCTATACGAAGCCTTTCTCCATGTCCAAAGGATTTGAGTACTTTCACATGTGATCCGACTGCCCGACTGAGACGTTGATATTCGTGATAAGGGAGATTAAATTCTTCTACCGTTTGTTTAACGATTTTAGAAATTTCCGGATAATGAATATGACATATATGCGGAAAAAGGTGATGCTCGATTTGAAAATTCAGGCCGCCGACGCACCAGGTAATAAATTTATTTTTAGTAGAAAAATTGGCAGTTGTCCGAATCTGATGAATGGCCCAGGTATTTTCTGAAATTCCATCTTCCTCTGCTTCAAAATGCTCTGGTCCTTCCACTACATGCGCTAACTGGAATACTACAGTAATCAAAAAACCTGCTATAACATGCATAATAATAAACCCGAGTATGACGATCGCCCAATGCGCTCCAAACCAAAGCGGTATTCCTATTATATAGAGATAGTACAAAGCTTTACTAATAATCATCACAATCGTTTCCTGAACCGGATTAAAGCCGCTTTTCTTAGTCAAGCCAGTAGAATTATACTGATATAATTGTTTAAAATCTTTCGAAATCACCCAGCTAAGTGTTGCAAAGCAGTAAAGAAAAAAGGCGTAGATATGTTGAAAGCGATGATAGCCTCTCAATTTTCCATGTGGCGACAATCTTAAAAAAGGTTTATCATCAATATCTTCGTCGAGGTGATAAACATTCGTATATGAATGATGCAGAACATTATGCTGTACTTTCCAGGTAAAGGTACTCCCTCCAACCAGATTCATACTATAACTTAGAACCTTATTCACCCAGGGCTTTTTTGAATATGCCCCATGATTCGAGTCATGCATAATGCATAAGCCAATTCCAGACATCGCAAAACCAAGGATGGTATAGCCCAGTAACACTAACCAGGAACTAGAAGCTCCGGCCAGTATCAAAGCATATCCTCCGAAATAAGCGCCGAAAATCACTGCTGTTTTCAGATACATTTTCGAATTTCCAGTTTTGGCAATCTGATTATCTACAAAATAATTATTGACACGTTGGCGAAGGGTTTTGAAAAAATTCGTAGAATCTTTTCTGGAAAAACGCATGGAGTATTGCATAATAGTTTTTTCTGTTCTCTCACAAGATATTAGGTAATGAACAAATATCTCTATTATTGGTGAGAATCTTTCTAAAATATCTTAATTTAATACTTTTTAAAAAAAATAATTTTATTGAACTGGCTCTGAATTATTTAACGGATATAAAATGAAAAATATAATCATCACCGGAGCTACCGGTATGGTAGGTGGAATTGTACTAAAAAAAGCCTTGTCGGATCCTGAAATCTCCAAAATCACCTCTATTTCCAGAAAAGCGATCGGAATAAAAAACGATAAGTTAATCGAAGTATTGCATCAGGACTTTTCAGACTTTGATGGTTTGGAAAAGCATTTCGTAAATCAGGATATTGCATATTTCTGTTTGGGAGTGTATACCGGACAGGTGCCCGACGATCTATTCAAAAAAATTACCGTTGATTTTACCAAAAGTTTTGCCGATGCTTTGAAAACAGGCAGCCCCAATGCCCGTTTCTGCTTTCTGAGTGGGCAGGGAGCTGATCCAAAAGAAAAAAGCAGGCTTTCATTTGCCAGATACAAAGGGATGGCCGAGAACTATCTGATAGCTCTGCATTTCGGTGGTTTGCATATTTTCCGTCCGGGTTATATCTATCCCGTAGAAAAACGTAAAGAACCCAATTTTAGTTATCGCTTAATGCGAAGTCTATATCCTTTTATGAAACTCATTTATTCTGGTGGAGTTATAACCTCGGAAGAACTTGCCGGCTCCATGTTTAAAGCGGGAAAATACGGAACAGACAAAATGATTCTGGAAAACAGGGAAATCAAAATGATTTAAAGAACCTGTCAAAAAATTAGTTTTGCTTTGCTGCTTGCTCAGCGAGAAAAGCCAAAGCTTTCCCTACTTTTTTATCAATATCCTTAATGGGTTGGATCAGATAAATCAGACTTCGCTTTTTACCATCAGATAAAGCTTCATAAATCTTTTTGGCAGCTGGGTCCTGTTCAAGAAGGACTCTAAGTACCTCTGGTACATCAACTCCCAAAGGATTTGGGTCTTCATAAATTTCAAACTGAATCGGATCACCTATTTTTTTACCGAGCTTTTTGATATACTTCGTTGCTACAATAACAAAATAGTTGCCGTCACCATAGTGATTTAAACCACAAGAATAAACCACTTCCTTTTCGAGTACACATTTCAGGCGGGTCGCACGCTTTTTGGGAAATTGGTCTACAACTCCAGCATCAATCAATAAATAGTAATACCCTCCTTTGCGCTTTTCAAGCTGTTGTACCCTTTGCTCGAATTCAAATTTTAGCATTACTGCCTAAAAAACATTAAATAAATGTACTTCGAAGATCAAAATTGAATGTTCGGGAATTCCGGGTCTTGCAGTGTTTCCGTATCCGGCGTGAGAAGGAATATATATTTCGCCTTTTGCACCTTTACTAAAATTAGGTAAGGCGGCTTGCCAGCCAAAAATCATGGCATTCAGCGGTATTTCCAGATAATCATCTTCCCCTTCGACTCTTTCATCAAATACGCTTCCATCCAGTAAGTAGCCTTTATAAAAAACGCGAATAGTGCTGCTAAAAGAAGGATAATCTTCCCCATTACCAGCCTCTGTAATTCGATAATAGACTCCGGAGTCTTCTATTTCTATCAAACCGGTAATATTATTATCTGCAAAATATTCCTGGAGGATATCTTCTTGTTCGTTTCTTCTTTCCTCTGCTTCGTTTTTACAAGAGGCTAAAACCGCAGTAATGACGAATAAGAACAATAGTTTTTTCATTTTTTGTCTTTTTTTATTGTAAAACACAAAATAGTTGTTTCCCGCTGCTTTGGATCAATAATTAGCCAAAGGAATGCTAAAAGTGTCATGGATTTACCTCATGCAGACCATAAGACTTTGCTACTTCGAGCATGTAGGCATAAGCTGCATCAAAATCATTGGAAATCTTCCCATCCAAAATAGCTTCCCGAATGGCAGTTTTGATATTTCCTACTTCCCGTGAAGGAGGGATATTAAATGTTTTCATAATTAACTCCCCGGAAACCGGAGGCTGCCAATTCCTGATTTTATCTTTTTCCTCTACTTCTTTCAGCTTGGTACGTACCAATTCATAATTTTCCAGATAGCGTTTTACTTTTTGCGGATTTTTGGAAGTAATATCCGCTTCACATAATTTCATCAAATCATCAATATCATCCCCTGCTTCAAAAAGCAAGCGGCGAACCGCAGAATCTGTAATATTTTCCTTGGTAAGGCTAATGGGTCGCAAATGTAGCCGCACCAATTTTTGGACATATTTCATTTTGCCATCCATTGGAAGCCGCAGGTTGCGAAAAATTCTGGGAACCATTGCGGCCCCCAGGGCCTCATGCCCGTGGAAGGTCCATCCATGTTCGGGATCAAAGCGCTTGGTTGGAGGCTTGGCAATATCGTGTAATAAAGCGGCCCAGCGCAACCAGATGTTTCTGGTTTTTTTACTAAGATTATCAACGACTTCCAAAGTATGATAAAAATTATCTTTATGCCCCTTTCCATTTTTATAATCTACACCGTGTAACTCTGCCAGTTCCGGAAAAACAAGCTCCAGCAGACCCGTTTTATGTAGTAGTTTGAAACCTACGGATGGAATATCCGCTTTCAATATTTTTTCCA
This sequence comes from Saprospiraceae bacterium, assembly GCA_028280415.1. Lineage (GTDB taxonomy): Bacteria > Bacteroidota > Bacteroidia > Chitinophagales > Saprospiraceae > JAHDHW01. The sequence continues at coordinate 201,891 of JANQLV010000045.1, forward strand.
GCTCCGTCGTAATTCTTTCTTTAGAAACAATATTGATTCGGTTTTTATATTTAGCAATCGCTTTATAGGTTTCTTCATCAATGGCAAAGCCCAGCTGAGTAGAAAAGCGAATGGCCCGCATCATCCGCAAAGGATCATCGGAAAAAGTTTTGCCCGGTTCTAAAGGCGTTTTGAGTACTTTATGTTCCAGATGGTGCAAGCCTCCGAAAGGATCAATAATTTCACCAAAATTTTGAGCATTGAGACTTACCGCCAAAGCATTAATGGTGAAATCTCTCCGATTTTGATCATCTTCGAGTGTACCTTCCTCTACAGTTGGTTTTCGGCTATCTACACGATAGGATTCCTTCCGCGCTCCGACGAACTCAATTTCCATATCTTTATGCTTCAACATTGCCGTTCCAAACCTTTGATAAACAACAATTCTTGGAATCGGTCTGAGTTTTGAGGCGATTTGCTGAGCCAGTTTAATACCATTCCCGATACATACAATATCCATATCTTTGGAAGGTCTCCCCAGAAGACGATCCCGGACATATCCACCAACCACATAAGTCGGAAAATCGAGTTCCGCCCCTGCTTGCTCAATCAGCATAAAAATTTCCCGTTCGTGTGGCTTAATATCAAATACCATTTTTCAAAAAATACTTAAAGGTCTAAATTTCAAGTCGCAAATTTCAAAAGAACAATTGATCTTGAAAATAAAGCAGTTGAAATTCTCAATTTTTCAGAAACGCCTCTTTTTGTCTAAGCCAGTACATAATCGCTGTATCGTACTTCGATTTGATCCAACACCTCAAAAAGAACGCTTGGATCAAGATTCGTAACCAATTCAGCTCTATAAGGTTTGATATGAGGAAAGCCTCTGAAATAATTGGTATAGTGTCTTCTCATTTCCAGCACTCCCAGCTTCTCCCCTTTCCATTCTATAGAATGCTTAAGGTGTTGTCTGGCCGCATTCACTCTTTCGGACACCGTTGGGGGTACCAGAATTTCTCCGGTTTCGAAATAATGTTTGATTTCCCTAAATATCCAGGGGTAACCTATACTGGCCCGGCCGATCATAATTCCGTCTACTCCGTAGCGTTCCCGGTAGAGTTTGGCTTTCTGAGGGCTATCAATATCTCCATTTCCAAATATGGGAATTTTGATTCTCGGATTTTCTTTAATCTTGCCGATCAAGGTCCAGTCCGCCTCTCCTTTATACATCTGCTTACGCGTACGCCCGTGAATGGAAAGTGCCTTGATCCCAACATCCTGCAATCGCTCGGCAACCGATTCGATATACTGCGTATTTTCATCCCAGCCCAAACGGGTTTTCACGGTGACCGGCAAGTTCGTAGATTTGACGATGATATCAGTGAGCTTCACCATTCGATCAATATCCTGTAAAATCCCCGCCCCGGCCATTTTGCAGACGACTTTTTTGACCGGACAGCCATAATTAATATCCAGTACTTCGGGTTTTGCTTCTTCAACGATTTCTGCAGCGCGACGCATCGAATCTTCTTTAGCTCCAAAAATCTGAATACCAATCGGGCGTTCTTCCTCGTAAATATCTAATTTTTGTACGCTTTTATGCGCATCCCGAATCAAGCCTTCAACACTGATAAACTCCGTATACATCATATCACAGCCTTGTTTTTTGCACAAAGCTCTGAATGGCGGGTCACTGACATCCTCCATCGGTGCCAGTAGTAAAGGGAATTCCCCTAGCTCTATATCTCCTATTTTTACCATACCGGGTACAAAATTACGGAATTTTATTAACCTGTGGTTTACAATTTTAATGAAGATTTAGTTTTCTTATGTCCTATAAAAAATCGTATTTTGCCCGCGATTTTAAAAAGCCCACAAGATATGGGAGTCTCTGGCAGAACAATATTGCGTTTTGGAGAGTTCCAAAAAGGATTATAATACAATAAGCGCATTCACAAAAAATCGAAAAACGAAATGTTGAAGTACTTTCTAGGTCACAGTCCACTATGGTTTAAGTATACGATTCTTGGATTTTTAGTTTTTAATGTAATTTCTTACTTCGCATTAGGCCCTACAATTACGGCCTGGTTATTCATAGGCGAATTCATCTTTACACTGGCAATGGCTCTGAAATGCTATCCTTTGCAATCAGGAGGAATACTGGCTATTCAGGCGCTCATGCTTAAGCTTACCACACCCGAAAACTCTTATCACGAAATAGAGGCAAACCTGGAAGTTATTCTTCTATTGGTTTTTATGGTAGCGGGAATCTACTTTATGAAACCACTTTTGATGTATATTTTTAGTAAGGCCTTTACCAAGATCAGATCAAAAATGGTCCTCTCACTGCTTTTCGTCTTTCTGGCAGCCGTTTTATCGGCTTTTTTGGATGCCTTAACGGTAACAGCAGTATTGATTAGTGTAGCGGTAGGTTTTTATGGTGTTTATCACAAAATCCATTCGGGGAATACGGACCTGGATAATAGTGGTGTACTGGACAGGGAAGAATTAAGTGGAGAAACACTAGAGCAATTTCGAAGTTTCCTCAGAAGTTTAATTATGCATGGTGTAGTGGGTACTGCTTTAGGAGGTGTTTGTACCCTGGTTGGAGAACCTCAGAATCTTTTGATTGGAGAAAGAATGCACTGGGATTTTGTAGAGTTTTTTATGAAAATGGCTCCGGTTACTATACCGGTTTTTTTCTGTGGATTGATAACTACTGCTATTCTGGAAAAAACAAAATGGTTTGGCTATGGAGCTGAATTGCCGGAAGTAGCCCGAAGAATACTGGAAAATTATACCATTGAAACGGACAGAAATCGATCCTTGAGAGAAAAATATGGTTTGATTGTTCAGGCCGTCAGTGCTATCCTCTTGATAATTGGTTTGGCTCTTCATCTCGCTCCGGTTGGTTTGATTGGTCTTGGCCTGATCATTATCCAAACGGCTTTTATGGGAATCATCGAAGAACACTCCCTGGGAAAAGCTTTCGAGGAAGCCTTGCCTTTTACAGGGCTGTTGGTCGTATTTTTCGTCATTGTAGCAATGATCCACGATCAGCATCTCTTCAACCCCATCATTGAGTGGGCGCTCTCACTTGATCCGGGGCAGCAGCCATCAATGTTTTACATTGCAAACGGGGTTCTTTCCGCTATCAGTGATAATGTTTTCGTCGCCACTGTTTATATTGGCGAAGTAATGATTGCTTTCCCGGATGATGTGCTTACTAATGAAGCCTTAAGTTCCGAGCTGGCCCAATTAGAAAAACTGGCGATAGCCATCAATACAGGGACTAATTTACCCTCAGTGGCAACACCTAATGGTCAGGCGGCCTTTTTATTTTTGTTAACTTCAGCTCTGGCGCCACTTATTAATCTTTCTTATGGCAGAATGGTGATAATGGCCCTACCCTATACAATCGTACTTGGGATTATGGGATGGATTGGCGTAGTAAACTTTTTATAGAAAGAAGGGGACTAAGCAAAAGGCTTTGAGTAAGCTCAAAAGATTCATTAGGCCATTTTTTGAGCTTACTGTTTATAATTAGTTGTTACTTTTAGTTTCCATGCTCGTTAACTGGACAAACATGTTTATGAAAATAGTATCTATTCTTTCTATTGCACTATGTATACTTTTGACCGCTTGCAAAAACGATGGACCTGATCCCCAGATGCTCATTGGGACCTGGCAAGCAGATCAGTTTATTGAAAAAGGAGTAGCGAAGGATATTGATCTATCGAGAATGAATTTTAGCTTCAATGAGCAAAAGATATATACCTATCACGCTAACCTCAACAGCCGGGAAGCCGGCCACTACAGGGTAAAAGGTCAATATCTTTATACGACGGATACCCTAGATGCTCAAAGCCTCGAAAAAGTAGTTAAAATCAGTCATTTAAGCAGTGATTCCTTACATTTAACCATGAATCGGGGTGGAACAGAGCAAATTATTATTTTGCATAAAAAGCAATAAATCCAACCTTTCTTTTGGCTCCAAAAAGCCCGGATTCAAATAATTATTTTCAAAATTTTGCGCTCTTTTTTAAAGGTTATTATTTCATATATTTAATTTTTATTTATTTCAGGCATAGTACTTGCTTTTTGTAAAGGGTCCAAAAACCTGTATTATGATTACTTACGAGCAAGTTGAATCTTCTATGCTAAACCCTCCGCCCAGAAGGATCATAGATATTTATAATGAATTGGGGGTAGCAATATTGAATCACCCGCTTTGTATAAAAGAGCAAAAATCTTATCGCGAAAAATTTGCAATGGGAAAATTTTGCATCTGCGCCACCAGTATACAGCCCGACTATATTGCCTTTATCCTGGGTAAACATATCAATAGCAAATTCCCGGATGAGGTCATTAACCTTTTCTTCAATATCGACAGTGCTTACCGTATCCAGTTTGGTAAAATTACAGGCAAAAATGTAGATGGCTGTATCTGCCTGATTCATCAAAAGAATGAAAATTTCGATCTTGATAAGGTCTATGAGTTTATTTACTCCTAGGCATTGCTTTGGTGTTTTCAATTTTTTTAGCGCTATTACAAAATATCCTAAGCACTATAAACATTTTTTCATACCATTCCTTTAAGGTTGAGCGGATTCTCTGGCATCATCCTTTATAAATATATTCTCTCCTTGGATGTAAAATCTGCCGGAGATAAACCGGTTTTCAATTTTTTGGAAAAGTCGATCTTCCTGAGCTTTCTTCAATTTTAAAAGCAAACCAAGCTGGATAACTCCTTTCAACAGAAGAAAAACTGAATTACTTGCTCCAAACCTGGCACAATCTGCAACCATCTCAAACAATACTGTAAAAATAATTTCTAACTATTCGTGTAAAATGCCGGATGTTATGGATATTTTGAGCAGGTAGACTTCTGTGACAGAGGCAATTACCGGTAATATAATCAACTATAGATTTGAGTACAATGCCTAATGAAAACTAATTTTATAGAATTCGCCTTACAAGATAAACAAAAGTATGTATCAACACGAAATTGAGACTTTAGCAATCGAACAACTCAGAAAAATACAGAATGAAAGACTAAGTGCCTTAGTGTATCGGCTTTACCAGGATGTACCATTTTATCAACAACTTTTTGACAAACAAGGAATACAGCCCGGAGATATAAAAAGTGTTGAAGATTTACACCTTTTGCCTTTTACCAAAAAAGAAGACCTTCGCCTCAATTATCCCTTCGGAATGTTTGCCAAACCAATGCAGGATATTCGCAGGATACATGCTTCCAGTGGAACAACGGGTAAACCAACCGTAGTCGCTTATACGCAACACGATCTGGATATTTTCGATGAGGTCGTAGCCAGATCGCTGGCCTGCGCAGGTGCTCAGCCTGGAATGAAGCTACACAATGCTTACGGTTATGGTTTATTTACCGGCGGACTGGGGATGCATGGTGGAGCAACCAAAATGGGGATGGCAGTCATTCCCGTTTCCGGCGGAATGACAGATCGCCAGTTGATGATTTTACAGGATTTCAAACCGGAGGTTATTTGTTGCACTCCTTCCTATGCCCAAACTTTATCAGAAGAATTCGCCAAAAGAGGAATTGACAGCAGGGATTTAGCCCTGAAATACGCCATCCTTGGTGCAGAGCCCTGGACGGAAGCCATTCGCAGTCAGATAGAATCGGGACTTAAGGTAATCGCAACGAACATTTATGGCTTGAGTGAAATCATTGGCCCCGGAGTTTCTCAGGAAGACTTTGAAGAAAAAGGAAGTGGCAGTTATATCTGGGAAGACCATTTTTATCCGGAAGTTGTGGATAAAAAAACCGGCGAACCGCTGCCCTATGGTGAAGAAGGTGTCCTGGTATTTACTACTTTAACCAAGGAAGCTTTTCCACTGCTAAGGTACTGGACAAATGATATCTGCTCAATTTATTATGATGAAAACGCAAAACGGAGCCATATCAAAATGTCGGCGATCAAGGGCCGGGCAGATGATATGCTGATTATCCGTGGAGTGAATCTGTTTCATACTCAGGTGGAAGAAATTATTCATGAATTTGATTACCTGAGCCCGAATTACTGTCTGATAGTTGAACGAAGAGGTACAATGGATACCGTTCAGGTGGAAGTTGAAGTTGTGAAAGGAGTAGATAGCAATAATGCCGTTTTCAAAAGTAACTTAATTCAAAAAATCAAAAACACTATTGGTTTGACTATGGAGGTATCTCTAAAAAATCCGGGAAGCATTCCCCGAAGTCAGGGAGGCAAGCTGAGCCGGATTGTAGACAAGCGAGCAATCGAATATTGAATAGCGAATAGCGAACATTCGAACAACGAACAAAAATCACTCAATCCTGATCACTCCGTCTCTGCGTTCGTCTCCACTGGCATGAAGCGCTCCTTTCCCGGATAGTATCGTATGCGCTCCACCGAAGAAAAGAGATTGCTTATCCCAAAGTTTTAAACTTTCGCCAAAATCACTTTGCTTGGCATTATAGTGAAATCCGGGTTCTATGTTAAAAATATCGTGACCGAGATGTACCCTGGGGTGATTTACAGCTTCATCAACGGACTGCTGATAATCAATGAGATAATGCAGAACCTGAGTAATCGCAGATGGAATCCGGCTTGCCCCACCAGAGCCGATCACTACTTCCAGTCGCTGCTGCTCATCAGTAACAATAGTCGGAGCCATCATACTTGACAAACGTACATTGGTATCCCAGGAGTGAAAGCCATCCGGAAGCAGTGCCGCTTCTCCCAACATATTATTAAGCTGAATATCCGTACCTTCTATAAAATAGCCACTGCCTTCTCCAATCGTCATTGTCAGGCTAATTGCATTCCCCCATTGATCTACTATATTAAAATGAGAAGTACTTCCGTGTTTTTTATTAGCGCCAAACAGATTTCGCAAAGCATTTGCCAAAGCAATGGGACGACGGTCCAGAGGTTCGGCCCGAACAAGCGCCTGATACAAATTTAAAATATGATCTCTGGTCAATGGAAATTCAGCAGGGACCAAGGCTTCCAGATATTTTAAATAATGTGCCATTAAACTTCCTCCAATGCTAGGCAAAGGATTAGTATGGATTTGTTTTCCCCGATAATTAACCTGTAATGGTCTTCGGATTAATACCCGGTATTGTTCAAAATCTTCCATCGTGAGTAGCCCCCCACTCCGTTGCTCTGCAACAATTTTACGAGCCACTTCCCCTTTATAAAAAGCATCCTTTCCTTCCCTGGCCAGATAATCCAGATAATCCGCCAAGCCCGGCATAAAGACCGGATCTCCAATTTCACATAATTGCCCATTTTTATAAAAGAGTTTACGCCCGTATTCATTAAATCCAAGAATATCCTTAAGGAGATTCATATCTTCCGATTGAAAATCATTGACCGCTACTCCTTCTTTCGCATACTGAATGGGGAGCTGTACCAGTTCCTTCATCGGTAGGGAACCCAAATCCCGATGCAAGGCAAAAATCCCGGCAATCATCCCCGGAACGCCTATCGAACCTTTACCAATATGAAAAACCTCTTTCAAGGTTCCAAAATCCACCTCAATAGGTATAAATTCCAGTTCTCCAACTACTTTTTTGTACCTGGGCGTCTGGCAGAAAAAATCATAAATTAGCAATGTACCATCCGCTTTTCGAATATTCGCAAAAGCTCCGCCACCTCCCGAGGCCATGCAGGGCTCTGCCACAAAAGAAGTCATCAAAGCAGCAATAGCGGCATCAAACGCATTTCCTCCGTTTCTAAGTATTTCCTGTGCGGTATCTGCCGTAGCATCATGCCCCGCGGCAATAGCAAAACTCATAATTACAGGATTTTTGTCAAATGTAAGGATTTGGAATAACAACAACAACGATCCCAGACGAAAGGCCAATATCGGTGACTAATTGACCTTGGCTCCCATTCTTCCTTTTATTTCAAGGTATAAAATCAGATCATTGGAGGTCATTTGAATATTCTTTAGTTGGAGATCGTGGATTAGCAAAGCAGTGTCCAGTTGCGGATGAATAATTAGCTCCCGGCTTTTTTGATTCAAAAAATCAATCGCTTTCTTTCGATACTCTTTCAGGGGAAATGTCATAAATTCTATCAGTTTCTTTTCCAGTTGATTTCGAAAGAGCTTTTTGATGCCTTTAAGCAATATGTTTTTAGTAGACAAATCGAAGGCCCTTAATTCAAAACGCAATGTATCCGCTTCTTTTTCTAAAACGGGAAAAACCTTTATTCTGGCTCTACCTTCAAAAGCATCGGAAATGAGGATCTCAAGCAACAACTCATTTGGATTACCACTGAATGATTCGAGCTCTATTTTTAGCTTATACTGACGAATACGGATCACCCTGCCATTTATAATTTTTTTTAAGTGAAAATCCAGTTGATCATAAGCCAATTGTAAAACCGGAAAAAGAAAACTCTCCGCTTCCTCTTTTTCGCGCCATTGAAAAGCTGGCAGAGCATTCACCTCCACCTCCGGCATGGAATCAGATAATACCAAAACCGGATTCGCTTTTAGGGTAAACCGAGTTGTAATTTCATTAGTTTCGAAGTTAAAAGGAGACAAATAAAAGTCATTTGGTTTAACCAGAGCCCAGAGTTGCCAATCTTTTATTAGCTGTATGGGATTTTGGAAAGTCTCCCAATATCGCTTACTAAGCTTTGAAAGGTCAAAAACAGATTTAAGTTGTTGATCAATTCGTTCTCCGACAATTTCTTTACTGCGTTTAAGCAACAAATTAGCCAGATAATTAACCGATAAATCCAGGCGCCCCAATTGCGCTCTGGGTTTTTGGAGCCAGTGATAAGCCCGCAGCTCGGTCCTGGTTTGTAGTCCCCAGTCGGGGAAAATAAGATATTGGGTTTCAAAATGGAGTTTAATAATCCCCCTTGCTTCCGCAATCGCCAAGGTAATATCTTTTTTGACCAGCAATTTAACAGCAACATTATATAAAATAGAATCAGGGGTATAATCCAAAATTATTGGCTCTGCTTTTTCCACTTTTAAAATTAAACCATCATCATCCATGGTTAAATCTTCGTAGATCAAACCTTTGATTTGCTCATTAATAAGCAATTCGATAGCATTGCGGTTAACACTGAAAGGAATATTTATAATTGAATCTTCCGGTTCCTCCATTTTTTAAACAATAGTCCAGTTTTACCGGCGTAAAAAAAGTACTTAGCCGCATTTGAACAAGTTTTTTATATAAAAAAGCATATTTTTCTCTACGAGATCAGCTTCAATCATTAAATTTTCATTCACTTTAAAACAGTTATCAAATATTGATAATTATTTTTAATTATTTATAATCAATTATTTATAAAATAAAATTTTACTTATAAATAATAAATATTTACCACTTAATAAGCAAAATGTATTTTTTCCAGGACCAAAAAGTTAAGATAATTGTAATGTGAAAGAAAGGAAACAGTGCAGAGAGACCAAGCTAATTCAAAGGTTATTAGCTTCATTAATTTTGGATATGTTCATGGGATTATAATTTGTTGTTTAGTGAGCTGTAATATCCTATAATTATCAGGATATTACAACTCCTCACTAAATAGATCAAATTGTCTTATATGTTACAAAACATTAATACGTTCTCAACGTTTTAATTTCGTATCCAAAATTAAGCCGTTCAACCGGCCATCAATTTCGGATATGTTCATGGGATTATAATTTGTTATAGTTAGTCGTATTATCAAATCTTCAATGATAATACGACTTTCTTTTTTATCCTCCTTCTCCCCCATTTTTTCGTTTTGTTTGTCCTTAGCTATTCTCTATCTTGTGAATCATACTAACACAAGAGATTATGAAAAGAAAAATCAATATGAGAAAACCAACTGAATTGCTATTGCTAATAGTGATTTGCATTTTTATTCTACCCGATGCGGAAGCGCAAAAAAGAAAACGCAAAAAACAAAATAACGAACCTGCCACTATTGATAATCCGGTTGTTGAATATAACGAAAACCTTTATCAATCTATCGAATGGCGAAGCATAGGCCCTTTTCGTGGAGGCCGGTCTTGTGCGGTAGCAGGTGTACCCCATAAGCCCAATCTTTATTATTTTGGTTCAACTGGTGGTGGCGTCTGGAAAACAAAGGATGGAGGTCGAAACTGGGAAAATATATCAGATGGTTTCTTTGGTGGTTCCATTGGAGCCATTGCAGTTAGTGAATCTGATCCAAATGTTATATATGTCGGAGGGGGTGAAGTAACGGTCAGAGGCAATGTTTCTTCCGGATATGGAATCTGGAAAACAGAAGATGCTGGTAGGACCTGGAAGCAGATGGGCTTAAAAGATTCAAGGCATATTTCCAGAATCAGAATTCACCCTAAAGATCATAATATAGTTTATGCTTCGTCTATGGGGAATTTATATAAAGCCAATGATGAAAGAGGCGTTTACAAAAGTACAGATGGTGGTAAAACCTGGAATCGCATTTTGTTTGAAAGTGATGAAGTTGGTGCAGTTGACCTGATTCTCGATCCGAATAATCCAAGGATATTATACGCTTCGACCTGGCGCGTCAAAAGAACACCTTATGATTTGTCAAGTGGTGGTGAGGGGTCCAAAATTTTTAAAAGCACGGATAGCGGCCTAAGCTGGGAAGATATTACTTATAATAAAGGCCTTCCGGAAGGAACGCGCGGAATTTCAGGCATCACCATTTCTCCGGTTAACTCTGATCGAGTATGGGCGATTATCGAATCCAAAGAAGGAGGTGTTTTTCGCTCCGATGATGCCGGTAAAACCTGGCAAAAAGTCAATAGCGAAAGAAAGCTAAGGCAAAGAGCCTGGTATTATACCCGGATTTATGCTGATCCAAAGGATATCGATGTAGTATATGTAATGAATGTCCGCTATCATAAGTCCAGCGATGGAGGAAAAACTTTTAAATCGTTAAGTACACCTCATGGAGATCATCACGATCTCTGGATTGCACCGGAAAATCCAAACAGGATCATCGTTGCTGATGATGGTGGCGCACAGGTCACTTATGATAATGGAGCTACCTGGAGTACTTATTATAATCAGCCAACTGCCCAATTTTACCGGATAACGACCGATAATCATTTTCCATTCAGAATTTACGCAGCTCAACAAGACAATAGTACAATTCGCATTAATAGTCGCAGTAGCGGAGGCTCAATAGGTGAAGATGATTGGGAAAGTACGGCAGGATGTGAATGCGGTCATATTGCTGTAGATCCCCTGGATAATGATATCGTTTACGGAGGTTGCTACGATGGGCTCTTAGAGCGCAAAGATCATAGAACCGGATTTACCAGAGTGATCAGCGTCTGGCCCGACAATCCGATGGGGCATGGTGCGGAAGGAATGCGTTATCGTTTTCAATGGAACTTTCCAATTTTCTTTTCTCCACATGATCCGAAAAAACTGTATACTGCCAGCAATCACCTACACGTCAGTACGAATGAGGGGCAATCCTGGGAAATCATCAGCCCTGACCTGACCCGAAACGATTCTTCGAAGCTCATTCCTTCCGGAGGGCCAATTACAAAAGATAATACCTCGGTAGAATACTATTGTACCATTTTCGCTGCAGTAGAATCTCCCAGGGTAAAAGATTTGCTCTGGGTGGGTTCTGATGATGGTTTGGTACATATTTCCAGAAACGGAGGAAAGGACTGGGAAAATGTAACACCTCCCAATATGCCTGAATGGATTTTGATCAATAGCATTGAGGCCGATCCACACAAGGATGGAGGGGCTTATCTGGCTTGTACCATGTACAAATGGGGGGATTTTAAACCTTACATATACAAAACCGATGATTATGGAAAGACCTGGACAAAGATTGTCAATGGAATTGATGAAGAGCATTTTACCAGGGTAGTCCGGGCGGACCCCAATCATCAAGGCATTTTATATGCCGGTACGGAGGCAGGTGTTTACATTTCTTTCGACGATGGGGCTAACTGGCAATCTTTCCAGATGAACTTGCCAATTGTACCGATTACAGATTTGACGATAAAAAATAATGCTTTAATCGCAGCAACTCAGGGGCGTTCCATCTGGATGATTGATGATCTGACTATCCTCCACCAATTAGAAGCTGCAAAAGATGCCGACATTTATTTGTACGATCCAATGCTATCTTACCGTACACCTGGCTTTCAGTCGAAAAAAGTTAAAGGGGCAGGTATGAATCATCCGGGAGGGGTAAATATCCACTATTATTTAAAAGATAAACCGGATACTACTGAAGTAAAAATAGCTTTTATGGAAGCCGGTGGTGAAGTGATCAAAGAATATTCAACGAAGGCTAAAAAGAAAGATGAAAAATTGGAAGTTGAGGAAGGGGGTAATTCTTTTAAGTGGAACATGTCTTATCCCGATGCCAAAAAGTTTGAAGGTATGATCCTGTGGTGGGCCTCGCTGGCCGGTCCCAAGGCAATGCCGGGAGCGTATAAAGTCCGTCTGACAGTGGGCGAACAAATGATCGAAAAACCATTCGAAATTGTAAAGGACCCCCGTTCTACCACTACCGATCAGCAATACAAAGCTCAATTTGATTTTATTAAAGAAATTGGTGATAAGCTTACCGAAGCGCATGAAGTCATCATTAATATTCGGGATATTCGCAAGCAGATGAATAATTATACCGACCGCTTGCCTGAAAATGATTCTATGCAGGAACTCAGAGATGCAGCCAGTGCCATTGACTCTACTTTGACTGTGGTTGAAAAGGCACTTTATCAAACCCAGAACCGAAGCGGGCAAGATCCCTTAAATTTCCCGATTAGATTAACCAATAAACTGGCATCTCTAAATTCGATGACGCGAAATGGTGATTATCCACCGACAGACCAAGCTATTGCGGTAAAAAATGAACTTATTGCCAGAATCGATGAGCAGATTGATATATACAAAGTCGTGTTGGAGAAAGATTTGCCGACTTTTAATGCTCTGGTGAGGGCAAAGGAAATCGATGCAATTATTCTAAAGGAAGAAGCAGATAAATAGCATTAGGTTTGATCTCCTGTTATTGTTAATGAAAAACAGGAATCATCTCGAATTTCAAAGTCTTAAGAGCTTATATTTTCCATGTACAGGTATTAGGCTTTTGGTATTGGATTTTAGGTTTTCCGGGCCTAGCCAATACCAAAGGCCTAGTACCTAATACCTGTTTTACAGAGCAATAATAGCGATATAATATTCTATTTCACGGTAGCTCTTAAGCAGAATCCGGGAGGACTCCCATTTGTTTTATTGTGTAATGTTAAGGTTGTACTTAAACGTATTCGCCGCTGATCGGTTTTTCACTTCCACCCGAATGAATTTGCCATTACAATTACTAATATTTAAAGTCTTGGAACTCTTCTTATTTCCATTCGGAAACTCGTAAGAATCTGCTAAGGTTCCTGTTCCATTTTTAGTGTTGGAGGTATATACTAAAACAGTAGTTCTGGCTTTACCTCCCGTCTTGTTGACTTTTACTTTTGCGGTATTTTTACAAGCTTTTTTCTGAGAAGTATATTTACCTACGGTGTTACCGATTACATTGCCACTTTTCGAACCAAGATTTGTATAATTGCAATTTCCGGAATTACCAGACCCTGTGCTACCGCCTGTTCTGGTCAAGGTGATTTTATAGTTTACACTGGTATTAATCGCCGCTCTGCCGATATGAACTTTGATTTTTCCATATCCCGCCTGGCCTCCTCCCGATTGGCTTCTAAAATCCTCTACTGTAAAATTCCCGGTATCGGTTCTACCCGGAGATAATTTTTTATCTACTTTTTTGTGATTAGAACCATTTTGAAATTTCACTTTGATGTCAAAATTAACTTTTCCGGGTCTGCCATTTCTTTTCACTGTTTTTACCCTCCAGCGATAAGTACCGGGCATTAAACGAATGTCGTTAAAACTTTTTTGAGTATGCGTATCATCCAGATAAAACTGATTAATATTGCCATTGGTCCAGGAAGTAGGCTCTGGCATGTCAATGATCTCACCAGCTCCATTAACCGTCAAGGTAATACTTTCTCCAATTTTAAGGAGTGGGCCATTCGAAGCAAAAGTAAAGGTCGAAATCGTTAAGAATAAAAGAAGAGATTTAAAAAATTTACTAAACATTTTCATTTGTGTTTTTGATTAAAAAATAGTTTTTACGAGAGCGGACGTAGCCTGCCAGGCTGATCCGGGATCAACTGTTTTTAAGAAGAAATAGTTAGAGCCTGTTTGGAAATTATTAATCGGTCTGCGAATGCCACTTTCTAGCTTACACTTCAGCTATTTTTCGGCACGTACCTTACAGGTATGCACCTCTAAATAAGCTTTGTTTAATCTAAAAATTGACTATTCTCGACTCAATGAACAAAATCCAAACACGCTCTGAAATGTTAATTAGCGTTGG
>JANQLV010000069.1 GCA_028280415.1 Saprospiraceae bacterium
TATTATTATAAATCTGGCTCGTGTACTGTCTACGTTCCCGCAAGCATCCGTCGCATAAAATGTTACGCTTAAGATATTCGTCGTATCATTATTACAGCCCACTAACTCCGGTACGCCACCACCTCCGTAATTATTGCTCCATACAAAACCACCGGATGTATTACAGCCATCTACTGCCGCAGAACCCCCATTATTGTTCAACCAATTATTTAAATCCGCCAGATTCTCCGAACCATCACATTCCACTACTGTATCTTGTGCCTCCGCTGTGATCGTTGGAGTACTCTGGTCTATTATTATAAATCTGGCTCGCGTACTATCTACGTTCCCGCAAGCATCCGTCGCATAAAACGTTACATTTAAGATATTCGTCGTATCATTATTACAGCCTACTAACTCCGGTACGCCGCCACCTCCATAATTATTGCTCCAGGTCAAATTATTAGCTCCACAGATATCATTCATTGTAGCACCACCATTATTCGATAACCAATTATTTAAATCCGTTAGATTCTCCGAACCATCACATTCTACTACTGTATCTTGTGCGGTGACAGTAATCGCAGGACTTAAATTGTCTTCAATGGTTAAAGTCGCAGTATCTCTAGCTTCATTTCCACATAGGTCCGAGGCAGTAAAAATTACTTCTATTGAACCGGTCTTCGAACAATCACCAGGTAATGCTGATAAATTATTTGACCAAAACACATTTCCACATTCATCGGTGGCTGTAGCCCCGCCATTAGAATTGATCCAGTTTTCAATATCGGCATAATTACCATTACCATCACATTCAAAAGTAACATCGTTTGCCGTAGCTATAAGTGTAGGAGCGTTATTATCCTCTACTTCGACTACCTGTGTTTCAGTGGTTTCATTTCCACAATCATCCGTCGCGGTCCAGGTACGAACAATTGTATAGGTTCTACAGGTATCAGAACAAGTAGCGGGCGGATTAACCAGAATACTAGCGGTAGAGCTTGCGTCTATATCATCTTGTATCGTAAAGGAAATATTTCCTCCACTAATCGCATAAGGTCCCAAATTGTAAATCTGGTCATAATTCCCATTAATTGGCGATCCATTGATTGTAGTATTCCAACCAGCTAAAGCCTGATCATTTGAGGCAATCAAAGAGAAAGAAAAAACGTCATCCGAAGCGTCATTTGGGGTGTTGTTGTCATTACATGTAATATTAAAAACGTAGCTGTCTATTGTAGCAAAAGGATTGTCATTATTTGCATAAAGGAAAGAGCAAAAAAGTGGTAAGAAAAAGGCCGTAGAAAGGGAAAATATTTTTTTATACAGACATGAAGAATTTATAGGGAAAGTAGTTACTTGCCAAGCACAAAGAACAAACTTTTGTTTGATATTGTGGTTTGTAAAACTTTTTTTCATATAAATTCCTAATACTGCCAGTTGAATGTACAAATAGACATCACAGTTAAACCTTTGATTATTAAGGTATTTTATTTCAAAAAAATGCTTTTTAGATAAATCCATAAAAATTGAATTTATCCGAAACATTGTAATAGGAAAATGTTATTTATATACATTTAATGACAATGTGTTAATAGTCAATAATTGTACCATATATACTTTAGAAAAGTCGAGTTTGGAGGCTTTATATAGCTTAAAAAGCTCATAAGATGCCTGGTTTCACAAAAAATATCCTAGATTAACAGGATTAATTTTAATATTAATTTGGGCATAGAATCATCGCCCAATACTCATAACTAGCGATCATTCGAGCGTTCAAAAACTAATCTCCTATCATAATATCTTTGGTGTGGAAAGTTGCAAGATCAGAAAAAAGTATAGCTGAGTGGTTTATCCTTAAAAGTTGATAGTGAATATTATTTTAAAAATCTGTTGCGTCAAGCGTTACTGTTATATTACATGCAGGATCATTATCGTCTACTATTGAAAAGCTTAAAATACTTCCACCAGAATTAACAGGTCCAATTTGATAAGTCCTATAATATGCTCCGTTAACAGGAGTTCCATTTACTGAAGCAGACCAAGCACTTCCGGTATTTTGCCCGATTACAGTTAATGTGAAAGTCATTTCATCATCCGAGGTATCTCCCAATGTTCCCTTGTCATCATAGGAAGCATCAGATACCGTATAAAGAATTTCGCAAGTACCCGTATTCTTCCAGTTAGGGTTCGGATGATATACCCTTACTTCATTGTAAACCACTGTAACGTCCGGGTCGCAATCATCCACATCAGCAGGAGGGACCGGAACAGGAATATCGTCGCAATCTACAGTGATATCGGGTAAAGTAGATAAAGAAGGAGGTGTAGTATCTACGATAGTTAAAGTAGCTGAGCTTGTAGAACTAAGCCCGCATTCATCCGTAGCTGTGAAAATTACAGCAGCTGAACCTGTCCCGCTACAGCCAATTGAAGTCAATCCAGTATAATCATTAGTAATAGTGACACTACCACAATCATCCGAAGCACTCCCTCCACCGAATGAAGTTAACCAGGCACTAATTGTACCGCCTGGATCAGTCGTCCCATCACATTCCACAGTGATGTCCACAGGATTAGTATCCCAAGTCGGCGGAGTATTGTCCTGCACCGTGAGAGTGGCACTTGTCGTTACACTTGATCCACAATCATTAGTTGCTGTAAAAGTTACAATAGCAGTCCCTGTCGCGCCACATTCATCACTTAAGCTTGTATAGTCATTCGTCCAGTTTACATTTCCACAATTAACTGTCGCTGTTGCGCCACCGTTTGAAGCCAACCAGGCATTGATTGCAGTAGTGTTCGTAGTCGTATTACAAGCGAGTATGAGATTACTTGCAGGAGTAGTAATTATTGGAGCTGCTAAAGTCGATACATTTGTAACCGTAGGATCAGCGGCTCCCCCTACCATTGGATCATCAGAGAGCACGGGAGTTAAATTGTCATCATAATCTACCGAAGCCTGATTGCTAATGCTCGATACTCCCGGGCAACAATCCGTAACTACCTGGAAAACAATAACTGCATTATTGCCATTAGCAATACTACCACTTGCCAAGCCACTGGAATTAATTGCCCCTCCACTCGTGAAGGGCATGAGTCCGGCAATATCAGCCACAGGAGTCCCATTCATAGACGTAGAACCGCCTACATAATTTGTCCCCGCAGGAATTGCATCGGTCAGAGTAGCGCCTGTAATAATAATTCCCCCCGTGTTTTGTACGGTAATGGTATAAGTCAGCGTATCCCCGGGGCTTACTGTCCCGGCCGGACTTACTGTTTTTGTAATGGCAATATCTGCTATAAAGACGGGGAACGCGCAGGAAGCCAAATCAGTAGTAACTGTACCAAGCCCTCCGATCAAAGTCGCTTGCGTAGTTAAAATATCTATTGAATAAAGTTGATTGCCTGCACTCGCCAATAATTGTCCGGATGCCGAAAAGGCTAAACCTTCGATACTGTTTCCATTAAAATTACCGGCTTCGCTAACCGTACTTACCAAAGTAATGGTAGGCGTAGCTACCGTTGGATCAATCCGATATAAATCAGTATCAGCTATTGCCCAGATAATACCTTCTCCATCAACTGCAATATCTCCATAAGCTCTTGCCCCTACATTACCTAATAAATTCACTGTCGGAACATCCGACCCACTGTAATTGGTAGTTATACTAAACAAGTCTCCATCATCAGCTAGTGCATAAGCCAGCCCTCCAGCATTAAAAGCAAAAGCATTTACAGCAGTAGCTGCGGGAATTTGTACTCCGGTAGCCGTATGCGTATCATTATTTGAATCATAATGGAAAATCTCCTGATTGGCCCCGGAATTATCAAGGTAATAAAACCGAAGACTCATCGTATCCAGCCCCATTGCATTAGTAAAAGTAGATAAGACTGTAGGGTTAATTGTATCTTCCGCTGCTCCTGTAGCCAGATTGACATCTTGAATGTATTCGGTATTTGTAGCATAGATCACATCACAATCCACACAATCATCATCCGCTCTATCTATCAAGCCGTCTCCATCATCATCAATACCATTACCACAAATTTCTTCACAACCAATAACTTCCAAATCAACACAACAAGCAGGAGAATCACCACAATTGCTATTGGTAACTACACATATACTATAAGTTCCCGTAGCAATATTATTCATATTTACAACAATAGAATCCGTGCCCTGGCCAGATATCAAAATCATTCCAGCAGGAAGCGTCCAGGTGTATCCGGTTGCGTCTGGTGAAGGATTAATAAACATATTGACAGAAATATCTGTTTGACAATACGTTAATGTATCAGCAGTTAATAGGATTGGGCAAGACTGTGGTACAGGATCCGTTAAGGTTACAGTTTCCGGCCCCGTTGGGCATGTTCCATCATCATTTCTAACATATATATCATAAGAACCCGCAGCAAGTCCCGTAAACAGATTAGATGCCTGCCAAGTTCCTGAAGCGCCTATTCTGTATTCATAACTACCACTACCACCGGTTGCTGAAGCCGCAATTTGCCCGTCGTTAGCTTCACATAAAGAAGGATCGTTATCAGCAGTAATGATGGCTATCGGTGGTGGATCATTGAGTGTAACGGAAGTCTCTACGGTACAGCCATTGGCATCAGTAGCCGTCACGGTATATGTGCCAGCAGCCAGTGAATTGATTGCATTGCCGGTTTGTCCAGTATTCCAGCTATATGATATTATTCCCGTACCACCAGTAGCATTTGCTTCTGCACTTCCATCATTGGTTCCAACACAACTGATATCTTCGCCGTTATAGTCTGAAGTTACGTTTGCGCTAATCGATAAAGGTGGTGGATCATTAAGTGTCACAGTAGCCGTAGCGGTACATCCGTTGGTATCTGTAGCTGTTACCGTATAAGTTCCTGCACTTAAACCATTAACACCCGTTGTATTTTGCCCGCTACTCCAATTATAAGTAAAAGCCCCTGTACCACCACTGGCATTAACAAAGGCACTACCATCACTAGCTCCAACACAACTAATTTGCTGGCCTCCATAATCAGAAGTTATATTCGCGTTTACGGTTATATCCGGAGGTGCGACCAAACTCAGACTATCCGTAGCAGTACAGCCATTGGCATCGGTTACGGTAAGATAATAAGTACCTTCTGACAAATTAATCGCTGTAGTACCCGTTTGCCCATCACTCCAGATGATGTTAATCGGTGGTACACCTCCATTAATTATTACTTCTCCGGCGCCATCTGAAGCGCCTGTACAACTCAACTCTTCGCCGTTGTAGTCAGTAGTCGAATTGGCATCAATGTCCAAAGCAGACAAGACATTAATCGTTTGGACATGCGTACTCACATTTCCACAATTATCCGTCGCTGTCCAGGTTCTGGTAATATCATAAGAACATCCGGAGGGTACATTTATTTCCGAGTAAGAAAGGTTTGCGTCAGAATCACAATTATCGGTTGCAGAAATGCAGGAAGGAGTGATTACCACTTCCGCCAAACTCAGCACATCTGTTCCCTGTAACTGAACTCGCACATATCTGGCAGTTGTATCTATCGATACAGTAGCAGGCGTTCCGGCTGTAGCCGATTGAAAATAAGCTGTAACTTCAGGATCACCCAGGCTAGTTGCCAGGTCAGTAGAAGCAAAAGCTTTGTCCGAAACCAGAATATAATAATTGCTTAATCTCGCCATACAACAATCCGTTCTATTCCAGATTTCAATTTCTTCGACTGGATAAACCGTACCAAGGTCAATCTCCCACCAAGGTTGTAATTCCGATTGAGTATGAGTTACCGAATTGTTACTGAAATCGCCATCTGTATTTCCGTCAATTGCTCTTGAAGCATTTCCACCATTATCAGTACTGGATTGCGTAACTGTTTTACCAAGCGCAATATTACTGACTGAAGCACAATTAATCGTTGGCGTTTCCGGAATGGCATTAGCAGTCACTGTAATATCTCCCGGCATATCGGCAAAAACCGGAGCAATAGTATCAACAACCGTAATGGTTTGTGAATAATTAGAAACCTGGCCACAATGATCTACCGCTTCCCAGTTTCTGGTAATTTCATAACAATCATCCGTTGAACTTCCGTCATTAGTTTGAGTACTCGTTTCTGTAAAAGTGATTGTTACCGGAGCAAAATTAACACATTGCAAAACATTGAGCTCTGCAACTGAAGTAAAGGGGTTACCGTTTACTTCGGATATTGCTACCAGACGAACGTACCTTCCTTTTGTTATACTAAAAATAATTTCTTCTTCAGAAACATTATTGGTCCAGGTCCCGGTACTCAGAGCCGTTCCCCAATTACTTCCATCATCGCTCACGTAGAATTCGTAATCAGCGATTTTCCCATTACTGCCAGATTGCCTTGGCAAATATCTGAACCCGGCAATATTATAAGTAGCGCCAAGGTCTATTTGTATTTCGTGTGGATGAGGCGGTGTACCGGAATTCCATTCGGTATGCCAGTAAGTGTTTTCATCACCATCAAAAGCATTTGTAGCCGGGGCCGATTCTCCGACTGTCTCTTCACTATCTACATACAATAAGGACCAGCCTGTCTGTGGTATTAAGTCTACTTCTTCACAATTATTAGTAGAATAAATTTCCGAATCAATTACAGGTTCTGTAGGGATCATCCCACACTGCACCGTTGTGTCAACTGGAACACCTGTTAAAATAGCTCCGGTAGGTTCTTGCGCAGGAAAAGAAACTTCCGGATAAAGTGCCCTCTGACCATTCGTTACTGCAGCTCTATTAGTAATAAATTTAGCAGCGGCTATATCGTTAATTACTGCTTCAAATCTAAAAATGACGGAATCTCCGGGCTGGATAACCGCATTATAATTTAAACCAGCTTCATCCAGTGGGAAAGGAGAAGCAGGAGCTGTATCGTCTGTGAGATTATTGACCACTCCGTTAACAATGGCTACAGCAGAGTTTGGAATATACGAAACATCCGCAGGTAATGTATCTCGTACATTTACCGTTCCTGTCGAAAGCGGAAGCGCACCTGAGTTTCTTACAAATAAAGTATAAATAACTTCATCGCATTCATCATACAAACCATTTGAGTTGTAGTCCTTACTCAAATCAACGCATTTAGAAGTTGCGAAAGGAATTCCATTAGGAAGGCCAACTCCAAGATCAATGGCAGGTGTTCCACCACTGGCCGTAGCAGGATCCTGTCCCCAGGCTCCTGCAATAATAGCATCACTTCCATCGCAGACCCAAATTTGCATACCTGTCTGATCTCCATCCGGGTCATATATTTTTGCATTTTCCAAATTATTTAAAATAATAGATGCATCATAAGTTTCACCATTGATGTCCGTCAAGGAACCTCCATCTCCATCATAATCCAAACAAACCGTAATTGAGCCGGTACTGGAGCTTCCCGTAGGATAAGCTGCTGTTAACCAGACTGGTGCCGAATTTTCATTAGAGATAGGCGGACATTCCAAAACATCAATTTCAGCAACCGAGGTCCAGGGATTTCCATTTACTTCAGAAGTAGAAACTAATCTAATATATCTTCCGGTAGTCGCATTAAAAGTAACTTCTTTTTCAGAAACATCATTTGCCCAGGTACCTGTAGCAATAGCTGAATTCCAGGCCGTCCCATCTGCACTGATATAAAATTCATAATCGGCAATTGTTCCATTTCCAACGGAAGCTGTAGAAACTTGTAATTGCCAGCCATTTAATCCACCTCCATCATCATCATATGCATCCTGAATTTCCAAAGTCCATGTTCCGGTAGGATCTTCGCCATCGAAGTCAGAAAGATTTCCATAAGGCTCATAAGCATTATTATCTGTCGGCGGACAAGACCAGGAATCATAGGCCGCTCCTTCATCGTCAATATCTATATAAATGTCCTCATCATTTCCGCAAGGATACCTTAAAAGCACTACTTCCGTACCGGAGGGGCTCGTTAAGGTGATGTATAAATCATTAATATAGGTATGAGAAATATCGAGATTCAGAACATTGATATCCGAAATCGATCCTCCCGTTGGTACATTAATCTGAGAAGTAATTGTACTTGCAGAGGCATCATCAATCTCGACATACGTATTATTGGTATAAGTATTACTGGTCACTGCGCCGATACGAGGCTGATATTTAAAACCGGTAATATCATGACTAGCCCCTAAGTCAATTTGGATTTCATGGGGTTGCGGATCAGGTGTTCCATTATATTGAGTATGCCAGTAAGTATTATCATTGCCATCAAAGGCATTTGTCGCTGGTGCTGTCTCTGAAACGGTTTCTTCACTATCTACATAATGTAAAGACCAGGAAGACTTATCAATACTGGTAGTGGTGCAAGCAGTAGGGTCCTGTCCGGGAGCAAATCCTACCAGCGTAATTTGATTAGACACTTGTCCTTCGGGCACTAATGCGAACCCCCAGTCATGCGCACTGTTTCTGACTGAGCCATCGGCATCGGAATCAATAGTTGCTATAGCATAGAATACTCTTCCATTATTAGTATAAAATTTTGAGCCGGTATTATCCGGTATTTCCACATAAGCCGTACCATTTGATGCTACCGATACTTGCCCCTGATAACCCGCTTCCGTTTCCCAGCGCACCTGGATAGCTGAATTATTGGGATTGTATAAATGGACATAAGTCGGATGATTATCGCTTTCTGTTTCACTGGCGCCATTATTTTCTGTAGCTACTGGATTATAGTAACTATCGCTCCATAGACTGATTGGTTTGATGGTAAAAAATCTGGCTTCTGCTCTGGCACAAATATCTCCGGTGATCAGATCTACCTGAATAGGTGCTGAAGCATTAATAGTTGCCCCGGAATGTACATTTCCATTTACCAAAAAGCTTTCTCCTTCGTTTAAAACGATAGAAATATCTACAGAGCCATTTCCAGTTGAATCAATATTGACCGTTGTACTATTTTGCGATGCCATAATGGTCACTGCAGTATAATCGAACATTTCATTAACCGAAGTATTTTCACCGACAGGAATTTGAAAATCGGTTCCCCAGTACAGCGTCGGATAAACTTCCAATGCACCTGCAAGTAAGGTATTCAGTCCACTGGCCCAGGCCAGTCGGGTCATTGATAAATTACCCTGGCTTCCAAGTTTATCACCAGCATCATAATCAATAACAGATTGTCGGGTAGTGGAGACCACACTATTGTTTAAAACAATAATATCAGCTGCGTTCAGGTAATCAATAGCATAACAGGGAGGGATACCATTTGCACTATTACCATCTCCCCAAATCTCCGTAGTTGGTTGTACCGGAAATGAAAGATTCGGTTCGTAACCATCCTCCCAATGATCGTAGTAGATAATTGTTCCTGCTTCTACCGCACCAAGAGATACATAGGTTTGAATAGGCTCTTCCACGATAGAAGATGAACCACAGGAAGGAGTGTGCAATACTGAAAGGGAGGTAAAAATCTGATCTTCCGGATAAGGGATATAATACAATTCTACAAACTGAACGCCACTTAAGTCGTCCGAGCAATAATTATCCCCTCCGCCTTGTCCAACTACACCTCCGCCAGCAGACAAGGTAACCGGTGAAGATGATTCACATGTAAAACCATTATAACGAACGGTCACGGTATAAGTGCCGACTGATAAATTCGTAAATAAATTACTCGATTGCCAACTGATGCCATCAATGCTGTATTCGATGGCGATTCCTGTTCCCGAAGCAGTTATCAGAATACCTCCATCCGTACTCGATATAGTTGTAGGATTGATGACTGTAATATTATCAATAGTTGGTGCTTCAGGAATATTAATAGTAATTGCAGTTGGTCCAACCTGACAGGTTCCCAAATCATTTCTCACGTAAGTGAAATAAGTACCAGGAGCCAAGCCTAAAAAGGAATTTGAAGATTGCCAGACTGAACCATCGATACTATATTCATAGGTTCCAATTCCTCCTGTCGCACTAAATAAAATAATCCCATCGTTAACTCCACAATCGCTAGGGTCGGCAGAAGTTACCGAGAAGGTCAAAGGTGAAGGATCAGTCAAGGTAACTGAAGCCGTTGCAGTACAAGCATTGGCATCTGTTACCGTTATGGTATAGGTCCCCGCTCCTGCATTAGTCAAATTGGCAGTAGTCTGACCATTGCTCCAATTATAGCTATACGCACCTGTCCCCCCACTGGCTGTAGCCAAAGCAGTTCCATCTGTTCCTCCATTACAACTTACCTGACTTCCATTGTAATCAGAAGTCACTGAAATGCTAAGGCCTACATTTGCAGGATTGGTTAAGGTGACCGATTGCGCTGCTGTACAGCCAAAAGCATCCGTCACCGTTACGGTATAGGTCCCTGCTCCTACATTTAATAAATTCATACCAGCCTGACCATTACTCCAGGTATAAGTATAACTTCCCCCCCCGCCTGTGGCTGCCGCATTTGCCGAGCCATCCGTACTACCGGCACAGGAAATATCCGCACCATTATAATTTGAGGTGACAGAAGTAGTGATAGTCATTCCGGGTGGATCAACTAAAGTGATATTTCCAGATATAGTACAACCATTCGCATCCGTAGCTGTGACCGAATAAGTTCCGGCAGAAACATTGATCAAATTAGCTCCCATCTGACCATTACTCCAGGTATAAGTATAAGAACCGGCTCCGTTAGAAGCAGAAGCAGTTGCTGCCCCATCAGCAGCACCGGGACAACTTACATCCTGTCCGGCATAAGATGAGGTAACAGAAGTATTTATGGTCATTGCAGGCGGATCAGAGAAGGTCGTACTCGAAGTTGCTGTACAACCATTCGCATCTGTAACGGTAATCGAATAGCTTCCCGCAGCTACATTCGTCAGATTAAGAGAAGTTTGACCATTACTCCAGAAATAAGAGTAAGGAGTCGTTCCTCCATTAGCTACTACCGTACCCGTACCATCCGAAGCCCCAAAACAACTCAGATCAAATCCGCTGTAATTGGAAGTTACAGAAGCCGAAGCTGTCAAAACTGCCGGTTCGTTTACAGTAAAATCATCAATCACTGTACAACCATTGGCATCCGTAACAGTAACGGTGTAAGTACCAATAGAAAGCCCCGTTAAATCTTCACTTGTCGCACTATTTGACCAGGATTGAGTAAAAGGACTTGTACCTCCACTAATGATCAAATCAATTTCACCAGTGCTTCCTCCATTACAAAGAACATCGGAAATATTGGCACTTAATGCTAAAGAGTCTGGTTGATTTACAGTCAATGTGATAGAATCCGTACAGCCGTTTAAATCGTATACATATACTTTATATTGACCAGCCGGAAGCCCTGTTCTATCTCCATCATCTGTAAAATTGTCCGAGACTTGCTGGTTCTGCAAAGCGACATCATAAAAACCAACATTATCGATCAGGCCTTCATAAAATCTGGGAGAACCAAATATGGTTCCTCCAAAAGAATCTTCCCCCAATTTTGCACCGAGGCCGCATTGATTCAGTCCTCCACCAAGCATCTGAATTGTTGAAAATCCAGTAGAACTGGTAGTTCCCATTACACCATCAATCATTAATGTAAAATCACCATTATCATAGACAAATCCGACCTGATGCCAAAGACCATCATTGGGAAAAGTCATTTCAAAAGCATTTCTCTGATTAGAAAAGCTTCTGACGGCCCCTTGTAATATATTGCCATTTAATCTTAGTGCGATCCCATGTGTTCTTCCTCCACCATCAAAAAGCATTTTTCTACCTGTTAAATTATCAGGTTTAATCCACATCAGAACCGTCATTTCATTAAAAGCAGATTCCAGGAACGATACATCATCGTCATAATAAATAGCTGTATTCCCGTTAAAATCAAAGGATTGATTCCCATCAACAGCATCCGTTGAATATAATTCTGTACCCCAGATATGTCTGGCATGGTGCCCATTCCCTGAAATATCATCAGTTGTTCCATCCATAGCCCAGAAAGCTTCCGGATCAAGATCACTCCAGGCATATGTATAAGCCCCCACTCCACCGGTTGCAGTTACATCGATCGCACCATCGGTTCCTCCATAGCAACTCACATCAGTAAAGGTTGCCATCACCCCAAGCGCCGGGGGATCATTCAAAGTAACTGTACCTGTTCCCTGACATTTATTGGCATCTGTAGCCGTAACTGTATAAGTTCCAGCCGGAACATTTTCCAGGTTAGCCCCGGTCTGTCCATTGCTCCATAAATAAGTATATGGAGCCAGTCCTCCGCTGGCACTAGCACTGGCAAATCCGTCGCTTACACCTACACAGCTAATATCTTCTCCTGTATAATTAGAGGTAACAGAAGTCGCCACAACAGTAGCCGGCGGGTCGGAAAGTGTTATCGTAGCAGGATAACTAACTTCACATAAACCATTATTATTGCGAACCGTGAGGGTATAACTCCCGGCGGTCAGACTGGTAAAGGTATTAGCTGATTGCCAGCTTCCTCCGTTTAGCTGATACTCATAATTTCCTGAGCCACCACTAAGTATTACTGAAATCCACCCTTCACTTCCTCCGCAAGTAGTGGGATCATTTGTATTAACATTATCGATAGATGGAAAATCATAAACGGTAAGGATATCTGTGGTGGTATTCGTACAGCCATTAATATCGGTGTAAGTATAGGTAATCGTATGTGATCCTACTCCGGCGGTCGAAGCATCAAAACTATTTCCACTTACCCCTGTTCCGGAATAGGTTCCACCGGAGGGGCTACCTCCGCTTAGGCTGAGCAAATTATTATCAATACAGGCAATATCTGTCCCTAAAGTCAAACTTACTACCGGTAATGCAAATACCTCAATATTATCAGTAGCAGTGTTTGTACAACCATTAATATCCGTATAAGTATAGGTAATGGTATGTATACCAACCCCAGCTGTCGAAGCATCGAAATTCGTCCCACTCACTCCCGTTCCCGAGTATGCGCCTCCCGAAGGACTTCCACCACTTAAGCTGAGTGTGTTGCTACTAATACATTCCTCCGTATCTCCCAAATTCAAACTAACTAATGGCAGTGCATTTACTACATGGTTTTTAGAATCATTATTTATACATCCGGCGAGGCTTACCGTAAGATTGATATTTTTAGTTCCTGCTGTAGCAAAACTCACATTATGAGGTCCAATCCCCGTAGCTGTCGCTGGCGAAGCCCCAGAACCAAAATTCCAGGAGTAGGTAGCACCGGCACCCGCATCAGTAGCTATGAAAACAGATGTTGCATTTTGACAACCATCGGACGGTAAATTAATTTCAGCAGTTGGATTACTTGGGTCTGATAAGTTGACTGAATTCGAAGCATAAGCCACTTCACAAAATCCATTATTATTTCTAATATACAAATTATAATTTCCTGCGGAAAGACCGGTAAAAGAAGTGGATGCCTGCCAGGAGCCACTATTCAAACGGAACTCATAACTCCCCGTTCCACCAGTTCCGCTTACACTGATCGAACCATTATTTCCACCGCATGTAGTTGGGTTGGAAACATTAACTGTGGCAAAAGAAGGTGTATCATATACTGTGAATGTACTTGTAGCGGTATTCGAGCAACCATTCGCATCCGTATAAGTATAAAAAATATTATGCGTCCCCGTTCCGGCAGCACTAGCATTAAAGGTTGAGCCCGTAACGCCGGTACCAGAATAAGTTCCGCCAGCTGGTGTCCCTCCATTTAAAGCCACCGAGTTATTAGTTACACAGGCTTCATCCGTAGCAAGTACTAAGGAAACAGTAGGTGCAGAAACAACATCTATGTTCTGAGTAGCGGTATTCGTACAAGCATTCGCATCCGTATAAGTATACGTAATGGTATGTGTCCCCAAACCAGCTGCCGAGGCATTAAAATTTGTCACTGTTACTCCCGGGCCAGAATAGGTTCCGCCGGCAGGCAAGCCTCCGCTCAAAGCAAACGTGTTATTCAGAACACAATCTTCCGTATCCGCAAGATTAAAACTGACCGAGGGTAAGTCGAATACTACTATGTTGTCCGTTGCTGTATTGGTACAGCCATTGGCATCGGTATACGAATAGGTAATTATATGTACCCCGGCTCCAGTCGAGGAGGCATCAAAATTTGTCCCTGTTACTCCCGGGCCAGAATAGGTTCCACCAGCAGGACTCCCCCCTAACAAAGGAAGAATACTATCTGATACACAGTCTGCGTCATTAGTTAAATTCAGGCTAACCGTAGGCAAATCAATCACTGTAATATTATCTGTAGCCATATTCGTACAACCCTCAACATCTGTGTAGGTATAAGTAATGATATGCGTGCCGAGTCCTGCTATCGAGGCATTAAAATTACCTCCACTCACTCCCGTACCGGAATAGATTCCTCCGGAAGGGCTTCCTCCGCTAAGCGCTAAAAGCGTGCTATTAAGGCATTCTTCATCATCCAAAAGTGTCAAGTTGACTGTTGGTAAGGCTAAAACGGTGACACTATCCACTGCTGTACCATTGCATCCGTTCGCATCCGTATAAGTATAGGTAATTGCGTGAGTTCCAAGCCCGGCTACAGTCGCATCGAAATTAGTACCGCTTACGCCTGTACCGGAGAAAGTTCCACCGGCCGGTGTTCCATTTCCCAATGCCAATGAAGTACTCGTTTCACATTCCAAAGTATCCGGAAGGTCGAGATCAGGCACAGGTAATGCAAAAACGACGATGTCATCCGTTGCTGTATTGGTACAGCCATTGACATCGGTATAAGTATAAGTAATGGTATGCGTTCCAAGTCCGGCTACAGAAGCGTCGAAGTTAGTACCACTTACACCTGTACCCGAGTAATTACCTCCAGCCGGCATTCCACCAGACAAGCTTAGTGTATTATTATTTACACAGTCATCTGCATCTGTAAGATTAAGACTAACCGTTGGTAAAGCGTATACAGTAATATCCTCAGTCGCCGTATTCGAACAACCATTGACATCGGTATAGGTATAAGTAATGGTATGTGTTCCAAGTCCGGCTGCAGAAGCGTCGAAATTAGTACCGCTTACGCCTGTACCGGAAAAGATTCCGCCCGTTGGCAGCCCTCCGCTCAGAGGTAGTGTATTATTGTCAATACAATCATCCAAGTCCGGCAAAGACAAAGTCACAGCAGGCAAACTGTTTTCATTAACATTAATAGAACTTGTAGCAGAACAACCTATAGCATCGGTAACCGTTACATGGTATGTCCCATTAACCAGGCCGCTCAGGTCCTCGGTAGTCGCACCATTACTCCATAAAAAAGTATAAGGCGCCGTTCCATTAGCAGTACTGATATCAATGCCTCCATCTGCATTATTAGCACATTCATCCGTTGTGACATCTGTAATTTGAATATTGCAAAGGTGAACCGATGCACTATCAAGAAGGTCAAAAGTAGAAGTATTCCCGGTAATCGTGAGCGTCGCTATATTTTTAAAAGGTCCGGGTAAATCCGAAGAGACAATGGTGTCTCTTGCATTAATCGTAATACTTTGACCAGGGATTAGAATATTCAGTGTTAGGGAGCTCCCTCCTGTATAATTATCCAGAATTTCTGTTGAAGAAAGCGCCTTATTATAAATAGCAATGGATTCGATTGTCCCCAACAAATCCCTATCTGTTATACTCGAATAATCATTTTCATTGAAAGCAGTCAAAATATCATCCGCATCCCAGTTGCTAAAATTACCGGTAGGATTTTGTTGCCCGCTAGTTGAAACTTCCATACCATTAATATAGAACCTTGCGGTTGTACCATCATAAGTATATACAACATGTTGCAAGCCGGGAACTGGATTGATAACATTGAGCGTACTTAATTCATTCGATCCACTCCCGGTAGTTCTCAATCGTGCTACATAAGTTTGTCCCTCTTGCATTATTTGAAAATTTCGATCCTCTTCATCTTCACTAAACCCGAATATCCTGGCAGGACCTCCCTGTGTATTATTGGCTGGTGTTAACCAGGTTTCAATAGTGATTTGATTTCCGCCAGTTCCATTTTCTGTAAGACTTTGCCAAACCTTATTATTTGAAGTATTATTTGTAGCAATATCTGCACTGTTTATGCTAAGACTATTGATATTCCAGGTATAATTAGCCGGAGTATTTAAGGTTAAATCCAGTGGCGTTCCAAAATTTGAAACATCCGAAATTGTCGAACCTCCATTATCCGAGAAATCATAATAAAGGATAAGGTTTTCTATAATAAGAACAGTATCCAATCTTATCATACCGATTTGATCATCGACCAGGCTCAAACTAACATTTTCACTACCATTATTCGTTATGGTGTAGGTATAAAAAATCGTATCTCCGGGACTGGCAATGGTTTTATCCGCCGTTTTGACCAGATCGATATCCATGTCGCATAAATCATTGATATTGTCTCCATCGCTATCCGTACAATCCAGAGAAGCAGCACAGTCATTACAATCGGCACAATCAATGAGTCCATCACCATCATCATCGATTCCATTATTACATATTTCGGGTGCGATATAAGCGTTTGCAGAAAGGAGAGCAACTCTTTTTTCAGAAGAATGTTTTACATTTTGTTTAGCCGGAAAAAAGTCAAAAGGTTCATCGGTATAGGTAAAATAAAAAAGCTGTTCACGCTCCGTATCATTTAAGGGAGCAGTTCGTACTGTTTTATTTTTGTAAAAACCGGAATAAAAATTATTCAAGCTATAGCTGAAGTCCAAAAAAGAGCCAAAGCTGAGGGAGAATAGAATACCAATGCTGAAAACATAAGGATACCAGCCATTACTACTTAAAGCAGATAGCTTATCCGAGGAAAATTTTTCGGAAAAGTTTTTAAGGTAAGTATTAAATCTATTCATGTATTCAAATCGTAAGAGTCAAATAGTTCATCTTTCGATTTACGCTACTCAATGTTT
Source organism: Saprospiraceae bacterium (assembly GCA_028280415.1). Lineage (GTDB taxonomy): Bacteria > Bacteroidota > Bacteroidia > Chitinophagales > Saprospiraceae > JAHDHW01. The sequence continues at coordinate 16,847 of JANQLV010000069.1, forward strand.
TACAGAGCCATATTTCAGTCCTGTATCCCCTTTTATATAGCGGTATATTTGATTCTTTTTTACTGTTGATTGAAATAGCTGCAATTCCTATCCCTTTGAAAGAAAACATAGATTACAAAATCAAAATTGAACAAATCATAGTTATTCAAATATGATTTTTACAATAATTATACCATTAGAAAGAGATAGAGTAGCTATTTATCCCCGAATTGAGCCCAGATATTGATGGAATAGAATAGTTTCTGGCAGATATGTAAAAATTACTAAAGCTTTTGGTAGGTTTCAAAAAATTCCAGACGGGCAATTCTGTATATTTCAGAATAATCAGGAGGACACACCAGAAAATCATCTTTTTTAACAATCATATCCTCTTTCCAGGGTGCAATAAAAGAAAATTCGTCAGGAAGATTGAATTTTCTCAAAACAGATTCGGTCATTTCCAAAGCCACTACCTTCCCCTTGGCTTTATAAAAATTAAATTCTCCGTCTCCAGAAGCAAAATACTCATATTTGTCATTAAACTTTTTTGAGCTGATTATATATTGCTCTCTGGCTTTCGTTTGATTCTGAATGAGAAAATCACCGTCTTTTGCTCTATTCACGGTTTCCAAGCCATCCGAAGTAATCGTTTCTACCCTTTCTCCTGCTATCGCTTTACGCGCTAAAACCTTTTTGATTTTTTTGTAGACCTGCCCTTCCGATTTTATACCTGGTAAAAACAGTTTTTGTAAATTTTCCTGACTTATTGGATATGAGTGCATTTTTTCTGCAGTTTTCTCTGTTCGAATAACAATATAGAGGCCTATCATGCCTTATCCGGTACTTTTTTAGGCACAGGTTTATGAGATCGTCTAAGGTTTAAAAAACGTTAAATATCAGTCTTATGAAAAGAGGTATTTTACTATAAAATGATAATCACCTCTTTGTAAAATGCTATGCCAAAAAAATAGCGCATTATTAAATATCAAAGTTAAACAGAAACAAACAAATAGAAAAACGGTAGTAAACACAATAATCATCTGCCACCGTTTAATAAAGCTTAATGAATTGCTAATGTTATTAACAGTAGATTCAAAAATGCTTAAAGGCTCAGGATATATTTTTAGTTCTGTACCATCAAAAAAAAGCAATAAATCGAAAATAAAATCCGTTTTCTTTGAAATTTTTTAACATTTTAATAGAAAAATTAATCTCATGACGTTCAAAAAATTCAGTTTTCTAACTTCCATTATTGGATTTTTAGTTTTTTTGGGTTCCTGCCAAAAAGACGATGACAGCAATGTAGGATTAAAAGGTTCTGCCCAATTTGAAATTACCGATGCCCCGATTGATAATGCAAATGTTAAAGGCGCTTTTGTGACAATTGCTGAAATAAAGGTTGACGGTCAATCCCTTGAAGGTTTCAACAAAACAACGATTGATGTATTGGCGTACCAAAATGGGGATACCAAACTATTGACTAATTCTGAACTTGAAGCAAAGTCTTATAATGAGTTAACCTTAGTATTAGATTTTGAAAATGATGAAAACGGAGATTCCCCAGGTTGTTATGTAGAGGAACATAATGGAAATACCAAGCATCCATTAACTTCTGAATCAAACGAGATAACGATAAGCCATACTTTTGAAGTAGAAGCAGATAGTCAATCTGAATTCGTGTTGGATTTTGATTTGAGAAAATGTATCAAAAAAGAGGAGAATCCCGATGACAATTACGAGTTCGTTTCCCAATCGGAAATGGAAAGTGGAATCAGAATAGTTAGCAAAAATAATGTAGGGATAATTAAAGGAAATTGTAACGATTTAGTTTCGCAAAGCGATAAGGTAGTTGTCTACGCCTATAAAAAAGGTGAATACGACAGAAATACGGAGGTTCAGGGCCAAGGACAAAGCAATATTGAGTTTTCAAATGCCATAACAAGTTCTTCATTAGATGCAAATGGGAATTTTGAACTACATTTCTTAGAAGAAGGGGAATATGAAATTCATTATTGCTCATACAAGGAAAATAGTACTGGAGAAATGGAGTTGCAGGGTACATTAAGTGTTGATGTTTTGGGCTCTCTTGATATAGGCGCTATATCAGTTGATGCTTCCGCTTCAGTAACAATTGATGTTTTAGTAACAGGAGTAGTTCCAATATAATTATAAAGAATTCAATCGATCAGAAGGGTATCTTTTCCAATGGAGAAGATACCTTTTTCAATTGACAAAAAATAAATCAGTATAAGGAAAAGACGTATGCGGAACAAAGTGAAAACCGATGATAGTTCCTAAACGCGCCCACTACATTTGTACTATAACTTGTTAGCTAAAACAATCCATTGGGTAATCAAAATTTTTCATATTGTAATTATTTCTTATTTTTAAAAATGGAAAAATTCCCGGCAAAAACAAAAAACCAATATGGATCAGAAAACTTACCTCGCGGAAAGAATCGACAATCAAATTGATTGGTACGAAAAAAAGAGCAAATCCAACCAAAATAAATATAAAACGCTCAAAACCATCGTCATTATCACTTCTGTTTCTATTCCTTTTTTAGCTGGTCTGATCAAGACTGAAAGTGACATTACTAAAATAGCTGTTGGTATCGGCGGAGTACTCATTGCCGCTATCGAAGGTGTTTTAGCACTTAATAAATATCAGGATTTGTGGCTTGAATATCGACTTGCTGCCGAGATGTTAAAGCAAGAAAAAATTATTTTTTCTACGCAGTCTGGTCCCTATGAAAACAAAAAAAATACTTTCAAACTTTTTGTTACCAGAGCAGAATCAATCATGAGTAGTGAAAATAAGAACTGGTTACAGAATCAACAAAAGGAAGATGATTCCGAATCTTAAATAACCCTTAATCCAAACCTTATGTCTTTAGAAGAAAAATTTAATCCGGATAATGGTCCCAAGCGTATCCTTGCACTGGATGGTGGCGGAATCCGAGGCGCTATTACCATAGGCTACCTCGAAAAAATCGAGCATATGCTTCGGCAGCGCTACGGTCGAAATGATATGATGTTATGCGATTATTTTGATCTCATCGGTGGTACGAGTACCGGCTCGATCATTGCCAGCGCATTGGCAATCGGGATGGATGCCCGGGAAATAAAAAATCAATATTTAAAGTTAGGCGAAAGTATTTTTGGAGAAAAACGCGGCCTGATCGGCCGGCTCAGTGCCAAATTCGAAATTACTGCTCTGGAGAGAGAACTCAAGAATATTTTTGGAGATATCACATTTGGAGATGATCGAATCAGGACCGGGCTTTGTATCGTAACTAAAAGAGCGGATACCGGAAGTACCTGGCCACTTATCAATCATCCCGGAGGGAAATACTTTAAATACAACAAAGATATTTTACTGCGGGAAGCCATTCGTGCCAGTACAGCCGCCCCAACTTATTTCGAACCGGAATATATGAAGATTGATCAGGATGGACAGAAAGGAGCTTTCGTTGATGGTGGAGTAAGCATGCATAATAATCCGGCTTTACAGCTTTTCATGACCGCGACCTTAAAGGGCTTTCCCTTCCATTGGAAAACCGGTGATGATCAACTCCTGCTGGTCTCGATCGGAACGGGCTTCTGGGAATTCGAGCGCAATCTCGAGGCTTTTAAAAAAAATAAATTATGGCATTGGGCCGGAGATGTAATTTCCATGTTAATGGATGATGCCAGCTCCCTGAATCAGATGATCTTACAATACCTCTCAGAGAGCAAGACCGCTGTCAATATTGACTCCGAGGTCGGAAATCTCGAAGGCGATCTAATCCATGGAAAGGCAGCAATGACTTATCTTCGATACGATGCACACCTGGTCAATGAAAGGCTTAGAGAAATCGGTGTTGAGGATATAGACGCGGAAAGTCTTTACGAAATGTCCGATGCCAAAAATTGTCCGATCCTGACTCGCATTGGAGAAAAGTCAGCCAGGCTGGAAGTACAGACCGATCATTTTCCCAAAGTTTTTGATTTAAAATTTTAATACATAATTATGTCGAATAAGGTAAAAGTTTTTACGTCCTATGCTCGCAAAGACGCAGAATTGAAAGAAGAACTGGATGTTCATCTTGCAATGTTAAAAAGAGATCCAAACGTAGATATTTGGAGTGATGAAGATATTGAAGTAGGTTCCGAATGGGATGATAGTATAAAAAATAATCTCAAGGAAGCAGATATTATTTTGCTCCTGGTAAGCCCCAGGTTTTTAGCATCTTCTTATATTTTTGATGTTGAAATTAAAGAGGCGATGGAAAAACACGAGAACAAAGAATCATTAGTTATTCCCATCATCATGAAACCTTGCGACTGGCATCTGACCAGTTTTGCAAAACTACAGGCGCTTCCACGAAATGCCACTCCCGTTACGCAATGGGAAGCAGGCATGGATGATGCTTTTGTCAATATCGTCAAAGGTATCCGCCAGGCCATCAACGTGGTCTTGAAAAGGAAAGCAGATTAGAGCAATAAAAGGATTAATGAGATGGTAATTTATCCATCCATTTCTGTTATAACAAGCGTTGTCCACAATTATTACAAAAAGGTAAAGTCGGAGGGACACGCAGTCGGCAATTAGGGCAAAACTTGATAGAAGGTTTAATTGGAGGCGGTTTCGAAAAATCGGTTTTACGCTCCAGGACCATTTTATATTTACCTGTATCGATCCATTTGAATAACTCATTACTCCGGCCAACGCTCCAGTTTTGTTCTCCGAACATCAAACTAAGGTATTTGATAACTTTGTTATAATTACCTTCATCAAAACCCTGAAATTCTCTGGCTTGTGTGACAAAATCATCTAGGTTAAAGGAGTCAAAATATTTATCCGGCAAGCCGGCGATTTTAGCCAGGGCAGCCGTTGCAACTTCCGCATTTTGACAGGCCAGTAAGCCAGCCCGGTCGGCCGTATATTCCGACATTCGTTGCCAGTGTAATAATGCAATTTGTAAGCCCATTGAAACAATCGAACCAATTCCCAGTGTCATCGCTCCGAGTATTTCACTCAGCACCGGCAAGATTGTACCGATTTCATAATACAAAACATGCTGCGATTTAATATGCCCGATTTCTCTTCCGATGATAAAAAGAATTTCTTCATCAGTATAAGAATCAATCGCAGCGCTGCTTAAAGCAATAATGGGATGGTCCACACCGGTCGTACCTCCCTGTAAGTCATCACTTCTCACAATATAAAGCGCTGGTACAATCGGGAGATTGAGTATTTGCCTGGCCTCCTCAAAGATATTATAAAGATCGGGGAAGCTACTTGGCGTGACTCTCAAATTGCTACTCGTCAGTTGAATATTAAAAATCTTCTCTACTCCATATTCGTAGAATTTTTTCACCAAAGTATCCAGACCTTTAGTTCTTTGCAAAGCATCCAATGCCTTTTTATCAAAGGGGTGTTCGTATTCTCGGGGGTCGAGGTTAACAATTCTTTTCATATTGGTTTCGATTTAGGGGGTCAAAATCACAAGCTGATTGAAGAAACTTTTGGCGGATTTCCATTATCGGGGAAGAAGATACGAATCTGACCGTTTATCCCCCCCATGTCTTCAATTTTTTTTAACGTATACATCCATTCCTTTCCGGATTCTTTATCCATTAAAGAACCTATACTTTTTCTACCGCTGGCTTTTTTACTTTTCACCTCAATAGGAAAACGGTATTTTTCAATTCGTCGAAAGGCTTCCAGGAACTTATATTTTTTAAAACCGGGTTCTAAATCCTGGCCTTTTACCAAACTTTTATGCATCAGTGGAAGCACCCGGGGAATCGCTGCTTGTGGACTTTCTTTTTTAATTATAGAAAAAAGCAAATTGATCAAAGCCAGGGCAGCTTCATCCTCTTCCTGTACCTGTTGCGGACTCTGAGGAGCGTTCGACGGTAATGGTGGGGGCTTGGGTATTTGATTCTTTTGCTCCATTTTTTCAATTACATTCATCACTCCCATCACAATATTTTGAAAAGCCAAATCGGACGAATCCCAATGTCTGCTTCTTACTGCATGCCCTCCCGAAGGAAGTGGCTGAAGCTTAGCCAAAAAATCCAGTTGCCAATAACAAGGCCGAAGAATTACCGGAATGACCTGAGCTTCTCCCCTGCCTTGTCTTAAATAGGCATCGTTCAAATCTTTTTCATATTTCCCATAACATTCAGGCGCCAGAAAATTTGCACTGATCAAAAGCAGAATAAGCTGTGCTTCCCGAATATACCGGCTCAATACGACATCCACATCATCATCAAAAACTATTTTTCCTTCGTGCCAGATATCAATATATCCTTTTTGACTTAGTACACTCAAATGTGTTTCAAGTTCTGCTTTAAGCTTATAGTCTTCTTCTGCATATAGTAAAAAGATATTGATACTGGCCCTTGCTTGCTTCATACTTATTCAGGTATACATTTTTTCATTGCCCTTTTGCAGTTCACCAACTGAAAAGTTAATCAGAAATATAAAAAAAGGAAATTATAATGTGAAGGAAACTAGCGAATCAAAGTAAAATCGCCTTTGAAGATTTCTTTTCGACCATCAAAAAATTCTATTTCCGCAAAAAAGACATAGACCCCTTGTTGCATATCCCGGCCTTTAAAAGTACCATCCCACCCTTCCGGTTCAGCATTAGGTGCTAAATCATTTCGGATAAAGAGGGTTTCTCCCCAGCGATTGAAAATGCGAAAAGTGTTAATATTAACAACGGATTCATCGCTAAAAATTGTGAATTTATCATTAATCCCGTCACCATTCGGTGAGAAGGCAGTTGGTACATATACATTTCGATCTTTACGCACTACAATAGTTATAAAATCTTTTGCAATGCAACCGGAAGCATTCATCACTTCTAAAGTATAAGTAGTCTGGTTAGCTGGTTGTACCACAGGATTAAGGCTTTGAAGCTCTGGAAAATTCCAGACAAATGTATCTATAGCCTGATTGACAAAAACATCCAGTTGAATGCTATCTCCTAATGCTATTTCCTGGTTATCTCCTAAATCTACCAAAAGCTCCGGAGCTGAAGCCAGCGTAATTAAGGTATCCCATTCACAGCCAAGTGCATCCTGCACCGTTAGATCATATTCTCCTGAAACAAGGTTTGCAAAATTTGTAACAGTATAAAAGTTTTCTCCATCGAGCGAATAGCTAAATGGCGCAGTTCCTCCTTCTACTTCCTGAATAATTATACTTCCATTATCATCTCCAAAACATTCCGGGTTTATAGCTTCCATCGTCAGGCCTTGCGGTATCGCCGGATCAACATTGACAAGAATATCCGCTTCACCAGAACAGCCTGTTTCCAGATTCGTTACTACCAAAGTATATAGCCCTTCTTCATCAACGACGGGCGTCAAAGTATTTTCACCGGAAATAATGCTCCCCGGATTTACCAGCCAGTTAATACTAACGTTAGCATGAATACTGGTAAAGCTTCCATTCAGATTGATTTCAGGCGTATTACAATCCAGCATTGGAGCCGCTTCGATACTGACATCAGGCGCTTCGTAATTCGTTTCCACAAAAATCTGCTCATCATCTGTACAACCATTCATCATATCCGTAACGACAAGCGTATAAAGTCCAGAGGCACTAACAACGGGCGTCAAGCTTTGTGCACCGGCTTCAATCATTCCTCCAGACCATTGGTAATTAAAGTCTGCTCCGGTAGAAGAAGCGCTTGCATCCAGTTGAACCGTCAATATATCACAGGTCAACCTGTCGGGATCGGCAATTACTGCATTGGGTATATCTTCGTTAATCGTGATATTTATTGAAGTGCCGGCTGTACATCCGGTCAATTGATCAGTAATAACCAGCTGGTAACTTCCAACTTCATCTAACAGAACCTCTGAATTGCTAGTTGCTGAAATAATATTCCCCTCGTCAATGACGGACCATTGGTAATCAATTATTCCCTGAGCTTGCGAATTAATGCCACTCAAGCTCAATGTTTGTTCATCACAGTTGAGTTCTGTATCTGTCGCGGGAGTAATTACTGCCACAGGCAGGTTATTAAAGATAATTGGTACTCCTGTAGATTCAGAATAACAGGCATCAATCGTGGCAATTTGCCCGTTTCCATCATCCGTTCCGGCAATTACAGTTACATAATAAACCGTTCCGGGCTGCATACCAGTTTGCAAGCTAAATTCCGGAGTATCGCCGACAGAAAAAATATTGTTTCCAATCGTGTTTGCATCGCCATCATGCAAGATGAAACTAATCAAATCATTGCCATCAAGATTGCTATCGATATGGTCAGCAAGAAGCGTTTCTCCCACACAGCCCATTAGCATATTTTCCTGAAACGTTCCGGCTTCAGTTGTGCATTGACAATCATAAGTCCCGGAGATTTCTACCGGCCCACATGCATTTTCATCATCAATCAAAAATGTATAAGTGGAATCTCTGGGTATAACCACACTCAAAAAAGTATTTCCACTTACAAGCCCTGCATAATTACCTCCAACCGTATACGTTCCTGTGCCTCCACTTATCTCAAAACTCACCGAATAACCGGTATTAAACAAATCACAGGTTTCAATAACATTTTCGACTGTCGGAATCTCATTGACAATTATTTCAACATCTGCAGTTCCGGCACCCTCACAATCCAGTCTTGAAACATCGACAATCGAAACCAACGTATAAGTTGTCGTTTCCCCCGGACTGATCTGTATCGTATGCCCATTGCTGATATTGTCCAATGAAAATTCATTATTGCCATCACTGTATATTACGTTGAAACTACTAGAAGACCCCGAGAGATCAAAAGTTAATTCAACGGATTCCCCTTCACAAATTTCCGTGCTTCCGGAGAGCCCTCCGCCAGGAGCGTTAAATTCCCGGGTAATCATTTGTTCTGCGCTGAAAGTATTCCCGCATTCATCGCTGAGTGTCCAGGTACGTGTGATGATATCCACACAAGCTTCGGTTTGCACGACATCAGAGTAAGTAGCTGTCCTGGGGCCCTGATCACTTACGCCTCCATCGCAATTATCCGATTCATCAACTACATCTCCGGTGATTGCAAGGTCAAAATAATCTTCACTTGCTGAAATCGTAATATCAGCGGGTACCGTAAATATCGGGGCTTGTGTATCTTCAATAGTAAATATTGCACTGGAACTAACCGAATTACCAGCATCATCCGTAGCGATAAAGACTACCTCTACACTACCCGTTTCCCCGCAAGCATCAGAAACTGCCGGATCAGCAGGCAGGGTCGACCAGGTCAAATCACTACATTCATCAAAAGCAGTGGCTCCACCGTGATTGTTCAACCAGGTATTAAAAGCCAGGATATTTCCTGCTCCATCGCATTCAACGGTGAGGTCATTCGCCGCAGTTCCCATCAGAGGACTAGTTTGATCTATCACTTCAACTGTAAATGAGCAATTAGCCATGTTACCAAAGCTGTCAGTAGCTATGTAATTGATTGTTGTTAACCCAAGGTTTAGAAGTTGGCCACTGGCATCATTGATTCCCGTCGGGGGAGAATTGAGTACAGTTGCTCCGGAAAACAGATAGGTCAGAGATTCTATACCACAATTATCGGTAGCCTGTACCGGTGCTGCAATGGATAGCTCTGGATTACAATTGCCATCTTCGATAATAATTGCGGTATCCGGTCTGCAAGTGATCAGAGGTACTTCAACATCTCCGATATTAGCAGTCGTACCGGCCATCAAAGTATCGGAACATGCTCCCGGGATAGAAGCAACTACATTAAAGCTGGTAGTATTCGTTAAAGCTCCTGTCGAAATATTAACTGCCCCACCATCGCCTATGACCGATCCGCCTATAAGATCATTTCCATCAAATAATTCGTATAAAATTCCAGGTTCAGAATTCTGAATTGTTATCTCAAAACTGGTTCCCGGGCAGAAAGGGCCGGGATCAAGGGCATTGAGATTAACCTCTTGAGGTGCCGTATCAAAATTCACAATGATTTCATCACTTGCTGTACAGGTATTGGCATCTGTAATAGTCACACTGTACGTATCAGCATCAGTCACTGCAACGACTTGATTATTCCCTCCAACAGAGGACCATTGATAGGAATAACCAGCACCTGCATCAAGCATCAGGATATTGCCATCGCAAAGGGTGGTGTCATTACCCAAATTAATCGCTGGAATTGGATGTACGGTTACCATAACCGAATCCTCCGTTACACAGCTATTGACTCCTGTTACGGTTACTACATAGCTAGCACTAGTATCTACATTGATAATTTGGGTCGCTTCGCTGGTACTCCATTGATATTCCAGGCCATCACTTCCTGCATCAAGCTCCATCGATTCACCAGCACAAAGATCAATTGTCGTTCCCAGGTCTACAACTGGCAAAGAAATAAGCTCGATAAAAATATCATCGGAGGCTGTACATCCATTTATATCTGTTACCGTAAAAGTAAAAGTAGTATTCGCAGAAAGGATTTCCTGCCGAAGTGAATCATTAGGCCCATCATCCCATTCCCAGGTACAGCCTTCGCAGTTGCTGATAACAGGTGCAAAAAAAGCTGTATCCATTGCACAAATAACCTGATCACCGGGCAGGTCAACCTGGGGTAAAGGCGGCGCATCCAATTTTAAAATCCAGATATCATCGTCTCCGTTATTTCCGCTCACGTCATTATCACTTCCATCCGTAACACCTCCTAGCAGATAAGCGCCATCGCTGGATTGAAGACCTACAAAAGCTCTATCATCCAAAGAACTGCCATAGCTTTTTGACCATATTGGCTGTCCATTATTTTCATCTATTTTTAATAAAAAATAATCCGAAATACCAAGATTGTTTTCAATATCAGCATCATTCGAACTGGAAATTCCGGAAAGCATAAAATGTCCATCCCCCAGCCGGTCAATACTCATAGCCAGATCATCCTGTGTACCACCATAACTGTTTTGCCAATCCAGCATACCATTGGCATCAACCTTAAGCACCCAGGCTTCGCCCCCTCCGTTATTATTATTTACATCGAAATCAGAGGAAAGCGTTGAACCGGCAAGCATATAAGCACCTGATCCGGCAGGACACATATCAAAAAGTAAATCCTCGGCACTTCCTCCAAAAGTCTCCTGCCAAAGGAGATTACCTCTAAAATCTATTTTTAAAATCCAAAAATCGTTGGCGCCATTATTTCCGGCAATATCAGAAGTTGTATGACCACCTATAACATAACTTCCATCTTTTTCCTGAAAAACTTCGACGAATTGATCGTCGTGATCAAGACCGAAAGTTTGTTCCCATTCCAATAATCCGTTTGCAGAAATTTTAAGTACCCAGGCATCCTGACTTCCATTATTGATACTTACATCTCCATCAGCTGAAAATGTATTTCCGACCAAAATAAACCCGCCTTCCAGAGTTTCTATGATTGATACAGCTTCATCATCCAGACTCCCTCCATAATTTTCTTCCCAGATCAATGCACCGGTATTATCAATCCGGATAAGCCAGACATCTTTATTCCCGTTATTCGCACCAACATCAATATCAGAGGAATAGCTATAAGCTGCAATGATAAATCCACCGCTACCAAGCGGATAAACACTCATTGCTTCATCATCCAGACTTCCTCCTAAATTATTTTGCCATTGGATCAGTCCATTCGCATCAAGCTTTTTAACCCAAACATCTTTTCCGCCGTAATTATTAATCAGATCGCTATCCGAAGATTCGCTACTCCCTACTACGATATACCCTCCGTCGCTAGTTTCCTTAATGTCATTGATGGTTTCATGCTGACTACCACCATAATGATTTGTCCAATCTATTTCCGGGGAGGCTTCGAAGCCAACAATGCCCGAAACTTCAATTGTACAATTGCCATCATCAATTGTAGCAGCATATTCTCCTCTTGCTAAATCAGTAATTGTAATATCCGAAGAACCATTGTTCGACCAGACAATATCATAATTGCCCGTACCTCCGCTAATTACCAAAGTAGCAGTACCATTCTCTTCACCACAGGAAGTATTAGCGGTGATAATATATGCACTTAAGTCAGGAGCGGATAAGCTGATATTGTCTTCGGTTTCACAGCCCATTGCATCGGTCACTGTCACTTGATAGGTATCGGGGTAATAAACTTCCAGGATCTGCTGGGTAGCACCTGTACTCCACTGAAAATCAAGCCCGGGATTTTCTGCATCCAAGGTATAGGCTGTCTCTAGACAAAGCTGATCATCAGCACCAAGATCAACCACAGGTGGAGCAGTAACCGTTATATTGATTTCATCCGAACGTTGACAACCCACACCATCTGTCAAAGTCACGCCATAGGTAATATCCACCGGAGTGCTCACCATTCGAATAGAATCATTAGTAGTCCCGATATCAGACCAGGTATATACGCAGTCTATACAGTCGGGATCATAGGCACTTAAAGTAACTTCATCATCCGGGCAGACAATAGTATCGCTGAGAGATACATTGATATTGCAAAGGGTTTTTACAATCCAGAAATCGTTCAAACCTTCATTTGGGTCTTCTTTATCCCCACTCACATCTGATCTGGAATGTCCAGCCATCAGATAACCACCATCATCGGTTTGAAACAATTGCTCTAGCGATTCGGCCTGATCTCCTCCATAGCGTTCATCCCATAGTTTGTTGCCATTGGGATCGAGGTACATGATCCAAAAGTCAGAATCGCCCCTGGGTACATTATCCGCAAGGTCCCCGTCAACTGAACGGGAGGGGCCTCCCAATAAGTAATGATTAATGCTGTTTTGACTAAGACTGTAAACGTTTTCCAATTCGCTGCCGCCAAAAGTATGCTGCCATTGAATGGTTCCAAACGTATCTATTTTGATGATCCACCAATCAAAACTTCCGTACCCTGTACCCGTCTTATCCCCGCTTGGAGCTGTTGCAAGTGAACTCCCGGCTAATAAATAGCCTTCATCACTAGTAATAATCACGCGATTTAGATCATCAAAATCCACACTCCCGTATCGGTATTCATTGAGCTTATCCCCGTTAACATCCAAATGAAGCATCCAAAAATCCCTTTCTCCTACATTCATACTGTCCACTTCACCCGAAATCGTCGATTCTGAACCACCGGCTACGATATAAGTTCCATCAGCTCTTTGTACAATATCTGCTAATTGCTCATTATTGTTTCCACCATAACTTCTCTCCCATTCAATATCCCCCATTGGATCAATTTTGACAATCCACCAATCAAATCCCCCGCGCAGTGTATCTGATTTTTCACCAATCGAATCCGTTTCGGTCCAACCGGAAGAAATCGACCAGCCACCCAAAATATATCCTCCGTCCTGGGTTTGTAATAAAACGTTGAGAATATCGGTAGAATCCCCACCATAGGTTCGATCCCATTCTTTCACACCAGAGCCGTCAATTTTGACTACCCAATAATCGGAACTTCCCCGACAAGTATCCGTTTTTGTACCACTTAAACCTGAATAGGACTGTCCGCCAAGTATAAAACCGCCGTCATTGGTTTCTGCTACTCCCCACAGCCGATCTTCCCGATCCCCTCCAAACCTAGCGTTCCATAGTTCATTACCATTATCATCGGTACGCAAGACCCAATAGTCTCCTCGAATATTTGGCAACCACCAGGGAATACTCAGATCGTCAAGACTTGGTTCGTCTACATCCCCACTCACATCCGAAGTCGTAATACCTCCCAGAAGATAACCAAGATCACTGGTTTGAATGGCGGCATTACAATCTTCCCACCCTGCTCCACCGTAACCTTTATCCCAATCTTTGATAGGCTGAGCATTGCCAGTGAAGCTAAGGCTCCAAAAACAAATTACAGGGAGGATGCTGTAACAAAGCTTTAGAATATATTGTGACAAGGTGTTGTTCACGTTACGATTTTCATCTTTTCCCGGGGACAAAACCCGAGCCATCAGTGTGTTATTTAATAAGTGATTGTATCATCGTTAATAAGTCAACATACCTATAAATTGTTCAAAATATCTCTGCCAATATATAGCCTATCCTATTTAATCGTACAGACATATTAGGTTATTATCAGTTTTGGGAGAATATAGATAACTGGTAAGAGGTCTGGTAGGGGTATTAATAAGAATTTTAATCAGCTAGATTATGGTCTTATTTATTGATTATTAACAAGGCATAAAATTAGGTTTTTTTTATCAAAATTCCGAATATTTAGCTTTTGAATTATCACATTATAAAAAATATTATGTTTCTACAACTAATTGAGCAACAAGTAATTAAAACATATTTTAATTTTATAATATTAATTAAATACCCTGTTTCTGGTATAAGAAAAAAGCTTATTTTGCTTATCTTGCGCTAACTGTTCCAAAAGCTATTTCAATGTCTATTTAGAATCAGAAAATTCTGGATTAGATTTGGCATCCCCTCCTTGCCTGTAGCTATTCCGTTAAATATTATATTTCGCGTATATGATTGATACCCCTCATCATAACAAGCCTCTCCCTTTAGGCAAAACGGCCCATGATATTTTTGAATCCTGCATTCAAGAAAAAGGAGACAAGATAGCGATAAGATATAAAGAGCAATGTTTAACCTATTCTGAACTTAATGCCCTAGCAAATAGCCTGGCACATCAACTTCTATCTCAAAAATTTGATTATCAATCACTTATAGCTATTTCGCTCGATAGCTCTCCGGAGATGATCATCGCTATTCTGGCGGTTTTAAAAGCAGGTTTTGCCTATGTTCCAATTGACCCTGACAGCCCCCGGGATCGGATACAGTTTATCCTTAATGATATTGCTGCCCCTGCTTTAATTACTACAAAAGAGCGTCAAAACAACTTTCAGAACTTGGACCATGGAATTGTTATAACAGTAAATTCGGAAATACTATCAGATAACAAAGCAAAGCAAAACCCTGATATTGGTGTTGGAGAAAAAGACCTTGCTTACTGTATCTACACTTCGGGATCCACAGGCCGGCCCAAAGGAGTGTTAATAGAACATAAAAGCCTTGTTAACCTCATCCGAAGTGAACATAAATATTTCAATCATCCCGTCAAAAATTTTCTTTTCACCTATTCCTTTGCTTTTGACGGTTCGGTTTCCTTGATATTTAAAACTTTACTAGAAGGAGCGACACTGGTCATCGGGGAAAACGGAATCGAAAAGGATATTCATCAAATTGCCAATATTATTAAACGGGAATCTATTAGTCATCTTATGACGTTCCCTTCCCAATATAACATTCTGTTGGAGAGCGCCAGCGCCGATCTATTGAGTTCTCTGGAAATTGTAAGTGTAGCCGGCGAAGCCTGTCCCGGTTCTTTGGTGAAGCTACATCATCAAATCATCCCACAAGCCAGTTTGTATAATCAATACGGCCCTACAGAAACTACAGTAGGTTGCACCATTTATAAGACCTCACCAGATCATACTGCCCCAAAAACACCTATCGGCACATGCATTGAAAATGTAACTATTCATCTGCTGGATGAACAGCAACAGCCGGTAAAAGACGGAGCTATTGGCGAAATTTGTATAGGAGGAGATGGACTCGCCAGAGGGTATTTGAATCGGCCTGAACTGAATTTGAATAAATTCATTAAAAACCCTTTGGGTTCAGGTCGTTTGTACCGAAGTGGCGATTTGGGGCGCAGGCTGCCCGATGGGAATCTGGATTTTATCGGAAGAAAGGATTTTCAGGTCAAACTGCGAGGTTATCGGATTGAACCCGGTGAAATCGAAGCAAGACTTTTGCAACATAAAAAAGTAAGGGAAACAATTGTTCTGCTTGTTGGTGAAAAAGCAGAATCCCAAAAGCTGCTTGCTTTTTTTGTTCCTATAAAAAATGAAATAATTGATCAAGGGGAATTAAAGCAATTCCTGGAAAAGAAGTTGCCGGTCTATATGATCCCCTCAAAGTTCATTTCTCTGGAAAAAATGCCTTTGACCAATCGCGGTAAAATAGATCGTCAGGCACTGTCTAATTATGATTTTAATCATCCCCAAAAGGAAAGGCCCAGGATTAGTCCATTCAATGATATTGAGTTATTTATTTTAAAAAAATGGAAGCAAATCCTGGAACTGGATCACATCGACCCCGATGACAAGTTTTTTGAGATCGGTGGCAATTCATTATTGGCGGCTCGCTTCATTGCGGAATTGCAAAATGGCTTGAAAGAAAATATTTTCATCACCAGCATTTTCGAAAATCCAACGATCTCAACATTTGCCGATATGCTGCGCAAGGATTATACGGAAGCCATAGCAACTCAAATTTCCGTAAACCTGTCAAGCTCTTTAAAACCAAAACAGGAACGGTCATTAGAGGATACTGATTTTCAAAATTTCAAAAATTATTTTCCTAAACACAGCCCTCCCCAGATAAAAGCTAAAAAAAACAAAAAGGCCATATTTATTCTCGCACCTCCACGTTCCGGCACTTCACTGCTACGCGTTATGCTCGCCGGACACCCTCAACTTTTTGCTGCGAATGAATTACAATTACTCCATTTCGAAGACCTTGCAGAACGAGCCAGGGCTTATACCGGCAAGTATAACCTTTGGCAGGAAGGCTTGATCCGTGCTTTAATGGAAATTGAAAGCCTGGATGTTGAACAAGCCAAATCCTGGCTGCAAGAAGAAGCTCAAAAAGCTTGTTCCGTTGCCGATTTTTATCATAAAATTCAAAGCCGGATTGCCGATAAAATTCTCGTAGACAAATCTCCTTCTTATATCCTTGACCCTCAAGCACTGCAAAGAGCAGAACATATTTTTGAAAACGCTTTATACATTCATCTGTATCGACATCCTTATGCAATGATCCGTTCTTTCGAAAAAATGCACATGGATCAAGTACTATATTTACGACCGCATCCCTATACTTCTGCTCAAACCGGGGAACTGATCTGGCAGCAAAGTCACGAGAATGCACTTCGTTTTTTACAAAACATACCAAAAAATCGACAATCTAGCCTAGCCTATGAAGATTTAATCAAGAACCCGGAAACTTCGATGCGGAAGCTCTGCGAAGAATTAAATCTCGACTTTTATTCCGATCTGCTAGAACCCTATAAAGCGCTCGATCAGAAAATGACGGATGGCCTTTACAAGGATTCCAAACCAATGGGAGATATTAATTTATTAGGTCATGGACGTATAAAACCTCAATTGGCTGATAAATGGAAAGGCGTAATCGAAGATAATTTTCTGCATAAAAAAACCTGGAAAACTGCCTACCAGTTAGGTTATCCAAAAATAACGGACATTCAATCTGCAAAAAGTACTATATCGGCTAATGTTGAACAATCCAAAAACATTGCTATTATTGGTATGGCGGCGCGTTTTCCCGGTGCAAAAAACCTGGATGAATTCTGGAATAACCTGGTTGAAGCCAAAGATATCAGCAGCGTTTTTAGCCCTGATGAATTACAAGCTTCCGGAATTGATCCAAAAGAATTTAAGGATCCCGATTATGTGCCAAAAGGTATTTTTTTGGAAGACGCAGCCTGTTTTGATGCAGCATTTTTCGGCTATCTCCCCAAAGAAGCTGCACTTATGGATCCACAGCATCGCATCTTTCTCGAGTGTGCCTACCATGCACTGGAAGATGCAGGCTACAAGCCGCAAAGAAATCATTTGAAAATTGGCGTTTTTGGAGGCGTCGCCCGCAATACTTATCTGATAAATAATGTTCTGACTCATCCAAACTATTTTAAATCAATTGATGACTTTCAGTTGGGAATTACTTTGGAAAAAGATTTCCCGGCAACAAGAGTGGCTTACAAATTAAACCTCAAAGGCCCGGCAATCAACATTCAAACAGCCTGCTCTACTTCCGGCGTTGCTGTTCATCTGGCCTGTCAAAGTATTTTGACTGGTGATTCGGATATGACAATCGTGGGCGGGGGCAGAATTCAGCCTCCACTGGCTTCCGGGCATTTGCACAAAGAAGGTCATGCCCTCTCTCCCGATGCTTATTGCCGAACTTTTGATGAGCAGGCCAATGGGATGGTACGTGGTCATGGGATGGCTTTTATTGTTTTAAAAAAATTGGAAAAAGCGATAGCAGATGGTGACCATATCCATGCCGTCATCAAAGGAACTGCAATTAATAATGATGGTTCGGAAAAGATAGGTTTTACGGCTCCAAGTATACAGGGACAATCCGAGGTGATCATCCGGGCTTATCAGAATGCCAATATCAATCCGGAAACGGTCAGCTATATTGAAGCGCATGGTACCGGGACGGCAATAGGCGATCCAATCGAGTTTTCCGGGCTTAGTAAAGCATTCGGTACTTTCACCTCACAAAAGCAGTTTTGCCATATCGGTTCGGTAAAGGCAAATATCGGACATCTTGACGCCGGGGCCTGCGTAGCCGGTATCATCAAAACGATCCTGGCAATGCAGCATAAAGCGATTCCGCCATTAATGCATTTTCAAAAAGCTAACCCTCAACTCAATATCGGGCAGAGCCCTTTCATTATTAATAAAAAAACTATTCACTGGAAAAAAGGAGAACATCCGAGAAGAGCCGGAGTCAGTTCATTTGGATTGGGAGGCACCAATGCTCATATCGTTCTGGAAGAGGCTTCCCCTTCCATCAAAAAAGATTCCGAAAAATCGCATCAGCTCCTTTTATTTTCTGCAAAATCGGAAACTGCTTTGATGCGCATCAAAGAACAATATTCGAATTATTTCGATAACAATAAAAAACCTTTTTCCACTATTGCCCATACTTTACAAGTTGGGAGAAGACACTTCGAAAACAGATTTTTTCTAATTGCCAAGGATGCAGAAGATGCCAAACAAAAATTCACTGATCCGGAAGCAGCACAACTTTTTTATAAAAAGGCAAAAGAAAAAAATCAAAAAATTGCCTTTCTTTTTCCGGGAGGTGGCGCTCAATATACCAGCATGGGTTTTGAATTGTTTCAGCAAGAGCCCCTGTTTAAAAAGTCGGTACTGGAATGTCTGGATATTTTGAAAGAGGACTATCAATTGGATTATTTTGATATTCTTTATCCAAAAAATCAGGAGCAGAGAAATCGCCCGATTACTGATCCCCTGGAAGGCATCACCCTGCTGTTTACCGTAGAATATGCAACGGCAAAATTATGGGAATCATGGGGAATTGTTCCAAGTGAATTAATTGGTCACAGTCTTGGAGAATATACCGCTGCCTGTATTAGTGGTGTATTTTCGCTTAGAGCAGCACTGGGTATAGTAGCCACAAGAGGGAAGTTATTCCAAACCCTGAAAGGTGGAGGTATGCTCAGCGTAGCGCTTCCTGAAAAGGATTTACAAAAATACCTTTATAAAGATATCAGCATTGCCGCTATTAACAAGCCTGACAACTGCGTTTTATCCGGGAGTAATGCAGCTCTGGATCAAATACAAGAAGTGCTGGTTTCTCTGGATATTAGCCATTCCCGTTTGCACATTTCCGTGGCAGCACATTCGGCAATAGTAGAACCGATTCTGGAAGAATTTGGCAAATACCTGGAAGGAGTAAAATTTTCTCCCCCCAAAATACCCCTGATCTCAAATGTAAGCGGTAGATTTGCAGATAGCGAGAAGATTCAAACACCTTCATATTGGTTAGATCACCTAAAACAGACCGTCAGATTCAGTGATGGTATCGAAACGTTATTAAACCTCGAAAACAGGATTTTACTGGAAACCGGTCCCGGACAAACTTTGAGTACTTTTACCAGACAACATCCGGCTAAAAAGGATAATCAGTTAGTGTTAGCCTCTATCAGGCATCCCAAAGAACCAACAAATGATTATGCATTTATACTAAAGTCTATTGGACAACTCTGGTTATCCGGAGTTGATATTCAATGGTCAGCCTTACACCATCATCTGCCTGGCAGGATACCTTTGCCCAAATATCCTTTCGAAAGGACTCGGCACTGGATCAATCCGAAGCATCAGAAAATTATAGAATCTTACACAAGCATGAATCAGTCGGACAAGCATAAGGATGGCGCGAGACAAATCAAAAGGAGGGATTTAGTCCTCGAGAACTTAAAAGATATTTTTCACCAGTTGAGTGGAATCAACAAGGATCAACTCCATGATAGCACCAGCTTCCTGGAACTGGGCTTTGATAGCCTGTTCCTCACTCAGGCAGTTGCCAAAATCAAAAAACAGCTTCCTGTCAAAATCAATTTCCGGCAATTATTTGAAGAAGCGCCAAATTTGAATGCGCTTACGACTTATCTGGACAAGCAACTTCCGGATGACTTTTACAGTGAAGAAATAGAAAAATTAAACAAAGAAAAAACTAACATCTCTTCAAGCCCTCTCATCGAAAATCCCAATGAGGTGATTTCGGCTACTAAAGTCAATTATGCTATTCACTCCGAGCAAATTGTTCCTTCCAAACAACCTGATAGCCAACTGCAAAATATTATTCAGCAGCAACTGAATTTAATGCAGCAGCAACTGGCTTTATTAAGTGGTCAAACAGTCCATATTGAAAAAAAGACGGAAGAACCAGAACCTCCGGCAGAAAAAAATAAAAACCCAATTAATAAAGTCTCCGATATTCAGCAACAAACCTCAATAGAAGAGAAAAACAATCCTCCTTTTTCTGAAAAAAAGGCATCCGTAAAAGCTGCAGCACATGGCCCGTGGAAGCCATTGGAAAAAAAAGGTCGCGAAGGATGGAGTGAACAGCAGAAAAACTATTTAAAAAATCTAATCCAAAGATATACAGAACGCACCAAAGGTTCACAAGAACTAAGTCAAGCACAGAGAAAACATTTGGCCGATCCCAGATCGATTACCGGATTTAACAGGCTTTGGAAAGACATGGTCTATCAGATTGCCGTGGAACGCTCCAAAGGTTCCAAAATTTGGGATGTTGATGGCAATGAATATATCGATTATCGCAATGCTTTTGGGATAAGCCTGTTTGGACATACGCCCGACTTCATTCAGGAAGCGGTTAAAATTCAACTGGAAAAAGGTTTTGAACTCGGTGTCTTAAGTCCCCTGGCCAAAAAAGTAGCAGATTTACTTTGTGCATTAAGCGGTTGTGAAAGAGCAACTTTAGTCAATACCGGTTCGGAGGCTATTGTCGCTGCAGTTAGAGCAGCCCGGACAGTAAGTATGAAAGATAAGGTTATTGTCTTTGAAGGAGACTATCATGGCATAGCTGATGAGCTATTGGTCAGAGCCGTTAAAATGAACGGCCGCACTAAAGCCATGCCAGTCGCTCCGGGCATACCAAAGCTTGCGGTGCAAAACATGATCATTCTCGATTACGATGATCCGGATGTGCTAAAAAAAATAAAGGCCCATGTACACGAAGTTGCTGCTGTTATCATAGAACCAATACAACCCAATCGCCCTAGCCGACAACCAAGGGAATTGTTTCAGCAGATTAGAAAACTTACGGCTCAAAACGATATCGCCCTGATTTTTGATGAGATGATCACTGGATTCAGGCTAGCACTGGGTGGTGCGCAGGAATGGTATAATATCAAAGCTGATCTCATCGCTTACGGGAAAATTATATCCGGAGGTCTGCCTATGGCCGCCCTTGCCGGCAAATCCAAATACATGGATGTTTTTGACGGGGGGCAATGGAATTTTGGTGATGACAGTTATCCCGAAGCCGGCCTTACTTTTTTTGGTGGCACCTTTGTAAAACACCCTTTGGCACTGGCCTCTTCTTATGCTGCCTTGTCCGAGATCAAAAAACAGGGATCAGAATTATATGAAGCATTGAATGCTAAAACTACAGTCTTTGCCAATCGGTTAAAAACATTATTTCTAAAAACTAAAGCGCCACTAAGAGTAAGAGCTACAGCATCCATAGTTTCTATTCAAATCACGGATGACAATCCAATGTCCCGATTAATTTTTTATTATTTGAGATTAAAAGGGATACATATAACAGAAAAAGCTGCTTTAATTTCGACGGCACATACGGAAAAGGATTTAAACCATACCGTCACCCTATTCGAAGAAAGTATCAAAGAAATGCAAACGGCGGGTTTCTTTAAGATAACAGTTGCGGAAGTCGAAGATCAAAATCTGATCATAAGACCCCCTTCTCAACAAACCCTCAAGGCTTCCGCAACACCGCCGCTTGTAAAAAAAAAGCTACCCCTCACGGAAGGGCAAAAGGAGATTTGGGTAGAACAACAACTCGGTAAAGGCGCTGCCGCAGCCTATAATCTAGGTTCGGAGTTCCATTTGACCGGCTTGCTCAATCTGAATCATTTCAAAACAGCTTTTCAAAAATTAATTGCCAGACACGAAGCGCTCCGTACCCGCTTTTCGAAAACCGAGACGGTACAATTCATCCTTGATCAAGGTCCTGCAACAATCGACTTTCAGGATATAAGTGATCGGAATAAAACCGAGCAACTGGATATACTTAAACGCATTCGTTTTAATGAAGGAGAACTTTCTTTTGACATATTTGATGAAGTACCCTTTCGGGCAAAAATGGTAAAATGTGCCGATACGGAACATTATTTTTACTTCAGCATCCATCACATTATTGCAGATGGCTGGTCAATGGGAGTATTGCTCAACGATTTGGCCAGGCTTTATTCTATTGAATGTGGAGCTAAGGAATCACTTCCCGGACCCAAACAGCTTAGTGCATTTATAAAAGAACGCCTCCAGCTTAAAGACTCAGAGACACAGAAAAAAGCGCTTGCATTTTGGCAAGATCAGTTTAAAGAGGATATCCCCATTCTGGAATTCCCAACAGATCTGGCTCGTCCGGCCAGTAAAAGCTATTCGGCTCAGTTGGAGCGATTGGAAATTTCCAAAGACCTGCTTTTAGCTTTAAAAAGGAGTGCGACTACCCAAAAAACAACCCTGTTTAACCTAATCTACACAGCTTTTCAGGTATTTATATACAGGCTTTCCCATCAGGAAGATTTTGTACTTGGAATCACTTCTGCTGCACAGGCAGAAAGCGATAACCCCCATCTCGTTGCCCACGGCGTTAATTTGCTGCCGGTTCGTTTACAAACCAATCCGGAAGATTCTTTTGCCCGGGTACTTGGCAATACCCGTAGCAAGCTCCTGGATGCTTTCGAGCATCAGAGCCTGGCCTTTGGCAGCCTAGTTCAAAACCTCAAGGTACCTCGTGATCCGAGCAGGACACCGATCATTTCCATACTCTTCAATATGGATAGTCCCCTCGGAACATTGGATTTTGCAAATCTGGAAGTCTCCATGCAGCCCATCCAGCGGAACTATGAAACTTTTGACATTTTTATCAATGTAAAACCGACAAAAGATAGTCTGATTATTGAATGGATTTATAATACAGATCTCTTTTATACTGAAACGATTCAGAGAAGATTAAACTCTTTTGTAAGGCTGTTAGAAAGTATTATTGAAAATCCCGAACAACAAATCGGGCGCCTGAATATCCTTCCTCCCTCCGAAAGAAAGACCCTCCTTCATGATTGGAACGATAATGTATATGAAAGATCAGAAAGAGTTTTACATCAATATCTGGAAGAGCAAGCGGTCACCACCCCGGATCGCATCGCAGCAGTGGATGCCCATCGAAGTATGACTTATCATCAACTCAACCAAAGAGCGAATCAGGTTGCACATTATTTTGTGGCCAAAGGTGTTCATACCGGGAACTTCATCGGTGTTTATTTTGAGCGTAGTGTTGATATGATCATTGCCTTGATGGCCTGTATGAAAATCGGAGCAATCTACGTCCCACTCGATCCGAATAATCCAATGGATCGACTCAAAGTAATACTGGAGGATGCCCGGGCCGATTTTCTGATCACTTCGGAACACCTTTTGGGAACCGTCTCCAGTAGTTTTGAAAATATAATTTGTCTGGATCGCGATGAATCCCTGATCAGAGCCTGTTCGACCAGCAATCTTTTCAAACGTATTAGTCCGGATCAACTGGTTTATGTCAATTATACTTCGGGCTCTACCGGCAAACCCAAAGGGGTTTTAATTCCGCATCGGGCCGTTATAGATCATCATCTTTCTATAATCAAAGCACTGGATTTAACTGAAGATGAAAAAATATTCAGTGTAGCCAGTATTGCCTTTGATCCATCGGTACAGGATTTCTTCCTCCCCCTAATGATCGGGGCGCAAGTCTATATCGCAAGCGAAATGGAGAAGAAAGACGGATTCCAATTAAGAGATACCTTGCAAAAAGTACAGCCTACTTTAATGCAAGCTACACCTTCCACCTTCCGAATGTTACTCATGACGGATTGGCAAGGTGATGATCAACTAACTATTCTTTGTGGTGGAGAAGGGCTGAATAAAGAGCTATCCAATAAACTGGTTCAGCGAAGCAAGCGATTATATAATATTTACGGCCCAACCGAAACTACGATCTGGTCAACTTTGAAACGATTAGAAGGAGATCGGTTAATGACCAAGGCGGAAAGTGCCTACGAACCAATTGGTCGTCCTATTGATAATGTGCAAGTTTATCTCCTTGATCAATATATGCAAGCCGTTCCGATTGGCGTGGCTGGCGAGTTATACATTGGTGGTGCTGGTGTCGCTCCGAATGGATATTTCAAACGCGAAGTACTTAATGCTGAAAAATTTGTGGACAATCCTTTTGATACTTTTGGTAAAAAACTCTATCGTACAGGAGATTTGGCTCGTTATCTTAGCAATGGTGATCTGGAATATCTTAACCGGGTGGATAGTCAGGTTAAAATCCGTGGCTTTCGAATTGAGTTGGGAGAGATAGAAGCAGCAATTGATCAATATGATGCCATTCGTGAGAATGTAGTCATGATTCGTGAAGATCAAAAAGATAAAAAACAGCTAGTAGCCTACTGCATCCCCAAACAAGGAGCGCAGCTTGATTTTGAAGATTTGAAACAATATCTAAGTAAAAAACTGCCTGATTATATGATCCCGGCAGCTTTTGTTTCTATGAAACAGTTCCCGTTAACGGCTACCATGAAAGTGAATCGCAGCAAGCTCCCGCCACCTGAAAGCACTAAACAAAAGGCTGATACAGAGATTAAACCGGCAAAAACAGATACAGAAAAATTAATTTTAAATATCTGGTCGGATATTCTGGATGAGTCTGACATTAGTATAGATGATGATTTCTTTGCGCTCGGCGGGCATTCTATCGATGCTATAAACATGATTGCGCTGCTTGAGCAAAAAACGAAGAAAAAACTTCCACTTGCTACTTTGCTCGAAAACGCTACTATCCGGCAACTGGGTATCTTTCTGGATGACGATCAAAAAATTGAAAAAAGTATCAATAGCTCTCTAGTTCCTATTAAACCTAAAGGAACAAAAACACCGCTTTATCTGGTACATGGCGCTGGTCTGCATGTCTTGATGTTTCAAACTTTAGCCGCGAATATGGATGAGGATCAAGTCCTTTACGCCCTGCAGGCGCGCGGACTCAATGGAGAGGCAGAGCCTTTCGATAAAATGGAAGATATCGCCGCACATTACATCCGGGAAATTTTAGAACAAAACCCAGACGGCCCTTATGCTCTGGCGGGTTACTCTTTTGGCGGACTCATTGCTTTTGAAATGGCAAAACAACTTAAAGCACTGGGCAAGGAAATAAAGATGCTTGCCATGTTTGATACCATTGTTCATAAAAATATTACCGGGCTCAAAGAGCATAATAATTATTATAAAAGACTTTCGAATCTGGGTAAAAAGGTAGCCTGGAACATCTCCCTTTTAGCTAAAGACCCCATCCCGAATTTGAAATACAAATCACATGTCCTCAAAAGACGTTATCAACGATGGGTGGGCCAAAACGGTAAAAATGACATTAAAGAAGCCGATGCAGTTTTTGGCGGAAAAGTAGATCAGGCGAATAAAAAGGCTTTTGATCAATACCAGCTTACACCTTATGATGGAAAAATTTATTTATTCAAAGCCCGGGCACAACGTTTTTATCTGGATGATTTTGAATCCCTGGGCTGGCAGCCCTTTGCCCTTGGAGGGGTGGAAATCCATGAAGTTCCTGGTGACCATCTGACCTTGTTTGATCCTCCACACGGTGGAGAATTTGCCAAAATATTACAAGGCTGTTTGAATAATTTGAACGTGAATATTGTACCGTCAAAATAGTTTGAATAGTATTTACTGGTCCGATAACACCAAGATATGTCAGGATCGTTTTTCGGAGCAAGGGTAAAATACCGCCAGGACGGTCAGAGGATGCTTGATTTTTATAAAAATGATGAGAATCCGGCTGAAATAAAACTGGGTTTATATCTTGCTCCAGGCCAATAAATAAACTCAATACATTTTTCATCTATAATTAACACCATCAAAATAACCTGTCTTCTTTTGTCGAAATCTCCCAAAAATGTTTGAAATCAGCTTCCAAAATCTTAAATTACGTTGCAAATAGTCCAGGGAATTTGACTATCACCTTTCACAATCAATCACCTGCTGTTAAAATCTCCCTTATAACCGACTATTTATACAAACTTGATTGAATCAAGAATTTTCAATCCCCCTCGACAAAATGTTAATTTATTTCTTGAAGTTCCCTTAGATCGATTCGTCTAAAGGTACGATTAGCAAGAGTATTGCATTGGATTATAGACAATTTTACAATCGCCTGCCACTTATTTTTGTGGTTTAACCTTAAAAAATATATAAGCAGCGATCCGTCAGACATACAAAACTTACAAAATGAAAAACTGGAAATTTACTTTTCTTTTATTCTTTTTTACTGTTTCATTTACGCTTCAAGTATCGGCGCAACCTTCCGGTTTTATTGATCAGGAATACGTTGGCCCTTTTGATCAGGCTGTTGGTCTTACCTTTGATGATAATGGACGTATGTACGTTTATGAAAAAGGTGGAAAAGTCTGGGTCGTCGAAAATGGGCAGGTGCTGCCCAATCCACTTTTAAATATTAGCGAAGAAGTTGGTAACTGGCGAGACTTTGGAATGTTGGGTTTTGTCTTAGATCCCAATTTTCTATCCAATGGTTATATGTATTGTTTATATATCGTCGATCGACATCATCTTTTGTACTATGGTACAAATAATTATAATCCAAATAGCAACGAATATTTTGATGCTACCATTGGCCGAATCACGCGCTTTCAAGCAGATGTAAATACTAACTTCACCAGCTTAGTGCCCAATAGTCGAACCGTTTTACTCGGAGAAAGTATCAGCTCCGATGGTTTCCCGAATCTTCACCAATCCCACGGAACAGGTTCTTTGGTTTTTGGAACAGATGGAACACTACTCGCCAGTTTTGGAGATGGTGCTTCTTATAGTTCAGTAGATCAAGGTTCTGCTTCAGAAACGTACTGGCAACAAGCAATTGACGATGGGATAATTACTCCAAGTCAAAACATTGGGGCTTATCGGACACAGGTAATGGATAACCTGGCTGGTAAGCTTATTCGAATTGATCCTGAAACCGGAGACGGGCTTGCTTCCAATCCTTTCTACGAACCCAGTGATCCCGGATCAGCAGCATCCAAAATCTTTGCCCTAGGGCTGCGAAACCCCTGTCGAATGACGCTTCGACCAGAAACGGGTAGCCACGATCCGGCGGATGGCGACCCGGGCGCAATTTATATCGGTGATGTTGGTTGGGGTAATCGGGAAGAATTAAATGTTGTGGATGCACCCGGGCTCAATTTTGGATGGCCCAAATTCGAAGGAATGACCACTCAACCCGGCTATAACAACTCCAATTATGAGCCGGATAATCACGAACGTGCAAAAATTGATTGGAGAAACGGAACAGCCAGAGGTCTTGTAAATGGTTCTATTGTAAATGTAGGATCGGGACAATTACCAGGTCCTAATTTTACTGGTAACTGTTCCATCGGTGGAGTATGGTACGAGGCCAGTGATTTTCCCGCAGAATGGAACAACTCTTATTTTCATGCAGATTATGGCGGTGACTGGATTATAAACTTTGCCTTTGATGACAATAATACCCCTACACAGGTAAAGGAATTTAAGACCGGAGCCGATCGGATTGTTTTTATTGGTACGGACCCTATCAATGGGAGTCTCTACTATATCGCCGGAGCCTCCGGTGGAAATCCTCAGGTAAATAATTCAGTTAGAAAAATCTCTTTTACTGGTGGAAATTTACCGCCTTTTGCTTTAGCTAGTGCAGATATTGCCTATGGTAGTAGCCCTTTAACTGTTAATTTCAAAGGTGACCTGTCTTATGACCCAAATGGTGATCAACTTACTTATGACTGGAATTTTGGGGATGGCAATAGCAGTAATGAAGCAAACCCCTCGCATACTTTTACCAGCAGCAATGGTCAACCTACCTCGTTTACGGTTACGATGACCGTTTCTGATGGAAATCTTTCCGAGCAAAAAAACCTGGTTGTTTCACTGAATAATACTCCACCTCAAATCATCAGTACCAGTATTGATAATATAAATACTTTTTCATCGACCAGTTCTACCACACTCAACCTCAATGCAGTCGTAAATGATAATGAGCATAATAATAATCAATTAAATTTTGAGTGGTTTACCGAATTACATCATAATAATCACTTCCACGCAGAGCCCGGCGATAATAATGCATCAACTACCGCTACGCTTACTCCGGTTGGTTGTGATGGTGCAACTTATTTTTATCGGATCAAATTACAAGTTACCGATCCGGCTGGTTTATCATCTACTTATCAAAAAGATATTTATCCGAATTGTACTGGGCTCGAACAAACCATAACTTTCGATCCCCTGGCTGATAAACTAACGATTGATCCCCCTATGCAACTTATTGCTTCTTCCAGTTCGGGTTTGCCGATCATATTCCATGTGATCTCCGGGCCGGCGAGTATTACCGGAAACACACTTACTCTGAGTGGAACACCGGGTATCGTTACGGTCCGGGCGCTCCAAAGTGGAAATGATACCTATGCACCGGCAATTCCAATTGATCATGTTTTTACAGTTAACCCCGCTGGAGGAACAGGGCTTACCGGAAACTATTTTAATAATATGAACTTTACGAACCAGGCGCTTACTCGTATTGATCCGGTTATCGATTTTCAGTGGGGCACTGGCTCGCCGCATCCTTCTATAGGAGCAAATACTTTTTCTGTCCGTTGGGAAGGCGGTATTCTACCTCTGCACAGTGAAACGTACACTTTTACAGTTACCGGAGATGATGGAGTAAGGCTTTGGGTCGATGATCAATTGATCGTTGATGCCTGGGTGGACCAATCACCTACCAATCACTCGGGTAATATCGCATTGAACGCAGGCACAATAGTACCAATTAAAATGGAATACTACGAAAACGGAGGAGGCGCAGTTGCCCGGCTTAGATGGTCCAGCGCGAGCCAGGGACAGCAAGTCGTTCCACAATTTTTGCTATTTCCGGAATACATTGCACCCGATACTGAAGCTCCTACTGTTACTTTAAGCACTGCTAATAATACAGTTGACGAGCCTTTTGAAGTAAATATTGATTTTAATGAAAATGTAAATGGCCTAAGTATTAATGACTTTAATATTTCCAATGGTACTGCCTCCGGTTTATCGGGATCGGGACAAGCTTATACCATCACTATCACTCCCACTACTATAGGAAATGTGAGTATCCAGTTACCAGCTGATCGTACACAGGATGCTGCAGGTAATGGAAATACTGCTTCGAATACTCTGAATATCAATTATACCGGACCTCAGGATATTGATCCCCCTTCTGTTATTTTAAGTACTGCTTCGAATAATGTTAACGGGCTTTTTGAAGTTGTGGTAAGTTTTAATGAGGAAGTTAATGGCCTAAGCATTGATGATTTTGATATTTCTAATGGTACTGCTCAAAATGACTTAAGTAATGTCGGGCTCAATTATTATTTCAGTATTGAGCCGATCAACGAAGGACTTATTACTATTCAACTTCCAGCAAACTCTGTTCAGGATAATGGAGGAAATGGCAACACCGCTTCCAACATTCTTAATGTTAATTATACCGGACCGCAGGATATTGATCCACCTTCTGTTACTTTAAGTACCGTTTCGAATAATGTTAATGGAATTTTTGAAGTTGTGATAAACTTTAATGAGGCGGTTAGTGGCCTTAGTATTAATGATTTCAATATTTCCAATGGTACTGCTTCTGGTTTATCCGGTTCAGGACAGGATTATACCATCAATATCACTCCGAATGTTATAGGTAATGTAAGCATTCAATTACCAGCTGATCGTGTGCAGGATGCTGCGGGTAATGGAAATACCGCTTCGAATACTCTAAATGTCAATTATACCGGACCACAGGATATTGATCCCCCTTCTGTTACTTTAAGTACTGCTTCGAATAATGTCAGTGGACCTTTTGAAGTTATAGTTAGCTTCAATGAAACTGTTAATGGCCTAAGTAGTAGTGATTTTAATATTTCCAATGGTACTGCTTCCGGTTTCTCCGGCTCAGGACAGGATTATACCATCAATATCACTCCGAATGCCATAGGTAATGTAAGCATTCAATTACCAGCTGATCGTGCGCAAGATGCTGCAGGTAATGGAAATACCGCTTCGAATACTCTAAATGTCAATTATACCGGACCGCAGGATATTGATCCCCCTTCTGTTACTTTAAGTACCGTTTCAAATAATGTTAACGGGCTTTTTGAAGTTGTGGTAAGTTTTAATGAGGAAGTTAATGGCCTTAGTATTGATGATTTTAATATCTCCAATGGTACTGCTCAAAATGACTTAAGTAATGTCGGACTTAATTATTATTTCAGTATTGAGCCGATCAACGAAGGACTTATTACCATTCAACTTCCGGAAAACTCGGTTCAGGATAATGGAGGAAATGGCAACACCCTTTCCAACATTCTGAATGTCAACTATACTGCTCCGGGAAATAATGATTGTAATAATCCAACTAATATTGCTTTGAATAAACCAGCTAACCAATCCAGTAACTATAGCGGTTCCGGGGCGGGGCCGGAATTGGCTGTTGATGGAAATACCAACGGAAACTGGTATGCTGAATATTCCGTTTCCAGTACCAGTTGGAGCAATCAACCCTGGTGGGAGGTCGATCTGCAAAGTGTTTCCAATATTGATAATATTAATATCTGGAACCGTACAGACTGTTGCGAAGACTTTTTAAGCGATTATTATATCTTAATCTCAGATGCACCTTTTACTAGTAATAATCTTAATACCTTATTAAATCAGGCCGGTGTAATTAGTTTCCACCAAACAAGCACCGCCGGCTCTCCCACTAATATTTCTATTGGTGCATCAGGTCGTTATGTCAGGGTTCAAAATAGTCAAGCCGGTTTTATGGCTCTTGCTGAAGTAGAGGTACTGGGTTGTGAAAATGGCTCTAATCCCGGTGGTGGTGATACTACCGCTCCGGATGTTAACCTAAGCACTGCCAATAATAATGTTTCTGCACCTTTTATAGTAAATGTAGATTTCAACGAATCCGTTTCTGGTCTGGCTTTAAGTGATTTCAATATTAGTAATGGAAGTGCCAGTAACCTGTCCGGTTCGGGGAATAATTATTCTTTTACCGTTTCACCTGATACAGATGGTACCGTTAGTATTCAGCTTCCGGCAAACAGTGCAGAGGATGCTGCTGGTAATGGAAACAATAGTTCTAACAGCATCAGTGTAAATTACACCGCTCCGGGCAATGGAGATTGTAATTCGCCAACCAATGTCGCACTTAATAAACCTGCTTCCGTTTCCACACCTTATAACGGCAGTGGTGCAGAAGCAGAACTAGCCGTTGACGGAAATACGGATGGCAATTGGTTTAGTACTTATTCTGTAGCAAGTACGAGCTGGGGCTCACAGCCCTGGTGGGAAGTTGATCTCGAAATCGTTTATGCCATAGAATATGTCAATATCTGGAATAGAACGGATTGTTGTTCGGATTTCCTGAGCGATTATTATATCCTTGTTTCCGATGTTCCTTTCATTTCGGGAGACCTGAATGAGGTTCTAAATCAATCTGGTGTCAGTGCTTATCATCAGACAGTGACAGCAGGTAGTCCGACAACCGTGAATATTGGACGAACAGGTCGATATGTCAGAGTACAAAACGGTGGTTCAGGTTTCGTTGCTTTAGCCGAGTTGGAAGTTATGGGCTGTCTCAATAATAACAATGGAGATACTACACCTCCAGAAGCAACACTTAGTTCTAATGTACAAAACGCCAACAGTAGCTTTGGCGTCAATGTTAATTTTAGTGAACCCGTTATAGGTTTAGCCAATAGTGATTTTTCAATATCCAATGGATCAGCGACCGGACTCAATGGAAGTGGTCAAAATTATGCTTTGGTTATCCTCCCTGAACAGGCAGGCGATGTGACTATTACTCTACCTGCCGGAGTTGTTACGGATAATGCCGGGAATCCAAACCTGGTTTCCAATACCATCACGGTAAATTACGATCCTCCACCAGTTCCAACAGTAGTAATTAGTACGCCTAGTGAAGGAAGTATTATTTCGGGAACAGATGTAATCGTAAACTTTCAGGTTTCCGGCGACCTGGCCGGTTATAATGCTGAGCATCTTTTATTGACACTGGATGCGAACCCTCCTGTGGATATCCATAATATCGGAACTTCCGGGACCCATACCTTTACCAATGTAAATGCCGGGGCACATACGCTCACGGCACAGTTGGCCGATGATCTGCATGCTCCCCTGAATTTTCCGGAGTCTTCGGATGAAGTAAGTTTTACAACCATTAATAATAATGGTGGAGTTTGTGATGTTTTAGAAAACCTGGCTTTGAATGGTACTGCTTCGCAATCTTCTGCATACAATGGCGGAGGTGCAGAACCCGAGCTTGCTATAGATGGCAATACCAGTGGTATTTGGTTTGGCGATTATTCCGTTTCCAGTACCAGTTGGGAAATGCAACCCTGGTGGGAAATTGATCTGGGGGATGTTTATAATATCGAAGAGATAAATGTCTGGAATCGTACAGATTGTTGCTCGGACTTTTTGAGTAATTATTATATCTTGGTTTCGGATGTTCCCTTTGTTGATGGCGATTTATCCGATGTAATTGCTCAGCCCGGAGTGCTTAATTTTCATCAGACTTCTATAGCCGCTACTCCGAGCACGATTAATATTGAGGCGACCGGACGTTATGTCAGAATTCAAAACAATGGTGCTGGTTTCGTTACATTGGCGGAAGTTGAAATCATGGGTTGTAGCGTTTCAAATGCTAATGGAGGAAATAATTCCGGGCAGGTGGTTCGAGCCAGTAATCGCCGGGGAGTAAATGCAGTACTCTACCCGAATCCGGCGGAGAAAGTAGCTGTCGTAAATTATGAAACGTTTACGGATGGAACTTTGAAATACATTATTGCCAACAGCCAGGGAGTTATTTTTAAAGAAGATGAAATGGCTGTGGAAGCAGGAGAAGGAAGCATCGTTACAGATATTGATGAATGGACCGCCGGGCCGTATATTTTTTATATAAAAATGGAAGGTTATCCTTACCAGCAAATTCCTTTTGTAAAAATCAGAGATTGATAAAAATCTGTTTTCGCCATTTGATAATCGATATTTATTTTAGATTATCGAATGGCGAGGATCGAAAAACAAATATAAATGAGAACCTCCTTGACCCTATTGTTGCTGAGCATTTGTATTTCCCTTTGGGGACAGACTGCTAAAGAGCGATCCGTTGAAGTAAGTGCGATTGTACAGGAAAATCCACCACAAATTACCTTTAACTGGCCCATAGATGAAACCGCCAATTTTTATAATGTTTATAAAAAAGCCCTGTCTGCGGATAGCTGGGGAGAAAAAATAGCTGTATTGCCCGGTGATGCTACTTCATTTATCGATACCGATATAGAGGAAGGCGAAGCATTTGAATACGCTTTTTTTAAAAAAGAATTTGATCTGGTTCGCGATACTTTTTGCATCACCCCGGGAACAGAACTCCGCTTTTCTATTCAGGATATGTACGGTATTGGCTTATGCTGTAATTTTAATTTCGGCTTTTACCGGATCGAAGCATGCGGCAATATAATTGCGGAAGGTTCTAATTTCGGCTGGTCAGATGAGCAGATTTTTACAGTCTGCGATGAAGGGCAATCCTGTACCGATGTAATCATCACAATTGCACCGGATATTTTCCCCAACAGCACTTCCTGGACTTTGAATGATCACCAAACCAATATGGAAATCGGAACTTCGGGCAATGTCGGAGATTTTATTGATGAACGCCCAAAGTATGGTTTCATATACGCAGGTATTCGCGCTCCGGCAATCGAAAATCAGGGAAGTATTTTACTACTAATCGATAACGATTATCTCGTTCCATTAGATGCGGAAATTCAACGTCTCAGACAAGACTTGATCGCCGAAGGCTGGCACGTCATCATTCGGGATGCTCTGAAAACCGATGCCGTTCCTTCCGTTAAACAAACAATTCTCGATGTCAAAAATGAATTTCCGGGCCTAGAAGCGCTCTTTATTATTGGACATGTTCCCGTGCCTTACTCCGGAGACATCTACCCCGATACACATAACGAAAACCACCAGGGCGCCTGGTCAGCAGATACTTATTACGCAGAGCTGGATGGCATCTGGACCGATGAGGTAGCGAATATTACGACGGCCTTTTTTGAAAGAAATCACAACGTTCCGGGTGATGGGAAATTTGATCAGGATTCCATCCCGACGGGCAAGCTGGAGCTACAGCATGGAAGGGTGGATTTTTATGATATGAATGTTTTTACTCCAGATGAAATAGAATTAACCAGACATTATCTGGATAAAGATCACGCCTGGCGCAGCGGGCAAATAGAAGTACAAAGACGTGGCCTGATAGACGATAATTTTAATCAACAATTTGCCGCACCGGCAGCCAGCGGATGGAGAAATTTTGCTCCGATGTTTGGCGCAGAAAATATAGATGAAGTAGATTATTTTAGTACAATGACCAATGAGTCCTATCTTTGGTCCTACGGTTGTGGTGGTGGCTCCCACGTCAGTGCCGATGGAATCGGTACTTCTACAGATTTTGCCAATGATAGTTTACTCAGCATTTTCACCATGCTTTTTGGTAGCCAGTTCGGTGATTGGGACAACGATAATAATTTTTTAAAAGCACCGCTTGCTTCCGGCTTGACCCTGACCAATGTTTGGGCCGGAAATCCGCCCTGGACCTTTCACCAAATGGCTCTGGGTTATCACATCGGTTATTGTGCACGGGCCAGCCAAAACACAAACGGGCTCTACCTTCCGGGACCACAGTTGGTACATACGGCTTTAATGGGTGATCCAACTTTGAAAATGCACATTGTAAAAGCTCCCCTGGCTTTCGAAGCCAGTCAAATTCTGGAAAATCAGGTGAGTTTCACTTATGAGGCCAGTCCCGATCCTGAAGTGATTGGTTATTATATTTATCGTGGTACAAATCCTGATGGCGGTTTTGAACGGATCAGCCCCGGGATCATAAGCGATCCGAATACTTTTACGGATGTGCCTCCTTCCTTTGGGGATTATTATTACATGCTCCGGGCCGTTAAGCTGGAAAGCTCAGGTAGCGGGACTTATTATAATCTAAGCCCGGGGCTTATTGATACCAGCAATTTTTTCGTCAATACGGAAGAGCTTATTTTAAACCATACGGTTCAGATTCATCCCAATCCGTCGAATGGGCTTTTCAATATTCATTTTGAAAAAGAGATAATGACAGAATGGCAATTGAGTATACTGGATACAAAAGGAGCAATAATAATGGAAAATACTTTTCGGGGGCAGCAGCAAAGCATCGATCTTGGTGGATTTCCCAATGGCATTTTTATTATAAAAATAAATACCCCCGATGGTTTGATCTTAAAAAAACTGATAAAAACCCATTAATTGCAATCCAAATCCGCCTGAGAAAAAGGATCATTATTTGGAAAACAATTACCGGAAAGTACGCTTTCGGGTACATACCGATCCAAATTAGGATCGCTCAGTGCATTTTTCAAAAAAGCTACTAAATCGGCCTTTTCAAGTTCAGAAAGGTTTAATGGTTTGAAACCGGAAGATATTTGAGCAGAAGGTACATCAAAATTTTCCGGAATGGCTTCATTGAAATATTCCACTACTTCTTCCAATGTTTCCTTACTAGCGCCATGAAAATAAAAAGGTGCATCCCCCAGGTTATACAGTTGGGGTACTTTGAATTTATACCGATCCTCTTCCAGGCCGGTAAAGCTTGCCCGTCCCAGATTTGCGGGATCTTCACTATTGGTATTCAGCGCTCCGGTTTTGTGTAAATCATCAACGCCGAGCGAATAGAAATTATCTCCATTCAAGGATTTTCCACTATGGCAGGTAGAACAATTTGCTTTACTAAAAAATAGAACGGCCCCTCTTTTTTCCTGATCCGTCATAGCTGCTCTGTCTCCTTTTAGCCAGTTTTGAAAAGGTGCTTCATTGGTTAACAAGGTTCTCAAATAGGCGGAAAGAGCAAAACTTGCTGCCAAGGGAGAATATCGATCCGGTTCCGGCATATCGCCAAAAGCCTCATCGAATAATGGCGTATAATTCAGGTTATCCAAAACATTCTTATTAATTACCATTCGGTGTATGTCCAATCCTTCAATATTTTGCCCTTCGAGGCCACGCAATCCCAAATGATTGATTTCAGACCCATCTTCGTGATTCCATAGCGCTTCTGTTCCTTCGTTAAGCCCGGTACTCCCAAAGCGACCATTCCAGGTTGTATTTGTTACAAAAGCTACATTCAGTACACTTAATGGCCGGACACTTTGGACATCCGGTTCGTGATCTGCGTATATATTATTCTTAAAACGTCCTTCTCCATTATCTCCAAAGCCCAATCCTCCATCGGCAATCCCTTGCGGGCTTCCTGGACGAAATCCTGCAGACGGTACATGACAAGTGGCGCAGCTGTAGGTTCCCTCACCAAGAGAATGAAGTGGCGCCAGAGCCAGGCCAGTTTCATAAAAAAGCAATTTTCCCAGATCAGCTTTTGCTTTAGAGAGTGGGTTTTCCGGATCTTGCGGGATGAGCCCATAGTCATCCGTATCAGGTAGGATATAATTATCTTTTCCGCCGTGCTGAAGCAGTAGTCTGTCTAATTCATAATCTTCGGGAGAAGCTATGTAAGTCTTATCTTTCGTACAAGCAGTAAAAGTAACAGCCAGCAGTGCCAGTATATATAATTTTTTGTACATGGTGTAAAATTCACAGGATTTCTCCTTTTCTATAACTTATTAAGTTATAATTTATACTACAAAAATAGATATCTATTTCGAATACACAATTATTTCAAAAGCAGTTTTAATAAAATAGTGGGTATATTGGGAAGAATTACCGAATAATAAGGTATAGAATTTTAGTATAACAAAATTAATACCTAGATGAGCCAAGGTCAATACTAGGAATAGGGTAATTTTAGAAAAACAACACTAATTCATCTCATAAGGCACTGAAATATAAGCCCGTTTGAACTCAAAACAAAGGCTAATTCCGACAATTTTCTTTTTTTTAAATTAATATGAATTTTGGCATCTAATTAATGATGGTGGTGATGATGCTCCATATCTTTTTTAAAGGTTATTTTTGGGGAATTTAAAACCTCCGGCTTATTCTGACCTTCTATGATTTTAATCTTCTGATTCAATGCTACAGTTCCATAATCAACAAATTGATTTTCATCATTCGGCCAGTTGACTTCAACAGATTTGATTCGCTTGGCCATACCCAGGCCAATTTCCAATTGCAGGCTATTTCCACCAAAACTGGCTCCATTTGAAACGGTTCTGTATATTAATTTTTCCTGACCATCCGCCATTTCCAAAACCAGTCGAACTTTTGCTCCCATAGCCATTTTATTTGCTTTTTGCCCAATTATTAAAAGCGTGATCCAGCGATTATCGTTGCCGGGATTTTCAAAAAGTGCATTTTGAAAATTGTCCCCGGAAAAAGATCCGCCCATAACTGCGTAGACATCACTGTCTCCATCATTATCCAAGTCGCCAAAACTAATTCCATGTCCCTTTTGAATATGTCCAAAACCACCGACAGTAGTAATATCCTGGACTTTTTTACCATTATCATTTCTAAACATTCGATTGGGAACAATCGCCCGATAATCCGGCGCCCCCGTTCCCAGATAAAAATCCAGAAAGCCATCATTATCTATATCTCCATAATTGCAGCCCATTGTGTGTACCGCACGATCCATAGTCGTTTGTTCAGTAATATCTTTAAAAGTCAAATCTCCATTATTGAGATATAAGCGTGGGTAATCAGACTGAAAAGGCTGATCGAGGTAATCCGCAGCTAGCTCCCCCGATTGGTTGGAAAAAGCAAGTTGATCAAAAGCGGAGACAAAAATATCTTCCAGGCCATCATTGTTAAAGTCAAAAAACCAGCAGGGAAAACTAAGTAAGGGTTCCTGAACACCAGCATTTTCAGCTATATCCCTAAAAGCCCACTGACCATCTTCTTGTTGCCCCTGGTTGAGGTAAAGATTGTTTTCACCGTCCAAATTTGAAATGTATACATCAATCAGGCCATCATTATTGATATCAGCACTGGCAACCCCTTTTACATAGGTCAACTGATCCATTCCCAGCTCAACGGCAATATCTTTGAATGTCCCATCCCCATTATTATGGAAAAAATTACAGGGAAAGGACTCATAGTTTTGCATTGCTTTAATCGTCTCATTCCCTACAAAAAGGTCGAGGTGACCATCGTTATTATAATCAAACCAGGTTGAAGACTGGGTTGGTGTCCGGTTATACAGCCCCGCTTCTATCGTTACATCACTAAAAGTCCCGTCCCCATTATTGCGAATCAGTGAATTGGGCTGAATTCCCATTTCGAGCTTGGGATTCCAGGCACCGCGCATTAAATAGATATCTAAAAAGCCATCATTATCATAATCCGTCTGGTTCATATTCAGCCCTCCGGTAATGCCCATAAGACCAGCCTTTTCGGTTGTATCTTCAAAACTACCATCACCTTTATTAATGAAAAGTCGAATTTGATCCTTCATGCCCCAGGAAGAAGCCATAATATCCAAAAAACCATCATTATTAAAATCACCGATGACACAGCCTCCAGCCAGTCCATCCACATCGAGCCCAAGTCCCATAGCAATATTTTCAAATTTTGGTAAATCGTAATCTGATTCATATGCAGCAGGAGGAATTAAATATTCTGCAGGTACATTGGCGGGATGCTCTCCCAAAGTCATGTATGCCGTATTGAGTAGCCAACGGGACTGCAAATCCTCCGGGAATTGTTTTAATATTTTCTCATAGACCGAGATTGCTTTTTGTGAACCCGTTTTATTGATATGTATGCCTTTCCCTTGTATTGGAAGCAAACAGGACTCAGCAGAATGATTTTCAATACAGTTATCCACTTCTCCCTTTCGCATCAGGGTGATCGCATAAATGTCGTAAAATTTTTTAGTTTGCGCATTTACTTCTTTGAGGACAGGATAGGTTTGCAATAGTTTTTCAAAAATACTAATGGCTTCCTCGTTTTTACCGGCTCTCAATAAAGAAGTAGCCAATTGCAGTTGTATATTGGGATCACTTGCGCTTGCTACTTGCTTGAGTTGGTTTTCCAGCACACGAAGCCTTTCGGTACTGGCGTAGGGATGATTCCGGAAATTTGTCTTTTTATAAATAAGTTCCAGACTATCGATCATTGCAAGGGTTCCGGATGATCTTACATCTGAAATAGTGGAACTGCTTTTTTCGGATAGTTCTTGTTTACATTGAAAAAAGAGTAGTGCAAAAAGAAAGCAGGTAAAAGGGATCAAAACAGAATGTTTCAAGGCTTCGTTTTTTATTGAGAAATTTGATAGCTCAAGATAGTGATATATTCGCTTTCTCAGCAAAAAACGAACCTAAACCATTTTTCTGCTTAATTTATCCCTTCATCATTAAAAGCTTTTTCCTTTTCCATTTCCGATTCCTCATCTACTTCTGATTGGAGCTCTTCCATTTCGTGTTTGTCCAGGTAAGCTTCTTTGATATCCGACTTCAATAAACCATCCTCATCATAATCCTCATCCTCTTCAATAATTTGTCTGGCTTCCGCAACAGACATTCTCACCAGATAGTATTTTTCCTCTGTCTCGAAAGGCAAGGCACTTACTTTTAAGCCTTGAGCATTATTAAAACTGATCAGGTGTCGGTGAAAACCATACGGATACTTCAGCTTAATTTGTTGCTGAATACTTTCATCCAGTTTTTCATAATCCTTAATAACTTTTGGTTTTGACATGGTTCAATATTTTGGAATGGAAATTATTTTCTATTGGCTTCCTGCTTTTTTCCTTCAATACTTTTCGTTGTGGTCGGTACAGCGAGTAATCTTTTCTTGTCAATCATTTTTCCGGTAATCACACAAACTCCATAGGTCCGGTTATTGATGCGTATCAAAGCATTTTCAATATCTCTCAAATGCTTCTGTTGCCGAAATTTTAAATTGTGTAAATATTCTTTTTGTTGAATTTGTGAAGAGCTATCATCGATACTGGCTTCGTCTGCCCCATTGTTGGACATTACATTTAGTTGTTCTGTAATATCTTTGATTTGATTTTCTGCTGCCTCTTTTTTGGAGAGCAATAAATCTTCGAACTCTTTCAATTGATTTTTTGAAAATTTAGTTAACATATATCTGTCTCTTTAAATAGGTTTAAAAATTACCAGCCTAGCAAATAGGCAAATATCAGTGGAGCTACGATCGTAGCGTCTGATTCAATAACAAATTTGGGCGTATCAACCGATAGTTTGCCCCAGGTAATTTTCTCATTAGGTACTGCTCCGGAATAAGAGCCATAACTCGTTGTCGAGTCACTGATTTGGCAGAAATAAGACCACATTGGTGTATCCGTTTTTCCCAAATCCTGATGTAGCATTGGAACGACACAGATTGGAAAGTCGCCGGCGATACCTCCGCCAATCTGGAAAAAACCAACACCTTGTTCCCCTCCTTCTGTACTATACCAGTTGGCCAGATACATCATGTATTCAATGCCCGATTTCATAGTCGAAGCTTTGATATCACCTTCTATACAATAAGATGCAAAGAAGTTACCACATGTCGAGTCTTCCCAGCCCGGAACAATAATGGGTAAATTCTTTTGTGCAGCAGCCAGCAGCCAGCTATTCTGAGGATCAATCTCGTATTTATCTTCCAATTCACCGCTCAATAATATCTGATAGAAATACTCATGTGGAAAGTATCTTTTTCCATCCTCATCTGCTTTTTTCCAAACTCCGTACAAATGATCTTCAATGCGCCGCATTGCCTCTTCCTCTGGTATACAGGTGTCCGTCACCCGATTAAAATGATTATCCAAAAGCGCCTGTTCCTGTTCAGGTGACAAATCGCGATAATTCGGTACACGTTTATAATGATTATGCGCCACCAGATTAAAGACATCTTCTTCCAGATTCGCCCCGGTGCAGGTAATGATTTGCACTTTATCCTGACGGATCATTTCTGCCAAAGATTTTCCCAGTTCGGCCGTACTCATCGCTCCGGCCATAGTAATCATCATTTTATGGCCATTTTCCAACTGAGCCTCATAAGCTTTGGCGGCATCCACCAGTGCCGCAGCATTGAAATGTTTGTAATGTTCTAATATAAATCGGGAGATCGGGCCTTTCATTTAGCGTATTTATAAGATAACATTTTGTAGTATAATTTGGCAGCCAGGAATTGTGGAGCATGTAGGCCCGGAATCGGAGCCAGCTCAACGATATCAAAACCCACCACTTCTTTTGCCGCAAATACCTTTTTTAAATACCGAATAGTAGTATACCAATCCAGACCACCGGGCTCCGGAGTACCTGTCGCCGGCATGATCGAAGGGTCAAACACATCAAGATCAAATGTAATATATACTTTATCCGTCATTTGTGCAATTGATGCTTCCATCCAATTCGTTTGATCATGTATTTGCGAGGCAAAATAGCAT
Organism: Saprospiraceae bacterium; assembly: GCA_028280415.1. GTDB lineage: Bacteria > Bacteroidota > Bacteroidia > Chitinophagales > Saprospiraceae > JAHDHW01. Next base: position 58,748 of record JANQLV010000069.1, read on the forward strand.
TGGGATTCATTTAGATGTTTCAATTCCGAATAATCCATGCTACGGATACCTACCTGAATCAGGTTGCAATTTTTACTGGCATCATAAACCGCACAGGCGTGATTATAGGCGCTGCCCATATAGGCTGGCCGCAAGTCCGCATGGGCATCCATTTGCAATACCGTCAAATTATCGTAATACTCATAAAATGCCTTGATGATACCGATACTGATGGAGTGTTCTCCACCGAAAAAGGTCAGAAATTTATCGGTTTCCCCTAGCAATTGTTGGGTAGATTGATAAACTGCCTGAAACACGGCTTCGGGAGAAGCATTATCATTGATCGGAGCCAGCAGATGTATCCCTTTTTTATACACTTCGCTACGAGTTTCGATATCAAACAACTCCATATTCACAGCAGCTTCCAGAAAAGCTTCAAAGCCTTTATCTGCTCCTTTTCCCCAGGTACTGGTTCCATCAAAAGGAATCGACTGCAAATAAATAGCCGCCGTATCTTTTTGGGCATATTTCCATTCAATGCCTGCAAAAGTTTTACTCGGATTCATTTGACCAAACAGAAGCTTTATAACCTAATATTTGTAACATTTCCTCAACTTTTTGCTCATTGCGATATACCGTATCAATAAAATCTCCCTTTTCATCCCGATCAATGATAATATGCTTGGGTGATGGGATTAAACAATGTTTGATCCCTCCATAGCCACTGATCGAATCCTGGTAGGCTCCTGTGTGAAAAAAGCCAATAAAAAGAGGTTCTTTTTCCGACGGATCGTATTTAGGAAGGTAAATCTGCTGATTCATATCTTCCGAATTATAATAATCAGAATGATCACAGCTGATTCCACCAATATTGACCCTTGCGTATTCTTTATCCCATTTGTTAATGGGTAATAATATAAACTTTTCGAAAATTGACCAGGCATCCGGAATAGTATTCATCAGACTGTTATCAATCATATACCACTGTTCGGCATCATTTTGCTGTTTATGTTCCAGAACAGAAAAAATGATAGCCCCGCTCTCCCCTACTGAATATTTTCCGAATTCAGTGAAAATATCCGGTTCGTCGATTCCTTCACTTTCACAGATATCGCTGATATTTCCTACGATTTCTTTAATCATATATTCATAATCATACTCAAATCCGAGATTATTTCGGATAGGAAAACCGCCCCCCAGGTTTATTGCTTTCAGGCTTTTGCACACTTTTTTTAATTCGACAAAAATCTTAAGCGCTTTTTGAAACTCCCCCCAATAATACATATTGTCCTTGATACCGGAATCAACAAAAAAATGCATCATCTTCAACTCCACCTGCCTGGATTTCCTGATTTCATTTTTATAAAAACTCAATACCTCGCTTTGTCGAATCCCCAAACGGGAAGTATAATAGGCCGATTGTGCTTCCTCATCAATTGCAATGCGAATGCCTATTTTTATTTTAATATCCAGCCCCTCCACTTTTTTCAAAATCCGGTCAAGTTCCGTTTTAGAATCCAGGACAATAATTGAATTTTTAAATCCAAGCTTGTAAAGTTTGATAATCTTTTCAATATACTCTTCCGTCTTATAGCCATTATGGATCAAAATCCGGTTTCTATCAATATCACCATCTTCATAAAGCTTTTCTATCAAATCAATATCAAAGGATGAAGAGGTTTCGATATCTACATCTTCCCGAAGTGCTGCTTTGATTACATGTGAAAAATGGCAACACTTGGTACAGTAGCAATAATAATATTTGCCTTTGTATCTGTTTTTTTTGATGGATCGATTGAAAAGATTTCTTGCTTTTTTGATTTGTTCTCCTATTCGGGGTAAATAGGTTAACCGAAAAGGTGTACCGTATTTTTTAATCAGATATTTTAAAGAAATGCCATGAAAGGTGAGATAGCCATTTCTAAGATCAAAGCCATCTTGTGGAAAATAGTAACTTTGATCAATCAGATCGAAATAGGTGTTTTTCATCTACGTCAGCGAAACATAAAGTGTTTTTTAATGAGGAAATAAGCCCTGGTCTGGATTTGCAAAATCCGGGATCATTTCAAAAAAGATGCACCACAAATTAAAATGAAAAAATTTATATATGCACTCTTTTGAGAAAATATTTTTTTTGATTTTTGATCATTAATACTTGATATCCTCTACTTGAAAATCGAGCATCAAACTTAAGAACAAAAGCTCAGGATAATATTTGCCGTTTTATGAAGCCAGGCAGGGTATTCCTTTGGCTATTTTCTTCCCGGGAAAACTTTTCTATATTTTTGCCTTCCTGCTCAAATTTTAATAGTAACCAGATGTATGGCAAGCACTTCCAGCTCATTCTGTATCACAGCCGGCATAATAGTATATAACAAGATAGAACCAGACACCGTATTCTGCCTCTAATCTCTTTTCCACTTTTTTTCTATCTTTGGGAACTCTATTCAAGGGATTACTGTTGTAGTCTTTGAAATGTTCTTTTTACAAAAAATGGAAGCTTTGACCATTCGAAGAATTTTCGAAAATTTCATTTTGAGTAATGCCGATTGAAATCTATTTAATTTTTGAATCGGTAAAAATATGGGGCTGACTGGAATCGACAGGAAAGAATTTCGGTTAGTAAGCATGCCGAGCTATGAATACTCAACTCGTTAAAATCGGTATTCGAATCTTTTTTACATGGCAATCGTAACTTTGCCATGGCTGCTTAATTCTAGGAATTAACAGCCTTTGTGCCGTGCGCTTGACGCCTGATACACAGCGTGCCGCATATCATCAACCTTTCAGGCTAGCCGCGTGGCCCTCCTCGACTACAAGGCGAAGCTTTAGAGGATAAGGATGTCGATAAGGAAGGTTTACTGTCCTACCGGTATCTCGAAAATCTAACAGTGAACTAAGCATGTAGAAAGCTCTCAGATGCTTTGTCTGGACCAGGGTTCAAATCCCTGCAGCTCCACTAAAAAAAGCTCAGGTCGCATAGGCCCGGGCTTTTTTCGTTTTCGGGGTTCAAATCACATCCCTTGCCCGGCTTTATCAAACCCGACACCTTCTTCCCCGCGCTAAGTTCAATAAAGCTTGTTATCTCTGCCACCTTTTCCTTATTTTTACGCACATGAAAGCAGAAGAACTGGCAAGGCTGTTTTTTATCGAAATGGATAAGATCATCCAGGATGAAGAGAATGCAGTGGAAGAGAAAATCAATCGTTTGTATCAATTACTGAACTTGCTCTTTGTAGAGGCGACACGCAAAGAACAGCTACAGTTTACCACACTCTTTGCCCGGATTGCTTACGCTACTCAAAAATATAATATTGACAAACAACTGCGTTTTTACATTCATTATTTCCGGAAGTTTGCACGCTCCGCCAAAGGACAGAATCAGGAGGAAATGTTTAACCTTGGCTTAATAGTGCTGGCAAAAAGTATCCGTGCGATCTTTGATGTAGAAATCGCCAAATCGATAAAATACCTGATCCCGGATTCCGGTTTTGAACATTTGAGACCAGCAGAAGTACAGGGTTTTAAGCCACGTGTGCAGATTCTGATTACCAAAGATGAGATGGAGCACAATCAATTATTAGGTTTTGATGAAGCTAATCCATCGGTAGAAGTTCGGGTGCAGTACAATATTCCGGATCGGAATGAGAATTTCAATCCGACTATTGAAGCCTTACGGGAGCATTTTGAATTACCTATAATAGCGAATCTGATCGATGTCGAAATTGGTACGGACGGAATCTATCGCCCGGCAGCTATTGTACTGGAGCCCAACTATCTGGTGGATGTTTCTGCTATTTCAGAATGTTTCAAAGATTACGGTGCCGAGCCTTATTCCTTTTTAATTAAAAAATACCTTCCCTTTACCTATAGCAAGCATTTGATGATCGGGAATATCGCTAACTTCTTTTTAGATGAGTTGATGACCGATCCGGATGCTGGTTTCAAGGATATATTCCCCAAGGTTTTCCGGCTCAACCCCCTGGCTTTTGTGCTGTTTGAGGATAGCATAGTCCGGGAAATCATGCAAAGCTCGCAAAAGCATTTTGTCAATCTGAAAAAGATGGTGCTACAGGAATTTGCCCAAAACGGAATTCGTCCGGAAAAAACTTTGCTGGAACCCTCTTTTTATTCTGAACGCTACGGAATTCAGGGGCGTCTGGATGTTTTTTATAAAAATGATGCTTCCGCTATTGTCGAACTGAAAAGTGGAAAACCTTTCCGTCCGAACGTTTACGGCCTTAATCATAATCACTATACACAGACGCTATTATACGACCTGATTATACGATCCGTTTTCGGGACCCAGATCGATCCCAAAAACTATATCCTCTATTCAGGAGTGGATGACCGGCAATTGCGTTTTGCGCCAAGGGTAAAAGCACAGCAATACGAAGCTTTACAATTGCGAAATCAATTGCTTTCGCTGGAACAACAGTTAAAGAACCTCAAAGAAGCAGATCGTCCGATTGTTTTTGAAAAAATTAAAACCGCTTACTTTCCTCAAGCCAAAGGATTTGCGGCTAATGATATCAGCTTTTTTGAAAGGGTCTACGGAAGAATGAGCAATCTCGAAAAGCAATATTTTCACGCTTTTTCGGCTTTTATTGCCCGAGAACAGCAGCTCGCCAAAACCGGCATTCAGGGGATTGATAAAATAAACGGCCAAGCAGCCTTATGGCTCGACACTTTTGAAGAAAAAGAGGCCGGGTTCAATATCATCAGCTACTTAAGAGTTCATAGTAATCAAACCAAGGCGGATGATCCGGTTTTGATTTTTGACAAAACCGAAAGAACCAGTCAATTAGCTAACTTTCGCAATGGTGATATTGCCGTTCTTTATGCTTTTGGAGATAAGCGGCAAACGGTACTTACCAATCAGATTTTCAAATGTACGATTGTTGAAATTAATGAAACGCAAGTCAAGGTACGCCTCGCTTCGAAGCAGTTTAATACGGGCATTTTTGAAGAGGAAACGTACTGGAACATCGAACACGATCTAATGGACCACAGTTTTACTGCCATGTATCGTTCGCTTTTCCAGTTTATGCAATTTTCGGAAGATAAAAAGGCTTTACTTTTTACCAGCAAGGCCCCGCAATTACCCGAGCATGGAGCGGTTGCCAGGCTCAGGGAATTCACTGAAGAACAACAGCGTATTTTCGAAAAGATGGTTAATGCCCGGGAATACTTCCTGCTCTGGGGGCCTCCGGGTACGGGTAAAACGAGTATCATGCTCAAAAATTTCGTCGCACATATTATCAACGAAACCGATGAAAATGTTTTGCTCCTCGCTTATACCAATCGAGCAGTAGATGAGATTTGCGAAGCCATTGAAAGTATCGACGAGTTCATTAAAAACGATTATTTCCGCATTGGTTCGAAGTACGCTACGCAGCCAGAATTCCACGAGCAATTACTCAATCAAAAGATTCGTAAAATCAGTAAACGCGTTGAATTAAAGGAAATCATTGATAATCACCGGATTGTTGTTGCGACGGTTTCTTCTTTTAACAGTAAAATGGACTTACTTCGACTTAAGCAGTTCGACCGGGTAATCATTGATGAAGCATCGCAAATACTGGAACCTGTTTTAGTTGGAATGCTTCCTCTTTTCCGAAGGTTCATCCTCATTGGTGACCACAATCAGTTGCCGGCAGTAGTTGTGCAAAGCTACGAAGAGTCTGCTGTTAACAGCGACGATTTACAGGCAATCGGATTGAATAACCTGAGAAACTCGCTTTTTGAAAGGCTCTATAAACAGTGCAAAGCAAATAATTGGGACTGGGCTTATGATCAACTCAGTCATCAAGGTCGAATGCACGAAGAGATCATGAATTTTCCGAATCATCACTTTTATGGAGGGAACCTAAAAGTACTTCCCGAGCCACTTTGCGAAAAGCAATTAGAAGTACTGGATTATAGTTACGATGCGAGTGCGGATATCTTTGAAGAAATGCTCAGTAGATGCAGAGTTTTGTTTTTACCTGTGACCTCTGCCAACAAGCAGCTGAGTACGAATAAAACCAATCTTGAAGAAGCTGAATTAATTGCCAAACTGGTCAAGACTTATCAGAAATTATACGCCAAAAACGAGCAACCCTTTACAGCAAAATCAATTGGTATCATTACACCTTACCGGGCACAAATTGCAATGATACAACAAGCGGTAGTCGATGCCGGTATTGATCCGGTCCCCTTAACGATCGATACCGTAGAACGCTATCAGGGAGGTGCCCGGGAGATTATTTTGATCTCGCTGTGTTTGAACAGCCCGACTCAGTTGCACTCCCTGGTTTCGCTTTCGGAAACGGGAGTAGATCGCAAACTTAATGTGGCTTTGACCAGGGCCCGTAATCATATCGTTGTACTGGGAAATCCGGAAATACTAAAACTCAATAATGTTTATAATAAATTGATGCATCATTTCAGCCTGGCTATTGAGGATATTCCATCCAAAAGCAGTTAAGGATAAAGCTCATTTATCAAAAAAATAAGTCATTCCCAAAGACAGTACGTACTCCGGCAAGATTGTTCTATGATTACCCGTATTGGCATTGTATCTTCCATCCAGCCTGATCACTGTGTTCTTGAAAATTTCGTACTCAATTTCCGTAAAGAATTCTGTAAAAAAATAAGACTGCGAATCTTTCGACAGCTTTATATACTCTTTATCATCCAATAAATTATTTTGAATGTAGGCATAAGATCGTTCCCGGTCAAGTTTGAAAATCAGCGCATTTAAAATGCCAATTTTTAAAACAGTTTTGCCTAATCGATAACCAAGACTGAATGGTACGGAAACCGCAGTAGCATTTTGTTCAATGTGTTCGAAGTATTTATAATAAATGCCAACAGGATCAGTGTCATTGCGAAAGTTATAGCTAAGGTCAAAAGCTCTTCTTAGTGTTCGAAGACTAAGGCCCGTTTCAGGAACAATCTTTCCGATGGTATCAAAACGAATAAGAAAGCCAATGCTATAAGCAGGAATAAGCATTTCTTTAAAATCCGCACTATGTTTAGAGAAGGGTTCATAGAGGTTCACATTGAGTTTAGAATAAATCCCATAGCGTTTGGATTGTGCCGATAAAAGCTCGCTGAAGATTAGGAAGAAACATACCAGAAGTAGATAATATCTTTTTATAAATATCATTTTAAGTATTTGTCCTGTACTTATATTGGCAAGATAAAAGCTTTAATAAAAGTAACGATTCCAGTTTGTGAACCACCCTTCATATCCGCATCAATAATGAGCAAATCATCCTCCTGCTTTTTGAGATGGATTCCGGAAAGAAAGACATCCACCAGATTGAGTTCGGATTCCACACTGAACAAAGCATTTTTCTGCCAGGCTACGACTCGATTAGTGGCAACACTCGAGGCAGATTTAGGATTTTCACCGGTTATAGGTTTTCCATCGGTCATCAGTATTAACTTACCCGGGCCCCTGGCTACAGTAAAAAATATTCTGCCTACCAGAAGTGAAGTGAGCCTTAAACTGATTTTCCGTTTAAGCTGCACGGTAGCACTCATAGCCACAAAGTTTTTCAATTTAAAAATAACCTCTTCTCCCTCCTGAATATCCCATTCGACAAACTCTGCTCCCCCCATCGAACGAAAATCAACAGTTCCTTCTCCTTTGGACATATCTACTTTATTCATTGCAAAACAGCGGGCGCGTAATCGAGCCAAAGCAGCGGCTCGCCATTGAGGAATAGTAAACCGGGGTGGCCGACCACTCGGCTCAAAAGTCCTGGAAATGTAATAGGAGGCTTTGTCGCCAGCTTCGATTGTATAATGATTTCCGGTTGCACGAAGTTTACCTTTGGGCATTATCTCCTGCCCTTCTTTCAAAGTCACAAAGAGGTTTTCCCGTTCTGAAAAGGCCACTCTCGCAAATACATAAAAGAAGCTTTTAAGAATGATGAAGAGTAGTGAAATATCCAATAACAAGTTGACAAAATAAATGGATCTGAAACTAAGCATCGCAGAGGTCCGGGCTCCCTGCTTAAGAAAACTGATCTGCTTACTGGCTTCCGCTTTGGCCAGTTCAGCCAATTGATCGACATTTGCCTCCGCATTTTTCTTTCTTTTATTCAAGGACCTCTCAAGATTATTTCGGCCCTGAGCTTTTTTATTCTTGACTGTCCGCTGGATAGATCGTTTGGTAGGGTTAATAACGGTGCTACATGGCACGAACATTAAAAGGTCATCACAGGTTTGCGGATCCATCCCCGGTATTTTATCCGGCACAGTATTCACATACGCCTGATCGACATTTTTTATAAAGGCGTCCATATCTTCCCCTGCATTTTTACGTTGCAATTCTATACTATCCAGCACCTGTTGTTCCAGTCCCGCAAAAAGAAGATTTACTGAAGAATCGACATCCGCTTCAAATCCTTCGTTCGTCAAAGAATCCACAAAAGTATGCCGGTAAATATTCTCAACCGCTTGGTGATAAATTCTGGAAGAAGCTTTTTCCGAAGGAATAATAAAAATGAGTAAGGGAGACCAATACAGGAAGGTTTTAAAAAGCAATCGAATGGTTTGATTCCATCCAATCTCTTTAAAGATGGAAAGATTCTGCGTAATTGCCAAAAAAAACAAGCGAGCTACCAGAACATAACCCAAGAAGATAATTAGCTTTTGCAAACCCAGTAAAAAAAATAAAATCCCCAGATAAATCAGGAACAGATTAGAGCTGAGCATCTTTTTCCCTTTTATAATGAAATACCAAAATGCCCCCTGATAAATCAAAAAACCTCCCAGTGTCCCAATATTAAAAGGTAATATAGGATTTCCGGTAAGTTCGTAAAGTGTAGCAATCTTGTAAATAAATGGAAGTATTCCCAGTAATCCCCAATATCGCTGTCGGGTCATGCAAATCAATGCACCAAGCGGTAATAAGATCAGAGGAAAAATATAGGTAAGAATACCGTTAGCCAGTGCCGTAATACCTGACCCGTCTTCCCGCAATAATACCAGAGCAGTGTTTTGTATGAATCCGAAAAGCGAATAATTGGCAATAGCGGGAATCAAGCCCAATAAAAGGATAAGAAAATAGGCCTGATCTAGTTTTTCGGTAGAAAATCGCGCTAATAATCTTTCAGGCATTGTTTACAAGTTGGTTTTCTAAAAGGCGAAAGATACAGCCAGGCACAAAGCCTTGCTATGCCTAAGCAAAATAATAACATATTAATATAGCAATATTCCGGAAAAGGTTACCCAGGATAGCGGAATATGCGGACAGAAAGGTAAAAGATTACTTGTAAAAAAGTACAGTATACACGAACAGATAGTGGAACAATTAGCTATTTTTAACTAAATTTATATCAAACAATTATGAGCTAAGTTGGCTTATAGCTTAGTTGATAAGTATAGGCTGTAGAAAAACATAAAACAAAAAATATAAATATGAAAAATTTAGTTGCCATTCTTATATTGGGAACAAGCTTATTCATTTCATGTCAAAAAGATAAGCATTCAGATAAGCCCAAGGATACCTGGGAAATAACAAATATCAATGTTGATGAAAAGATCGAAGCAAGCTATGTTGTTGACTCAAAGTTATTTATGGCTTCTGAGAATTCTATATTTGAGCTTTCAATCACTCATGAAGTAAAGCAATTTGAAACAGAAACTACAAGAAACTGGCAGTTTAGAGAGGCTAAGTTTAGCGATAAATTACTGTTGAGATTCACTAGCTATGATACTTTAACCTCTCTTGAATTTCGCCCTATTCACAATATTCCGGAAAAGTATTCCATAGGACTGGAAGAATTAGGTTTAGACCATGCAATAGTTGTCAGAGGCCATACGGTTGGTGCTTTTATCGGTCCAACGAAATTTGTTCTTGGAGCAAGAGACCTTCTCAATCATCAACAGTTTATCGTTGAGCTGGATATTCAGCTCAATGAAGCTTCTCAAAGTATAGAAGATATTAACGTAGGGGAAAGAATCTATTTACCCCCAATGGAAACTTCTTTTGAAACAACAGCTGATATATCCGATCTTCGAAAGATAGAAGATTTGCTTTTTATTAATATGGGTTTACTAGACGGCGCTTACATTTTCGATGAGGGACAGCTTAGTTTTATGCCAAGTTTAGATATAAAGTCTCTTTACGAAGAAAATGGAGCATGGTATTCGACCAAGCCATGGGAGAATTCATTAAAAAAATCAGAAGATAAAGGTCTAAGTTGGACTGATTTAGAATTTCGGGTGATTGCCAATAATTTTCGAAAAATTGGAAACCAAACCGTAGCCTTATCGGAGTATAATGATTTCATATATATGGTTGGGGAATCCATTGAAGATTTAAAAGATTTCGACCTGGAATTTAATGATGGAGAATATAATTTTGATTTACTTGAATTCTTTAATGGTAAAGTTTACTTGGGTAACTATTATTTTTCGGAAAATAAGTTTAAACTATTCACTAAAACGCAATTGTAAATCATCCGGTTCGATATTCGATATTCGATATTCGAAAATTAACGAGTTTGAATATCACTCCCAAAGAGCAGGTTTTAGTTTCTTTGTTGGTTCACATAAACCAGTCCCTGATCCACTCCGTAGCGATAGTCACTCATAATTGTTTTTTTGCTATAGGAATAGGTGCCGGATTTCAATAGCTTACTAGGTGCAATCTGCTGGATAGTCAGATCAGAAGGCGGGTTTTCTATAAATTCTACTCCTTCATTATAACGCAGATGGCAATTGGCAAATATTTCCCGCAACGCCGGAGAATCATTAAAATATATGCTGCCGAAATAGTCTGTCCAGCTTTGGGTCGAGCGGGTTTCTTCCGGCCAGGTGCGCAAGACCAAAATGTCATCAGCTCCTTGTTCATAAGCCCATTTTACCGGTAAAGGATCACTCCAGCCACCATCAAAATATTCCACTTCATTGATAATGTGTTTACCCTTTGTCACAAAAGGCAAAGTGGAAGAAGCGATGATGATATCCAGCCAGTTTTCCCGGTTTGGTATCAGATATTCGGCCTGACCGGTGAGTCGATTAGTAGCGACAAATCGAACTTCAGCTTGCTGAGCAGCTGCCAGGGCCTTATCCAGGTCAAAAGGGATACGCTCTTCCGCTACTTTTGCTAAAAAATCAATATCCATATATCCCTGCCGATCCAAAGCCCTGCGAAAATCCAGAAATTGATCATCCTTAGCTAATAATCGCATCGCCGAGAGCCCCTGACGATACTGTCCACTCAAAAAATACGAAATAGCCGTTGAACCACCAGATATGCCAATATAAAAATCAAAAGGTCGGAATTGACAAGAAATAAAGGCATCTAGAATACCAAGCGTAAACCCGGTTTTGAATCCACCGCCTTCTACTATCAGGCATTTTTTGGGCATAGGTCTTAGGTTTAGGGAATGTCCAAAATTTTATGTGTCTGAAGACTGAGCGACCACTTTGGATTTTTTAGACAATACTGCAATGTCAGCTTAGTATTTTGTTCTCTTGATTCACTATCCATAGGTTGCAAAAAAAAGTATTCGAAATCCAGATGCTCATATCGCTCTGGTTCAGCATTCAGTTGTGGAAAGACCAGTTTCAGTTCATCCCCTTTAGTCAGAACAATTTCTGTCCCCGCTTTGGGGCTCATACATATCCAATCCAGTCCTTTTGGCGCTTCAATCGTTCCATTGGTTTCTACCGCAACTTCCAGACCTTCTATGTGAAATGCTTCGATCAACGTTTCGTCTAATTGTAAAAGCGGTTCCCCTCCCGTGCAAACAACGTAGGGGCTTCCTTGCCCTTGTTCGGGCCAAAGTGCTTTCACCTTCCGAGCCAGCTCTTGTGCCGTGTACTTACCCCCGTTTTCTCCATCTGTCCCCCAGAAATCAGTATCACAAAACTGACAAATCGCCTTATGACGATCTTCCTCCCTCCCACTCCACAAATTACAGCCCGTAAAGCGACAAAATACGGCCGGCCGGCCGGTATGAAATCCTTCCCCCTGTAACGTGTAATATATTTCTTTAACCTTATACATTCTCTATTATTGATCCCCGATAATCGCAGTAGCCTCAATTTCTACCAACATATTTTTTTCTATCAATTTGCTAACTTCCACCATGGTAGTGGCAGGTTTGATATTTTTAAAAAATGCGCCATGCGCTTTTCCAATAGCTTCCCATTTGGTAATATCCGTGACAAACATTCTGGTGCGAACAACATCTTCCAGGCTTGCTCCGGTTTCTTCCAGTGCTTTTTTAATGATCTCCAAAATAAAAACCGTCTGCGCATAAGCATCTCCCGGGGCAACTGTCTGACCATTTTTCACTGCCGTAGTCCCCGCTACTTCTATAATATTTCCCACTCTGACAGCCCGGCTATAACCAACGATATCTTCCCATTTTGCACCGCTACTGATATTTTCTCGCATGTTTTATTTTACTTTTGCTACAATAATATAATAATTGAAAAAAAACTCTTTTTTGTATAAAATAGTTCTCTGTATTTCGCATTTACGCTTCAGAAGCATATCCTGATATTCTTTCAAATCAAATTGATGCGGATGCAAAATATCCCCCGGTAAGCATCGAAATATTTTTTTGAAGCCCCAATAATTATGTGTATCAATGGATACAATAAGTCTTCCTCCCGGTTTTACAAAATTAACCAGTTTATCGAAACAAAGTTCTAAATCAGATACGTGGTTAATGGCATTCAAGCAAAAGACTTTATCATATTGCTCTCCAGGATCGAAACTTTCCAGAGATTGGGCATAAAACTGAATACCGGAATAATCCTGAGGATCGAAATGTTCCAGTTTTTCTTCGTACTGTTCCAGTAAGGGATCGAGCGCATCCACCTTTTGCTGTTCAAAAATCATGAATATCCCTGCGGGGCCACAGCCTGCATCCAGAATCCGTTCATCTTTTTCCAAAGTAATATCAATACGTTCGAGCAAGGTTTGCCAATAGCTCCGCTTCCATTTCAGGTACTCGGATTTATCTTTTTTGCCAAGATAATTTTGCCACCATCTGATTTCGGCAGCTTGTGCAATTTTCCAGCGGGTATTATTCATTGTTCGCTTTGCTCAGTCTTAACTGGCCCCCAAAGCAGCGATTGCCTGTCAGGCCGGGCTTGTATTATACAATCTTCGTGCAAAGGTATTGAGATTTGAACAATTCGGGAATTAAACTGTAATTTTGTTGTCAGCTTTTGTCTAAGCTTTTAGGTGAAAAATTATGATTTACGCAATTGGAAGTCGGGTCAGATTTATCCATACGGGATTTGAAGGAGTAGTAACTGCTCAGCTGGGAGATGGTATGTTGTCGGTACTGCTGGATGATGGCGATGAAATTCCGGCATTTGAGGATGACCTGATGCGGATTGAAGACTACCGGGCTCAATTGCGCAATAAACCTCCGGTAAAAGCAAAAGTGGTAAAAGGGAAACAAAGTAAAGCAGTCGAACAACCAGCACGGCCACCTATTGAGGCACAGTATTCTATTCTCAAAAGCCTGGGAATACAATTGGCTTTTGAAGCACAATACAAGTCAGATGGCACTACTTCGGGCTATATTTTATATTTGATCAATGATACGCAATACGATTGTCTTTACGCTTTTAGTCTGCTTCTGGGCGGAGTACTCAAAATCAAATCAAACGATAAAATTGCTTCTGTTTCCTATGTAAAGCTTGGGCAAATACCCTTTGATTATCTCAATGAATTACCCTTGATAGAAGTCGAATGCTGGCAGGTTACTACACAGGGAACTGGCAAACGACTCTACAAAAAGCTCAAAATAAAGGCTCAACAATTTTTTAAAAAGATACGAACCGCTCCCCTGCTCAATGCCCGGGTGCATCATTATGTACTATTCGATTCCTTTGATACTCCGGAGCGAGCAGAAGAAGACCTCCAGACCTATACGAAAAAGAATAACAAACCGATACGAACTGGAAAGTCCCATCAATCTAATAGCGTAACGGAATTGGCCAATTTCGATCCGGAGCTGGATTTGCATGCCGAACAATTATCGGATCGCTGGCACAAGATGAGCAATGCCGAAATTCTGCGTTTACAAATCAAAACCTTTGATAATTATCTGGATAAAGCAATCAGGGTTGGAGTGCCGCGGGTGTTTATCATTCATGGTTTGGGCAAAGGTCGCCTGCGCAATGAGATCGCCAGTCGATTAATTCGCCATCCCGATGTGCAGACCTTCAAAAACGATTATGATCCGCGTTATGGATACGGTGCTACTGAAGTGATTTTTCGATAGCTGATCAAGTCAAGGAATTTGCAAAAGCAGCCAGAGATTCAAAATAGGCATCGACAAACAAGATGCTCGACTTCCTGACCTCATCCGGATTTGTCGTAATCATTATGGTCTTCATATTCAGACGTTTGCCGAAAAGCATGTCGCTAACCGAGTCGCCAACCATAATCGACTGTTTAAAATCTACTTCGGGAAAATTTTGCCTGATTTGAAGGGCCATGTCGGGCGCAGGTTTTCTGGTAGAATTGGGATCAGTTGCCAAATTGGGAGAAAAATGAATCGCATCAATCTTCCCTCCTGCTTCTTGCACTGCTTTTTGCATTTTTTGGTGAACGCTGTACAAAGCTTCTGCAGTCATGATTCCTTTGCCAATCCCCTGTTGATTGGTCACTACAAAAATTCGCTCAAATTTTTCCTTCAGGAGAGGAAAAGCTTCCAATACTCCTTCCGCAAACTCAAATTGTTTCGGCTTTTCTACATAACGTTTTGGCAAGCGTTTGTTAATCACACCATCCCGATCCAGAAAAAGAAAATTGTATAGAGGCATTTGAATGATTGAATGATTGAATGATTGAATGCACTAGTGTCCGGTTATTACCAATTGATTTTCAACTGATTATGCCCGGAGTTTAGTGTTTTTTGTAAACTTTGATTCATAAGTAATTGATTTAGAGGC
>JANQLV010000081.1 GCA_028280415.1 Saprospiraceae bacterium
GGAATCTTTAGTCCCGAAACTACCGTCGGGTAAGCTTACTTTATCCTTACGCCAGACTTTATTGATCTTAAATGCCCGGATCTGTATGTTCAATTCGGCGATGCCGTCGGCATATAATATATGGCTGTTCGGTAACAGTTCAATAGAATCAACCTGTGAAAGATTTTTCTGAGGGTCATAAATCTCATAATCATCCGGGGTACATGAAAATAAGAAGGATGTACCAACGATAAAAACTACTATATATATTATTTTTTTCATAACTTCAGTTTTATAAATTAATTAAAAACCCATTAGTTGGCCCATCCGGGATTTTGTTCCAGGTTTGTATTGACCGACAATTCACTATCGATCGGAATGTAAAAAGCAAAACGGTAATCATTGCTTTCCAGCGTAAGCGTTTGAAGTCCGTCAAGAGGATCAATAAATTCATGGGTTATGGACATTTCATTGCGTTTCAGATCCAGCCAGACAATGTCGTATTCGGTAGCAAACTCTTTGGTACGTTCATTCAGAATCTCGGTCAAAATATCCGTGCTTGCATAATAGCTCGTATTGCGGGAGGCCTTGAAGGCATCCAGCCATTGTTTGGCATTTCCGTCGTCTCCTTCTCGGGCATAAGATTCGGCTACAATCAAATGCATATCGGCCGTACGGATCATCTGGTACCAATTCCCTATCGGATAACCGATCATTAGCCACTTATTATTTTCGTTATAGGTTTTATTCCAGATAAACATTTTTTCCTCCATCCGAAAGTCATCCTCATCAAATAAGGCTAAATAATCTGCATGAAAGGGACGTCCTGCATAGCGATCCCCCAAGCCTCTATCACGGTTTATGGGGTTACCCCACTGTATTGACATAGGAAGACTACCATAAGCCCAAAAGAATAATATCTGGGTATGGGGATTTTCAAAATCAACCTTGGCTTCGGTAGAAGCAAAGAGGGTTTTAAGCGCATCGGAACTGCTGGCCAGGTATTTGCCCTCCAGGGCTGCCATGGCATGCGTTCGTGCATTGGCCCAGTCATCCTCAGCTTTTACAGGCCCGGTTGCTTTGTACATATAAAGTTGAGCCAGTATACCATTAATAACCCCTTTACGATAGAAAATATTATAACTTTCATCAGTGGAAGCGGTATAAGCCAGTACTTCTTTTAATTCCGTAAGGATCATGTCATACACCTCGGTCTGGGTTTTACGCAGACTGATATTGGAAGCCAAATCCTTGGTATCGAATTTGAGTGGAATCCCTAGAGTTTCATTGGTAAAAGGAGCAAAATATTGCAGGAGTTTAAAGGCACACCAGGCACGCACCACCCTGGCTTCGCCCACAATTTGCTGTTTCAAGTCAGAGTCCGGCACATTCAATGCCGCTACTTCATCCAGGATACGGTTCATCAAACCGATGGTTTTATAGCCCCTGTCCCATAAATCCCCGTGGATTTCTATGGATGACCAGTTCAGCGCTTTAATGATATCTTCCGCTTGATACTGTGCAAAAATTGAGCCTTGTAACAGTAATTCTGTCCGATCTATAGTATGCTCATAAAACGAAAACATAAAGAGTATTTGTGAACCCATCATCATAAAACCGATGTCATCGTACCAATACGGGGAAGAACCATTATCCGGATTGATAGAAGATCGGTGATTGGCAATGGTTTCCAGATAGCCTCCCAACACCCCCCGGATATCTTCCATACTACCGATGGCTTTAACATTGGCCGGTTGAACATCTAGGTACTTATCACAGGATGAGATCCATATACCGGTACAGAGTACTAAAAGTAGTGTTATTTTTTTCATGTTAATTCTTTTTTAAGGTTAAAATGTAATTTCCAGACTGGCCGTATATCTTCTGGCCGAAGGATAGCCAAAGGTTACGTTATTTTCCGGGTCTATCCCTTTGTATTTGGTCCAGGTAAATAAATTATTGGCGATAATGCTGAAACGGCAGCGTTGCATGCCCAGTTTTTTGATAAACTTCCGGGGCAGATCGTAAGAAAGATTCACATAACTCAGCTTCAGAAAATCCCCTTTTTCCATATCGCTTGAAAATAAATATTTCGAATAGGCGTTACTACCCAATACAAAAGGCACTATACTGATTAAACCGTCCCTGACAATAATCTCTGGTATCTCGGTTTCATCTCCGGGCTGGCGCCAGCGATTCAACATATTCCTAAGCAGGTTTGTAGTAGCAGCAAATTTATGTGTTGAACTGGGACTCCGGATAATATTGCCTTTGACATATACAAACTGAGCTGCTAAAGTAAAACTCTTATAAGACAGCGTTGTTCCAAAACCACCTGAAACCGAAGGTTCTGTCTTGCCCAAATAAGCAACCGTAGCTTCATGGTTAAAATAACGATCCATATCAATGATCTTACGCCCATTCCGCTCCGAGTGAACCTCCCAATCATTTAAGAACTCTTCATTATGGACATAGGCCAGGGTATTTCCTGTCAGGGGATCTACTCCGGCAAATTCATAACCGAATACCGCACTTACATCGTAACCTACCGTATAATATTTCGACATTGAAGCCGTTAAAGCACCTTGTTGGATCACCGGCAAATCCGTAATATTTTTGACAAAAGTATCGGTTATTTCATTTTCATTTTTACTGATATTGAAATTTAAGGTCCATCGCCAGTCGGTATTATCCAATATTACTGTATTTACATCCAGTTCAAAGCCTTTATTGGTCAGACTGGCTACATTGGCTTTAATAAATGGAACTCCCAGAGAGATTGATAACTGTTTATTATCAAGCAGGTCTACTACTTTGTTATTATAATAATTGAACTCAAAATTCAGTCTGTTTTTAAACAGCGAAGCATTCAAACCGATGTTACGGTCATACTTTTTCTGCCATTTGATATTGGGGTTTTTCCAGTTCACACGGTTGGGCATCATAGAACCGTCATAATACAGCTTTGCAACAAAAGTCATATAGCTAAACGGAAGGGCATTACGGTCTATACTCCCCGTATAGCCTACAGAAGCTCTTAATGAGAGTACATCTATGAAGTCAATGTTTTGCATAAATTCCTCCCGGTGTAAATTCCACTTTCCACTGATGTTCCAAAGCGGAGTAAAATTGTTTTCATTCCCGATGATATCCACCCCGTCATAACGAATGCTCCCGTTCAATACATAAATATCTTTAAAACTATAGGAAGTATTCATAAAAAAGGAAGCGGTCCTTTTTTGACGAATACCGGTATTGCCCAAGCGTATAAAATCATAGGTATCAAAGGTAATCGGATCGCTTTGAAAGCCAATATTAAAAATAGTCGGATCTATTTCGCCCGGATAACTACCGATCTTATACAGCGGGTCATATTCCGGCAACATGCTAAAGAAATTACCTTCATCGGTTTTGGAAGCTTCCTGGCCAAGCAATATGTTTACAAAATGTTTATCGTTCACATTTGCATTGTACTTGAGCAGGTTTTTAAAGGTATAGGATTCAGAATCTCCATGGGTTTCCCTCAAATACCCCTTATTCAGTTCATCGGGTAAATAATTCACCCCTGAATTATGTATTATACTCCTTTTGTAAGAAGCAACGGAACCGGGTTCGGCCCAATCCCTTCCATAGGAGGATGAATAGGTGTATTGGATTTGGGATTCCAGGCTTAGGTTTTTTAATACATCATAGCTAATCCGTCCGTCAAAAGTGATGGAAGAAGCATTGTCCTTCATTGTACTACTGGCCATATCTTCCAGAATATTGTAATCATGGGTGTACTCAATATTTAGTGGAGGGATTTTTGATGTCATATAGGTACGGTCATAAGCATAAGAACCATCTTCATTATAGGGCTTTTCATAGGTATTGGCCAGGGTGGCATACCTGAAGTGATCCTGATAAGGGTTTGGGATGATATCTTTCCGTACACTCATCCGGAGCTGAGATTCTATTTTTAGCTTGGGAATGGGAAGTACGGTCAATTTTAGAATAGAATTAAAACTATTCAGCTTATTGCCTTCCAGTATCCCTTGTTCCTGGCTCAGGTTGGCCGATGCATAATACTGCATCTTTGGGGTACCCCCACTCATATTGAGGCTATGACGCCAGGAATAAGCCGGTCTGAATATAACATCGAACCAGTCGGTATTTATTTTAGCCAACTCAGCGATTTGGGCTTCGGCTTGGGCTTGAGTCATGTCTCCGAGCGAAACGCTACGAAGCAAGTTGATGACACGTCCCTGGCTACTATGCGTAGGCCTGTCTTCAAAAAGTTCCCGTTCATAACGGATCTTTTCAGCCGTGTTCATCATCTCCAGATGATTAGTCGGAGCTTCGGAGATGGAAAAAGAAGAAGATATGTTGATGCGGTTATCACCGGCATTTCCTTTTTTGGTGGTAACCACGATAACCCCATTGGCTGCACGGGCTCCATATAAAGCCGAAGCAGCTGCATCCTTCAATACCGTAATGGTTTCTATATCTTCAGGAGCGATGGCTCCAATGCCATTGGTCAAAATACTGTTTTGAAGGTTTACACCTCCAATAGAAATATTGGATACGGCTTCCTTCATTTCTATTCCATCCACAATCCAGATGGGTTCCATATTACCGGTAATGGAGTTTAGTCCACGAATACGGATACGGGTACTCGCTCCCGGACGGCCGGAAATATTCATAGCCAGTGCACCGGGCATTTTACCCCTGAGTGCCTGATCAATAGAAACAGCACCGGATTCTTTAATTTCTTTGGCTGTAAGTTTGCTTACGGAGCCTGTACTTCTTACTTCGGGAATATCCAGATAACCTGTAATCACTACTTCATCAAGCTCTGTAGAAGATTCTTTGAGCACGACATTGATGATTGTTTGGTCTTTAACAGGAATCAGTTGGGTCTCAAAGCCTACAAAGGAAATTTTCAATACGGATTTTGTTCCTCTGACTTTTAACTTATACTCACCATTCTCATTAGTAGTGATACCATTCAAAGTTCCATTTTCTAATATTGTCGCACCGGGTAACGGGACTCCTTTTTCATCGGTTACTTTTCCTGTAATTTCTATGGCTTCTTGAATCATTGGAGTGATGACAACCTCTTCTACAGGTGTGATAATAATAACATTATCAATAATTTCATAACCAAGATCAACATCCTGAAAGCATTGATCAAGGACTTCCATTATCGTTCCATTCTGAATTTTCAGATCCACCATCTTACTTACTTTATTAATCTCTTCGTAAGAATAAAAAAAAGTAAATTCACTCTGAGATTGGATAGCCTCCAATACTTCAGCAATACTAGCCTGTTGAAGTGTAATATTTAATTTTGTTGTTTGGGAATAAATACCGGCCGAAACCTGCATCATACTCACCATTAGAATAAAAGCTGTGATTTTCATAATCAATAGCATTTTTTTTATCCTGCCAAAGCAGGAGAAGTGTTTTCTTTTTTTCATAAATTTGTAATGTTAGTTTGACTTAATATTCAAGGTCTTAATGACTAATGAATGTTTTGTTAAATTCGGAGAATGTTACAGCATTCTCCGTTTTTTTCTATCCTTTTCTCAAAGCATAGACTAAACTCATTTCATTGTATTTTTTTTCTATTTTTTTGTTTGATTAATACTGTAGTTTTAGTTATTTCAAATTCTAAATTAGTTGCTAACTCAATAATATACAGCGTATTTTTAATTTCATCATATTTATTAAGTGTCCCTTTAAAGTGATATTGTTTAGCTTGTTCATCATCGTAGAAAATTTCAACATTATACCAGCGTCCAATTTTCTTCATTACACTTTCCAGGTTTTCGTATTCAAAAATATACCTCCCATCTTTCCATGATGTAAATAATTCAGTGTTTACCATTTTTTTAGCTATGGTATCTTTCTTTTTAAATAATATTGCTTGTTCTCCCGGCTGAAGAGTCATTTCAGTTGTACCTACTTTTACCTTTACTGAGCCTTCTATCAATGTAGTCACAATTTCATTATCTGTACCATACGAACTTACATTAAACTCCGTACCAAGCACTTCTATATTCATACCGTTTGTAGTTATGATAAACGGCTTGTTTTTATCCTTTGCTACATTAAAGTAAGCTTCACCGGTGAGCTTTACAAGCCTACTTTCATCATTAAAAAAAACAGGATATTGCAATGAGGAAGCAGCATTTATCGTAACCTTTGTACCATCACTAAGTACAATATTATGAACTCTTGCTTTTGGAACGATTAAGGTATTTAGCTTTGGGAAAAGGCTATTATTCCTAACTATTTTTTGATCATACCTTATAGAATTATTGCCAGGCAAAATTTTGGCCCCGGTAAGCTTCTGCAAAGTATCTGCATTAACATCCATTAAATTTAGCAACCTGCTACCATCTTCCAATACAAGGGTTGCTTCTTGTAGATCAAGAGGATTGCTTTCTTGTACCATTTCAGCAAGAGTATATTCCCTGGTTTCTTCATATATATAATAAACAACACTTGCTATGATAAAAGGAGCTAATAATACAGCAGCATACCTAAGAATTTTATAATATAGCGGGATTATTTTGGGGAAAGGTTGTTGAGAGAGCCTGGTATTTATTTTTTGCCATGCAATATCATCTTTGATAGAGCTGTACTTATTTCGTCTTTTTGAGAAATCCTTTCTTTCTCCAATTCTTTTAAAAAGCTCTTGGTTTTCTTTAGATTCATCCAGCCAATGATTAAGTAAGCTTATTTCACTTTGACTAGCTTGCTGATATATCTTTTTGATAATAATATCAGGAATTTTAAAGTAATCTATCTTTTTCATAATAAAAATATGGTTCTATTTAATAGAACGCTTTCATATTCGAAAAAGATTAGTAAGTTCTGAAATATTTTAATTTTTTGTTATAACTAATCTATTGGAAAGCTTGAAGGAAAAAGCATATGATTACTATCTTTATTCAGGCAGGATGAATAATAAAACAAAAATCATAGGATTTAAATGACCTAAATGATTCTTCAGTAATTTTAATGCCTTAGCTTTATGTGTCCTCACTGTGTTTAAAGAAATAGAAAGAAAATCTGCAATTTCCTGGTTTTTCATTCCCTCAAGGCTTAACAAAATAACTTCCCTGGGACGGTCAGGTAATTTATCAATAGCCTGAAATAAGATTCGATAAGAATCTTCTTCAATCATTGTTTGAAAAAAGATTTTCTCTTCTTCAGGTTTATTTCTAATCCAATCTTTAAATTTTCTGTGTACTTCTTGTTTTCGGAAAGTATTTGTTATATTATTCTTTACAGCCTGATATAAATAGGATTTTAGTGAACTTTTACTTGTAAAAGCTACATTTTTTTCACAGATTTTAACAAAGACATCTTGTACAATGTCTTCAGCTTGTTCCATTTCCAAAGAATAGGATTGAGCAAATAAACACAGGCCCTTATAATACATATCAAATATATTTTTGAAAGTGGTTGTTTCTTTACCTATGAAAATGTTGTGATTCCCCATTTGTACTTTTATGACTCCCCAAAATAAATCAAAATTTTTAAGATGTCAAAAGTGGTTTATAAATTATACCGTTTCTTAATTGATATTACAATAATTAAAAACACTGATAATCAATTATGAAACGGCATAAACTTTTCCAAAGCTGAAAAGGTATTTTCAACTAAGAATTCATATTAGCTGGGAATTAAAAATAAAAAAACGGGATTAATTTCGATATAAAATAATTTTAGTGGCCCGAAAGGTTTTCAAAACCTATCGGAACTGTTGGTTGAGATCTATCCGTAATCCCGTTTCTAGTATCTGGCATCCCGAATTACCACCACCTTCATATCCCAGACTCCTTTTTTTAAGATCAAACCGTTTTCCTTAAGTGCTGTTATCATATCCTCAAGCTTTTCCACATCTCCTTTTAGCTCAATATCAAACTCTCCTTCAATGCCCGTATTGTCAACAAAAGGAGGCTCTAATTGGTTTTTTTTCCAAAGTAGATTAATCATGTTCTTCATATTCGTATTGGTGATCGTGGTTATCATCAAATCATTTGTTTTAAAGCTATATTCTTTTCCGGGATTTTTTGCTTTAAGGGTCTTCTTCGCCTTTCTGCTGGCAGTCAATATCCAACAAGGCATCTTACGTGTCTCTACACTGACATCATATTCAAAATAATTCTTCAAATCACGCTGCATCATCCTTTGCAAAGATTTGGCACTTTTCTTTTTCGGCACAATTAAACTATAGTTCCAACGATTTTGAGACTTTTTATAGTCAAATACAAATGCAGAGGTATCATTTATTTCCAATATGGGTTCTTTCCAATACTTTCCATAAGAATTGGGATAATACATCGGGTAAGGGAAGATGGTATCTCCATAAGCCAGCATGTAAAGATTTGGTAATCCAAGTCCTATTTCCTGTATCATCTTCCGGTTTCCACTTATGAATGTGCTCGCACCTGTTTTGATATTCCCTCTGAACTTAGCCAGTAATGACCGAAAAACAAAAGCAGTGTCTTTTCCTCCGTTTCCATCTATTAATAAGGGTTGTGTTCTATCATAAGGGGTGGTTTTGGCTTCTTTCTCCCGGGCTACTTTAATAAGCTCTTCCATGGAATGCCTGTCATTGATTACATCATCAACCAACTTTTCAAATTCTCTTTTATAATTCCCGATATAGGCAATACGGCCTTGCTTGTCAACCAAAAATACTTTTGGGATTCCTCCCAGGCCTGCTGCTTTATGCCATGCATTTTTTACGATCTGTTTTGCATTATCCACTGCAACAGTATACCTCATGCGGTTCGATTTTTTTTCTACATATTTCTCTACACTCTTAAAGTGTTTTTTTTCTTGTTTATCTATGGATGTACCACTGGTAAATCCCATTATAAATACACTAATGACATTTATTTTATTCCTGTATTTTCTGGATAATGCTGTCAACCTGGGAACCATCCCAGCACAGCCACCTCACCAGGTCGCTCCAAATTCGACCACATGGATTTTCCCTTTTTCCAGTTCAGTCATGGGCTTTCCTTTTAACCATTTTGTGGCTTTAACCGGTGGTGCCTGGTCTCCTACTCTCAAAGTGATCTTTTGTGCATTTAAATCCATGGTACCAAATAGGATAAACAGCATTACAATCAAAGTGATTACGTTTCGTTGTTTTTGTTTTATTGTCTGTTTCATTCTGATAATTGTGTTTATTAAAAATTAAGTATAGAACGCAGATGACACAGATTTAACGGATTTACACAGATTATATATCCGTAAAACCTTTCTTATTCGGATAGTTCGGGAGTGTTCTATTCATTATAATTTGTGTTTACATAAATAAAAAAGTCTATCAAAATAATGAACACATCTGGCTCTCTAGCGGCTTAAGGCTGAAAGCCACCAACCCGTATTGTGTGCTGACAATACAATGGTTTGTAATGTGTTCATTTTTAATCTTGATAGACAGTAGCCCCGATTATATAGGGATAAATAGTAGTACGCTATTTTAGTATTGATCGCAGATACCAAGACTGCCAGATGCAGGCTGGTTGTCGATATTAGATTTTTGATTTACCCCCGTAATCTTCTATCAAGAATTGACAAACTTGCCTGAGGCAGTCAGGTCTGATATCTGCTATTTAAAAGTTTTTTAATGAACCGGGAACCCATCCTCTTTATTTGCAAAAGCAAAATCAAGATATTAAAAGGTTCGGAACCATCTATATATATAAATCAAAAGGATGGATTCCGTTTTTATCTTTTCGTTCTATTTACTCCATTCCAGTAAAGGCAAAATCCGATTTCCAGGCCCAGTGCGTAGGGCAATTTTCTAACACCCAGTGCATACGCTCCACCTGCTCAGCGGTAAATACCCGTTGATTATTGAATACATTGGTCGGATAATACAGAAATCCCAGGGTATTTTTCACCCAGCCTTCCACATAAGAAAAAGTATACCCCTCCTGTTCATAGGTATCCGAGCAATAATCTTCCCCGCCAGGGCTCAATAAACCCAAATAGGTTGCAAAAGAAGATTTAGAAATAGCTGCCCAGCTCACACCGAAGCCAAAGCTTCTATAATCATATGCGCCAAAAATAATACCGTTACTCTCAGGTACCGAAAGATCAAGGGGTTCGTCTGCTGTGTACACGGTATCAATACCCAATCCGGCCAATGGTTCCCTACCTTGTAGTAAACTGTTCGGCCTTTTGTTAGACGGAGGATAGAGACATATCCATATATTCATGTATTTTTTCGGATCCCAGCTATGTTCTACCAAAAACGGCTTCATAGCACTACCTTCCAAAGAAGTGGACTGGCGGTTGATGCCTTCTTCTTCCAGCATACTACCGTCCGGGGCATAGAGCGCCAGTCTGAACTCAATATTCGGATTGGCACTGTTGGAGGCATTCAGGGCCCGTTGCCTAAACACTCCATTCACTTCTTCTATTTTTTGCTTTAGATATTCGTGAGTGAATCGGGGCATGGTTTCTCCCAAACCTTCTGATTCCAGTACATGAAAAATGACCGGGATCAGCTTTTTCTCTTTTTCGGGGAAAGGTTCCCGAACATCGATCTGGAACAAATCACTTTGCAAATCCCCCACTTTGGCATAGATATTAAAATCCTCCACAGTTGTAGTTGAGAACCTTGCATTATCCGGAAGTTTGGTACCATCCTCCTTATAAAACTCGATCGGAGCATTCAGTCGTGAGTTTTGGATTTTATACACATCGGTATGCAAGGAATCTTTAGTCCCGAAACTACCGTCGGGTAAGCTTACTTTATCCTTACGCCAGACTTTATTGATCTTAAATGCCCGGATCTGTATGTTCAATTC
>JANQLV010000039.1 GCA_028280415.1 Saprospiraceae bacterium
AAATGAGAAATTGGCCAATGACTTTTCTTTTGCCAGGCGATATTTTTGTTCCAGTAATTCCTGGGTCAGAACATTGGGAAGGGTATTGGGCATGTCCATAAATGAGGTGATCCCACCGGCTACAGCGGCCATGGATTCTGTCACCAAATCTCCTTTATGTGTCAGTCCCGGGTCTCGGAAATGGACTTGTGCATCGATCATACCGGGTATAAGGATTAAGCCTGAAGCATCGATCTCCGTTACTTTTTCTTTCAAACCGGAGATACTACCCGCTATTTTTTCAATCCTTTCCCCGGCCAGGAGTACATCGCCATGGGAAGTTTTTCTTTCATTAATGATCTGTGCGTTCTTGATTAGTTTTTTTCTCATGATTAAGGGGGCTACAGTGATCGCAATAGTAAGATCCAACGGAACGTTTCCCTAGTACAATAGGCGTTTAGCTTGGCTTTTTGTGCGCAAGCTTTTGCAGGGGCTATTACTTTTTGCCTGGTTTTAGGCACTTTTCATTAGTCATTTTTATAATCAATCACATTGGAGCATTGCAAGTTGATAAGCATAATCCAAGTTGTCAAAGAGTTTAAAAACTCTGGTGATGCTACGGTCTCAAATTTGTCAAAGTCATTAAAATATATTCCAAATGTTGTGGATTCAAATGTTGAATGTGCTAAGGCATTGCGTAGATGACGAACATAATCACACTGAATTAATTTTTTTGCTTTTTGGGAGATGGACTTGCGACTTTTAGCGGCTTGGTTTAAAATTTTAATAGTCGGCCCTTCTTTCATATATACAAGAGCCATATACATTCTGAATATCAGTGAGCCTTGCACCTTTAGTAATTCCTGCTTCATTTCAGGAAGTTCACCCGGAAAGGGGATGTTGACTTCCATTTCTCTACTAACCTTTGGATTCAAAACAGAAGCTAAATAGTGCCAAAAAATGCCATTAGTAAGATGATCCTTATCTGAGGGTTTAAATTCTATAGTTGAATTGTCTATTTCCTCCATGAAGTTTGAATCGCCTAATGAATTTGCCACATATTCAATAAGTTCTTTGCACTCATTATGTTTTTTAATTACAAGTTGATTACTACAAATTTTGTCAATCAAGATGATCTCATCATTAAAATCCACAGAAGACAGGAGGGCCGAAATATTTATATTATCCGGAGGGCCTTCGTTATCAACCCCGAACAAATTGTAAAACTTTCTTAGTGCATTACCATAATGATCCTGCTCCATATTTTGGTTGTGCTTAATGACCGGCTATGATGAGTGGGGATTAGAAAGCACCAACCTTTCGGCCCGCACACAGCCACGCCTTGATTCAAATTTTAAAACGGTGGCCTACGCGGCGTGGCGGACTTTCTAATCCCCACGAAAATATCCTGACCGATCAAACCCCATTCATTCATCGCATATTTTAGGCTTAGTTTTTAGCCCCAATCCCAATCTTTCAAAGTTATGTCCGTGATGCTTCTATTTCGTATCTCAATTCCTATGGTTCCTCTTATTAGCGGATATTCATATTTATTGCTGTAATCAACATCAATATCAAAATCTGGGACGTAATCAAAATCAATATCAACTTCTCCTGTGCGAGGATTTGTGATATATCTGGCTTGCATTCGCGAAGTATCTTTTTGAATAGTCTCCGCTATCTCGATTTCGTATTCAAGTTCGAGTTGATATTCAATGTTTAAGAAAATAACTCCATCTGCCATTTCGTAGACATAGAAGCTTAAGAGTTGACAATTGGAATGACCTGTTTTATTGATGGCACCAGTTGTACTTTGGTCACTATCCAAGTCAAGGTACTCCATAATGTTCTCTTCTTCCCTTTCACCTATCACTCCTGAAATCAAGTCGGCTACTATGTCCGAATTGACATTCTGCTCAATCCATTTTTCATTTATAAACTCAATTACTGAAGCATGATTTTTTATGAAGTCATTGATTGTTTGAAAATATTTTATTTCTACACCTCTATCGATTGCTTCCTTTGCGAGTTCAGGTGATAAATTTGTCCCTCCTTTAACTCCAAAATCTGAGGGGTTGTCACTGATAAGATTTACTTTCTTATCATCCTTGCTTTCAGCATAATCTAGTGTGGTTAGCCAAAGGATTCCATCTCGAAATTGTTGCCCCTTTCCATCTAAAGGTTTGCGCCTGTCAATAGCTCTATCAACTAAATCGGGTAAATATTCATTTTTGTAATCGATGATTGACGACTTTTCAATTTCCAGTTTCTTAAGTATGAATTCAATGTATTTCTCGGCTTCTTCGTCAATTTTTATAAAATCAAAATCAGGGGTAGAGGTGGATAGTAACGTAGAGTCAAGTTTTTTTCTTGAGGTTGAAAAGTCTTTTAATTGTTCAATGAGAAGCCTTTTGTAAAGTCCATTTACTTCCTTGAGAACGATAGATGGTATTATAATTCTACTATTAGTTTTTTTGACATAGTCTACCAAAGCATCGAAGTTTTTATCCTTCAATTTTAAATCCCTTCGAATGATATTTGAGTCAAGAATTACGTCCATTTTAATTAAGTCTAACGCCCAAATATGGCGCTGTGACCTCCGAGCCCTTTTAGTTGCGATAAAAGTAGCTTATCTGTCCGGGCCCGCCAAGGGGGCGGCCCGCGTAGGGTGCATTCAAAGTATCAAAGAGGCACTGCGTCTTGAAGATAAAAAACTCTCATGAACTAGACTAACTAGAAAGCACGACCGTTTCTTGACGGCAGATAAGCGCGATATTTAGCAGGGTTCTTGGCAGATTGCTAAGTAAGGCCATGCGACCATATCGTATTGTTATATACCGTCTTTTGATTTGTCCTACTGGTTGATCATATCGGAATATGCTTCTAGCATTCTAATAGCTTCGTCCCATTTGTTCTCAGCCTCAAGAACCCATTCCAATTGATGGCTTCCTTCACGTTGAATTTTGGCAAGTACCCATTGCATATACCCTAGAGTTATTGGTATTTCTGATTTACCAATTTCAAATGCATAGACGTTATTTATTGGCTCATATTCAGGATGTTGAGCGTTTTCTTTTTCTATGGCCTCTCTGAGCTTTTTGCTTTTTTTTCGTAAACTATAATTTGTGATTTGGTCTAATTCCTTTTTATGCCTTTCAGCAATAAGTTTAATTTCCTTCAGTTCAGCTCTCAATGAGTCCAGTTCATCTTCATCTTCCGAAATGATTTTTTGATCAGTTCCCAAGGATCTCAGTAGTAATTGCAGTTTGTCCTGATATTCTTCAGATTTGGTAAAGTCACCGTAGAATTTTCCCTTTAAAAATCCAGGTAACTCTACTTGCTCAACAATTATTGGGAGAACTACAACCTTTTTCTCTTCGATTTCTCTGTTCGATGCAATTTCAATTTCTTTCTGAACCCACTCGCTTTTCAATGATGATTCCGATAAAACTACAGCTACGTAATCCACAGAGTCAAGGCCTTCACGGATCTTTCCAATTAGCGAATCACCAATATTGATCTCAGCTTCATCTACCCAGACCGTATGTCCATACTTTCTTAAATCAGCCGCAATTTTCCTTACAAATGGTTTATCGCTAGAATTATGACTTAAAAAGATTTTACTCATTTAGATTTAAGTTAACCAGCCTATGGGCTTAGCAACTATGGCATATAACCCAGATATGGCGCTGTGGCCCCCGAGCTTAATTAATTGCACTAAAAGTAGCTTATCTGCCGGTGCATTCAAAGTATCAGACCTGCGCACTGCGCCATTACAGATAAAAAAACTCACACGAACTGAAGAAAGTAGAAAGCACAACAGTTTCTTGGTGGAAGATAAGCGGGATATGCCTCATACAGTTTGTTGTGGTGTCGTTTTTATTATTCGCACAATCGCTATATCGTCCGTTACTACATGTTTTTGTTCCGTCGCTAACCACCTGATTTTCCGTTCTAAAAAGTTCGGATTCTCTGAATGTTCAAGGTCATTCAGCAAGTAATTAATAATTTCTTTTTCAGTCTTCTGATCTTTCTTGTCGGTCAAATTCTTAAAGGTGAATATTCCGTCCGTAGATATTGAAAGGTCTTTAAAGTTTGATACGGAAAGCTTTTGATTTTGAGCATTAAACCAAGTCTCAAAATCCTCTCCTAGATGATAGCCTAAATAGTCAGGCTTATCTTCTTGTTCATATTCAATTGTGTCGCCATCTACAGAAATCAATCCATCTCCGACAGTCAAAAATTCGGCAGTTCCTTTTTCCTCATCGACTAACCCAATTATCAAGGTTGAAAGCAATTCGTTCGTATCTAGCCCAAGTTGATTTTTTATTGACTTAATCTCGGTAAAGAGTTCTTTTAAAATTTCCTTAAGTCTGGTTTCCAAATTTCCAGATGATTTTTCCAGAAAGTCCGTGTAATTAAATTTTTTGGCTATGTTTCTTAATGATTTACCAAATAGGATGGAGGCGAAAACCGATTCTGTTCCCATTGTGCATCCATCTAGAACTGCAATCAATCTTTTATTAGTTCCAGCTTGCTCACTGACTAAAAAATCTTCACAGTGGTTAGTGTGAAATTCTCCAATATGTAATGCTGAGTAAAT
>JANQLV010000053.1 GCA_028280415.1 Saprospiraceae bacterium
CTTCTTTGCAACGGATGAATGTGGTGTAACGAGGAGCTGTGTAGGGACGATCATCATCACGGATACAGAGGCTCCGATCATATTTGAAGCACCTCAGGAGGTATTAGTACCCTGTAATGCAGTGACGGAGCAAATCTTTGAGGAATGGTTATCAACACAAGGTGGAGCAGAGGCGATAGATGGCTGTTGGGGAGAAGATATTAGCTGGACGACGAATCCGGTAAATCCACAGTTGAACTGTGCAGGAGGTGCTCAGGCGATAGTAGTGGAATTTATAGCGACAGATGGCTGTGGGAACTCAAGTTCAGTAACGGGTATTTTTAATACGAAGCTCCCACCGAATACGATCAATGTAAGTGGAAATATCAAGCGAGAGGATTCAGAAGCAGTAGCGAATGTACAGATCGGGATAGCAGGTGGAACAACGGGTGTACCGGATATGGATTACACCACAGAGGATGGAAACTATGGAATTCCAGAAATGGAATATGAAGATAATCTATCGGTAGTACCATATAAAAATAATGATCTGTTAAATGGAGTATCAACTCATGATTTAGTATTGTTGCATCGTCATATATTGAACATCGATCAATTAGATTCACCCTACAAATTAATTGCGGCTGATATCAATAATAACGGGGAAATTTCAACCCTTGATGCGGTCTATTTACGTAGAATGATCCTTTACATAGATGAAGAACTCCCGGAAAACACCAGTTGGCGATTTGTTGCCTCGGATTATATTTTTCCAAATCCATCGAATCCATTTGAGCAGAGCTTTCCGGAGGTGCAGAGCCTGAGTGGAGCGGAGGATGAAGTCGCAGATTTTATTGCAGTCAAAATTGGGGATTTGAACCTAGATGCGGTTACAAACAATCTTATGGCAGTTGAAGATCGTAAGAATCTGGAAACTCTGAACCTTCAGATAAAAGATCAAGACCTAAAAGCGGGGAATACTTATCAGATAGATTTCAAAGCTCAAAACTTCGAACAGATTAATGGTTTCCAGTTTACGCTTAATTTTGATCCGGAAGCATTAGCTTTTGTACATATTGAATCAGGTGATTTGGATCATTTTGGAGTACAAAACTACGGTTTGACAAAACTTGATCAGGGAGCTATTACTTTTAGTTGGAACGGGCATGAGAAGGTCGATTTGAAAATGGAAGAAGTAATTTTTAGTCTACATCTAAGCGCTAAGGCTGATGTACGTTTGAGTGAAATCTTATCATTGAGTTCAGAATATACAAAAGCTGAGGCCTATCAAGCTGATAAATTGATGAATATCAATCTTTCTTTTGAGCAGGAAGAATTAGTTAGAGCGAGTAATGAATTACAATTGTATCAGAATCAACCAAATCCGTGGAAGGAGACAACTACGATAGGATTTAACCTACCTGAGGAAGGAGCTGTCAAATTGGTGATTTACGATGTAACAGGTAGAATGCTTTTTAGTGATAAAGACAATTATGCTCAAGGTTATAACCAGATTGTCTTGAATCGGTCGGATATAGCAGGAGAATTACCAACAGGTATATTATACTATCGGATCATCACTGATAGAGGTTCGTTCTCCAGTAAAATGATCCTGATCGATTAGACACTTTTAGACAAATTTTATAATTAGAAAAAGAAAGGCTGCTTCTATTTGGAGTAGCCTTTTTATTTTGTTGTAACTCAAGGTTTTCTAAGAAAATTACTTAGAATTTGATTCAGCAAAGTAGTAAAAACGAGATATTTTCATGACAAGCCATGTTTTCGCATAATCTACTTTTCCGCCAAAATCACATCCCCGCGATACAAGCGCTCTCAGGAGGTTAAGAAAGTACAGGGTAGTATTAAAAAATGTTATCAACCAGATTTTTATAATAAATGACCAGGAGATAAACTGGCAGGGCAAAATAAAGGCGAGTAGATTGAAGTATTAAAGAAGATAAATGAAGAAACTTCTACCTACCAAGGCTTAAAAGGCAAGATGGGCCATACATTCACAATACCTACCGAACCGGGATCAGACTTTCTGTTGCAGGCCGGTTAGAAAATAAAATGGGAGACATTTTGAAAATGCCTCCCATTTATCAAAAGATAGAATCAATTAATTATTTACTGATTACCAATCTTCTCATATTTTGTTTTGCACCATCGGTAATTCGAACGAAGTATACACCATTCGTTAGTGTGCTTAAATCCCATTCCAAAGTACCTTCTAGCGCCTGATCGATCTCATTTACAAAAACCAATTGACCAAGACTGTTCATTAATGAAACTTCCAGATCAATAGGTTGATTGAAAGCGTAGCTAATAGTAGCTTGCGTATTCGCAGGATTAGGGAATAATTCTACATAACGCGTACTTGTAATCTCGTTTACATCTACGATTTCATCTACAGTGATTTCTTCGATGATGTCGTCGAAACAACCAGAATCATCCGTGATTGTAACCGTATATATTCCAGCATCCAATCCGGTAATCGCAGCAGTCATCTCTCCATTACTCCATAAATAGGAGAAAGAACCCGATCCATCTGCCACTGATACACTTGCTTCTCCATTTCCTCCCGGAGGAGTAGTTTCATCCGTTGAAGCAGCTGTTACAGAAGGTTCTGTGTATTCTGGTAAAAGGGTAAATTCAACAGATGTTCCGGTCAATACACATCCATTCGTAAAGTCAAGACCAGAAAAAGTACCATCTGTATCCTCTGCACCACCCAATACAACTGGTGTCAGGTAATAAGTTCCTTCTGTTAATCCAAGATTTTCATCGTATGGATTATCGATATCGACTGGTCCAGGTTGTATTCCTCCGAATGCTCCCAGAAATGCAAGATCAGTAAAAGGACTGGTAGAACCACTAACATCAGCAGAGAATACTGCCCAAATAAATCCGTTAATTCCGGTTTGTAGTTCCGGGATAACAGTTTCTCCTCCGGTCATTCCGAATTGTAAAGTATCCCCAAAACAAATGCTGACATTCGTAATCCCCGCTGTTCCAACAGCAATTTCAGCACAGGTAATTGGAGCAGCAAGTTGTGTAACATTCATACAAAATTCACCGTCAGCTCCATCATATCCGTCTACCATAATGTAGTAAACCACTCCATCTTCGGTTTCAATACTTACACCCGATTCAAGAGAAGTTGGATAATCGAGGTCCTCACTACAGGCAATCGGCGTAAGGTCCATACAACTTGTACCTGAATACAGAGCCATTTGCGTGTCTCCCATATCAATATAATCTGTTACTCCGCAATCTGCAGTTTCGATGAAGTAACGATTACCATCTCCGGTAAAAGTAAACCATACTGTGTTTTCCAGTGTCTCATCGAAAAAACAATCAAAACCAGTAGTTACTTCCGTAACCGGGACAGTTGAATTAACATTACTAAAAACCATAGAGGATTGTGTATTTCCTTCTCCTGCTCCTAAGAGGTCAGTAAGATCCGCAGCTATATCACAACTATCTGTAAAAACCAATAAACCATTAATATTATCGACATCATGTTCGATGGTTGCTTTTTGGTATTTGGGCTTAATTTTAGTAGTGAAATCGGTAAATTGAGCGGTTAATGTAATAGTGACCAAACAAATGGTCAGTAAAGAGAGTAGTACTTTTTTCATAAAAAAGAATTGTTTAAGAATAATTAGATATTATAATAATTAGTTTGAAAACAAAAAACTTCCAATTTCTCAGGGTAAAAGAGAAAATAAGTGAGTCATTTTTGACCAGGCGGGAATTAAATATTCCAGTCTTATAATTGCAGTTAGGAGATTTCGCGCTAAAGTTATGGAATAATTATCGAGTAAATCAAAAAAAATCAGGGTTAAAAAGAGTACTTAGACAAACTTGCTTCAATTATCCACATTTAGACAAGCTTACGACAAAATTTTACCATATAAATCATAATCTGACGCTTCCGTGACCTCAACTATCGCAAAATCTCCGATCCGGGCATAGTTTTTTGCGGCGGGAACGAGGACTTCATTATCGACTTCAGGCGAATCAGCTTCGGTACGGCCGACAAAAAAACCTCCTTCTTTACGATCAAATAATACTCTGAACTTTTGCCCTACCTTAGCCTGGTTTTTTTCAAAAGATATCTCTTGCTGTATCTCCATGATTTTGTTAGCCCGTTCGGCTTTTACTTCGGCTGGTACATTGTCCTCCATTTCATAAGCAATTGTATTTTCTTCATGAGAATACTGAAAAACTCCTATCCTCTCAAAGCGCATCTCCCTGACAAAGTCAACTAATTCTTCAAACTCCGCTTCGGTTTCTCCGGGATGCCCAACCAGCAAAGTTGTTCGGATAGCAATGCCCGGTACTTTTTGCCGGGCCAATTCAATCAGTTTAATCGTCTCCTCCTGAGTAATCTGGCGGCGCATCCGCTCCAGAACAGTATTGCTGGCATGTTGAAGCGGGATGTCCAGATAATTGCAAACCTTTGGCAATTCTGCCATCACATCGAATATCTCGGCAGGAAATTTACTGGGGTAGGCATAATGCAGTCGAATCCATTCAATTCCTTCTACTTCAGAAAGTGCCCTCAATAAATCGGGTAGAGCTCTTTTTTTATAAATATCCAAACCGTAATAAGTAAGCTCCTGAGCAATCAGCATCAGCTCTTTGACGCCGTTGCGTGCCAGGTTTTCTGCCTGTTTAACCAATGCTTCGATAGGTTGGGAAATATGTTTGCCCCGCATTAAAGGAATTGCACAGAAAGAACAGGTTCGATTACATCCTTCGGAAATTTTCAGGTATGCATAGTGCTGAGGGGTAGTAATAACCCGCTCGCCAATTAGTTCGTGTTTGTAATCTGCATTGAGTTTAGCGAGTAGACCGGGTAATTCCAAAGTTCCAAAATAAGCATCTACTTCGGGTATCTCCTGCTCCAGATCATTCTTATAGCGTTCTGACAAACAGCCTGTTACATACAATTTATCAATTCCTCCTTTAACCTTAATATCGGCGTATTGCAGGATAGTATTAACGGATTCTTCTTTGGCAAGGTCGATAAAGCCACAAGTATTGACAATGATTATATTGGCATCTTCTGCCTCACTATCGTGTACGACTTCATAGTCATTGCCTTTCAACTGCGTAATCAGATTTTCTGAATCAACCAGGTTTTTGGAACACCCAAGAGTGATGACATTGACTTTATCCTTTCGAAGCGTTTTGGTCTTCAATCTAGTATGAATTTTGATTTAAAACAAATTGTCCGCAAAGATAGGGATTTATTGGAAACTCTTTGCTCGTCTTTCGAACATCGAACATCGAACATCGAATAACGAATAACGAATAACGAATAACGAATAACGAATAACGAAAATATTACCTTTGCAAAAGCGTTTAATTTAAAAATCGATGGATTATGAAAAAACTCAGTATATTTTTTGTTTGTAGCTTGATCTCTTTCGGTCTATCTGCTCAATTTGGGATCAATGCCGGAGTCAGACAAAATGGAGATATGGACTGGCAATACTTTACCGGACAGGATGATTTTATGAAAACCGGCTTTAAAGTTGGTCTGGATTACTGGTTTAGATTAAAAAAGGTAAGAGTTGAGTTTACTCCGGAGCTAAACTTCAGTCAATTCAAGCAGAATTTTGATATCCAGATTACAGGTGAAACCTTCAAATTCAGGAATAATGTATACGGGTTTCATTTCAATACCAATATTTACCCTTTGAATTTCAAAGATGATTGCAATTGTCCTACTTTCAAGAAAGATGGCCAAATACTCGACAAAGGTTTTCACCTCATTTTATCTCCCGGGGTCAATTATTTTGATTTATCTATAAACGCGGATGAATATAAAACCAATGATCTTGTCTTTAGTGCCGGAATTGGTGCAGGGCTGGATATTGGTTTAACGGATTACCTGACACTGACTCCAATGGTCCTATATCATCATTATTTTGATGCAGAATGGGAAGATTTGGATACAGCACTCAATTTTACGGATGAGTTACCGGAAAATGCTTCTACCACAACCTCTTTTAATCAACTTTTCTTTGGTGTACGACTGAGTATCCGTTTAGACGAAATGAATAAATACGGATATAGATAAAAATAGGGGTATCGATTACAGCATTCTGAAATCCAATACCCCATTTACAACCTATATGCAAACGGCATATATAATACTTATTTAACTCTTATTTTACGAACCCTTTAGAATTGGAGAATTTGCCATTTGTAATAGTTAAACTATATACACCTTTAGGCAGATTTACTACATT
Organism: Saprospiraceae bacterium; assembly: GCA_028280415.1. GTDB lineage: Bacteria > Bacteroidota > Bacteroidia > Chitinophagales > Saprospiraceae > JAHDHW01. The sequence goes on from JANQLV010000053.1 coordinate 6,246, forward strand.
ATACGTTTTTGAAAAAACAGATTCGATCTTCTCTACCTGCTCTGCAAACAGTACTTTTCCTTCCATATTAAGAATACTAATTTCCAGATCACCACGCCAATCGCTTTCAAAAGTAACATTGATATCCGCATCTACTACAGGGTTAGGGAACAGGTCCAGTTTTCCAAATTCCTTGCGAATTTCAAAGACATTAACCAGTTTCTGGTTTTCATAAGCGCCCATATCGACCTCATCTACCCTTTCCAAACCATCAAGATCCAAGAGCGGAGCCCCGGCAGCAATACCTGCATCAACACATGGACTATTATTATTCAAATGATAATCACTACCATAAAAGACAAACTCTGGATTCGTATTATTCAGATCATTTGTTCCGGTCAATATATCCATCATTGAAACATCGAAACTCAAATTTCCTCCATTGGAAACGACAGTAGTCTCTCCATCTTCCACCTCATAGTTCAAACCATCGATATTCGCCATAATAGTATTTTGTAAATTTATGGTAGATGAACCTTCTGTACCATCACGCCAGGTTGCGATCCCTGCACCAATGAAGCCCAGGTTATTAGCCATAGTTGTATTCATAATATTAATAGTAGCCTCAATGGTATCGCTGACATTAATAGACATTGCACCACCAATACCGTCATTCTCTATTATGGCAATATTGGCATCAAAAAGAGAATTGGTAATATTGGCATTTCCATTTCCCATATTGATTCCCCCGGCCTGTTCAGTAGCCGTATTGAATTGAATAAGACAGTTTTCGATATCCAATTGCGGAATAGGAGTCGTACTTCCGGGCTCATTATCACCAGTGATATTAATCGCTCCTCCCACCTGAGCAATGTTGAAAAAAAGCTGAGTCATATTTATATTCACATGTGCACTATCATTCTGACTATAAATAGCCCCTCCGTTATCCGCTTCATTACCCTCGAATACGCAGTTCATGACATTACTGGTAGCTCCAAAAGCATTGGAAAAACCTCCGCCAGAAGTGTTAGCAGTATTACTTATAAATTCACAGTTCATAAAATTGACCGCAGTACGATCATCGTATACTCCTACTCCACCTCCCCAGTTAGCCAAATTATCCTCAAAAGTACAATCGATCACATTTACCTCGATAGGATCAACCTCATCATCTGTATGTCTTACCTGCAGACCACCTCCAGAACTGGTCATAGCTGAATTGTCTTCAAAAACACAATTTGTTATTGTACTGGGAGAAGTAGTATTATAGATTCCACCTCCCCGGCTGTCAATCGATTCGTTTCCGGTAAAAGTACAGTTAGTGAACATTACACCATTATCCGCACTGTTATACACACCGCCTCCGGTAGACATCGTCGTATTATCGATAAATTCGCAATCTGTAATAGTTCCTGATTGAGCATTTATATAAATCCCGCCACCATTGTTTCCGCGATTTTCTTCAAACACACAGTTTTCTATGACTACTCCGGTTGCATCAGCTCCACGTGGATACAAGCCACCTCCAAAATGTCCAAAATTTTGTGTGAAATAACAGTTTTTTACTGCTGGCGCTCCATAGGTCAGAATCCCTCCTCCTCTTCGATCATTTCCAGACCCGGAGCCGGGCTCTGTATTCCCGTTTCTAATTGTAAAACCATCAATCACCGAAGCCGTTGTTACCGTATCCGTCAGCCACATTACATGAAGCGAATTATCGGAGCGATTATCATCAAAATTGCCGGGAATATCATCGCTGTTATGATCTCCGGAAAGAATAGTTTCATTGGTCTCCCAATCTCTATCTCCAAGAGCAGTTTCTGTTCCATCAAAGCCACCGTATAATTCCAGATCATGAGGAAAGGTATAAAAATCGTCAGAGGAAGGTGTCGCACCTCCCGGCTTATATATTCCGGCAGCTACCCAAATCTGATCATTTGGTGCAGAATTATTCAAGGCATCATCAAGATAAATATAGGCATTAGCCCAGGAAGAACCATCGTTGGCTCCAGCAGCATCATGCTTCACAAATATTTGTGCCTGGATTGAATTGCTTATAAAAAGGGCTAATAAAAATAGTGTAAAACGTATTTTCATATCAAAAGTGTTAAGGGTGAATAGATAAAATTAAAGTCGAATAATCTTCTGTAAACTAGTATGATTATCAGAGGTGGTTTTCAGGTAATACACCCCAGGGTTCTGAATTGCAGGGTTTGATACTTCGACTTTCCCGGTAATGTTTTCAATATCCTGACTAAATAGAAGTTTTCCATCAATATTAAAAATATCGAGTTGCGCATTACCAGTCAAGCCCTCAACAAAAAAGGATTGTTGGCTCGGATTCGGAAAAACCTTTACTAAAACCTGATCCCCGATATTTCCTACAGAAGTCGGTGCACCGGCACAGGATAAAATACCGCCTTCCACCACATAATAGCTTTCCATCTGTGTCAATTGTTCCAATGAAAACATAGTACGACAGACCTTCGGCGCATAGGACATAATATTAGAAGGATCGGGATAATAAGGGTTTTGGTGCTCATCGACCTCTGTCCCGATATATATACAATTGTTATCGACATTGTCACCATTAAGTCGCGGATCAGCAGGTGTATCACAGAGTAAATCCCCTGCATTTGAACAATTACTGCCATCTGCTAATTCCGGGCCGTTAACAGTAGTATGCGTGTGTACCAAGGAAAAAGAGTGGCCCATTTCATGAGTAAAAGTACTTCCATTATCCGCACAATCTTTACTGACAAATACTCTTTTTTCTATATCAAAATTATAAGCATAGCCGCATATAGTCTCACCATCCTGTCTTTCAACTTTTGGTGGGAAATAAATATTAATTACTCCCGTCACATCATGAATATCACATAATATCTCATCTGTTCCTTTTATAAAAGTGAGATAACTGTTACTATAAATAAAATTGATCGATCTACATTGTACCAATTTTATATTAATATCTGCAAATGCTTCGTTAACGATCTCCAATTCTTCCAAAACGATAGAAGAGTCAATTGCAAAAACACCATTTGCACCTCCAATGATATGAATTTGTATCGGCACTTCATCCACCACGGTACGCGACGCAAATGGAATCCCCGTTCTTTGTTGTTGCACAAAATCATAAGTAGTTGTTTGTTCTGCGGGAGTTGTACCACAGTTATGTTGAGCCTTAAGATTAAGACCCCAAAGTACTATCAAGGTCGTACACCAGAGTATTTTATTTAACATAATCAGATGGTTTTAAATTAATGTCATTTTAATTGATAAACTATAAATATAAAACTGTCATTTTGAAAAATCTTTTACATTTTATGTAATTTTATGGAGTTTAAACCATAGAAAAATTTTTATAAACACTTATTTATCAGTATTTTGTGTATTCATTTTTACAATTTTAAAATATGCAAAACATTATCAAACTGATTAAAGAATTGACACCCAGGGAAAAGGCATATTTCAGAAAATTCACCAAAATCCATCATGCTCAAAAAGAAAAAAATTATTTGAAGCTTTACGAAGCTATTATAAAAAATGAAGCCATTGACATTGATAGTCTAAGAAAGAAATTTAAGGGCACCAAAATCTATAACCATTTTAGTTCGGAGATGCACTATTTATTCGAACAATTAATGAAGGCTCTGTTGAATTATAATCTAAATAATAATGACAGCTCCAGAATCCTGAAAAATATTTCTTATATCGAAATCCTGCTGGCCAAAGGGAATAAAACCAGGGCCGCCAAACTTTTGAAAAATGCCAAGCAACTGGCTTATGAAAAAGAAGATTTCCCCTTGATTATCAAACTTATTCAACTAGAAGAACAAATTCTTTTCAAGCAGGGAATCCTGAATTTTATTCAAAACCTGGAAACTTTGCGCAAAGAAAGGCAAGAGGTCAATCAGAAGATTGAAAACATTAATGAATTGAGAGTATTAAAAGAAATGATTCGGGATTTTCAGTACTCCCATCTTTTCATAGATGACCCACAACAATTTCCGAATATCTTTAATCATCGATTGTTGAGTGATGAATCAAAAGCACTTAGTCTGACCGCTCTCGATAGCTGGCATTATGCCCATGTAGCAAAGGCTTATGTAACCCGTTCTTATGAAGGCGGAGTAAAAGCGGGTGAAGCTTATTTTCGTTTTCTAAAGAATAATCAATATTTCTTTAGTGAGGATAAATTACTTCCTGTGATCAGCAATTACCTGCTTTCATTTAGCCTGATTGGAGATAAAAACCGTTTTTACAAATTATTGGAAGTCCTCGATCAGCTTGAAAACAACCCTTTGCTCGATAAAGCTTATATTGACTATATCCGTATCGGACGTTTGCTGGAATTATCTTATCGTACGCAGGATTTATCCCTGGAAATGCAAATACTGGAAAACGCAGAGGTTTTTCTCGAAAAGCAGTTGCATGAATTAGCTGCCTCTCATAAAGAATTTCTTTTCTTTCGGGTTACACGAGCCTGTATCAATTTGCAAGCCTATAAAAAAGCGCAGGATATGATCACCTTTTGGCAACAGGAAGGCGGACAGGTTTTTATGATCAGTATCCGGCGTTTGCTTAAACTAATCATTATTTATGAGCTGGGATGGACAAGAACATTAATTGCCGAAATCGCTGCAAGTTATAAATCCCTGCGACGTCATAAACAATACAATGCCCTGGAAAAAGTAATGATCCGCTTTTTTAGAAAAAGCCTCAAAAATAATTTTGACGAACCCAAACAATTAAAACTACTCGAACAACAATTGGAAAGCATTAAGAAAAATAGCAACGATAACAAGTATTTTGAGTATTTCGATTATCATCGCTGGTGTCAGAAAAAAGTACTTCAATCAGGTGTATCTCAATTTCGAAAACAAATCCCACACTACTACACCTACACAGACGGAGATGTTGAGTGAATGTTTAGTTCCAAATTGTGGTACCTCAATACTTTCTTCCATCCTGGCAATGACTTCATCACTTACCCCTTTGACTTCATTTCCAAAAATCAATGCAATTTTTTCATTCTCTGAAATTTGAAAATCCTGCAAAGATGTACTGGCATCCGTTTGTTCAACAGCGACGACTCGATAGCCTTTTGTCTTCAAGCTTTGTACTACTTCTAAGGTTGATGCAGTATATTCCCATTCTACGGATTCCGTGGCCCCGATCGCGGTCTTTAAAATCTCCCGATGTGGTGGCTGAGCAGTGATCCCGCATAGATATATTTTTTCCAAAGCAAAAGCATCAGCCGTTCGAAAAGCAGAACCGACATTTAGACCGGACCGTATATTGTCCAGCACCAATACAATTGGTGTTTTGTTTTGCATTTTAAATGCGCCCGGACTCAGCCGGTTTAATTCTTTTAAACTTAATTTTTTCATTTTCTTTTGTACAAAATAACACAAACCTGACCACGCTTCAAGGCCTTTTCTATTTTCCAGTTGTTTTCCAAATCCTTCAAAGCTTCATCTGAAAAATCATTATACACATTAGAATAAAAAATAAAGGCATCTTTCTGCATGTCTTTCTCCTTAAATCCCTGATCGGAAGCACCGAGGTCTATATATTTACGCGCGCCGATATTTGGAAACTCCGTTCCAATAGTTTTATAGGCTATTTTTTGTTGGTCAATATAACCAATCATCTCTTCTACCAAACCATAATAGGGCAAATGCGCCAGGGTACAATCCCAGCCCTGTGCTATTTTTTTGGGATAAACCCAAAAGTTACCACTAAGCATCACTAATACTATTGCTACTGAAATATACTTTTTCTTGAAAGGGGATTGCATCAACCAGACACTAACCAGAAGAGCAAATACAATATAAAAAGGTAGCAGATATCGATGAGCTATAGGATTTTTTAATAGTACTAATGCCGGTGCATAACAGATAAGAATGATAAACGGAATACTAAATAACAGGCGCATCCGGGGGATTCTCAAAGCCCTTCTCGCTTTTAGGAACAAAAACAGGGCCAGCAAGCAAAGTATTATATTTCCAAAATCAATTAAACGCCAGCCAAGTATGATAATATTTTTAAAAATGACATTTACACCCCCAATGCCTCTATGATGACTCCAGCCCGTGTTTGGTGTGGAAAGCCACCAACCCGTTTCAATATAATGAAAACCATAGTAAGCTAACATTGTCAGAAACACCGGGATAAAAACAGTTAGCGCTTTGATCTTCTTATCTATACTAAGATGTATTATGAACAAGCTGAACACTGCAAAGATTCCACGGATGCTTAACCATCCCAGAGCAATCGTTCCCAGAATAATTTGCCATTTTTTTAAATATAAAACACCATTCAGAGCCAGTAAATAACAAAACAGGAATACTATGTCGGGCGAAACAATCACACTGTGCCCCAGCAAGATCGTATTGGAAAGTACCAATAGCAAAATCGTAAAATGATGCTTTTCTATAAAGTAATTAATCAAACGGTAAACCTGCCAGACTATCCCCAAAAGAAAAGGCAGCATTGCAAAATGAGCAACCGCCAGAGATTTACCGAATACTTTCCAGATCAAAGCCAAGTAGATTCCAAATAAAGGTGGATGGCCGGCATCTAGTTCCGCAGGCACGATTAGCTGTTGAAAATTATTCTCGTAATAGAAGTGAGCGAATTTAGAAGCCTGCAATGTGGCGTCCCAAAAGAAGGCATTATCCTTAACAAAAAATGTAAGGAGGGTAAAAAAAAGAAAAAAAGGCAAGCAATCTCGCAGGGCCCTCGACATAGTTTACTTATTGGTATTCGATGCTCCGGATTTCTTTCCCCGAATTTTGTGGCTTTTGATTTAAACAGGCCTTTACAAAAGCAACAAACAGGGGATGCGGATTTTCAACCGTGCTTTTTAATTCAGGATGAAACTGTACACCAACAAACCAGGGATGATCTTTCAGTTCCACGATTTCCACTAAACCGGAATCCGGATTAAACCCTACGGGTTTTAGCTTACTCTCCTTAAACTGCTCCAGATACTGATTGTTAAATTCATAACGATGCCGATGCCGCTCCTTAATATTAACAATTTTATACGCTTGATAAGTTTTGGAATCTTTCTGCAGCTTACAAGCGTAAGCCCCTAAACGCATCGTCCCTCCTTTTTTGGTTATTTTCTTTTGATCCGGCATTAAATCAATAACCGGATTCACTGTATTTTCATCTACTTCCCGAGAAGAAGCTCCTTCAATATTGAGTACATTTCGCGCATACTCAACCACTGCACATTGCATTCCCAGACAAATCCCAAAAAATGGAATATTGTTTTCGCGAATATACTGGATGGCCCTGAGTTTTCCTTCGATCCCGCGCTCTCCAAAGCCAGGTGCTACCAGTACCCCATCCAAGCCATCAAGTTTGCTTACAACATCTTCGTGTTTCGCTTCCAATTGCTCACTGTGAATCGGAATGACATTCACTTTTGTTTCATTTACCGCTCCGGCATGTACAAAGGCCTCATAAATAGATTTATAAGCATCTTTGAGTTCATTATATTTACCAACCAATCCAATGCGAACTTCGTTTAGCGGATTTTTTAATTTACCCAGAAACGCTTTCCATTTTTTGAGATCGGGTTCTTTCTTATCCGTAAGCCTCAGCTTGGTAATAATGGTCTGATCCAGCTTTTCTTTCATCATCAGCAGGGGTACGTCGTAGATTGTCTCCGCATCAATAGCTTCGATCACCGAAGTAATATCTACATTACAGAACAGGGCAAGTTTACGGCGAATCTCCATGGTAATAGGCTGTTCCGTACGGCAGACGAGCACATCGGGTTGAATACCATTCTTCTGTAATTCTTTTACGGAATGCTGAGTCGGTTTGGTTTTCAATTCTTTGGCTGCATTCAAATATGGAATCAAGGTCAAATGAACGACAACACAATTATCACTTCCAAGTTCCCATCTCAACTGACGTAAAGCTTCCAGGTAAGGCAAAGATTCGATATCCCCGACGGTTCCCCCTAATTCGGTAATCACAATATCGTAATCATTATTACTTCCCAACAATTGCACACAGCGCTTAATCTCATCCGTGATATGAGGAACAACCTGAACAGTTTTACCGAGGTAATCTCCGGCTCGTTCTCGATTAATCACTGTCTGATAAACCCTTCCGGTAGTCACATTATTAGCCTGTGAAGTCGGACGGTTTAAAAAACGTTCATAATACCCCAGGTCAAGATCGGTCTCGGCACCATCATCCGTTACATAACATTCACCATGCTCATAAGGATTCAAAGTCCCGGGATCGACATTAATATAAGGATCAAATTTTTGAATCGTAACGGAAAAACCGCGCGCTTGAAGAAGCTTGGCAAGTGAAGCTGCGATGATACCTTTTCCCAAAGAAGAAGTAACACCTCCCGTAACAAATATGTATTTAGTCATTAGAATTCCGTATTAGTGGACTGGCAAATTGCTCTAAAAATTCTTTCTCAGAACTAACATTACGGGATACAAAGGTAAGAACAAATAATTGAGTCTTAAAACTTAGTTGAGGTTATTTTACCGAAATCCTCAATAAACTCAATCCATCAACTTACTATCAGAATGAAAACTCGAATCTGATTCATATCTCTCAATATCTCATTGCTAAATCAAGTGTATGGACAAAGTAAATAGGGACAATGATCACTCAACTTTCGATTCTCGATTTTCGATTCTCGAAAGCCGAAAGCCGAATAACGAAAGCCGAATAACGAATAACGAATAACGAATAACGAAATAAACCATTGCTTTTGAATGATAAGTAGAAAAACAAGGATTATAAAGGCAAAAGGGGGTTTCAAAATTGGTTCTACTATTTTCACAGCTACAAATTCAATCTATAAACCACTAAAAAGCAAATTAATAAACATGCTATTTTTAAATATATTTTTAAAATATTGACAAACCTTCTGCTTTTTGCTAATTTGCGAGTACCATTACGAATATACTTACAATTGTACATCCCTCCTTTATTTTAACCTACAACACCAAAATCTTACAAAATGAAACTGACTAGCTTAGTTCTGAGCTTGATATGCCTTAGTGCATTCTTTCCAATACAAGCTATCCAAGCTGAAAATTCCTTTACTGATTTAACGGATTGTGGCAAAAAAGAAGAAAGCTGTTTTGGCAAGCGCGTCTGGAAAAATGGAACAATTTATACGGGCGCATTCCGTTTCGGTCAGCCTGAAGGCCATGGTAAAATGACCTGGAAAGACGGCAGTAGCTACGAGGGAGAATTCAAAGACGGATTACGCCACGGAGAGGGAATTCAAAACAACGATGACGGGAGTATTTATAAAGGTCAATTCGCAGATGGCTTCATGCACGGTGAAGGCGCTTATCAGTTCCCTTGTGGCCATATTTATACCGGAGCCTTTTACAAAGATAAAATGGATGGTTTTGGTACAATCCGTTTTATCAACGATACCAGTTATAAAGGATTCTGGAAAAATGGAAAACCACATGGCGAGGGTACTTTTGTGAGACAGGATGGCGGAAGGTTTACCGGGCAATTCAAGTCAGGCCAAAGAGATGGTGCCGGTAAAGTTGAATGGATTGATGGTACTGTACTAAGCGGTAACTGGAAGAAGAATAAAATTGATGGTAAGACAAATTTCCGGTTTTCGAATGGAGAGACTATGACCTGTGATTGGAGAAATGGGTTAATTGCAAGAGAGCGTTGTGAGTACCAAATCAAAAATGGAGAAAAACTTACCCAAACTTTTGATCAGCTAATTTCCAACAGACATATCAAACAAAATATGGCGCTTGTCCTATATCTGGATGCGGCCGAGCAAATTTCTAATCAGGATAAAAAAATTGCCAAAACCAGATTAGTGATTGCCAAAAGCAATGTTGACAGAAATTCAAACTTGTATACAGCGATCCAATCTATGCTGGAAATCATTGCCAAATAAATGATCCCGGAGATCATATTGAATCTATTAACTAATCCAATTCCCAAAAACTGTATTACCCGGCGCGGTGATACAGTTTTCTTTTTTTTAACACAAAAAAATGGTTCACCAGTAACCTCTTTTCCTTGGAATAACAGCTTTGACGAGACTAAGTAGATATTTTTCAACCATATATATATTCCATATATTTACCAACTTTTCTATTTTTATATAAAAATGAATGCCCTATTTCTATTTTATACGTCACAGTTTCAATCCTTCGTCCCAACAATCACTTTTCATCTCATTTATATTTGAATTTATAAATAAAAAAGGCGGAACCTTTTAAGCCTGCTACCAACAGGTAAAATACGCAATAACTCAACTTTTAACAGATCATGTACACGAAACTACTTTTATTAGCCCTGCTAATAAGCAATGCGGTGTTGTGTAATAATTATTCAGCACCTGCAACTGTGTCCTTTCCCCCTCTCTTACAAAAAAAATCCCTCAAAATTAAAACAAAAGATTGCCCGGTTTGGAAACCCAAATGCTACGGCACTATTAAATTTGATGACGGAAGTATCTATACTGGTGAAATATCATTTGGTCAGCCACAGGGAAAAGGCAGGATGGAGTGGGAAGACGGAAGCATGTATACCGGTAATTTTGTCAAAGGCCTGAAAGAAGGTCATGGCGAAATGATCTATCCGGACGGTACCAAATATGAAGGAGACTGGAAAGCCAATAAAATGTCGGGACAGGGTGCATATATTTGGAGTTGCGGTCATGAATACCTGGGAGAGTTTAAGAATGATACCATGAATGGACAAGGTGCTATTCTGTTGGTCACTGGGGAATATTATAATGGCGGCTGGAAAAATGGTCAAACCGATGGCTTTGGTGTTTTTACCCGAATTGACGGCAGCCAGTATATTGGTATGAATAGCGCAGGACTTCGAAATGGCCCGGGCATGATTGTCTGGCAAAATGGAGATACCCTTAAAGCCCAATGGGTAACTGGTCAAATTGAAGGTCGGGGAGAGTTTATTTATGAGAATGGAGACAAACTACTATTCAATTGGAAAAAAGGAGAAGTAGAGAAGTCCATGGTGTATACCTACTTTGATGACGAAAAGCAATTCTATCTGGATATTGCCGAAACTGGAAATAATGAAAATATTCAGGGGGCTGTCGCCAGAAATTTACAACTGGCATTTTATACCATTGGCCTGGAATACATGAATGAGAATAAATATGAAGAAGCCGAATCATTTCTGGAACTGGCCTCCGAAGTTCAGCTAAATGATCCGAATGAAGAAATAATGATTGCCTTTCACCTTAATCACGTATCTCAGTTGAGAAACGAATCAGGCTGGGCCTTAAAAAATAAGAATTGACGAACTGCGAATTGACGAATAACGAATTGACGAATAAAAAATTTGACTATACTATTTCCTGACTTGACTTTTGTTTTAGTATTTGCCTCTATTTCTAATCAAACTCTTTTATCTGAACAAACTCCTATTTCTTAAATGTGAACTAGATATTATATAGCCTCCTCCCGACTAAGAAAAATCTATTCATGTAAATTCCTTTTATTACTGTTGATTGTCAGAAGCTGTATCATCTAGATACAGCTTTCTTTTTTATAAGCCCGCCAGTTTTTGGCAACTTTTTGGCAAATCTTCAACTTAACATAAAGTTAATATTCAAGTAACACCTAATTAAAACCCTTACAGTTCCTTTGCACTGTTTTTTAGGAGACTTCACATCACTAACTGAGAAAGTAGATTTTAATTTTCAAAAATTATAAAAAAAGTCAAGCGCAATGAAAAAATTGAATTTCCTGTTTATTGGAATCCTTTTCACTTCTTTATTATTCACTGCTTGTGGTAGTGACGATGAAAACCCTGAGCCACCAGATGAGAAAACACCTGAGGAATTAGCGGCTGAAGCTTTTGCAGCATATTTCGAGACTGCTGGTAATGCTTCACTTGATCCGGCTTTCGAGGCAGGTACTATCAAACCAACAGCTGCTCTTGGCGCTGTTTCTTCTACTCCTGCCGGATTTGAATCTGCAGACTATAAAGGAGCTATTGATCCAACCGGTACACCCTGGTATGCTGGCTGGACTTCTTACGAAAGTATTCTTGCAGGAGGAAATACCAAAGAATTTACAGCTGGTGCTAATGTAATAACCATCGATGATGCTACTATGGCTGCGGCTGGTACTGATATCAACTGGACTAAAGACAACACTTATCTATTGGATGGTTTTGTATTCGTAAATGATGGACAAACACTTCGCATCGAGGCTGGTACTGTAATTCAGGGGAAACCTGGTCTTGATGTGGATGCCTCTGCTCTAATCATTGCCAGAGGTGGTAAAATCCAGGCAGAAGGAACTGCTTCCGAGCCAATCGTTTTCACTTTTGAAGGTGATGCCGGAAATACTGCTGCTACAACCCGCGGACAATGGGGTGGTTTGATCATCCTGGGAAAAGCTACACTGAATTCTACTCCGGGTGAAACAGCTATTGAAGGTATCCCAACTACCGAAACACGTGGTTTGTACGGAGGTAATGATGATGCCGATAACAGTGGTGTTCTGAGATATGTTTCTATCCGTCACGGTGGTACCAATATTGGTGCAGATAATGAAATTAATGGTCTTACCCTGGGTGGTGTTGGTTCAGGTACTACTATTGACTACGTTGAAGTAGTGGCGAACAAAGATGATGGAATTGAGTGGTTTGGTGGAACTGTAAATGGAAAACACCTTCTTGCTGTTTTCTGTGCAGATGATGCTCTTGATTATGATGAAGGATACCGCGGTAATAACCAGTTTGTAATCGTTCATCAGGATCCTTCATCAGGAAATGCTGACCGTGGTGGTGAGCACGATGGTGGTACCGACCCTGAAACTGCAACTCCTTTTGCAATACCTGTTTTCTACAATGTAACTTCCATTGGAAATCCTGAAAGCCGTGCTATTACTTTCCGCGACAATGCAGGAGGTGAATATCACAACTCTATCTTCTCAGGATATGGAAAAGGTATCGATATCGAGTTCTTGAAAGACCAGGAGCAACATTCTTACAAGCAGTTTGAGGATAATAATCTTAAACTTGAAAACAATGTTTTCAATATCACAGGTTTATCCACTGGTACTGATTTATTTACCGTAAATGTACCAGAATAAGTAATACTACTAATCTGATTACATAAAATTTCTCAAAAGCTATAAAGCTCAAGCATCTCTTATCTTCTGATAGGAGATGCTTTTTTATAAAGAGGTTGTTTATAAATGGAGGTTGAAATTAGTGGTATTGCCTGGAAAGTAAGGGACGAGAAAAAACCGCAGTATTGGATTATAATGACTCGCAACTAAACCATCTGTCTATTTTAAACAACTTCTACAAACACTTAAATCCCTTTTTCTCTTTTCTTCGTCATTTTTTTCCTTTCAGACTATCCTTTTTCAAAATAATTCTTTATTCTTATACATTATTATATGGTATGAAATTTTGGCTTTTGATTGCTTCGATGCCCAAATCCGATATCTCATATCCGGTTTAATGTCGCTTGGCCACTATACTTTTTAACTTCAAGCACATTAAATTTGTAGTTTAAAATATTCGGTAAAATTGAATCATTTCGGTAAATATCAAAGATGGATATACCAGGCCATCTCTATTCTTGTTTTAGCCGGGCTTCTTTGCGCTAACGGAATGAACTACTTTTTGCCTACCTCGAATTACGACCTTGGACTATACGAATTGTACGATCCAGTTGATGAAGAATCGGATACTGAATCAGAAAATACTAAAGAAGATATTGATTTAAAACTAAAAAGTCAGCATCTGTCTCTGCGTAAACATTATGTTAATTATTTGCAGCATTCCTTTGAGACTGCTGCCATTCAACCTATTGGTAGTTTGGAAACGCCTACTCCCCCTCCCGAATACTCATTGATTCTCCTTTGATTGCATCAGCGTTCAAAACCCGGTGAATAACCAGGTTTAACAGATTGAATGAAGTATTCCTGCGAATAGAATCCTGTAATTCGTTCGTCTGCTTCATTTGAAAGGACTTCCAAACAGAAAGCATTATGAAAAAAATATTCGGTTTTGACTTCTCAAATTTGAGAGGAGACATATTTGGTGGAATTACCGCAGGAATCGTAGCCCTGCCATTGGCTCTGGCTTTCGGACTTCAATCCGGACTCGAAGCCTCGGCAGGGCTGTATGGAGCTATATTTATCAGCTTCTTTGCTGCGCTTTTTGGTGGCACCAGTACCCAGATTTCCGGTCCGACAGCACCGATGACTGCCGTAAGTATGATCATTATCGCAGGTATCGTCACAGCTAATGACGGAGACCTCGATAAAGCTTTACCCTCCATTCTGATGGTATTTTTACTAGCAGGTCTGATACAGGTTTTAATGGGACTCCTTAAACTCGGAATGTACATCCGATATATTCCTTACCCCGTCGTTTCGGGCTTTATGACCGGAATTGGGGTAATTATCCTGATTACACAAATATTACCGATGATGGGCTACTACCCCACCGAGGATCAAGTTTTTGTAAACCAATACAAGCCCCAGGCAGAAGAGGTAATTCTCAAAAAGATTTTGAAAGAAGAAGCCGCAGAAGATATACTGGTTCTGGAGGATTTTAAAGAGACTATTGCCCGGGCAGAAAAAATTACCCAGGAGGATATCATGAAAGAAGCCAATGCCCTGGCCCAAAAAGATGCAAAGGGTGTTGTCAATTCTCTTCAATTGGTTCCCAAAGCTTTGAAAAACATCAATTACACCGACCTTATCCTCGGTTTACTGACAATATTTATTATCTATGGTTTCAAAAGGGTCACCAAAGCCATACCCAGTACGCTGGTTGCCCTTGTTGCAGTATCTATAGGCGCCTTGTTCGTCCTAGGGGAAGGTGGATATCGGGCTATTGGCGAAATACCAAGCGGGTTTCCGGCTTTAAGACTCGATATCTTCAGCGGATTCAGTCTGGGACAAATACAGCCCTATATCATCACAGCAATCTCCCTGGCGGCACTGGGTGCTATTGACTCTCTCCTGACTTCTGTAGTGGCCGATAATATGACCAAAACCAAACACAATCCCAATAAAGAGCTGGTAGGTCAGGGAATTGGTAATTCAATCGCAGCTTTGTTTGGAGGAATTCCCGGAGCAGGAGCGACCATTCGCACTGTCGTTAACATCGATTCCGGTGGAAAAACGAAAATCTCGGGCATGATTGCAGGGATACTTTTATTAGGGATACTTTTGTTATTGGGGCCAACCGCCTCCAAAATTCCGGCGGCCGTTTTAGCTGGAATTCTCGTCACTGTCGGTATTGGAGTTATGGATTATAAAGGGCTGAAAGCAATACGTCAATTACCAATCAGTGAAGTATTTATCATGCTCCTTGTTTTAGTATTGACCGTATTTATTGGATTGGTAAAGGCCGTGCTTATCGGAATGGTCATTGCCTCCGTCATGTTTATGAAAAAAATCTCCGATGTAGTTGAAGATCGAACCAAGAGTGCCCCCTTAAAAGAATTCTCCAGAGAAATGCCCTGGATCGACGAAGGCGATATCATCGATCGAATTGGAAATAAAGTATATATCAAGCACCTGGATGGCCCCCTGTTCTTTGGTTTTGCCTCAAGATTCCAGGATATGATAAAAGCACTTCCCGAACTGGAAGTTGTTATAATTCGCATGGATAAAGTGCCCTATGTGGATCAATCCGGGCTTTATGCTATGGAAGATGCTGTGATGGATTTACAGGCACAGGACATTATCATTGTTTTCAATGACTTACATGGACAGCCCAGAGATATGTTCGAAAGATTTAATCTCGTACCGGGGCTGGTAGATGAAAAGTATTGCTTCCCAGATTTTAAATCCACCTCGAATTGGCTCTCTAAGCATCTGAAATCTGATAAAAGAATTAAAATATCCGTATAATAGGTTACTCCCTATTTTATAAAAGGCCAGGTATCGAGTATTCGATGCCTGGTTCTTATTTTCAGACTAATAATTTCCATTTCCAGCCACTTTACACAAAGTTAACACTGGTTTAACTGATAATTAAAACTACAAATCGACCTTTGCAGCCGAAACAGTTAAAATTTTATCGAAATGGAATTAAAAAATCTTTTATTGATGCTGGCTATTGTTTTTGTAGCCGGTTCAATCTCTGCACAAACCGGAACTATCACCGGGAAAGTTATCGAAGCAGAATCAGGGTTTGAAGTTATTGGTGGAAATGTTGTCATCCAGGGTACTACTACGGGGGCATCCACTGATCTTGACGGTGTTTACAGGTTTGAAGTAGAGCCAGGTACTTATACACTGGAGTGTTCCTATATTGGCTTTGATAATGCAATTATTGAAAATGTAACAGTTACTGCGGGGCAGGTAACTGCTATTGATATCAAGATGGGAGAAGCTCCTATTGAACTGGAAGTAGCTACAGTAGTTGGAAAAAGGATCAATAATAACGAAGCGGCAGTATTGACCATTCAGAAAAAAGCTCCTGTTGTATTGGATGCCATTTCTGCTGCACAAATCTCCAAGAGTGGAGATAATGATGTAGCCGCAGCAGTAAAACGCGTTACCGGAGTAACCGTAGAAGGTGGAAAATACGTCTACGTTCGTGGTCTTGGAGATCGCTACAGTAAAACAACCCTAAACGGAGCTACTATCCCGGGGCTTGATCCAAATAAGAACACTGTTCAGATGGATTTATTCCCAACCAATCTGATTGACAATATTCTAGTCTATAAAACCTTCTCGCCGAATCTGCCCGGAGACTTTACTGGTGGCTATGTTGATATTTCAACAAAAGATTTTCCAACCACCAAAACCATTAATGTCTCTGCCTCTATTGGTATGAATACGACCTGGGCTTTTAATAATAATTTCCTTAACTACGAAGGCGGAAAACGCGACTGGTTAGGTTTTGATGATGGAACCAGAGCCGTTCCGGATTTCATACAACAAAACGGTGTACCAGCAGAACAAAGAGGAAGTAATATCAATGTAACACAGGCGCAAAATTTAACAGCAGCTACTAACTCTTTTGCCAATAATCTGGCTTTTCAAAACGAAACAGCAATGCCGAATTTCAATTTGGGACTTTCTGTTGGCAATCAAAAAACTATTTTTGGAAAGCAACTGGGTATGATTGCTGCTTTGAGTTATCAGCGTTCCAGCGAATTCTACGAGAATGGAATTTCCGGTATCTATCAATTAACCTCAGATTATGAAAATGCAAGTGGTTTGACTACTCAATTGAGAGTTGACGATACCCGGGGGACACAAAAAACCCTCTGGGGAGCAATGTTCAATACCAGTTTAAAATTAAACAGCAATAATAAAATCGGGCTGTCTTTAATGCATAATCAAAGTGGTATCACCACAGCACGTTTTCAGGAAGGTAAAAAACAAGTAGACGATCCTGATGATGGTTATCAGACCAGAACCTGGCAATTCCTGGAACGTGGACTATCTACCGCTCAGCTTAAAGGTAAACATGTCTTCGGCACCAATAATATGGAATTAAAATGGATGACTTCCTATGCCTTGTCCACTCAGGATGAGCCGGATTTGCGTTTCTTTACAAATCGTTTCCGGGAGACAGCAAACGGAATTTCCTACTTTATAAAACCATCGAGTGATCGACTTCCGGTTCGCTATTTCCGTAGTATGAATCAAAACAATATCGACAGCAAAATCGATTTATCTATTCCTTTCGCTCAATGGGATGGTTTGACTTCAAAATTCAAGTTTGGCCTTGGTTATTTGATGAAGGATCGCGAGTTCCGTGAGGACCGATATAATTATGACAATCAATCCGCTTCCTTTTCCGGTGATATTTCGCAGTACTTCAGTCAGGCAAATTTATTGACATTTGATGAAGCGGAGCAAATGTACCTCAACAATGGAGACGGTGTTTTTCTAATTGATGCTTTTATTGCTGCCAACAACTATAATGCTGAACAGCAGGTTGGTTCTGCTTATGCAATGGTTGAGTTGCCATTAACCTCAAAATTGAGAGCCATCACCGGTTTGCGGGCAGAAAGTACCACCATACAGTTTTTCAGCTTTAGTGAAGACATTCGGGAGATTTACCCGAATCTGGACGGTGAGCAAAATATCATCGATGAATTGGACCTCCTGCCATCTTTGAATTTGAATTATGAGCTTACGGATAATATGAAGTTGCGTTTTGCCTATAACCGTACTTTGGCCAGACCTACTTTCCGGGAATTAGCTCCCTTTGAATCTTTCGATTTCATGGGAGGTTTTATCTTGATTGGAAATCCTGCCCTGCAGAGAACGCTTACCGATAACTTTGATTTGAGATGGGAAATTTTCCCTCAAGCAAAAGAAATCATCTCTGTTAGTGCATTTTACAAAAGGTTCCAAAACCCGATCGAGCGTACTTATAATCCGGAGGCACCTAATGGAGAGTTCACATTCAGAAATGTAGATAATGCATTTCTGGCCGGAGCTGAGTTTGAAGTAAAAAAGAGTTTGAGCTTTATCAGTTCGAAGTTGAGCGATTTTAGCCTCGGAACCAACTTCACTTATATATACTCTGAAAGCGATATCGACGAAAGAGAGTTAGAACAAATTCGGGCCACAAATCCTGATGCAGATGATACTCGTGAAATGTTTGGCCAGTCTCCATATGTAATCAATGCCTTGCTATCTTACAAGAATCTCAAAGGTACAAGCGCCAATTTGTCTTATAATATTAACGGAGCAAAAATCTCTTATATTACCATCGGTGGTACACCTAATATTTATGAGCTCCCAAGACATTCTTTAAATTTCAATATCGGACACAACTTTGAAAATGGTTTTGGTGTTAGATTATCAGCAAACAATATTCTTAATGCCAAGTTACAACAGGCGATCACTTTTAAAGGCGAAGAATATTATGTACAAGAAAATGAACTTGGAACCACCTTTTCCATTGGACTAAATTTCAAAGTTCAGTAGCAAAATTTTAACTGTTTATACCGAAAAGCCGGAATACTCTAGTAGTATCTCCGGCTTTTCCATTTTTATAAAGTAATAATATTTTATTGCCTTTCAGCCTCTATTATCCAACTAGAATTATTGAAGAAGCCCTCCAGTTTCATATTGTCACCCGATATTTCGAGATCAACACTTTGTTCTTCATCGAATAATAATCCGGTACCATCATTCGTGACTCTATAATCAAATTCTGCGGAAGTAGTACCTCCATTAAAGTCGCTGTATGCCCAAAAAGTTTTTCCTCCATCCTCCGTTTCGGGAGTATATGTCATTATGTGAGAGGTGAATACAGTGCCCATCGCTTCTGTCTCGTTTATTTTATAAGAAACTATTTTCCAATATCCTTCCATTAAATCATTAGTTGTTTCATTGAGAGATGGTTCATCTCTACAAGCGCTAAGGGATAAGAGTATTGTGAAAAATAAAGTTACTCTAAGGAAAGTATACATTTTCATAGTTTTAGAATTTATTAAGGAATCATTCGATTTTCGTTATTCATTATTCGATTTTTCCCCAAGGTCTCCGGTTAGTGTATCTAATATTTAAAGACAATGCGTAACCTTAATGTTCGAATATATGAGTAAGGAGCACCGATTTTAAGAAATATTTAAGAATATTGATTCTAAAACAAATGTCTATGCTACGACCTTGGCATTCCAGATTTTTTACCCATATTTGTCAGAGCATTATAGTAAAAGACGTACCCAAGAATACAATCCTGTTTGTTCCAGGTCTTTAAAACATCAATTTTTTATAAAAAAGCCATACCATCAATCCGAAAAGTGCCATATTATTTTTTACCCGTTCGGCTACACAGGAGGTTGCTGCTAAATCTTTTCTAAAAGGTCAAAAGGCAAAAAACCTGAAAATTGCCCGGCACTTGATTGCCCATACCCGCCAGACCGCTCTGGACTCAAAGCTTCCGGTCTTCATTGCAGAAGGTAGGAATCAACAAGGCAACAGTTTCGGTCATCGTCTGGCGAATGCAGTTGAAACAATTTTTGATTCCGGTTTTGAAAAGGTGATCATTATCGGAAACGATTGCCCGGAATTAACTACCTTACAGTTGCATCAGGCCAATCAGCTCTGTCAGTCGGATCAGGTTGTATTAGGTCCCACGAGTGATGGAGGAGCTTATTTAATCGCTTTTCATAAAAAGCATTTTGAAAAAAGCACTTTCATTAATCTGGACTGGGAAACCGCTAATTTTCATGCATCTTTTCAAGCATACCTACAAGCACAAAATGTCGGGCTGGAATTATTAGTCGAATTGCAGGATATTGATGATCCCGAGCAATTAAAGGCAATTCTTGCCAGGCTTTGTGATTCTCATCCTTTTAAAAAATTCATCAAATATCTGATCCGAGATTTTCATTTTAACGGATTCAGCTATAGCATACTTATCCCCCAAATAAGTAAACAATTTCTCTTTCTATCCAGAGCCCCATAATTACATCTTCCCGTTTTCAAGCAATTTTATTATAAGTCCAATTGCTTATTGGAAAGGCTTCGAAATCGAACAAAAAGAAGAGCGGATTTCTGATATTCGCGCATCTTCACTCATTATTCTATTTTTTCTTATTAATCTTTAAAACATTAGATATGTTAACGAGGCTATTGACCACACTGTCAATCTTGTGTCTGTTCTTCGCCTGGAGTAATGCTCAGTCGAGTATTAGCGGAATCGTCAAAGACAAGACCAACGGAGAAATACTTACGGGAACGTATATTATTGAAAAAGGAACTCAAAATGCTGTCACCTCTGATAGTGAAGGCAGGTTTACACTAAATATAAAAACTCAAAAAACAGTTATACAGGTGGAATACCTGGGCTATCAGACCATAGAAGTAGATGTGGTTGCGGGTGATAATGTAGCGCTACTGCTTGTTCCTTCCGAAACAATCTTAAACGAAATAGTCGTTACAGCACTCGGGTTAAAAAGAGCTTCCAAAAAATTAGGTTACAATCTGCAACAGATCGAAGAAAAAGAATTAACCGAAGTCAAATCCGTTAATCTGGTACAAAGTCTGGCGGGAAAGGTAGCAGGGATCACCGTCAATCAGGGAGCAACAGGAATTGGTTCTACTTCGCAAATCACTATCCGGGGAGAAGCCTCTTTTACCAATAACAATCCACTATTCGTAGTCGATGGCACCCCGATTAATAATAGCAGTATTCTCAATTTCACCAACGAAGCTGCCGCTGGTTTCCAGGAAGTCGATTTCGGGAACGGCGCGATGGATGTTAATCTGGATGATGTAGAAAGTATTTCGGTTTTGAAAGGGCCAAGTGCTGCTGCCTTATACGGCACCAGAGCTTCCAATGGTGTCATTTTGATTAGTACAAAAAGCGGAAAAAATACTAAAGGAATTGGTATAAGTTTCAATTCCAGTCTCACGGTAGAAACTCCTTTTCGTTTACCTGAATTTCAAAACAGTTACGGTCAGGGAAATTCTGGTGCTTTTGAATTTGTCGATGGCCTCGGAGCTGGTACAAATGATAATATTACTTATTCCTGGGGACCGGCACTCGATCAAGGTCTTCTCATTCCTCAATTTGACAGTCCTGTAAACCTGGCCGATGGCCGGCAAGTCAGAGGTGGTGATGTAGCTGTACACGGCGGTGAAGCGATCAGCCCAACTCCCTTCGTTTCGCATCCGGACAACCTGAAGAACTTCTATCAAACGGGATTTACACTTACCAATAATCTGGCGCTCTCCGGAGGGTTTAATAATGGACATTATCGCGTATCTTTTACGGATTTACAAAATGAATCCATCATTCCGGGGGTTAATCTGGATCGACGCACCGTCAGTACAAGACTGGGTTTTGAACCGATTCGAGGGCTCGAAATCAATACCTCATTCAGTTATATTAATACACAGAGCGATAATCGGCCAGCCGGAGGTTATGGTTCTGAAAACATCAATTACTCCCTGGTCGCTTGGGGGCCGCGATCTCTGGATACAGAAATACTTAAGGATTACTGGCAACCCGGTTTGGAAGGTCTTCAGCAATATTCCTTTAACTATACTTTTTTCGATAATCCTTATTTCATTTTAAAAGAAAACAGAAACGGCTTCGATCGCGATCGCTTGTTTGGAAATATCTCGGCCCGTTTTCAAATCAATGAAAACTGGAGCGTAAAAGCAGGGACAGGTCTGGACCTCTCGAATGAAGACCGTACTTTTTTAAGAAACTTTAGTTCGAATCGTTTCCGCAATGGAGCCTACGCCGAGCATGACGTTCACTATCGTGAGCAAAACACCGATTTCTCGGTTAACTATCAAAAAAGCTGGACAAAGTTTGGCCTGGATATTCTGGTAGGAGCTAACCGGCTGGATCAATGGGCCGCTTCTGATCAACTGCAAACTGTTGCGCTCGCTCAGCCCGGAATTTTTTCTCTTTCCAACGCTGCTGCTCCAATTGAAGCCTTTTCATTTGATAGCCGTAAAAGAATTAATAGCTTATTCGCCGTTGCAAAGTTTGATTATGACAACTGGCTATTCTTTGAATTAACCGGACGAAATGATTGGTCAAGTGCTTTGGCGACACCTTCTTCGGCTGATGGCACTTCTTTTTTCTATCCATCGATTTCGACTAGCTTTATCCTTTCGGAAATTACCCCACTCCCGGAGGTCATTTCATTTGCCAGACTCCGTGCAAGTTGGGCAGCCGTCGGAAATGATACCGAGCCTTATCAAACCAGCGGTGTTTTTGTAGCTCAAACCCCGTTTAATACTCAGCCTACCTTTAGCGCTCAGGATTTAATCGCTAATAATAATCTATTGCCCGAAAGGACAACAGCTATTGAATTGGGCGGAGATATCCGTTTCTGGGATGATCGCCTGCGTTTTGATTTTGCTTATTATAATGCACTTACCAAAAATCAGATCATCGCCTTGCCGGTAGCCATTTCTTCCGGATACAACCAACGGGTAATCAACGGAGGGCAGGTGCGCTCTCAGGGTATTGAAGTAATTGCCGGCTTTTCGCCAGTTATCAATGGAAACTTCAAATGGAATACTAATTTCAACTTTAGCAGAAACCGTACTATCGCAGAAGACTTACCCGATGAGATAGAGGGCCGGTTGACCCTCGCTTATTCCAGAGTATACGATAATGTCAATCAAACCGTTTGGCTTCAGGTTGAAGAAGGTGGTCGTATTGGCGATCTATATGGAACAGGTTATTTAAAAAATGAAAACGGAGATTTTGTAATCGATCAAAATGGCCAGTATATCGTCGATAATACACTGATCAAACTGGGCAATTATAATCCGGATTTCATCTTGGGCTGGAGCAATAGTTTTGCTTATAAAAATTGGGATATGAGTTTTCTTTTTGACTGGCGCTATGGCGGTGTGCTCGTTTCCAGAACACAGGCACTGGCCGGAGTGGGTGGCCAGTTGATAGAAACCGAGTACCGCCCCGAGACCGGTATTATAGCAGAGGGTGTTGTAAACACCGGAACGGAAGAAAATCCGGTTTGGGAAACCAATACTACTGCTGTAAACCCCGAAACTTATTATCGCCAGTTTTACGATAGAAACCATGAAGAGAATAATACACACGATGCGAGTTATATCAAGCTAAGAGAGTTTTCACTGGCTTATACCTTCAAAGGCGTACAGGGGTTTTTCACAAATGGCCGAAGTTTAAGGCTCTCCCTGATTGGCAGGAATCTGTTTGCCATCACGGATGTTCCGCATATTGATCCGGAGCAGCTCGCAGTTCAGGGAACTACTTTTGTAAATGGTGTGGAAGACATGTCTTATGCAACTTCCAGAAGCATCGGATTAAAAATCGGACTTCAGTTTTAAAATCATAAAAAATGAAATACTTAACCTATCTATCACTCTTTCTTTTTCTCTCTTCCTGTACGCAGGATTTCGAAGAAATAAACACCAATCCCAATTCCCCGGTACAAGTACAACCCAGTTTGTTGCTACGACAGGTTATTTATGACTACGGAGATGAATTAGCTTATGAAGGCTTTGTCGCCGGGAACTTATTGGGTCAATACTTCACTGCCATTGACTTTAATCTGTTTGACCGGCATAGTCTCACCGAGCCACAATTCGGGGGTAATCCCTGGCCCACGATTTTCAAAAATCTTCGGGATAATGAAATCATTCTCGAACAGGCACGTAAGAATGAAGCATTAGCAGTTTATGAAGGTCCATCTTTAATTTTAAAAGCCTATATGACTGCTGCCCTGACCGATCTCTATGGAGATGTTCCATATACGGAGGCGCTTCAAGGGGCTAATGGTAATGTAACGCCTGCTTACGACGAACAATCGGCTATATATACAAGCGATGGAGGTATTTTAGATAATCTGGAAACGGCCATTGATTTACTGGAGAACTATTCAGGAACCGGCGTACTGGAAGGAGATATTATATTCAATGGCGATTTGACCAGCTGGGTAAAATTTGCCAACTCCTTGCGAATTAAAGCATTAATGCGTATTGCCGATCGGCTTGATGTGGCGGCCGATTTACAAGAGATTTTCAATAGTGGAAACTATATTAATCAAAACCATGAAAACGCAATTTTTGGATTTGCAGACAATCAGCCAAATAATTTTAGAATGGCTAATCTCAGGGCAGGAGATTTTAATCTTTTCATTCTGTCTGAAACGGCCGAAGAAATTTTACAGGATCTTAATGATCCCCGTTTGGAACTTTTCTACCGGCCGGCAGCCAATACCGGTATCTATAAAGGATTATTGAACGGGCCAGATGCTTCGCAAACTTCTATTTCAGTAGCGGATTTTTCCTTGACGGGAAGAATATTCCGGGAAGAACCCGGTGATCTGAATGCCAATTTCATCACGGCCTGGGAAACCAGGTTTTTTCTGGCCGAAGCCGCAGAAAAAGGTTTAATCAATGCTGATGCCCAAGCTTTATATGAAGATGCTGTCAAACTGGCTTTCGAATACTGGAGTGTTGAAATCCCCCTAAATTATCTCACTGACGGTAATGCTGCCTATGGTCAAAACGGGCAAAACAAAATTGAACAAATCATTAGCCAGAAATGGATTGCCAATATTATCAATGGTTATGAAGGGTGGATCGATTATCGCAGAACCGGTTTCCCTCGACTAAAAACGATCTCGGCAAGCTTAAACAACAACCTGATCCCCGTAAGGCTGCCCTACCCTACAGATGAAGATGCACTCAATAACGAAAACTTTGAAGCCGCTACCTCCGCAAATGGCAATAGTATTAATGCCAGGGTTTGGTGGGATATAGATTAGATACGGATATATCGATACGTGAATTATAAAAAATGAATTTCGCCCTCATCAGTTATCAATGGTTTTTATTACTCGGATTCGGATTGCTTTTTCTGGCTATGGGGCCCTATGCGAAAACGGTAAAAACATTTTTTGAAGCACAAACTGACACCGGTAAAAAACCCAGTTTAATCGTACTCACCAGTAGTTTGGTCATCTCCTGGATTTTCGCCAAATCAATTACCAATGCTGCTGATTTGAGTATGGCTTTCGGTTTTGTTGGTGGTGTCGCTTATGCACTTTATTACGGATCGTTTATCGTAGCCGGGATCGTCATCTATCAATTGAGGACACAAGGAGGCTTTCAAAGTTTGCATCATTTTTTAAACCATAAATACGGCAAAGCAGCAGTCTATCTGTTTTCTGCTCTAATCGGATTTCGATTATTTAACGAGGTCTGGTCCAATACAATGGTCATTGGAAATTATTTTGGTGAACCCGGAAGCAGTTCCTATTATTCCGCAATTATTGTTTTTACCGGCCTGACTTTATTATACACCCTGAAAGGCGGAATGGGGAGTTCTATTCTGACAGATGCTATACAAATGATATTCTTTGGTATACTGATTTTTATTATCCTTGGTATCATTCTGCCTCAAAGCGAGCATTCCCTTTCCGAGTATTTCAAGTCCGGTGAATGGACAATGGTAACAGGTATGAATCTTTTTTTTGTAGCCTTGATTCAAATTTTCAGTTATCCTTTTCACGATGCAGTACTTACCGATCGCGGTTTTTTGAGCGATCCCCAAACTACCTTAAAAAGTTTTTTGTGGGCCGGATTAATTGGCTTCATCTGTATAGTACTTTTTAGTTTTGTTGGTATTCATGCTCAATTTTTGGGTATTGCGAAGGATGCCGCAATTGGTGTAAGCGAAGCCCTGGGAGCAGGATTAATGTTACTGATGAATTTTATTATGATCACTTCCGCTGCATCTACTCTGGATTCTGCTTTTACTTCCGGGTCAAAGCTTTTTGTAAAGGACCTGATCTTTTTTAAAAATATAACGGTAAGAAAAGGTCGCCTGGTCATGATTGCTTTTGCTATTTTGGGTACAATCCCGATTTTTCTCAATCCGACAATTTTGTCTGCAACAACTATCAGTGGTACTATGGTCCTCGGGCTTGCCCCCGTTTTTTTGTTATGGAAAAGAAAGGCAGGCCCCTGGGCATTCCATCTAGCAATAGCTACCGGTATTTTTGTCGGAATTTTATTAGCAAGCAAAGCATGGCCGGCATCATTAACCTTTTTTGAAGGTAAATACGCTGATTTATTATCCGGAAATATTGTCGGAACCATTCTGGCATTTTTATTTTTCTTCTTAGCTTCAATAAAAAAAAATGAAAAAGCTTAATCTTGGAAAACTAAACGGCCCCTTGCTGGTATTTGGCGGCATTTACAGCAATTTACAGGCACTGGAAGCCCTGGTAAAAATTGCAGATCAAAAAAATATCCCTGCTTCAAATATTATTTGCACAGGTGATATCGTCGCTTATTGCGCACAACCGGAAGCCTGTGTGCAAATGATCAGAGTTTTAGGGATTCATTCCATAGCCGGAAATGTAGAAATACAAATAAGTACCGGACAAGAGGATTGTGCCTGCGATTTTGTAAACGGAGGCAGATGTGACACTTTTTCCAAACAGTGGTATCCCTTTGCTAAAAATGCGCTGAGTAAATCCTCTATAGATTGGATGGCCAGGCTTCCGGAGTTTTTAGAATTTGAATATGCTAAGCGAAAAATAGCCGTTGTACACGGTTCTTATCACCATACTTCAGAATTCATTTTCGAATCAACTGAATGGGCAGTTAAGCAAAAGAATTTTGACGATCTACAATGTGAAGTCATCCTGGCAGGGCATTGCGGACTTCCTTTTTCACAATCCGAAAAGGGGAAATTATGGCTTAATTCCGGCGTCATTGGTATGCCTGCCAACGATGGTACTCCCAAAGTCTGGTATATGATCCTTGACGATCAAAATGAGATGCTCTCTTACCAGCACCTCCCGCTGGATTATGATCATCAGGAAGCAAACAGGCAAATGATCGCCAAAGATTTAACTCCGGCATACGCTGAAACCTTGCTTAGTGGAATCTGGGACAATTGCGAAATACTCCCGCCAGCAGAAACGGCTGCACAAGGAAATGCTTTGCATTTTTTGTAAGGCTTCACGATTAAAAGCCTTATGCTGTTCCACATTTTTATTTTATACATCAAGCATTTAATAAAATGTTCCTGATTTATCCTATAGTTAACATTACTATCAGTCAATTAAGCCTCTTTGTCAGACAAAGCTTTAGTAAACTTACAAAATCAATCTTTCAATAATCTGATTATCAACACCTTGCACACATTAATCTCATTAGAAAAAGAATAAGGATAAGCATTTATTCAGTATTTGCAATTTTCATAAACTTATTAAAAAAATATACTACATCCTTATTCAATAGCGAAAACCTTCGTTATTTTCGAGCAATGAAAAATATACTAATTCTTTGTACTGGTAACTCCTGCCGAAGCCAAATGGCACATGGTTATTTGCAAGACCTGGCTGGAGATAAAATAAACGTCTATAGTGCAGGGATTGAAACCCACGGTGTCAATCCAAATGCTATTGCGATTATGCAGAAAGACGGAATCGACATCAGTCATCACAGCTCCAATCACCTCAGCGAATATGAGCATCTGGCGATGGATTATGTCATAACAGTATGTGACAATGCCAAAGAAGTTTGCCCGGTTTTTCCGGGAGGCACCTACCTTTTTCACCAAAATTTTCCCGACCCGGCAAAGGCTACCGGCAGCCCGGCTGAAATCGAACAAGAATTCGAAATAGTAAGAGATCAGATCAAACATTGGATAAATGCCTTCGTTCGAGCATATATTATCTGATGCTTCCAGGCGGATCAAGGCCGGGGTATAATTTAAGGGATTAAAACAACATTTCCTTTCTTACGACCTGTATCTACATACTGATGTGCTTCCACGGCCTGTTCCAGAGAAAAACTTCGATCAACAAGTGTAATCAGTTGCCCCGTTTCAAAGAGTTCTTTTAAGTCTGCCAGCAGGGCACGCAGTTCTGAAACTGGCTTCAATCCGGTTGCTGCAAACTTTGCTTTTTTAGTTCCACTTAATGAAGTCCATAACATTTGAAACAGTAAAGGAATGCCAAGCACTGGAGAAAGATAAATTCCATCTTTAGTCAAAATGTTTTTACATGCAGAAAAAGAAGATTTTCCGATAGTATCATAGATAATATCATATTGCTTCCCTGCTTTTGTAAAATCGGTGGTTTCATAATCAATAACATGATCAGCTCCCAGTTTTCTTACCAGTTCCATATTTTTCGCGCTGCAAACCCCTGTCACTTCCGCTCCAAAATAACCGGCAAGCTGAACGGCTGCCGTTCCCAAAGCACCGGATGCTCCGTTAATCAATACTTTTTGACCTTCTTTTACTTTAGCTATTTCCCGAAGAAAATTGTATGAGGTCAATGCTCCGTCACAGATAGGAGCGGCTTCTTCAAAACTGATTTTGGGTGGCTTTTTCATGATTACACCATATTCGGGCACACAAACATATTCAGCATTGGCACTAAAGTTCAAAGTCGTTTCACCAAAAACTTCATCTCCCGTTTTAAACTTTTTTACAGCTGTACCAACAGCCTCAACCTTCCCGGCAAATCCCGTCCCGGTAATAGGGTTTTTAGGTCTAAAAAAGCCGAGAAACAGGCGTGAGAAAAAAGGTGTACCTTTCCGCATGAAAGTATCCGCTGCGGTTACAGGTGTAGCGTATATTTTGACTAATATTTCGTCTGATTGAGGAATTGGTTTTGCCACTTCCTGTAGTTGAAGGTAATCGGGTGAACCATACTTCGTACATACGACGGCTTTCATTTTTGATGCACTCATTTCATTTGTTTTTGATTAAAAAATAGTGATGTCCACATTTTATACTACAAAGAAAGGTGCAATCAGCATCTCAATCGTTCTGGTTTTGAAATCCGAACTTATTTATTTTTTACTTCTTTCCACCAGGCATGGGGTGTTTTGCCCATCATTTTTTTGAAAAAAGTATTAAAGACGGTTTTGGAGCTAAAACCGCTTTCAAAAGCAAGAGCCAAAATGGTCAAATGCTGTAAACCGGGATCGAGTACTTTTGATTTGAATGCTTCTAATCGATACGTATTAACAAATTCAGAGAAGTTCTTTCCCAGGCCTTCATTGAGTACCTGTGATAGATAATTAGGCGGCAAATTCAATTGCGAAGCCAGCGCACGCAGAGTCAGATCAGGATCGAGAAAGAGTTTTTCGTTCTGCATTAGCAGTTCCAATTGTCGGACATACTTATTCAGCTCCGCTTCATTCAACAATGCTTTTTTGTATTTTCTTTTGGGAGCATTAAAGGTATTTTCATCGCCAAGTACCTGTTTCATCAGTTTTTGGAACCGGGCATCAGGATGAAGAAACTTAAGCATAGGTTCTGCATAAAAATAAACAACCATTGGTAATCGATCGACTATTCCTTTTTCGATTAACTCAAGGGTTTGGTTTGCTCTTCCCAAACTGGCCTGACACAGCACCAAAAAGTTCAAAGCCCGCTCCATCATGTCGGTTTCCAGTATCTTTTGCAATTCTCTCATACCCTCTTCGGCTTTTTGAATAGCCCCCAGGGCAACATGAGCCAGGGTGATCCCTCCCAACTTCATAATGTCATCCCCTCCTTCCGGTGGCAGTTGTTGGAAATAAGCCAAGCCTTTCTCGGATTGCCCGGCCAGTAATAATGCCTGGCCTTTGTATAGCGTAGATGCCATGAAGTGGGGATTTAACTGTATAGCTTTATCAAAAAAGACAATTGCCGTTTCGTATTTTTCCTGAGTATAAAAGATAAAGCCTTTTAAATGGTAATTGATCGCAGAAAAAGGATCAATTTGTAAAGCCGTCTCTATATAATTCAAAGCTGCTTCAGCCTTTCTTTCCGCTATAAGAACCGAAGCCATAGACTGATAATACTCAACAGTAGGTCTTATTTCAAAAGATTTATTCAGGTGATAATATGCCTTTTCCAGATCCCATTTTTGTAAAAAGGCAATATAGGAAAGATGCAGCTGGCATTCGGGTAGATTTTCGTCTAGTTCAATTGCTTTTTCCAAGAATTGATGTCCTTTTGCAAATGCAGCATTCGCGGGTATTAAGCCAATCGTACCGAGCAAAGTATATCCCAAATGCATCCCCAGGTGGGCAAGCGCAAAGCCTGGCTGCTGCGCTATGATTTTTTCCAAAATGGATAGCCCTTTTTCCAGGTCAGTTTTTGTCATTTTCAGCAAATGATACCTACTTTTGAGATAGTCCTTATAGATTCTGACAGGAATTTCCGGAGTATCTACTAAATGATCTTCGATCTCAAAATGCCCCAGGTGTTCTCGCAATTTGTCCGCAATCAATAAACTGATCTCATCCTGTACAGCGAAAATATCCTCTACCGAATGATCAAAAGTTTCTGACCAAAAATGAAAATCTTCCTTTACATCAATCAATTGAGCGGTTATCCGCATTTTATTTGCCGAAATACGTACACTGCCTTCTAAAATGGTAGAAACATCCAGTGTTTTTCCAATTTCCGCAATTGGTACGTTTTTGTTTTTAAAATAAAAAGAAGAAGTTCGGGAGGTTACTTTCAAACCCTCAATTTTAGCCAGCGCATTGATGATTTCCTCTGTGAGTCCATCACTGAAGTATTCGTTTTCTTCATCTCTGCTCATATTGACGAAGGGAAGTACCGCAATGGATTTGTTTACCGGTTTTTGTTTTCCTTTCAGTTTACTGCGCTCGGGGACTTTTATTGCTTCATTGCCCACGGCAAAAACCTCAACAGGTTGCACAATGTTTTTTAGTTCAAATCGTCCCAGGGACTGTGTCAAAATTTGTGGATGATTCTTAAGTTCTTCGTTTAATCTACCCGATAGAAGGATTGCCCCTTCAACACTCATACTTTCAATTCGAGAAGCCAAATTGACTCCATCCCCATAAATCTCTGTCCCATCAAAAACAATATCTCCAATATGTAATCCGATACGCAAAGGTACTTTGGGTCCTTTTTTCAATTCTCTTTGAATAGCTATTGCACATTCCACTGCTTCCACGCCACTCTTAAAAACGCTCAGTGTTCCATCTCCAAAGTATTGTACTATTTTTCCATTATGAAGTCGATGAAACTGATTAAATACCTGACGATGGCGATCTCTGACCAGTTTTGCTTTGGCTTCGTTCTCCTGCATAAGTGCAGTATAACCCACTATATCCGTAAACATAATAGCAACAAGCCGGCGTTCTTTTTTTTCTTCCATTGAATATACTATTTGGACGAAGTGTTCCGGATTCTGATTCGCAACTCTGCAAGAGTATCTTTTTTATAATGTCATTCCTGCAAATGTACCAAACCCAGCTTATAAATTGAGCGCATCCCTTACAAAGTAAAAAGAATTTATTTTCTTATCTTATTATTTCGAATCAGGATTTTCAGTGATTCGGTAGTTTTCAAATACAAATTTTGTTTTTTTATCAGGCGAAAAGACTGGAAATCTATGCAGATACTTAGTCCAAAAACCAGTGCAAAATTTTATTTGGTATTTAGCTTCTCAAGTTTACAGTAACTTAACATTATAAAACTATATTTGCCCGGCAGAGTATTGGTAGAAAGGATAGTTTCAAAAAACATACGAAAAAACACTTCTTAATGGACTTAAATCTTATAGTAATGTGGCTGGGCTTTGGACTTGCTGCTTACTCCGTGGTTGGAAACGATGTCATCCAGACCCTAGGTACATTCCTGACCTCTAATGAAAGAAGTATGCCCTGGTGGGTGCTTTACATTTTTGCGGCCAGTATCCTGTCTTTCGCTCTTATCAATGGTTATTTGCAGGCTGATATTTCCTATGGCAGATTGGATAAATACCATGAATCACTTGCTACCTTGGATTATAGTTGGTACTATCTGTTACCGCCTTTAGTACTTTTGATGATTACTCGTAGTGGTATACCTGTAAGTACAACCTTTATGATCCTGACTTTATTTTCTCTTAGTTCTATTCCCAATGAAATAGGACCAATGCTGTCGAGTGTATTCGATACGGGAGAAAAACTGGGAGGAATGATCCAAAAATCAATTTTGGGCTATATTGTAGCCTTCGTTGTCGCCGCATTAGTCTATCTGCTGGTCTCCAGACTTACCGAACGGTATTTTATCAATAACAAGATTAAAAGACGGGCATTGTGGATTGGTTTACAATGGTTTTCTACCGGTTTTTTATGGTATCAGTGGCTCACGCAGGATTTAGCGAATATCTATGTGTACCTCCGCGGTGGAAATAATCTCTCTGTCGCTTCTTTTTCCATCACTCTGCTTATTTTTCTGGGATTATTAGCTTATATTTTTTACTTGAAGGGAGGAGCCGTTCAGCAAGTAGTGAGAAGCAAGACCAATACAGCAGATATTCGTTCGGCTACGATTATCGATTTTATTTACGGAGTTATCCTTTACGTTTTCAAATACGATAGCTTCATGGGATTCGATTATCAGTTTCCGTGGACCGGAAATCTTCCGATGAGTACAACCTGGGTTTTCATTGGGCTTTTAGCAGGTCGTGAGCTTGGATTACGTTTGAGTTTGGATAAAAGGATTTCCAAGGCAACGACACAAATGGTCTTCTCGGATTTGGGTAAAGTATTTTTCGGTCTTATAGTAAGTGTTGTTTTAGTTTTTATTATTAAACTCCTAGCAGGATAAGCTTGAATATCATTTTCGACATATTAAAAGTTGTCGGTTCACTCTGCCTCTTTATCTATGGAATGAAGGTCATGAGTGAAGGCATACAAAGGGCAGCAGGTAGCCAGCTCCGAAACATTCTGCGTTCGATGACGAAGAATCGTTATTTAGGCGTGTTTTCGGGTTTTTTGCTTACAGCTCTGGTGCAATCTTCCTCAGCGACTACCGTGATGACTGTCAGCTTTGTCAATGCCGGATTATTATCACTGGGCGAAGCGGCGGGTATAATGATGGGGGCCAATGTCGGAACAACGATCACCGGCTGGCTGGTAACGATAGGAACCGGGAAATTTGAAATATCGGAATATGTGCTCCCGGTTTTGGCAATTGGTTTTCCAATGATTTTTATGACGCGCCGAAAGGTTCGATTCTGGGGAGAATTTCTTATTGGTTTTTCACTATTATTCCTGGGTTTGTCCTATCTACAAAATACGGTCCCCGACCTGCAAAATACCCCGGAGACCCTGGAGTTTTTGAAAACTTATGCCAATAATGGTTATCCCTCTTTGATTGCCTTTATTTTAATCGGAGCGCTCATTACCATAATTATCCAATCTTCCAGTGCAGCGATGGCACTAACCTTAGTCATGGTTGCCAAAGGCTGGATTCCTCTGGAAACTGCCGGAGCTATGATTCTCGGAGAGAATATTGGTACCACCCTTACTGCCGAGGTGGCCTCTTTGGTTGGCAATGTATATGCTAAACGTTCCGCCCGAATCCATTCCCTGTTTAATGTAATCGGAGTATCCTGGGTAATTTTACTCTTACCTTTAATTATTCCCGCTTTACGTGATTTTGTAGAACATTCCCTGTTTTTCAGATTTTCCCCGGTTGGAACTGATACGATCACTATTGCTCTTTTCCATTCTCTCTTCAATATTTGCAATGTTTTATTGCTTATTGGCTTTACGCCCTGGTTGATCAAATTGGCGGAAAGAACCATTCGCTCCAAAGGGGAAGAAGATGAAGCTTTCCGTCTCGCTTATATTGGAGCAATGGTAAAAACACCTGAGCTGTCCATTGTAGAGGTTCAAAAAGAAGTTTTGCGCTTTGCCAAGCTTACCAATCGCATGTCCGGCTTTACGCGTACACTTTTTTTGTCAACGGATAAAAGCGAACAGAAAGCACTACATAAACGAATTAAGAAGTACGAAGGAATAACTGACCGGATCGAGATAGAATTGTCTTCTTACCTCGCAGAGATTTCAAGTGATCGGCTTTCATCGAAAATTTCCGTTCGCGTACGGAACCTGCTAAGTATATGCTCATATCTGGAGCGTATTGGGGATAATTATTTGCAAATCTCGAAAAATATCAAGCGCAAAACTGAAAACAAGATTTGGTTTAATCAGGTTCAGCGGGAAAAAATGTTATACCTTTTTGACCTGATTGACGAAGCTTTTGCTTTAATGATTACAAATCTTTCCAAGGATAGTTATAGCAATATATCCATTGTACCCGCAGAAGCCATTGAAAAACAAATTAACAAATTCCGAAAATCCATGCGCAACGAAGTTTTTGAGAGCAACAGCGATATCGATATTGAATTGAATGTGGATAGTCAAATAATTTTCACGCTACTGGTTAATCAGTTAGAAAAAATCGGAAATAGTATTTATAATGTTTCCGAAACCTTAATCGATAATTGATATGCGCCGATTTTTTTCTTTTTTTCAAAAACGACGTTTCCAGATGCGGGAAACAGCACAAAGACTGGGAATGGATTTTCAGGAGACGGATGAATACGGACTCATCGCCATGATGAAAGAGTTTAAATTGTTCAAACGCGGCTACGGAAAAAAGATCACTAATATCATTTCTAATAAACGGGACATTGAGCATGCTGACTTTCGAATCTTCGATTACAAATATGTTATCGGTGGTGGAAACAGTACCAGGGCCATCCATCAAACGGTTTTTTATGTTCACTCAAAAAAGCTCAACTTACCCCATCTTTTGCTGAAACCCGAAGGTTTTTTCAGCCGGGTCAATGAATATTTTGGTAGTCAGGATATCGATTTTCAAGCCTTTCCGGTTTTTTCAAAACAGTACACTTTGCAAGGTGACGAGCCACAAGTCCGCGATGTAATGAAGGATCACATTCTTCATTTTTTTACCATAGAAAAAGACTGGTCGCTTGAAGGGCTCAATTATTTATTGATTCTCTATATAAAAAACCAAAGGTTTTCCCCTGAACAAATTGAAGGATTCTACCAAAAGGGACTGGAAGTATTTCAACTGTTTGCAGAAGAAGGCTAAATGCAGAGCTGCTGTGTTAGCACTTCTTAAACTATCGCAGTTGGAACACCATAGAATTAAGCGGTCTGGAAGCTGCATCTCCCGGGCATTTGCACTTTACATTATCAAAATAGACAATATCTCCGGCTTTCACTTTTTTGAGCATTTCCTGTGTATGAGCTTCATAAACAGAGCCCGTATTTATAGCTTCAACCGGTTCTTTGCCTTTTGCCACATGAGTCGCTGTATAAGCTGTAATTTTACAGGCTGCATCGTATTCGAAGTGAAAAATTACCGGATCAACACTGCTATATTCAAGAAACTCTTCTACTTTCACACTGCCTCCATATGATCTTCCCAACATGGCCATCGGGTCAGGAATACGTTTTACACGAAAATCTATAAACTGTGGTTCCCGGTTTTCAATATTTACCTGAATCACAGCTTTGCCCGGTGTCATCGCTGTCACAAAATAGCGTCCCCCGCCCTTATCAATGAATTTGACTTTTTCGCTTTCCAAAGTCACCTTATCCGGGCTTACACCTGCTACTGCTACCGTTATAGGATTTTGTAAACCGATATAAAATACATTCATTTTATCCGCCGAGATACTTACTACAGGTTGGGTAATACTGTAAAAAGCATAGCCCCCTAAAGCAAGAGTAAGTACAAGGATGAAAAAAGTTTTACTTGAAAATTTGTTTTTATTATCCGGTTTCCACTGGCTTTCAGTGATATACGCTATCCGCCTTTGAAGCTTTTTATTATTATCAATTTTCATGGCTTTTTGATTTTATCAGGGAGTTATTTTATTCTGAATACCATTGAATTAATCGAGCGAGGCTCTTTATCGCCAGGGCAATTACACATCACACGATCTATATAAATGATGTCTCCGGTCTTCAAATCCTTCAGGACTTCTTTTGTCTTTTCCGTGAATGATGCCCCCTCATTAATTACCTCCACCGGATCTTTTTGCTTGGCAACATATGTTAAATTATATGAAAGTACTTCGCATTTTGCATCATAAACAAAATTATCCAGCTCGCTAGAGATAGTATTTGTTTTTAAAAATTCTTCTGCCGTCATTTTCCCACCGGATGAAGAACTTATTCTGGCCACCGGATCGGGAATCCGCTTTACCCGGAATTTAATAAATTGTGGTTCATAATTTTTGGCCCTAACTTTAATTGTAGCTTCACCAAACTGAGTAGCTTTGACCAGGTAATGGCCATCACCTTTGTCCGTAAATTCCAGAGATTCACTTTCCAGTTTTACATTTTCGGAAGCTACTCCGGAAGCGGCAACTGTAATCGGATTATCCACACCGATATAGAGCACATTCATTTTATCCGCAGCAATGCTTACGGTAGGGGTTCGGAAATCAGAGAAAGCATAAGTTCCGATTGCCAGCAGAAAAATTAGCCCCAGCAAATAGGCATTGATATTTTTTCCACTACTGTTTGTAAAAGTTTGTTGTTCAAAAAGACGGCGAATGCGTTTGCCTAATGAACTCTCCTTTCCGTTAATTTTCATAGCTAATTGATTTTTATGATTCAAATAATACTTATGTACATGTACCAGGGCCGCTGCATAGGCTATTTTGTTTCCACTAACTTCAATGGCCTGATCATCACACAGATGTTCTCGAAGATGTTTCAGTTTTTTCGAAATTAGCCAAACAAAAGGGTGGTAAAAAAACAATATTTCCATCCAGGTTTGTATCAGGTTGATCAGAAAATCATTTTGGCGGATATGTGCCAATTCATGGAGAATAATAGCTTCTATCTCTTCCGGAGGAAATCCATTGATCATTCCCAATGGCAGAAGGACAACTGGTTTAAAATGCCCGAAAGTCAAAGGACTGAGTATCTTTTCAGATTGCAGATAATGCACCT
This sequence comes from Saprospiraceae bacterium, assembly GCA_028280415.1. GTDB lineage: Bacteria > Bacteroidota > Bacteroidia > Chitinophagales > Saprospiraceae > JAHDHW01. The sequence continues at coordinate 43,475 of JANQLV010000053.1, forward strand.
TCTTTTTAATACCAAGTTGTTTTTGTAAATGCTCGAATACCTTCAAATCTTTTTCTAAAAAAGGAAAAATGCCTTTTCGACTTAATTGTCTCATCCCCAGCCACTGGATCAAAAACCGAATTCCCAAAATCAATACTCCTGTTGCCCAAAGCAGTACCAGGGAATGGATCATCCTTTCACTGATCCAGAATGTTGAAGCTTTCTTTTGCGGAGTGGTTTCGACTTCGGGCGCAACCGGATTTTGCAAAGTATTATCCAATTGATCAGGCAGGTTCGATTGTAATAAAGCGGTGTTTATTACCTCGTCTTCAACCGGATTAATGACCGTAGCTTCACCAGATGGGTAATGTTTAAGAAATTCAGCAGTAAATGTCAATATCGAAGTCAAAAGAATTAAACTCATTGCAATCACTCCCGAAAAGTGTTGTGCCGAGGTATTGTTTTTTCTGACCAAACGACCAAGTGCCAGCCAGATAAATCCAATCAAGGTAATTTGCCAAATCGAATGAAGTAAAGTCCAGCCAATGGCATTAAATAACCATTGGTATTCCGCGAGATATGACATACGTTTTTTTATTTCAGAAGTTGTTTAAATATGGTCTATTCCCTGTTTTCTGCTCTTTTTTTCTTCAAAAAAGCTTCTAATTCGTTTAATTCCTCCTCCGTTGTTTTTGCATTGCCAAGTGCATGCATCAACAACTCCGAAGTCGAGCCATTAAATACATTATCCAGCAATTTATTAAACATACCTTTTCGAACTGATTCGGGGCCAATTAAGGTTTTATACTCATGGGCTTTCCCTGCCGGAATCTTTTCCAGCATTCCTTTTTCAGTCATTCTCTGAAATTGTTTAAGCGTAGTCGTATAACCAATTGCTCTTTTTTGGATCAGAATCTCATGGACGGCTCTGATGGTAAGCGGTTGCCTGGTCCAAAGGATTTGCAGTATTTCAAGCTCTGATTCAGTTGGAATTATTTTTTTCAAATTACAAACATTATAGGATAACAAATTCAATCTACGTCAATTGTCGTAATCAAAGCTAAAACATTTTTTCAACAAACGCAAGTAATCTACGTCAATTGTCGTATTTTTTAATGAAAATCTTGTCTAATCCAACCATGAGGAAGAATCCAAGGCCGGTGGTAACCAGTACAAAAAGTACGACCAGCCAGCCATCGCGCCCCATTGAGGAAGGCTGCACGAAACCATCAAAGACCAATTGATAAGCATACAGTGCTACCGGCATGCTTAGTCCAAAGGATAAACCATGACGGAAGAAGAAGTCCTGCCATACCCTTCGGAAATCCCGATCGTGCCGATCCCAGCGGATGATACAAGCAATAAGAATTACCCCGCCAAGTGCTAAAGCAATAAAGGGGCTATCTCCCTCGATCACTCCGATTGCCCGTTCCAGGCCGTGCAAGAGACCAGTGAACACAGCAAGATATCCGGCATGAGTTCGATCCAGCCGATCGTAAATTATCAACCAGGCAAAAAGTCCAAAAAAGAAAACAAATTGAATCCAGTGGCTCAATTGTTCATCTATCCAGTAGACCTGCTCATACAAAGCTCCGGAAGTAATTCCAAGCTCTGTACGGGAATAAATCTCAATCGTATTGGCAAAATGAATACCTATCCCATAGATATACATGGCAAGTAAAAAGAAAGCAAAAGACTTCTGACGTTTGACTTTTTCACCCAGAATCTCGTTGGACTGCGGCCCGAAAACAATGACAATAATACGATAGAGTGCATACCAAAGTATTGGTGCATAGACGAGTTGCTCAAACCAGTGGTTTGTTGTTACACCGTGAATCATAGTGTGGCATAACCAATCATAGCCGAGAATGTTTCCAAAAAATCCGCAGACAATAACCTTGTAATGATAGGCAAAGCAAACATATACCAAATACCAGATCAAAGCTTTGCTTTCACTTGCTGGAATTTTATTATCAGAAACGAATCGAATCTCCGAAAGATCAGGTTGACTCATAATGCGCAATTGGCCGCTAAGGTAAGGAAAAGTTTGCAGTCTTTATTTAACCCAGCAAGTTCCTTTTTGTTTAATATGGCTAGCAAAACTTATCCAAACAGATCCCGGCAGCCTTGCATGTAATCATCGATCAAAGCAGATTATTCTCTTAGGGAAAACGCGCTGCTTTGAGTATTACTATCCATTGTTAATGACATGCTTTTTGATTGATTGGTAAGTCTCTGAATGGCCCTTAATAATCCAGGGCTTCCATACTCCGCTTCATTAAAAAAGCCAGATAGGCTTCGTCACGATTGAGAATACCAAGGCGATTATTGGTCATGTGGATGTAATCTGCCCAGATGTTCCATAGTTTGATTTGTTCCGGGTTAAGGTTTTTTGCTCTAATATCAGATAAAATATAAGCCTCCTTTCTTTGCGGGATTTGCCCCTGATCCGATAATTCGTATAAAAGAAGACTTAACCTGCGATTCTCTTTAATCCAGTGGTTGTAAATTTCGGATTCAAAAGCTTCTCCCGATTTCAGGCCGGTTATCATCTGCTGATGAAATTCAATAAGTGCTTCCTTTTGTTCTTCAAAAGCATCTTCGAATACATTAATAAACTCGTTCATCTTTTCCAGAAGATAATCCTTTTGCCTTAATGTCTCCGGCAATTCAATGGTATGAGGCAACCAGTTTTCAAAAATCATCTCCAAAAAAGAAATGGCTAACTTACTATCCAGGCCAATGCTATGTAAAAACCCTAAATGCAAGCGGATAGCATCTCCCAGTTTTTCGGAATAATCCTCCTGATGATTTCGCATTTTCAATTGATGCAAAACAGTATTGGAAGACAAATGAAATTGCTCTTCAGCTAAAGACATGCCCTTTATTCCTCCATACCGTTCAATTTCAGGATCATAGCTTTCAAAACGAATACTATTATTAGGATACCAATAATATACCCGGGGAAAGTCTTCAGGATAATCCGGCTCTACTCTTTCCGAAGGGTTCGTTTGCATATACGCTTCGAAGTATTCCAAGAGATTCGGCTTTAGTACTTCATTAAGTTCGTCTGTTTTTCCCCGAAACCGCAAACGAATATGAGGTCCTTTTTCCCAGTATCTTACAAAAAAATAGGATTGGGCAATACCCGTTTTAAGAACGGTTTGGATATACGGATCAACGACTTTGGTCAGGAAGGACTCCCAGGGTTCATTATAAAACAGATGTACAGAAAGCCAGGAATCATTTGCGGGCATTGTTTTTCGTTTGATTTACTACAAATATACCGATTCCAGGTTTGTTTGAAGATAATTCCAGCATTTATTGCATGGGCTTAGTCCCAATAACACAAAAAGGCTATCCGTTGAAAACGGACAGCCTTTCAGTAGCTTTAAAATCGGTTAGGATTTATTTTTTATCATCTACTTCTTCGAACTCTACATCGGTAACGTCTTCGGTATTACCCGTATTACCTGCTGCATCATCGCCTGTAGCCGAAGCATTAGGATCTGCCTGCGCTCCCTGAGTAGCCTGATACATATCCTGGCTAGCTGCCTGCCAGGCATCATTCATTTTTTGAACTGCTGCATCAATTGCATCCAAATCCTGAGATTTGTGTGCTTCTTTCAATTCAGTCAAAGCCGACTCGATGGTCGTTTTCTTATCTTCCGGAATTTTATCTCCATATTCCTTCATCTGTTTTTCCGTTTGGAAAATCAGGGAATCTGCCGTATTGATTTTATCTGCTTTTTCGCGAGATTTTTTATCTGCTTCGGCATTAGCTTCCGCATCTGCTTTCATACGCTCGATCTCTTCTTTTGATAATCCGGTAGAAGCTTCGATTCGAATATTCTGCTCTTTCCCGGTTCCTTTATCTTTGGCAGATACATTAAGAATACCATTAGCATCCATATCGAAAGTTACTTCAATCTGAGGAAGCCCTCTTGGTGCAGGTGGAATTCCATCGAGAATAAACCGACCGACCGGACGGTTATCTTTTGCCATCGGACGCTCTCCCTGCAGAATATGGATTTCTACTGAAGGTTGATTATCAGCGGCTGTCGAGTACACTTTTGATTTCTTGGTTGGAATAGTAGAGTTGGATTCAATTACTACATCATAAACACCACCCATTGTTTCAATACCCATTGATAGCGGCGTCACATCAAGTAAAAGCACATCTTTTACATCACCACTCAATACACCTCCCTGGATAGATGCACCAACTGCCACTACTTCATCAGGATTCACTCCTTTATTGGGTTTTTTACCAAAGAAATCTTCAACAGCTTGTTGAATTCGAGGAATACGAGTAGAACCTCCAACCAGAATTACCTCATCTATATCATTTTTTGACAAACCTGCATCCTTCAATGCCAGTTCACAAGGTTTAAGTGTACGATTTACCAAATCGTCCGCTAGCTGCTCGAATTTTGCTCTGGTCAATTTCAATACCAAGTGCTTAGGAACACCATCAACTGCTGTGATATAAGGTAGATTTATTTCTGTTTCTGCAGATGCAGAAAGTTCGATTTTAGCTTTTTCCGCAGCATCTTTCAATCTTTGCAAAGCCATAGGATCTTTACGCAAATCCATATTTTCCTGTGCCTTGAAAGTATCCGCGAGGTGATCGATGATTACGCGATCAAAATCATCTCCTCCCAAATGCGTATCTCCATTAGTTGATTTCACTTCAAAAACCCCTTCTCCAAGCTCAAGAATAGAAATATCGAAAGTACCTCCACCGAGGTCATAAACTGCAATAGTCATGTCCTTGTTTCGCTTGTCCAGACCATAAGAAAGCGCTGCTGCGGTAGGCTCATTGATAATTCTTTTGATCGTAAGCCCGGCAATTTCACCAGCTTCTTTGGTGGCTTGACGCTGAGAATCATTGAAATAAGCAGGTACGGTTACTACAGCTTCCGTCACCTCTTGTCCCAAAAAGTCTTCAGCAGTCTTTTTCATTTTCTGCAAAATCATCGCAGAAATCTCCTGAGGAGTATATAGTCTACCATCAATATCTACACGAACGGTATCGTTATCTCCTTTCACGGTCGAATACGTAGTACGCTCTGCTTCCTCTGCTACTTCAGAATAACGCGCTCCCATAAATCTCTTGATAGAAGAAATGGTTTTCTTTGGATTTGTGATTGCTTGTCTTTTGGCAGGATCACCGATTTTTCGTTCACCATTGTCCAGAAATGCAACAACTGAAGGTGTTGTTCTTCGCCCTTCTTCATTTGGGATAACCACCGGCTCATTACCTTCCATTACTGCTACACAGGAATTGGTCGTACCTAAATCGATTCCAATTATTTTACCCATTGTATAAAAGTTTTAAATTTTAAATTCATGATTCGATAAAGGCAGATCAATACATATGCCATTACCAAAAACTGCCTTTTTGTTCGTTTTTTTTGAAAGAAATGTCAGATTGCCCTGCCAGGAGCGTGACAGAATGGCATTTAAAAAGAATAAGAGGAGTCATCCCGAATTTGAGTACCACTATTTTATAGAATACCAAAAGCTTTTATTTCCACGAAAAAATAGGTAGCAGGCTTTTGGCATTTGGTGATCCGGAATATCTAAAACCCAATACCCGCTTTACGAAGCAATAAATAGTAATACAATATTCATTTTCGCAGTGGATATAAGCCAAAATCAGAGATGATTCCTGGTACCTGTTTTATGTTGTTTTTATTAGTTAAAACCCAGGTCACTCGTATAGATACCATTCGCCAGGGAATCTCTTCCTTCGGAGTTAAGCGTAAATCCGGCATGAATAAGTCGATAACGGCTTGAGAAAACCCCAAAGCCTTCGGATAAATTGGTATAGGTTGGGATGACCTGTGAAGCGGTGATTCCAGTATTGGCAGAACCGATATTAATAAAGTCAAAAAGCTCTTGTCCTCCTGCATCAATAACAAAGTCGAAAGAAGATAAAATACGACTAAAACCTTGATTATCATCCAATTCGGCACCAATAAAACGATAAAACTCTTCGCCATCAAATTGAAAAGAAAAAGCACTTGGGCTTCCAGTATCCGCATCGAGATTTCGTGCAATATCCCATATAAGTGTTTTTTCTAAAAACTCAGAAGGGTTTTCAGGGTTTTGTTCCAGATAATGGATAAATATTTTAACATCATAAAAAGCAGCGCCAGCCTTTTTTCTCCATCCCATAGTAAATTGACGATAGCGAATCGAAATATCGCCAGCGGAAGAAGGGTTCGTTACACTAAACTCTTCGACCAGGATAGTAGAAGCGGTAACTTCCGGTTGATCATCTCCCCGGTTGATTCGCAGGATATATTCTGCTCCTTCCACCAGTTCTTCTCCGTCTGGTAAAATAAGCTTGTATACAGTATTAGGCTCCTGGGCAAAGATTCCTTCTTCTCGCTCAAAGCCTTCATCTACCGCACTTACAGGACTTAGGGAATAAATATCATCCGTCCCCGCACGTTGAAGCTTTACATCGAGATTTGTATAATAAAGAGAGTCCGGGTTTTGCGCAATTTCCAAAGCATTATTATCATCCTGACTACCTAAAAAAGCTCTTTGGATTTTCACATAATGAACATCATCATTACTGGAAATAAGTCCGTATACGATAGGAATATCTTTGAATTCAGCGGTTAAATCAATATCATTATCACAGGCACTAATCACAAAAAGGGATACTAACAAAAAGAAAATCCAGTTTTTTTTCATACAACTATTTTTCGAAGAAGCTGGTATTGACTACCTCTAATTACACATAATAAGCAATGCTGCGTTTAGAAGCTGTCAGGTTGAAAAATCTACCTGAAACAATTTACAAAACTACATTTGCCACAAAGGTAAGGCTTTTATCGAATAAATATGAACCTCAATAAGGCTCATTGACGCATTAATGACCTTATTTGAAATATGGATGCTGAAGTACAAATGGCAAAGTCTGTTATCAATATTCAAAAAATTATTTCTTTAAGATTACTTATTTGTTAATTTGTGCGAGTTTTTAAAATTTGGCACTGCCATTAAATCAATCAGATGTCTGTAAATAAAGAAATCAAAAGGATTACCGTACACATTTTGCAAGCTATGAAAAAGCGGGGAGAGAAGATATCCATGCTCACGGCTTATGATTATTCTATGGCCAGGATTCTGGATGAAGCAGGAACGGATGTATTACTTGTAGGAGATTCGGCTTCGAATGTGATGGCCGGACATGAGACCACTCTGCCAATTACGTTGAATGAAATGATATATCATGCCTCTTCGGTGGTAAGAGCCGTCAAAAGAGCATTAGTCGTAGTTGACTTACCCTTTGGATCCTATCAGGGAAATTCCAGAATCGCTCTGGAGTCGACTATCCGTATTATGAAAGAAGCAGGGGCACATGCTGTTAAACTGGAAGGAGGTGTCGAGATTGAAGATTCTATCAAGCGAATATTATCCGCCGGAGTCCCCGTTATGGGACACCTCGGACTTACCCCCCAATCCATTTACAAATTCGGAACTTATACCGTTAGAGCTAAAGAAGAAGCCGAAGCTACGAAACTGAAAACAGATGCCTTGGCGCTACAGGAAATGGGATGTTTTGCTATCGTATTGGAAAAAATTCCGGCAAAGCTGGCCAAGGAAGTTTCTGAAAGCCTTTATATCCCTACAATCGGCATTGGTGGCGGGCCCCATACGGACGGACAAGTGCTGGTCACCCACGATATGCTCGGTATTACCAAAGATTTCCAGCCTCGTTTTTTGAGAAGATATCTCGAACTGTTTGACACAATAAAAGATGCTACAAAACAGTATATTAATGATGTAAAGACTGGTGATTTCCCAAATGAAACGGAGCAATATTAATCGCTTCTTGTTTAAGTTCCCTTCCCTGTCGATCAGGCACTTCGCTCTTGGGGTTGGGGCGTCTGGAAACTTAAAAACGTATCCTGTTTAATACTTTGAATTGAAATGTTAAAAAAAATACTTCTTGGCTTATTGATTGTGGCAATTATTGCTGGTATATATGGCTATAGTGCTTACAAAGATGTTTTTGCACCAAACGTTCCCGAAAAGCTGGAATCTCCTTTTCTTTATATTTCCACGGGGACAAATTTTGATAATCTGCTTGAGCAATTAAAAGATCAAAACTTCATAAAGGATGCAACTTCTTTTCACTGGACGGCCAAGCAAATGAGTTTTGTCAAACCGGAAATGCGAGCAGGTCGCTTTAAAATACAGCCCAACTGGAATAATCGCCAACTAATCAATCACTTAAGAGGTGGAAAACAGGCCACGGTAAACGTAGTTTTGACAAACGAACGACTACCCGAAGACATTGCAGGTAAGGTTTCTAAAATAATCGAAGCCGATTCGACCGCAATAGATCAGCTTTTGCGAAACGAGGAATTTCTGTCTAAACATAATTATAGCCCCGAAACCGTAATGTCGGTTTTTATCCCCAATACTTACGAATTCTATTGGAATCGCAATGCAGAAGATTTCTTCAATAAGATGTTGAAAGAGCATGATAAATTTTGGGCTAAAAATGATCGCCTGGACAAAGCCAAACGCTTAAATATGACGCCCCAGGAAGTTTATACGCTTGCCTCCATTGTCGAGCGGGAAACCAATCAAAATGATGAAAAAGCTTCAATTGCAGGTGTTTATCTAAACCGGCTAGAAAAAGGAATGCTCTTACAGGCAGATCCTACGGTAGTTTTTGCGGTAAAACAATTCGACCTTCGCCGGGTCCTCAACAAACATCTGGAATATGACTCTCCCTATAATACCTACATGTATACCGGACTGCCTCCCGGGCCAATTAGTATGGCGGAGATTAGCAGTATAGATGCTGTTTTGAATTATGATGATCACGAGTATATTTTCTTTTGTTCCAAAGGTGATGGCTCTGGTTATCACGCATTTGCCAAGACTCTAGCCGGGCATAATGCAAACGCCGCCCGCTATCGACGGAATTTGAAAGCAAGAGGAAAAAGATAATCGAAGGAGCTGAAAGGTATAGTTGTCGAGATAGTGCAATTACTTATTATTTTAAGCAAGCAATTATCCCGGCTCAGGCCACAATCACAATGTTAAATATTTGACAAATCCGGGAGTATATTTATTCAAGGTTTTATTTTTCATTAATTTTAAGAGAGCTTGTTTAAAAGACTGTTTTTCAGCTACAAGCGGCAAATTATCTACTGTATTGCCTTATTCAGAACAAAATTTGTCAGCTTTCGCAAAATGCTAAAACTTTAGACAAGCCTTAAGCTAGACCATAAACCTGAATGAAAAGTATTTTCATAGCCGTTTCTTTAATCTTGATCTTTTCTTCCTGCCGGGTAGAAGAGGCCAATATTCCCAATATTAATGTTGAGGAAGATTTTGTTCCTTATGTAAATGCGTTTATAGAAGAAGGCGCTAAAAGAGGACATGAAATAGACTTTGAAGACACAGGATTAACCATTGTTTTTGGCAATATACCTACAGCAAGCGCCTCCTGTTCCGAAATTGCAGGTCCCAATGGCGGTTCCCATCAAATCATCGTCAATAAAAATGCATGGGAAGCCCTTAATGATACATTGAGAGAGCGGCTTATTTTTCATGAATTAGGGCACTGTGAATTAGGCCGTATTCATAAAAACGATAAGTTTTCGGATGGTAGCTGGAGGAGTATCATGAGAGGTGATCCGCTTTCACAAGTTGATGAACGCCTGCCTGTACCCTATTTTGGTTTCCGCCGGGATTATTATATTGATGAGTTGTTTAATGACAATACACCGAGTCCCGGCTGGGCAAGCTACAACTTTGATTATAACGATTTGGAAACGGCAGCTTTAAATACCCTTATTTCCAGATCGAATCTGGAAAAGCTTAGCGACACTATCAATCTTGCATTAGAAAATTACGAACTGGAATTCGAAGTCAAAACCATCTCCGGGGAAGAAGCAACCTGGCTGGCCTGGGGAACTGAAGCAAAGCACTATTTTTTCTGGTTGCGAGAAAACGAATTTCACTTTGCTGCCAACTCCAATTTTCAGGGGCCTTTCCATTTCATAGAAAGTGAGACGCTTGATTTCAGAGAACGTCAAAAGATTACTATCCGCCAGCACGGAGCGCTTTGTAAAGTCTTCATCAATGAAAAGTTCTTTTTTGCAGTCGATCGCCTTCCTTCCGACCTTTTCTTTATAATGTCTTCCACCGAAAACGAAATACTGATTGAATCATTCCGGCTGAGTGAGATCATCGACTAATCCGGACATTTCTTCTCTTGTATATCTGAGTTGAATTAAACCGCTTTTATAGACCTCTGCAGCTTTGGCCTGGAGTGTGAACCGTTCTGTTCCGCCTAAAAACAATCTTTTTCCATCTCCAAGTACTATTGGCATTATAGAAATGATGTACTCATCAATAAGGTTTTTCTCCATTAATAGTTTAACGATCTGACCGCCTCCATCACAGTAGATATTTTTGCCTTTTTCTTTTTTAATCTTTTGAATCAAATCCTCCACCTTTCCATTATAAAAGGTTATCCCATTCTCATCCTTTCGCTTCTGGCGGGATAAAACATAACATTTGAATCGCTCCGCTTGCGGGAATTTTCCATTTGTTAGCTTTAAAACTACTTCATAAGTTTTTCTCCCGATAATATAAGTATCAACAGTTTCTGTAAATTTTGTATATCCGTAATTTTCTCCGGTATGCTCCACAATTGATAACCAGGAAATATCATCGTCTTTGGTTGCAATAAATCCATCAAGACTCATGCTGATATATAAAATCAATTTTCGCTCAGACATATTTATATAGTTTTGTAGTTTAGAACACCACAAAGCTGAAAAAAAATGAACAATAAAAATTGTATGAAATTTACCTAGCCAAGTTTACTTAATCCGGCATTAAAAGCTCCAGGCGTTTTTCCACTAAACTTTTTAAAGACATTTATAAAATGGGCCTGATCATAAAATCCCGAGTCCAGACCAATGCTCGTAAGTTTGCTGGTATTCGTATTTTTCATAAGATGAATGGCACGATTTACCTTGTTTAAGCGGATATACTGGTTTGGGGTCAAAAAATAATATTTTTTGAATTTTTGAATAAAACCTTTTTGGCTGATGCTTAATGATGCGTTAAAATCTTTTAAAAAGCCAGTTTGTAAAATTTTCGAAAAAATGAAATGTTCAAATTTTATTAAATCCGAATCAAGAGAGAAGTTTTTAAATAGTTCAATTAAATGAAATTCAGCTTTTACAAAAGCCGGCTTTTTCGTGTGCAACAAAAGTTCATGAAGTGTTTTGGAAATATCCTTCATTATATCCGTTTCCATTTTTTCCAGCAGCAATCTATAGCAGAAAGGTTTTAATATTAAACCAATACTTTCATAGGTCCCCGAAACCCTGGTATGAAAAGGTGTTGTTTTTAAACCGGAAATAATAAAATGACAATCATCGGATAAATGATTTTCAATATGCTGACCACTGACTTGAAATTGATCTCCAAAATTAAATATCAGTTCTGTAAACAAAGGTGCATAGTGATTGGCTTCGAGTTCTAAATTTCTGGATTTGCCAATCCAAACAGAATCCACGAACTGGCTCAGAGGAAATTTTGGAATATATACAGTCTGATCGATCATTAATTAGCTATGCAGGATTTATTGACTTGACAAAACCAAATAGCCCCAGGCTTCAAGCCTGAGTTCTGTATCTTTTTCAATATTGTGAGAAGCATTTAAAAAGATGTTCGAATAACTCCCTACTGCATCATTCGAGCTAATTTTGATATCCTGTGCTTCTGGACTCAAATTGATAATTACCAATACTTTATCCCCTTCTTTTTCGCGTACGAAGGCGTATACTTTTGAATCCTTGCCCGTTGGAACGCGTATTATTTCTCCACCATAGGAACCGTTCCAAAGTGCTTTGTTTCGATGTTTTAAATCGATCAGTGTTTTATAAAAACCGGTATATTCATAATTATTCCAGTCTATCGCATCTTTTTCAAAAAAGGCTAATCGCTTTTTTAGCGGGGCTTCCTGACCACCATAAATCAGTGGCATACCATCGAGCGTAGCAGCCAATACAGCAAAAGCTTTATGCCCATCCCCCAAGCGTTCGAAAACCGTTCCGTGCCAGGCATTTTCATCGTGGTTGCTTGTAAAATAGATGTGAAAACCCTTTAAAAAGTCCGTACGATCTTTTTTCAGATATTCGTCAATATCAGCCACTGTTTGCTCACCACTAACAATCCCGTTTGCCAGGTCTTTGAAACTCCAGGAATAGGTGGCCAGGAAATTTCCGGAATTATTATGCACAGGGTGCTCAGATTCGGCAAGCATAAAGATCGGACGATGCTGATAAAGTATGGCGCTCGCCTGATCCCAAAAATCATCGGGAACCAGATGCGCAACATCGCATCTAAAACCATCTATCCCGATATCTTTAATCCAATATTCCATTTCGGCAATCATTGCCTTGCGCAGCTCAGGATGGTCATAATTAAAATCTGCTACATCTGTCCAGCCCCAGGATTCTCCGGTTTCCGGATCAATCGGATCGATAATCTGCCCATCTATGCGGGTATAATACTCAGGATGTTCCTTAATCCAGGGATGATCCCAGCCCGAATGATTGGGCACCCAGTCAATAATAACATGCATTCCCAGGGCATGAGCTTTTTGCATCATCGCCTTGAAATCTTCCATTGTTCCAAATTCCGGATTGATGGCCCGATAATCGGCAACTGCATAAGGACTGCCCAAACTTCCCTTGCGTCTGACTTTGCTGATTGGGTGAACCGGCATAAACCACAAAATATCAACGCCAAGCGCCTGCAAACGGTCGAGATGTCCGGAAAAGGCATTGATTGTCCCTTCCGGAGTATATTGTCTCAGATTTACTTCGTAGAGTACTGCATTGCGGGCCCATTTGGGAAAGTGGTTCTGTTCTTCCTCTGCAGAAACTTTAGCTGATCTTGTAAGAGATTGTTCTTTTTCTACAGGCTTGTCAGATGGCGAACAGGCAAAAAGCATGAGACACAGGAATAAAGATAGTTTATGCATTATCGGGGAGGCTTGAACATCCATTCGCTGCCCGGAGATCGAGCAGCGAAAAGCACTAATTATTGCTGAGGTTTAACATTTTCGGGTTCCATCATCAACTGAATCCCTTGAAGGTTTCCGGGAACATTCCCTTTCCACAATATTTTTCCACCACCTCCAGAGCCCTGAATTTTCCAGTTAGGTGGGAAAATCTCAGGATTGTTAAACAATAATTTTATGATATTCGTCTCTTTTTCGATTGACCACTGTCCAAAATTGGTTTTTTCCTGATACTGGCCAGTTTCGAAAGTACCGTCCTTTTTAAGATCAAACCAGCGTCCATTATATGCTGCTTTATCGTCAACCTCTGCCGCATACTTCACTACCCATAATTTACAAAAAGGGGTTTCATGGCTGGCCTCAAAATGCATTTTAGCAGGTGTAGAAGCCGGTGTGGAAGCTTCAGTAGTATTGGCGGTATTGGATGTTTCAGCTGCTGAATCAGTAGCGTTTTGCTCTCCCGTACAAGCTGCCATAAAAATTAGTACAGACAGTATCAATAAGTATCTGAACATGAGAATGTATTATTTTTTAAAAAATTAATTTTCGAAACGCGAAGATAAACCATTTCAAGCTAAAAGTTCTTCGCTAGAAGGATGTAACTCAATTTTCTTACCATTTAATAAAACATGCACTATGTCAGCGGATTGATTACTTATGGAAGTTCCGGATTGATCTACATTTACTTTCAGCAAGCTACCGCGAAAGCGAATTTTGAAAGAATAACCATTCCACTGCGCAGGCAGCGAGGTGTTTAAAATCAATTGCCCCTCTTTTACTCTAAGGCCTCCAAAACCTTTTACAAAAGCCATCCAAGTGCCAGCCATACTGGTGATATGACATCCATCTTCTGTATCATTATTATAATCATCCAAATCCAGGCGGGCCGTTCTCAGGTACATTTCATAAGCTTTTTCAATATTTCCAAGCTTAGCGGCCTGAATAGCATGCACACAGGGAGAAAGCGAAGATTCATGCACGGTACGCGGCTCATAAAATTCGAAGTTTTTACGCAAAGTGGCCTCATCGAACTCCTCTTCGAAAAAATACAAGCCCTGTAATACGTCGGCTTGTTTAATATACACCGAGCGCAGGATTCGATCCCAGGACCAGTTCTGATTAATCGGCCGGTCTGCTTTGCTCAGATCATCAACCGTTTTTTCCCATTCTTTATCAAAAAAACCATCTGCCTGTTCGAAAACGCCCGCTTCTTCATCATAAGGCAAATACATGTTTGTTGCTACTTTCTTCCAGGCGCCCATTTCGGTGTATTCATAAAACTTTACTTTCTCTTCAATCTCTTTCCAGCGATTGGGAGCTGTAGCTTTCACCTGCTCAATACAATCCATCGTATACTGTAAACACCAGGCAGCAATATAATTGGTGTACCAGTTATTATTGACATTATTCTCATACTCATTAGGGCCGGTCACCCCATGCATGACATACTGGCCCCTGCGACTGGAAAAATGAACCCGTTGATTCCAAAATCTGGCAATACCAATCAATACTTCGAGGCCGTACTCTTCCAGGTATGCCTGATCTCCGGTGTAGCGTATATAATCATGAATTGCATAAGCAATTGCACCATTTCTATGAATTTCTTCAAAAGTGATCTCCCATTCATTATGACATTCCTCTCCATTCATCGTCACCATGGGATACAGGGCCGCACCATCTTTAAAGCCCAGTTTTTCAGCATTTTCAATCGCACGGTCCAGATGTTTATAGCGATATATCAACAGATTTCTCGCTACTCTTTGATCTGCAGTGGATAAATAGAAAGGCAGGCAATAAGCTTCGGTATCCCAATAGGTGCTACCACCGTATTTTTCCCCGGTAAAACCTTTCGGACCTATATTCAACCGTTCGTCTTCACCAGTATAAGTTTGATTTAATTGAAAAATATTAAACCGAATCCCTTGTTGAGCGGCAATATCTCCATTGATAATGATATCACTTTCTTCCCATTTTTTAGCCCAGGCTGCAGCTTGTTCCGCCTTTAAGCCTTCAAAACCTTTCGCAAAGGCAGTTTGTACAAGCTTTTCACACTGGCTCATGAGTTCCTCCTTCGGATAATTCATAGATGAAACATTCGCCGCTATTTTGTGTATTTCGATGGTTTTTCCTTCTTCGCAGTTGAAATCGGCTACACAAGCTGCATATTTATCGCGATTATGATGTGTACATTTGTATTCGATGGTTTCCCCAGCAAGCTGCATCTCGAACTTCATCCCGGTACATACCTGAAAAGCCGTTTTTTTAGTCTCTGCTATCACATAGGCTTCATCGTGTTTTGTCGCAGTATCAATTCCCAACCAGAATTTTTCATCATAATTGGCATCTTCATTCATAATGTCTGCATCAATCAGGCTCGTCACTGAAATGGGGCCCGAGAAGTTTACGGGTGTAATAGAATAGCGAATTGCGCCTACTTCATCATCGACGATACTACAAAACCTTTGGGCCACTACTTTGACAATCTTTCCGCTAACCAATCTGGCTTCAAATCGACGTTCCAGAAAACCTTCTTTCATATTTAGAATCCGGTAAAAATCATCTACCTCACATTTTGCCAAATCCAGCATTTCCCCGTCCAGTTCAATGTGAATACCAATCCAGTTAGCGGCATTCAAAACTTTGGCAAAGTATTCCGGATAGCCGTTCTTCCACCACCCTACTCTAGTTTTATCCGGATAATAAATACCGGCTACATAATTTCCTTGCAAGCTGTCACCACTATAAAATTCCTCAAAGTTGGCCCGCTGTCCCATACGTCCATTTCCAAGACTAAAAATACTCTCACTAATACGATTGTATTTGACATGAAAACCTTCTTCGATGATGTTCCATTCGTCGTGTTTTAAATATTTTTTCATGAGTGGTTGAAGTTTTCTAAGACTAAATTGAAAAAATCAAATATATTTTTGTTTATAATCGTCAAATAAATTTTGAAAGACTCCTTAACGATAAGGAGGATCAGTTTCTAATCGACAACATTTTCTCGTTCAGGATTTCTAATAAGACATCAAACTCCATGTTTTTAAAATCAGGAATAACAAAATGAGCATGTCCCAATACGGATTCGCTCCCTACCCCCACCGCTATCATTCCTCCATCCAGAGCTGCCGTAATCCCTTTTTCAGCATCTTCGAACACGATACATTGAGCAGGTAGCACATTCAATTCTGAACAACCTTTGAGAAACACCTCCGGATGTGGTTTTCCATTCACAACTTTAGTTCCATCCATAATGGACCCAAAATGCTCAAGCAGGCCTATTTGCCTAAGGATCGGAACGGCATTTTTACTGGCAGAGCCCAGTCCGACCTTAATTCCTCTTTCCTGCAGGCTTTTTAAAAACGGAATTACGCCGGGAAGGATTTCATTAGGAGTCATTTTGGCGATATGCTCCAAATACCAGGCATTTTTCCGGTCGGTTAGTTCTTTTTTTCGATTTTTATCTATTTCCACCCCTCCCCATTTGAGGATCAATTCCAAAGATTTTATACGACTTACTCCTTTGAGTTTTTCATTTTCCCTTTCGGTAAAATCTATACCCAATTCATTAGCCAGGCGCCTCCAGGCTACGAAATGATATTTCGCGGTATCTACGATAACTCCGTCCAGATCAAATATGCACGCTTTAATATTTAACATTCCTAAGGTATTATGGTAAAATGAAAATAGATTTCAGGAGGTAGCAAGGGCAAGTATATTGCAAAAATAATGTAAAATTTACACTTAGTGTCGAAATATGGAACTAAAAATCCCAAGAGATCAAACTTATACGGTCCAAAATCCCACTTTTAGTTATTTTTACCCTGCTATGCTAAGCAATATAATTGAATACAATAAAAAAGAACAACTTTTTAAAGAGGGCGAAAAAATCCTCCTAGCCGTCAGTGGCGGGGTAGATTCTGTTTGTTTATGCCATTTATTCGCAAAAGCTGACTGGCCCTTTGGAATTGCGCACTGTAATTTCAAATTGCGGGGTACCACTTCTGATGAAGATGCTTCTTTTGTAAAAGAATTAGCGAGAGCATTCAAAGTTAATTGGCACAGCATCGAATTCGATACTGCTCAACATGCTGAATCGCAAAAAATGTCCATACAGATGGCGGCGCGAGATCTGCGTTATACCTGGCTGGAAGAAATAAGAGCAAAGCATGAATACCACTATATTGCAACTGCCCACCATTTGAATGATAGTATAGAAACGTTAATTTATAATTTGTCAAAAGGTTGCGGGATCAGAGGTTTACGCGGAATTCTACCGAAAAACGGGCGGATCATCCGGCCATTGCTTTTTGCAGAAAAAGCAAAAATCGAACGATTTGCAAAAGAACAAAACATAAGCTACCGGGAGGATGCTTCCAATGCCTCCGATAAATACCAGCGGAATTATATCCGCCACCATATCATTCCGGCTATGCAATCCTTAAATCCCGCATTTATTCAAAGCGGCCAAAAGACATTGCTCCATTTACGGGAAACGGAATTTTTATTTCATTCGGCCATCGAACATTTTCGGTCCATTGCCCTGAAAGAAGAAAAGGACTTAGTCTATATTAACCCGGAAAAACTGGCTCCGGAGGCAAAAAATACAATCCTGTACGAACTGCTCCGTCCAATGGGATTTCACAGCGATCAGGTGTCAATGCTATTGAATCAAACGCACCAAAGTGGGGTGTATTTTAGTTCTGCTACACATACTTTGTTAGTTGATCGAGGTCGTTATATCCTAAAAAAATCGTCCCAAAATGTTGATGCTACTTTTTTGATCCATACCGATACCCGTTCAATCGATTTTGCAGATCACAAGATTTCCTTTGAAAAGATAGAGACTTCTAAGCTTCAATTTTCTCAAAACCCGTCGATTGCTATACTAGACTGGGCAAAG
This sequence comes from Saprospiraceae bacterium, assembly GCA_028280415.1. GTDB lineage: Bacteria > Bacteroidota > Bacteroidia > Chitinophagales > Saprospiraceae > JAHDHW01. Next base: position 61,444 of record JANQLV010000053.1, read on the forward strand.
CTTCAATTTCCTTTGATTTTGCGCCCCTGGCGGGATGGTGATCTTTTTCAGCCCTTTGGGATGCAGGGGAAGCATCAAAAACTGCAGCATTTTTTGACAAATCATAAACTAAGTTTATTCGATAAAGCTAAAATCTATGTTTTGGAAAGTAGTGATAAAATCTGTTGGGTGGTAGGTATGCGCATGGATGAGCGATTTAGAATAACGGAGCAAAGTGAAGCAGCATTGAGGGTTGAAATCAAGGAGGTTAGTGCTCCTGATAATACCTAAGCAATCACGTCCCCGGAAAAATCAGAATTAATAAATACTAAGCCCGGAATATGAATAAAAAATTAATCTTTTCAATTTTCTTGATGAATTTTATGTTTGCTTGCGGGAAAGAAGACCAATGCTTGTCGTGTAATTATAACTTAAATGGTCAGATAGTAGAATTAACCGGCGATAATCTCTGTGGAAGTGACTCTGCTTTAGATGCAGTAGAACAAGCATTTATTAATGATGCCATGGCTGCCGGTGCAAATGCCGAAGATATTACTTGCTCCAGGGAATAAGCAATCAAAAAAATACCGGCTAAGAAGTTTTTCTTAGCCGGTATAGCGCGTTTTTGGCAGCGCTTTTATTTATTCAACTTTTACTAATTCTCCATTTTTATTCTCCACTAAATAAGCTCCTTTAAATCCGGAACTAATGGCTTTTTTTCTGGCTTTTTCTGCTGTTTCTATAGTAGAAAAACCGGCGATATACATAATTGTGAAATCACCATTTTTTTGTTGCTCAATGACCCCCAGATCACTTACTTTCGAAGCTTTGAAATATTTTGGATTTTTATAGGCGGCCAAACGAACCAGATATTCATTTCCTCCATCTGTCGTTGAAACAGTGGTATCGTTCGTGGTTGGTTCTGCACTGCTATTTTCAGGTTCTTCTTCCTCTTCTGTAGTCTCTTCCGCCATAAAGTAAACTTCCAAACCTTCTGTATCGGCAAGAACTTCATTTACGACAAAAGCCTTTTCAAAACCTGCTTTGGCAATTGCCTGCCGGGCTTCATTTGCTTCTTCTTCGCTTTCAAAAATACCAATTCTAAGCTTTCTATACCCTTTTTCAGGACGGCTATAAAGATTTCCGTATTCATTGAATCTGGCATAATCCGCTGGTTTAATCTTTTGATCGAGCCCCATTGCCGCGATTTGTACGGCATAGCCTCTTTGTACTTCAGATTCATCCAAAACTGTCTCTTCGCCTGTTTCTACCTCTGCCGATTTAGTTTCCTCACTGCTATAAACCACTATATCTCTATCGGGATTCGATGGGGGGGTATTAGCCGCTGGCTGATTTTCTATACTTTCGGATTCCGTTTTACTCGGCGAAGTATTTACGGCTACGGGATTAGCATTAATGCGTGTCGTAGATGGTACAAAACTGACTATCCCCAGCATCCCTTTATCGGTACCATCACCGGTAGTAATTCGCTGATGGGTATCTGTATAACCAACTTTGGAGTACCGGATCACATAAGTTTTATCAGGGCGTAAAGCCAGGCGATATTCTCCACTGGCGTTGGAAGTTGTTTCCAGCTTACTACCATCCTCCTGATTAGTAGCTCTGACAAATACCTCTCCTACTGAAGTATTATCCGCAGCATCAACAACTCTTCCCAAATATTTATCTGCTTCCCTGGTCAGGAATACTTCAATCGTTTGCAGCTTCTTCCGACCATCAGAGCTGATATTAAACTTACCGCTGGTATATCCGCTTTTTATTACGACTCCTTCACATTCGAGGCCCGGCAGAGCCTGGAAGCTGTATTCCCCCTTACTATCCGTAGAGAAAGAAGCTTCTCCACAAGCCGAAAAATCAATAGTAGCATTCGGAACAGGAGAATTATCTCTGGCATTCTTAACCGTAATCACAATATTGTCAGAGAGTTGAGAAAACTGATAAATATCCTCGTTACCTTTTCCTTGCAAACGAGTAGAGGTGAAGTATCCGATATTTTTTGAACTATTAAAAATCAAACCATAATCATCGCGGCTGGAATTGATCGTATTTCCAAGATGAAAAATGCGGTCCCAGTTGCCATTATTATAATCTGCTTTAAATAAATCAAAGCCGCCTAGTCCCTGATGCCAGTCAGAGGCAAAATACAAAAGTCCATTTTCAACAAAAGGTGTAATCTCGTTTCCGGGAGAGTTTACGACGGGCCCCAGGTTTTGCGGACTGGACCAACCTTTATCACTTTTATTCGAGACATAGATATCATACCCTCCATAACCATCCGGACGATCTGATGCGAAATATATTTTCGTACCATCGTGATTCAGCGAAGCATAACCAGTGGAATAACTGCTCCCATTAAATTCAAAAGCTTTGGGATCTCTCCAGTCTCCTTCACCGGTAACTTCTGCAAGATAGAGGCTTAACTCCATGCCACTGGTTGGAATCTGGCGCGTCCCGTTTACAAAATTGTTCTTCGTAAATACGACCCATTTTCCATCTCCCGAATAAGCAACCGGCCCCTCGTTATAATTATTTTTATAATCAACTCTCAAAAAAGAAGGCTGCCTCAAATAGCCATTATCATCGGTGGAGGTAATAAACAACTGATTTTTAGCCCGTCCGGTCCAGTTGGAATTCGCTTTACCATCCTTTCTTTTCAGATCAGACCGCGCTGAGGAATACACCACTTTATCTTTATAAAAAGCAACTCCAAAATCTGCGGAAGACTTATTGAGGTATTCTCTTTTTACTCTGTAAAGAGCGGGAATTCCCTGTAGGGATTTTGCATAGTCACAGTTTTCAGCAAAATGCGCTCCAACATAAGGATTGGTTTCAGCATACTTCGTAAACCATTCTTTAGCTTCATCGTATATTGCTTTATTCATCAAGGCCCGGCCGTAACTGTAATAGGCAGCCGGATCAACTTTAGGGCTGGTTACTGCTTTTTCGTACCAGCCAAGGGCCTGATCAATCTGATTGAGGTGCCGAAAACACTCCGCTATTTTAAATAATGCTTCTGCATTATCAGGATCGTTTTTGAGAATAGCGCGATAGGATTTGATGGCTAAATTATAAGCGTGCAGTTCAAATTCTTTATTAGCCTTCTTGATATTTTGTGCGGAAAGCGAAATCGAAAAACTTACCATTATCGCCGAAAGTATGCAAATTATAATGTGTTTCATGTGGCGTTTCTGATTTGTGAACAGTTTTCTCATGTTTAAATACGTCTCAAAATTACGTCAAAAGATGTAAATTTTCCTGATAAACGCTTTTAATAAGCCTTTAAAGTACACTTTTGTTGTTTATTTTAACAAAAAGCTTACTCAAAACATTAGCTTTTTTAGTAATTGAAGGTTTTAAGGCCCATTTTTCTACATTTATTGAAAAACATTTACATCTAAAACGTTCATAATCAAGCCTTATTAATCTCAAAAAACTGAAAATTATTGTCTGGACTTGCCTGATCATGTCCTTCTTTTGATCTAAAAACCGGCATTCGGATACTTTAAAACCATTTATTTAAGAAAAGTTTAACAGCTCCCGGCCACAAAAGCACTTTAAAATGCCTGTAAAAGCCATTACATTTGTGCCAGTTCTTTATTTTTTGATTTTTTCTTATCAAGAAAGGTCGAGGGAATAGGCCCGTTGACACCTTAGCAACCTCTCCCATTGGGAAAAGGTGCTAATTCCTAGCTCTTAAATGAGTGCAGATAAGTGAGTAGAGATCATCTAGCTCTCCCAACATCTTTTTTGGTAAACATTTTTTCACTTAAACCAAGAAAGATGCAAGATTCCACTAAAATTTTACACAACATTCCAGTTGATGAACTGACCGGTGCTATTTCCGTACCTATCTATCAAACCGCTACTTATGTGCAGGAGGCACCGGGCGTCAACAAAGGCTTTGATTATTCCAGAACCAATAATCCAACCCGAAAGGTATTGGAAGAACTTATCGCCAAATTGGAGAACGGAAAAACCGGTGTGGCTTTCGGAAGCGGGATTGCGGCTATTGATGCGGTATTAAGACTGCTAAAACCCGGGGATGAAATCCTTGCCATTGATGATATTTACGGAGGTGCTTTTCGTTTATTTACACAGATTTATAAAAAGTATGGCATCAAGGTCAATTATATAGATACGAGCAATGTTGAGCATGTAGTCAATGCCATTTCTTCCAATACAAAATTTATTTGGCTGGAAACCCCCAGTAATCCCACTTTAAAGGTTTCGGATATTCAAAAGATTGCACAAATCGCCAAACACTATAACAGTCTTGTCGTTGTGGATAATACTTTTGCCTCTCCTGTCATTCAACGGCCATTGGATTTGGGCGCAGATATTATCATCCACAGTGCTACTAAATACCTGGCAGGACATTCTGATGTCATTGCGGGGCTCGTCGTTACCAGGGAAGAAGAATTAGGTGCAAAAATTAAATTCCTGCAAAACGCTACTGGCGCAGTACCTGGTCCTTTCGACTGCTGGCTGAGTATAAGGGGAATTCAGACATTGGAACTCAGACTTGAAAGGCAATGCAAGAACGCCGCCTTAATTACAGATTTTCTGACTTCTTCAAAATATATTGATAAAGTATATTATCCCGGTTTATCCAGTCATAAGAATCACCATATTGCTGCACAACAACAAAAATTATTTGGTGCAATGGTTTCGTTTTCATTAAAAGATGATAATGCTTTTTCAGCGATTAAACTGGCGCAGTCTACAACATTCTTTAAACTGGCAGAAAGCCTTGGAGGCGTTAAAAGTCTAATTTGCCACCCTTTCAGTATGACGCATAAAACTATCCCCGCCGAGATTAAAAGAACGACAGGAATTCAGGATAGCTTAATCCGGTTGTCCTGTGGGATTGAAAGTGCAGAAGATTTGGTTAAAGACCTGGAGCAAGCACTGGAAAGTATCCATCAAAAGAAATATGCTGTTTCTTTCGCAGATGTCTAGAAGCAAAAATAAGAGTCATCCGGATTTCTTTAGGGAGATTCGGAATGACTCGCATTAATTAAAACTTTTCGAAAACTTACTTCAAATCCAAAGAGTCATTCTCATGTACACAACCTAAAATGGGCCTTGTTTTGATCCTTTAGCACTTATAATCAATTTTAATCTCCATTTTTAAACCTCTTTCAAAGTTACAATGGAGTTTCTTCTTATTGACTATCCATTCATAAATATGTTTTGATCATCTCCTTTTTGAAACAGCAGGGAGAATCCGTCGTAGAGCTTACAGATTTATGTTTGTCTTATGTCAACCAATAAGCAGAATTTCAATTTATAAAGCGGAGTTAGCTGACATTATTTAATATTGGCTTATTCTTGGTGAATAAATTGGTATTCCACTTCTTAAATCGTGACTAATTAATTTTCAATATATTTGTATATCGTACAATTCTACAGAAAAACTATCTCTAGATGAAAAAACAACTCAACTACTTTCTTAGTGTTGTGATACTAAGCTTATTCTCTTTCCATGCTTACGGACAACAACTTAATCATGTACTGGGAGATATTCTCGTGCAACCTGTAAAAGGAGCAGATGTTGATCAAATCCTCTTAGATTTAAAAGATTACAGAAACATTCCCAGTAAAATTGAAAATACAGGACTGGTTTCTAAAAGACTAAACATATGGAGATTGCATTTTGACTATAATGCAATTCACGAGATTAATTTTTTGGAATATGTAAAAAGGCATCCAAAAGTTAATGTTGCTCAGTTCAATCATTTGATTACTATGCGTGAAACCACTCCTGATGATCCTTTATTTAGCGATCAGTGGCAATTTATAAATGATGGTTCGAATGGTGGAACAGTTGATGGTGATATTGATGCAGATCAGGCCTGGGATATTACCACAGGAGGGGTAACCACACTGGGAGATACGATTGTTGTTGCCGTTTTGGATGATGGTATAGACTTAAATCACGATGATTTTGAAGATAATCTTTGGATCAATTATGCAGAAATCCCAAACAATAATATTGATGATGACAATAATGGTTATGTAGATGATTATCGCGGCTGGAACATTTCCAGCGATAGTGATAATATAGCCGGTGGAGGACACGGGACACCTGTTGCAGGTATTATTGGAGCAAAAGGTAATAATGGCATTGGAGTTACGGGAGTTAACTGGAATGTCAAGGTGATGGTTATAAAAAATGATTTCAATACCAATGAAGCACAGGTTCTGGAAGCATACTCTTATGCGTTAGATGCCCGAATCCGTTATAATGAAACGAATGGCGCAGAAGGTTCCTTTGTCGTTTCCACGAATGCATCATGGGGAATAGACGGTGGTGATCCAGCGGATGCTCCGCTCTGGTGTGCGTTTTACGATACCCTTGGTGTTGCGGGAATTGTTAGTTGTGGTGCGACTATCAATGGCAATCAAAACGTAGATACTTTTGGTGATCTGCCAACAGCCTGCCCAAGTGATTTTCTCATTTCCGTCACCAATGTTGACCGTACGGATAATAAAGTTACTCAGGCCGGATACGGAGCAATGACTATTGATCTTGGTGCGCATGGTGCAGATGCTTTCACGACTTCACAGGGGAATAATTATGGAGGCTTTGGCGGTACTTCCGGTGCTACTCCGCATGTGGCCGGGGCACTGGCCCTTTTGTACGCAGCCCCCTGCGAAAACCTGGCTACTTTGGCCAAGACCGATCCGGCAGCAGCAGCCCTTTTGGCTAAACAATACATTTTAGAAGGTACAGATCCCAATGCCAGCTTACAGGGCATTACGACAACCGGCGGAAGACTAAATATTTTCAATAGCCTGCAAATGCTAATGAATAACTGCAGCCCTTGTCCTCCGGCATTCTCTTTTAATGTAGAAAATGTTTTAGATGTGAGTGCCTCTCTGATTTGGACACCGGGGATTAATTCCAATACTTCTGCTCTAAGATGGCGGGAAGTAGGTGCTTCGGAATGGAACACAATAAGCGAAGCAACTAGTCCATATATGCTTAATAATTTGACAGCTTGTACAGATTATGAGTTTCAGGTCGATGCTATTTGCGATGGTGAGACCAGCGGGTATTCTCAAAGTTTTGTTTTCAAAACAGATGGCTGTTGTGAGCCTCCAACTAATGTAAATGTCAGCTCTGTTGATTTGAATACGGCTATTGTTAGTTGGGATGCTATCCTGGCTGCTCAATCTTATAACTTATTGATTTCCTCTGCTTCATCTACTCAAGTCATATCGAACATTATTAATACCAGTTTTGGTCTTAGCGGACTAGAGCCTTGTACCGATTATATGGTATCTGTACAAACGGTTTGTGAAAACGAAATAACCGAATTTGGAACGCCTGTTTCTTTTACAACCTTTGGTTGTGGCGCATGCCTCGATTTGGAATACTGTGCAGCCATAGGTGAATCAACCGACGATGAATGGATTCAGTCAATAGAAGTAGCTGATTTGATCAACAATTCCGGAAATGACTCCGGCTATGGAAATTATTCCGGGCTTTCTGCAAATGTAATGACTTATAACAGCTATAATATCACCCTGACCCAGGGTTACTCCGGAAATGCCTTTGACGAATATTTTAGAATCTGGATCGATTATAATCACGACGGAGATTTTGCGGACGCGGATGAATTAGCTTTCGATCCGGGAAGTCCGTCTAATCAACCTGTAACTGGTACAATTACTATACCCGGAGATGCCACATTGGGACTCACCCGAATGCGCATTGCCATGCGTTGGGAAGGAGTATTCGGAAACTCCGTTCCTGAAAATTGTGAAGATTTTGGTTTTGGAGAAGTTGAGGACTATTGTATTAATATCAGTATGGGCGCGCCTGTAGAATGTGATATGGCTATGAATCTGGATACCAGTGATGTCAGCGAAACAACCGCTATATTATACTGGGAAGATCCCACCGATGATCACCTGACTCATAACCTAAGGATCAAAGAGATATCAGAATCTGATTGGACCGTTTTTGAAGATGTAGAATCTCCTTATACCGCTAGCAGTTTGACAAAATGTACGGATTACGAATTCCAGATCGAGGCCGTTTGTCTGGATGGTATGAATACAAGTGGCTATACAGAAAGCTTTGAATTTGAGACTCAATGTATCATTACCAGTTCGGAGGATCTTTTAGCGGAGAGTGAATATCAGATTTTTCCAAATCCGTTTAGCACTTCGATCCGTATTGATTTGAAATTATCCGAAGCCGGTGAAACTCAAATTCAAATCATCGATATACAAGGACGGGTATTAAATGAAAGATTATTAAACGGCACAATCGGCACACAAACGATTAGTATAGACAATCTTGATCAAATGGTCAAAGGCATCTACTTTGTCCGTATTCTTAGTCCCGATGGTTTGGCTCAGAAAAAAATTGTAAAGCTCTAGTCTGCAATTAATGGCTTAATAATAAGGAAGGCATTAGGTATTTTTCAATTGAGAATACTTAATGCCTTTTTCAGTCAAAAACACTTTTTAACCCCACATATAATTCTTCAATATTTTATCGCTGGAGTATAATTTACTATTTTGCGATTATTCTTTTTAAAAACGAAACAATGAAAGCCACACTTCCTTTAAGTCTATTCCTTCTTGTTTTTTCCTTTTTGTGTATTCAAATGACATGTGTTGATACGAATAAATCAAGTACGCTGGGTACCGAGATTTGTATCGATAGTACAAAGATAGAGCCTATGCGCGGCTGTCCGCGGAATTATGATCCGGTTTGTGGTTGCGATGGAAAAACCTATTCCAATATATGTACTGCCGAAAAAAACGGTGTAGTCAAATGGACAAAGGGTGAGTGTGAAGACGAAAAAGATGAATCTACTACTGCAAAAGACTGCATTGATAAAAGTAAGATATCTTTGCGTCCTTGTCCGGATAATTACGATCCGGTTTGTGGCTGTGATAATAAAACGTATACCAATGCTTGTAGTGCCGAAGTCCAGGGCCTAACTTCCTGGACCAAAGGAGCCTGTTGTATCGACAAGAGCAAAATATCCAGACGTCCCTGCAAGGAGATTTATCAGCCGGTCTGTGGTTGTGATGGCAAAACATACGGGAACGAATGTGAAGCTAAAAACCAGGGGCTGACCAGCTGGACCGAAGGTCCCTGTGAGAAGACGAAAAATGGACAAAAAGGACGCGGGGGATCACAAGGTGGTTAGATAGTATTAGAGGATACGTTTAGCTTTAGCCGTTTATCCATGAATACGGTAGAGCTAAGTCAGAAAAATCTTATCTTTGCGCCTTTCTCGATATTCTAATTTTTTTGTGTTGAAAAAGATTGTTTTAAAAAAGGGGAAAGAAGCTTCAATTTTGCGTTTTCATCCCTGGGTATTTTCCGGAGCGATCGCCGAAAAACCTGTAGCGCTTAGAGACGGGGACGTTGTAGAAGTTTACGATACCCGGGATCAATATCTGGCCACCGGACATTTTCAGAATGGAAGTATTATGGTGCGCATCTGTTCTTTTGAAAAAGCAAATCTCAAACAGAATTTTTGGAACAGGAAAATTCAGAAAGCTTATTCGCTTAGACAATCCCTTCATTTAGAACAGTATCAAACCAATTGCTATCGATTGATCCATGGAGAAGGCGATGGCTTACCGGGTTTAATCATTGATATCTACTCTACAACGGCAGTAATTCAGTGTCATTCTATTGGGATGTACTACGAACGGGAAAAGATAGCGAAGGCACTCCGGCAAGTTTTTGGGGAACAAATCAATTCAATTTATGATAAAAGTGCTACTGCACTTCCTACCGATTTTGGAAAAACGGTACAGAATGATTATCTGCTAGGGGCAAGGAAAGACGAGATTGTATTGGAATATGGGCATCAATTTGCAGTGAATTGGATTAGTGGACAAAAAACCGGATTTTTTCTGGATCAGAGAGAAAACCGGAAACTGCTCTCCTCTTATGCCAAAGGTAGAAAAGTCCTTAATGCTTTTTGCTATTCGGGTGGATTCTCCATATATGCCTTAAAAGCAAAGGCAGAACTGGTTCATTCGGTCGATATTTCCCAAAAAGCAATTGACCTGACGGAAGAGAATGTAAAACTAAATCAACCTTTTACAGGAAATCATCAATCCTTTACTTCCGATGTAATGGCCTTTATAAAGGATTCAACAGAAAATTATGATCTCATGATTGTCGATCCTCCGGCTTTTGCAAAAAGTCTGAAAAAACGCCATAAGGCTGTCCAGGGCTATAAACGACTGAATAGCCTTGCTTTACAAAAAATAGCCAGAGATGGGATATTATTTACCTTTTCCTGTTCACAGGTAGTTGATGAAAAATTATTTTATAACACTATTGTAGCCGCGGCAATTGAAGCAAAACGCAAAGTCAGAGTATTACACCGTTTGACGCAGCCAGCAGATCATCCCGTCAGTTTGTTTCATCCCGAAGGTTCTTATTTAAAAGGCCTGGTACTTTTTGTAGAGTAGGATAAACGACTGGAAAGGTAGATTAAATCCTGTTTGCAGTCACTCTACCAAACATAGCATTAAACATGATACTTCAACCCGTCAATGCTGATCAAATTAAACCATTACAAGCGATTTGTAATTTGGCTTATGCCCAAAGCTTTGCAGATCATTGGGAGCAAAATGGGCTCGAGCTTTATCTGGAAGATCAATTCGGTACAAAACGCTTAATCCAGGATTTAGCCGACCCTCTAATTGCCTACTATCTGATCAAATACGAAGAAAAGATCGCCGGTTTTATAAAAATAAAACTGGAAGCCGCTTTAGACGGATTTGAAACCACAAAAACAGCCGAGCTGGAAAAATTTTATATTCTCCAGGAATATAAAGGTTTAGGCATTGGTAAAACAGCTTTGAGAATGCTCATGCAGTTTCTGGCCGGATTACAAAAAATGCAGCTCTTTCTTTGCGTCATTGATACCAACCATACCGCCATTGCTTTTTATAAAAAAATGGGATTCAAATTTCATAGCAAAACAGAACTGGATGCCCGGTATTTTAAAAAAGAACTCAAAGGTATGCATCGAATGATTGTAAATCTATCTCCGTTAAAAATCAAATGAAAACAAAATTACTCAATATTACCCCGGTCCTGCCCAGTGCCAATATCAGCAGGGATGTAGAATGGTATCAAAAAAAAGTGGGCTTTGAACTTCGGCATCAAGATGAAATGTATGCGGTCCTTAAGAGAGAAAACCTCTGGCTGCACTTGCAATGGCATGCCGATACCGAAGCAGATCCCCTGCTAGGTGGTTCGGTGATCAAGATTTTCGTAGAAAATATCCTTCCGCTATTTGAGGAACTGGTTGAGCGTGGAACAGTAAATGCCGAAAAACTGAGAAACCAAACTCCCTGGAATACCCGGGAGTTTGGTTTTTATGATCTAAATAAGAATGCAATCTTTTTTGTCGAGGACCTTCCGGCCTAGAACGGACAGCCTACGCATACATCAATTCTGGTATTCGGATTCGGCTTTGATTTTTCAATAAAATCAGCGTCTCCGATTTTTCCAAGCACTCTGAATTCGGTACGGCGGTTCATTTGATGCTCCTGTTCGCTACAGGGAATCAGATTTTTACAATTATTCACATTCACCGTTTCGCCATATCCTACCGGTACCAGCCGATCCCGGGAAACTCCTTTATTAGTCAGCCAGCGAATGACGGATTCCGCACGACGCTGTGATAGTCGGCGATTATAGCGATGTGATCCGCGCGAATCGGTATGTGAACCGATCTCTACAACATATTCCGGATTATCTATCAGCATTTCCAGTAAACGTTCCAACTCCGGCACTGCATCTTCCCGGATAAAGGATTGATTGAAATCATAGTATATGTGGACGAGATAAGTAATTGGATCGCCAATATTATTATTAACATTATTGGGTCCCATGTCCTGTCCCGTGCGATTGGTCAAATCATTGGGATCAGTTGGATCATCAACATTCGAAGGATTTATGTTTACAATTGGTTCGTCCGTCTCGATTGGGTGCAAATTCAGGTTTACCTGTAAAGTCATCGACTCTGTCAAGCCACGGGTACACTGATCTGTTGCCTTGGCCGCCAGGAATTTATCTTTTGTTCCTTTTACAGTATAACAACAATCTTCTTTTAATTCGAATGAAAAGACCCCGGTATCATCCGTTACTACGGTCTGTTCTTCATCTCCGCAATCATTGATAAGCGTGATTTCCACTCCCTCCAGCGGTAATAAAGTCAAAGCATTAAAGGCCGCCCCTTCCAGTTTAAACTCGATTGATTTATTCAAAGGAATTTCCACTAATACCTCTTCCCCGATTGCAATTTCTTTGGTGCATCCTTCTTCGGAATTACTGTCATACTCTTCTTTACTGGCAGTAAAGGTACAGCAGACATTCATCTTTTGATCAAAAGTTACATAACCATCTGCAGCCGTTGTCATAGTATCACCGGAACAAGCATTGATGACCATTGCTCCTTCGATCGGTTCTTTCGTTTTTTCATCAAAAACCAAAACTTTCACAGGAGAAGCCATTTTGCGGAAAGCATAGATATCATCCCGTCCCACTCCGCCATCCCGGTCGGAGGACAAATAACCACAAGTACCTTCTTCGTTGAAAACTATTCCAAAATCATCGGAAATAGTATTCATTGGATAACCCAAGTTTTCGATTGAGCCCCATTCGCCACCTTCTTTTTGTTCCATGTAGTATATATCCAGTCCCCCCAGACCAATATGTCCGTCAGAGGAAAAATACATCCGTTGCGTACCGCTGTGGAAATAAGGAAAAATCTCGTTTCCTTCGGTGTTAATAGAAGGCCCCATATTCATCGGAGGGCCCCAGCGTCCATCCTCTTTTTCGGAATAATACAAATCCATTCCGCCAAAACCACCCGGCATATCCGAGCTAAAATAAAGGGTCTTTCCATCCAGCGAAAGCGTGGGGTGTGCTACGGAATACTCGTCAGAATTGAAAGGCAAGCTATTGAGTTCATTTACTTTTCGTTCCTCTCCTAATTCTCCGTAATATACTTTCAGTTTTACAATACCTTCATCACTTTTACCAACTTTGCCTTCATTATAATTATTTCTGGTAAAATAAATTGTTTTCTGATCGCTGGAAAAAGTCACCGCCGCATCGTGATATTTGGAATTCAAATCTTTTGAAAACTTTTCGGGCTGATTATATGTTTGCTCGCCGCAGGGATCATCCCGGTCTACCGGTTCTGCTTTAACATAAAATAATTCCAGAAAGGGATTTCCGGTCCAACCATGTTTGCGCTTGATCGCTGTTCCCTTATCTCGCTCTGTTGCGAAAATCAAACCTTCTTCGTAAAACATCGGACTGAAATCGTCTACATTGGAATTAAAGGCTACATTCTGGATATCGTATATGCCTGCATTTTTCGTTCTCAATTCTTGCTCGTAATCACAAGCTTGCAAAAGAAACTGTCCGCGTACATCTCCGGGAGCTTCTTCCACATATTTTTGATACCATTCTTTCGCCAGATCGCATTTGCCATTGCGTTGTAGCATTTGACCATAATACAATTTGTGCTTGGCTTTAGATTCCGGAAGGCGAACCACCTGCCCGTACCAGTACTCTGCATTTTCAGTATCGTTTACTTTTCTGTAACATTCAGCAATATTCATCTTTGCTACAGAGTCATCTCCTTTTTGTAATATTTCATTATAAATCTGGATAGCATCCTGATAGTTGAGCGCATCCATGAATTGTTGAGCCCGTTTCATTTTGGAAAATTGAGCGAAGGAGGCATTGCAGGCAAGTGCTGCTACAAGTGTTGAGAATATCAGTTTTTTAATATTCATTGCATATAGTTTTTAAATGGTCGCTACTGATAAATTTTGGTTGCGAATTATAATTTTAAAAATAACGAGGTGTAACTGCCTGTTTGGTGATATAATCAAACTCATAGCTCAGCATCACTTCAAAGGACCCCTGGGCAGGAGTTTGTAATCTTGTCAAAGTATAATCATAAGCGGCTCCAATACGCAATCCGTTGGATAAGTAATAAGCAGCCCAGAAATCTACAGAATCAAAAGAACTGGAATCATCGGTAATCGCTTCTACAGCAGATCTGAAGGAAACACCAACCCAAAGCGTTTGATAAAACATAAAAGACATATCGATATCAAACTCGGTAGGTGCGCCAATATTTTGATAAGCTTCATCTTTGTTAAAGCTACTTAATAAACCTACACTTTTAACCAGTAAAGAGGGTTTGAAAATAACCGCATCTCCTCTGACCGGAATAGCTGCTCCGGCACTGAAAAAATAATGACGATATTGCTTGGCCCACTGTGGAGAATTGATATTTTCTTCTCTCAGGTCATATTCAATCAAATGCGGGACCCCCAATCCCAAATACATCTTATCAGAGTAAAAATAAATACCGGCTCCAAAATTAGGATTTAAGTAATTAGGCGACATTTCCGAAAAAGCATCATCAGCAACATTTTCAAGGGATAGTTTTGACCAGTCGGCACGCCAGTTTAATATTCCTCCCTGTACTCCAACCGATAAACGGTACTTTCCAAAAGGGATTCGATAGGCATAACTTACATTCGCAGTAAGCGTATTGGTAGGTCCAATAGCATCATTAACTGCTGTAAAACCCAACCCCACCCGTTCATTTCTCAATGGAGAATGAATTGAAAAAGTCTGTGTACTTGGTCCTCCCTCGATTCCCCACCATTGGGTACGGTGTAGTAGTGAAATAGCCATATGATCTTTTGAGCCGGCATAAGCGGGGTTATAGGAAAGGCTATTGAACATGTATTTGGTGAACATAGCGTCCTGTTGCCCATAAGACATGCCACAACAAAAAAATAAAATTACCAGTATGTATATTTTTCTCATAATAAATGAATATGCTGGTTATGAAACTATTTAGTATTATGTTGTTCGAGCAGGTTCAAAGTCTTAATCGTCCAAAAATAATGCTAGGTTTTACACTGCTTCTATTATTTTTTTAAAGCATTAATATTCAATTTTTTACAAATAGAACTATCGTCCTATATAAACATAACCGCTGCTCACTTCTCCTTCCCCGGTATCAAATACGTAGAAATAGGTTCCGTCTGGCAAATCAAACCCCTGCCAGGTTCCATTCCAGTCATTTTGATAATTGGATACTTCCAAAACCGAATTCCCCCAGCGATTAAAAACATAAAGTGTATGATCCGGGAACTGCTCAAGACCCGTTATTCTGAAATATTCGTTGACTCCATCTCCATTGGGAGAAAAGGCATTAAATATCTGAAAAGAAGATGGCGGGCAAATCACATTAATCGTCACCGTCGCCGTGTCACAGCCCATCGTATTACACAAGACATAGGTAATTTGATCCAGCCCACAAAAATCATCGTTCGGCACATAACTAATGGTACAATCCACATTGGAAAAAGCCGTCCCGTTATTGGGCCCAATACCTCCGGAGGCTACCGGCAAGACAAAGAAATTGGTAATATCAAAATCCGGTGGAATGATATCGTTAAAACAGGCATCTATCAGAAGTGAAGTGTTTTGAGCAGTAGAGTCAATATCATCAACCGCATCGGGAATATTTGAAGAAATATCATCATCTACCGTAATGATAAATGTAGTGGTATCGCAAATCCCGAAGTCATCGCAGATAACGATACAAATGCTGTCCGTACCGAGCATCAGCGGATTAGCCTGAACACAATAGTTTACAGAATCGATGAGGAAATCAATTGCCTCACCTGAATCCTCGGGACAAATATTTTCGATACTGACAATTGTTCCGGCCAGTTGGGTAGTATCTACGCAATAAACCGGATTAGTGGTCAGCCTGATATTATCTGTTATAATTTCAGGATCAGGCAGCAACACACAAACTATCGCAAAAGTAGTGTCAATCGCTCCGGTACCATCGGTCAGATATATACAAGCGGTATCTTTTCCGGCTCCAATTGCTTCGTAGTCCAGGCATATATTTGCCTGATCGACATCGAAGAAAACTTCGCTACCAGAACTGCCTATACATCCGTTTTCAATATTGACGGGCATACCGAAAAGATTATCTGTATCCCAATCACAAAACGTTTCTGTTTCATTGATATATAAAGTATCGAAAAAGAAATTAGGCCCTGTATCGCGAACTGTGACCGACCAGATAGTAGTATCACAATTATTCATATCATCACAGACAATGAAACATCCTTCCTCCGTTCCCAGGCCACCAATTCCCGTATAATTAACACAATAATTGGCTTCATCAATTACAAAATTGACATAGGTCCCGGAAATGTCTTCACAGCTATTATAAATAGTATCGACATTCCCCGGAAAAATGCTAATATCCGCACACCATTGTACGGACTCTCCAACAAAGATAGTATCGAACAATTCCTGTACACCTAATTGAGATAAAGCACTGACAATCAAATAAGTAGTATCACAAAAGCCAAAAACATCACATGCGACGATGCAGGCAGTATCTGTACCTACGGAAACGCCGGTATACATTATACAGGAGTCCATATTTACTGGCTGAAAATCAACTTTCGAGGAAGGGCACAAATTTGCAACCGTGCTAATTGCCCCTGGAAGTTCACTGAAGTCCAGGCAGGTTACCTCAGAATTTCCTATGAAAACATTGCCCAGATTTAAAGTTTCTGTTTGAACGCAACTCGTTGCAATAAGCGCTGTATCGCTGACTCCGGTAGCGCTTTCAGTGACAATCAACTGGGTAGTCCCGGAATTAATAAAAATTCTGGTGCCCTGTGGAGTGATTAGATCGGATCGAATGAGTATGTTTTCCACCCCAATGGCAAGTGCAAAAATACTCATGTCACTGTATACAAAACCCGAAAAGCCACCACTTATGGTTTGATCTACCGGATTCAAGACCCAATTACCTAATGGATCCCAGACATTCATACTGTCCACTAATTCTCCTATATTGTTAAAAGGTGTGGAAAAGGTAGATCCGTCAATCGACCAGCTTTGTAAAATATAGGGCCCAATAGTACCTTGCCCAAACAGGTTGGTATAGCTGTAGACATTAGACGTATCATTATCACAACCGGCTATCCCATTAACGTAAGCCTGTCCATTAGCCGTGATTTGATAGTTGCTGATATCATCGATCGGAATCCCCATGCATACTTCGGCCATCCCCGCACAGTCATTCAAATCGAATAGAAGCGTATCCGGCAGATTCAGAAAGGTCAAAGGGGGAAGAAAATAATCATTCTCTGTCCATTCCGTGTTCGTTCGTCCAGCCAATTCCTGAGGTGCGGCCACTACCATAAAAAGTAAAAAAGCGAAACACTGTAAAAATATTTCTCTCATGCTGTTTGTATTTGAACTAAGTTCATGCTTTCTAACACAAAGTCGATAGCAATTAAAAGGAAAAATATCAGTAGATTGGGCGCTATAGTAAGTCTAGTTAAAGGGTATTGAAATACCTTTTACGTCAATAAGAAAATACCGAAAACCATGCCAATTACATTAAAATAATCCTTTATGTGGAGCTATTTTTAACTACACAATTAAGCCGAAAATCAACTTGTTTGAAAATTGTTATAAATTATAATTTTTTATCTATATTTTAATTTAACAATCAATATATTAAACATTTTTAAATAGATAATTTTAACATTACTTCTGCAAAAGCATTGCCAATTAATAAAACGTTAAATAAAAAATTCGAAAAAAAAACATGATGCATTTAAGTGGAATCTTCGTGTATCCGATCAAGGCGATGGGTGGAATTTCCCTCGAAACGGCCCGTATTGAAGAAAGAGGGCTGGCTCTGGATCGCCGATGGATGCTGATTGATGAACAAAATCAGGCAATTACACAAAGACAAATACCGGAATTATCATTGTGCAGGCTTCGCATTGTTGAGGATGGAATCACTGTCTTTTATCAAGATGAGCAATTGATTATTCCCCAGGATGAAAACAAATACCCGGAACAAGCAACTGTACAAGTTTGGGATGACCGCCTGAATGCTCTGATTGCCTCTCCGGAAATCAATGACTGGTTTTCAAAGCAATTGGGCCATACCTGCCGATTAGCCTATCAAGGGCTTTCTTCCGTTCGACTTACCAGTGCAAAATATACTGATGCCCGGGAAGTAAGCTTAGCGGATGGCTATCCTTATCTTTTATTAAGTGAAGAAAGTGTTTCTTTTTTAAATAAAAAGCTGGAGAAGCCAATAAGTATAGATCGATTCCGGGCAAATTTCATCGTATCGGGCGCCTATCCACATGCAGAAGATGATTTTCATTTTTTTCAAATTGGGCATACCGGGTTTAAGGCCGTAAAACCCTGCGCCAGATGCTCCGTCATTACGATAAATCAAAGCACTGGCGAAGCCGGAAAAGAACCCTTAAAAAGTTTAGCTACTTATCGCAAGCGAAACAACAAAATCTATTTTGGCCAAAATCTGGTTTACGATGGAATAGGCCCGGCGAAGGTTAGTGTAGGAGATCAGGTAAAAGCCATTCAAAAAAGATCAAATGAATAAATCCAGTATAATCAATGTTCCGATAATGATACTCGCTACTCCATTCGTTGTAAAAAAAGCGAGATTAACCCGGCTTAGATCATCCGGCTTAACCAGGCGGTGCTGGTAAAAAAGCAGCGCAATAAACGAGATTGTTCCAGCCCAGGAAATCCAGCCAAAAGCTTCGTACTCCAGGCTCAAAAAATAATTAGCAGCCAGCAAAAGAATTGAAGTCAGTATATGGAGAAAAGAAGATAGATTCAGTGCTTTTTTCTTTCCAATTTTGGTCGGAATAGAATGCAGATTCATGTTTTTATCGAACTGCTCATCCTGCAAGGCATAGATGATATCAAAACCAGATACCCAGAATAAGACACTGAAAGAATATAGTAGAGGGATCAGATCAAAATTTCCCCCGGCGGCCAGATAGGCACCAATTGGAGCCAGTCCCAGCCCCAAACCCAGGACAAAATGACAAAGGAAAGTAAATCGTTTGGTATAACTATAAATTAGTACAACAAATAATGCAACAGGAGATAGTAACAGACAAAGCGGGTTGATAAACCAGGTAGTGGTGACAAACAAGATAGAATTGATCACTACAAAAAGTAAAGCCGAGCCGGGGCTGATTATGCCAGCCGGAATCTCCCGATTGACCGTACGGGGATTTTGGGCATCAATATCCCGATCCAGATAACGATTAAAAGCCATAGCCGCACTGCGCGCAAAAACCATACAGAGCAATATTAAAAAAAAGATTCGCCATTGAAAGCCGGTATTCAAATGATGAATAGCAATAAAAAAGCCCAGTAGAGCAAAAGGCAAAGCGAAAATCGTATGACTGAATTTAACTAATGAAAGGTATTGTTTCAAGACAATGATGTTTTATAGCGTATATGCTTTGTACAATTTCCAACAAAGATAAAATTAAAAGGTTGTTTGTTCTATAGATGTTACCTCAGTAGCTTCAAGTTTATACGAAAATGAGTATTTTTGGTGGAAATTTTTTTTCAATAAATTCAAACCAGATGTCAGAACAAGTTAAATGGAATTTTGAGGAATTTACTACCTACCTCCTGCTCTATGCTTCCAATGCCGATATGGAGATTTCGGAGGCCGAAGAGACACTTATAAAAAGGCGTATTCCCGAATCGAATTATGAAAAGATCAAAAGCGAATTTGATATTGCTAACGATTATCAGCGCATCCAGACCATTTTAAATTACAAAGGGCTTTATTTTCCCACAGAGGTGCAAGCCAGAGAGTTGATGGACAAAGTAATTGCATTATTCAATGCCGACGGAGATTTTTCCCGTCTTGAAGAAAATTGCATGCGTTTGTTGAAGAGACTATTTTAAAAATAGATGGAGGGGGAATTTTACAGTTTTAACAATTTAAACGGAACAATTAGCGTTAAAAAACGGAAATAAAGTTTACAAATTTTTTTGATGAAAAAGACGCTTCTTCTAACAGGCTTCATTGTACTTCTTGGTTTTAATCTTTCAAAAGCTGCCAAAATTCAGGCAGACTCTACTTTTGATATAATCAGCACCTACGAAGATACTCTTGGTTATTTATCCTATTTGATAGTCAATGATTCATTAGAGGAAAGTCGATTCAGAGCGGTCAATAAATTCATTCCGACTTTGGTGAAGGCATTGAAAGTAAAAAACTCTTTTGATTATCCTTTTGAGCGATTAAAATCGATTTCAATCCAGTATCCTGCAGACAGTACCTTCCGGATTTTTACCTGGCAGCTTTATGTCAATGAAAATGACTATCGTTATTACGGGGCTATCCAAATGAATACAGAAGAACTCAAGCTAATTCCTTTAATTGACCGGTCTTTTGAAATCGAAGATATTGAACATACCACACTGGGTTCACAAAACTGGTACGGTTCACTTTATTATAACCTCAAACAGTTTGATACGGCTGAGGGTAAAAAATATTTACTCTTCGGCTACGATGGTTATCGCTTTTTTACCAAAAGAAAAATAGTCGATGTATTAAGTTTCAAAGATGGCAAAGCGGTATTCGGTGCCCCCGTTTTCGTTTCCGAAGATCCCGATAATCCTTTTCTGCCTAAAAGCAGATTATTGTATACCTATAGTGCCGAAGCATCCGTAAAGGTCAATTTTGACGGACACCTGGGCCTAATTATTGGCGATCATCTGATTGAAACTACTTCGAGCATTGCTAGTCAGGGACCGGTTAAACTACCTGATGGCAGTTATGAAGGCTATAAACTGGAGAATGGTCAATGGGTATATGTCGCAAAAGTTTTCAATCATATTTATGAAAATGAGGAAGCTACCAGACAGCAGCCACTCTTCGATGAAAGCTCCAGGAAAAAGCGAAAAAACATTTTTGGAAACAAGTAAGCACGGTGCTTTGAATTTGCCCGTGATTTTTGACACTAATGTTGTTTGATTCTGTCATTTTTGCCTCCTTTATAGCTAATTTTAGCTTGGTATAAATCCTCCTTCCATCCAAGCATAAATTCTTATCTTCGTTCCATGTACGAATCACATTCCATTCCAGTAGAGCGCACTGCTCACTATTATACCTTGGGCAAAACCGGAAAGCACATAAAAAGACTTTGGATTGTTTGTCATGGTTACGGGCAACTAGCGAGTCGGATCATTCAAAAGTTTTCGGAACTCGATGATGGTGCTACTTTTATCATTGCTCCGGAAGGTCTTTCCAGATTTTACTGGGAAGGTGTCAGCGGACAAGTAGCAGCATCCTGGATGACGAAGATGGATCGCTTGGAGGAAATCGCAGATTATACCCGATTTATCCGGAAGATTTACGATCAGTATATTGAGCAATTTTCCGAAGATACCGAAATTACCCTGTTTGGCTTTTCACAAGGTTGTGCTACACAGTGTCGCTGGATCATGAGGGAATTCCCCGAGTTTCACAATCTGGTTCTTTGGGCCGGTCGATTCCCGGAAGATCTGGATTACCGCCCCCATCGGGAATATTTTTCCAGTAAAAAGATCTACTTCGTTTACGGGAAGCAGGATCAGTTTTTAACCAACGAGTTTCTGGATTGGCAAAGCAATTTTGCCAAAGAACAATATCTGAAATACGAGACGATTACTTTCGATGGAAAACATGTGATTGACCGAAAAGTCTTGAAAGATTTATTCTTGAAAACGATTGGATGATTTTTCGAAAATATTTTGTCTTGTGAATCTGAGAGTCCTTAAACGAAAGTTCCATATTCTGTTTCCAATCTTTAATCCTCCACTTTTTTCAGGACTATAGCAGGACTTATTTTTTGTGTAAGCCTGGAAACCAAAATGATGGATATAAGTCCGGCGAGCATTGCGGTAGTTCGGAAAGGGAAAAGTACTTCCTCCCCCTTTGTCATTGGATAATCAATAAAAACGTCAATTCCCAAAGTTGTATCTCCACCACCAAAACGCAAAATTGCCGATACTACAAACCCGACTAAAGCCCCCCATACATTAGCCTTAGGGTCAAATAATGCACAAAGTAATGCCGGAAAGAGCAGGCAGTATACGAAGTCACTACACAAAAACCAGAGATCATATACACTTTTAACATTGAGTGCCAGCAGAGTAGCGGCGATACCAATTATCCAGATGCAACGTCTTATAATTTTCAACAAATTTTCAGAAGAAATATCCGGTTTGAATAATGGCCGATAAACATTCCAGCCAGACATTGATGCTGCTGAGAGTACCGAAGAATCTACTGAAGACATGACCGCTGCCGCGATCGCTCCCAGACCAATCGTTCCGATAAGGGTGGGCGTCAAATAACGCATCACATGAGGCAGGATAGTAGCTGCCTTTTCCGGCTGGGGGAAACCCAGCGCAGACCAGTCTGCCACACTGCCAATAATCCCGATCATAGAAGCAGGGATTGCGGCCAGGATACAAATCCCTCCTGCAAAGAGGGATAGCCTTACGGCTACTTTCGCCGATTTTGCAGAAAGCACCCTTTGAAAATAGACCTGCCAGGGAATCCCTCCGAAAATCAGTAATAAAGCGTAATCCCACCATACCCAGTAATAATCCCCCAGGCCGGTACGAGAAGGAAGCAAGGTAGCCTGAGCGCCAAATTTAGTTTTATAAATCTGCCAGGCATTTTCCAAACCGCCAACGGCATCACTGGCAAAAGGTACCACCAGTAGCAATCCAATCATCAGTAATATTAGCTGTACAACATCCGTTAAGGCTACTGCCCAGAGTCCTCCAAGCGCGGTATAGGCAATGGCAATCAAAGCAGAGATTACAATTGCAGGTTGTAATTCGAGGCCAAGCACTACACTAAAAGTCGTTCCCAATGCAGTGAGAATCGCTGCCGTCCAAAATATTTCCCCACTCAGTGCCGGTATAAACAGTACTGCTGCCATCCGTTTACCGAATCGCTGAGCCAGTGGATCGATCATAGTTTTGAAACCATAACTACGCATTTTCCTGGCAAAAAACAGTCCGCCGATAATCAGACTCAGTGCATAACCCCAGGGAGCCTGAACCCAGACCAGGCCAAAATCCTGATTATACGTATTCTCAGCTGTTCCGTTAATAAATCCACCGCCAATCCAGGTAGCACTCATGGTAAAAATAGCAACAAACAGGGGTAATTGCCTTCCTGCCAGAAGAATACCATTCACTGAATCATCTTTTCGCAAGCGGGCAGCATAGGCGCCGAAGTAAAAGATCAAAGCATAAAAAAACAACATTGCAAAGAACCCCGGCCAGGCTACGTCATAGTCCGTAAAGAAATAGAGATAAGCCCCTGTGACGAGAAGAAAAGCAATGAGCAGTAATGTAGGATAAATTGCCTGATTAGTATTTTTCATTATGCTTTAATCTGTAGGATTCGAAAAATAGCTTTTTTTTTTACATTTTTATCAAAAGAGTCAAGCTTGGTTTTTATTGAAATCTGTTTATTTATTGGTTAGGCACCTTAGGATATATATGAAAACAGATTTACCTGATTCTATGAAAAGACTTTTAAAATAGAAATGTATTGAAAAACAAATATACCCTTATACAGCGGTTGCTTGCCTGGAGTGTTCACGTTTTAACTGCCTCGGGTTTGCTGGCTGGTTTTATGGCTATCCTTGCTATACAGGTACACGATTGGCAGGAGGCCATGTTTTGGTTGATTGTAGCATTGATAGTGGATGGAATTGACGGAACTTTTGCGAGACTGTTCCGAACCAAAGAGATACTTCCGTTTATGGATGGAAAGACGATGGATTATGTGATTGATTTCGCTACTTATGCAATCATTCCCGCTTATATGTTTTATGAAGCAGCATTAGTGCCCGAGAGCTGGAATTTGCCTCTGACTTTTTTAATTCTGTTGGTATCCGTTTTATATTATGGAAAAGAAGGAATGGTATCGGAGGATAATTATTTCATAGGTTTTCCAGTCATGTGGAATATGGTGATGTATTATTATCTTTTTGTTACAGAATACGAACCAATGACTTATGTAGTTCTGACCATTATTTTTGCCATATTACATTTTGTGCCTGTCAAATTCGTATACCCCAGTCAGAACCATTATTTTAGAATACCGACTATTATTAATACAGTAATCTTCATACTTAGCCTTTCGCTATTGGTTTTCTATTACCCGGAAAAACCTTTGTGGTTAGTTATAAGTGCCTATGCCACTGCAGGATATTATGCTATAATGGGCATTTATGATACCTGGCTGAGGGGCAGCGGGTAAGGCATGGGAAGATATAGTTGTAAAACAAATAAAAGAGGTTTGACTGAAGGATGAATAAGATGCCAATTTTTTTCTAGCTCAGGATCAGCGGGTTAATGTAAAATCGCCTTTAATCATTTCGACCCGGCCATCCAGGTAACGAATTTCGGCAAAAAAGATAAACACTGCAGGGTTTAAATCCTGTCCCTTAAAACGTCCATCCCATCCACGGAGTAAATCAGGTTGAACATTTTCCTCCTGGTGCATAAGGGCTCCCCATCGGTTATATATCTGAAACTGCTGAATACTTTCTACTTCTTGACCAGGATAGATTTTAAAAAGTTCATTATGTCCATCTCCATTTGGAGAAAATGCATTCGGAACATATACCAGTCTTTCCTTTTTTATAAAAACGGTTATTTTATCACTCGCCTGACAGCCATTTTCAGAAACAGCTGTAATTTGAAAATTAGTTGTCTCAAAAGGACGCACGATTTGCATAAAACAGGAATCACAATTAAAATTATAGGTTGGGGCCCAAGTATAACTTTCAATGGGTAAATTAAACAAGGGCTCCAACGCTATGCTATCACCAAGGGTCAATATCTGATTATCACCGAGTGTAATGATAAACTCCGGTGGATTACTTAAAGTAATGATCTGGCTTGACTCACAGCCCTCTGAATCCATTACATGGAGGGTATAATTGCCAGCCGAGAGTGAGGTAAATAATGCATTTTGACTATATGGCTGATCATCAATTGCGTATAAAAATGGCGGACTACCATAATGTATGGTATCAATACTAATTTGTCCATCATTTTCATCATAACAACTAATTTCAGAAAGCGACCATTCAAACTCTATTTCAGATAATAATACCTGAGAGATAATTAATGAATCACAGCCCATAGCTGTAGTCAGCCAGGTAGTATCTGCCCCGACTGCATCCGAATCACAGGTATAGTCGATGATAAATGTTTCTATGGCAGGGGCCAGTATCGTATTAGAAATGACGACACTATCACAACCAAATTGATTTTGGAAAACATCCACAACCTGACCTACTTCCATTGAATCACAAGTCATTAATTCCAGTGTAGTCGTATCCAGTAATAATAAAGTAGTTGTAATGATTTCAATGCTATCACAACCGCTCTGATTGGTATAGGTATTTACAACTATGCCAGTGTCCTGAGGGTTACAGGATTCCAAGAACAGATTAGTCGTATCCGATTCCAATAGACTTACCTCCAGATAGATCAAGCTATCACAGCCATTTTGATTATTTTCGAAAGAAATGAATAGTCCGGTATCCTGCGGATTACAGCTCGTATCAAACACATAGGTCGTATCACTTAACAAATAACTCGTCGTCGTGATTACCACACTATCACAACCGGCAGTATTCGAATACATTTCAACAACCTCCCCTACTTCGTTAATATCACAACTCGTCGCTGAGATATGGGTCGTATCCAATAGCAATAAATCTGTTTGAATCAGCACCAAACTATCGCAACCATTATTAGCCACATACCAATCGCTTACCAAGCCCGTATCCTGGGGATTACAGCTCGTATCAAATACATAAGTCGTATCGCTGGACAAATAACTCGTCGTCGTGATTACTATACTATCACAACCAGCAATATTCGCATACTGCTCCAATACCTCCCCGACTTCATTGATATCACAACTCGTCGCCGAAATATAGGTCGTATCCAATAACAATAAATCCGTTTGGGTCAGCACCAAGCTATCGCAACCATTATTGGCCACATACCAATCACTCACCAAACCTGTATCCTGAGGATTACAGCTCGTATCATACACATACGTCGTATCACTTAACAAATAACTCGTCGTCGTGATTACCATACTATCGCAACCGGCAGTATTCGCATACACATCCAATACCTCTCCGACTTCATTGATATCACAACTCGTCGCGGAGATATAGGTCGTATCCAATAACAATAAATCCGTTTGAGTCAGCACCAGACTATCACAACCATTGATCCCCGTATACCAATCGCTTACCAAGCCTGTATCCTGAGGATTACAGCTCGTATCATACACATACGTCGTATCACTTAATAAATAACTCGTCGTCGTGATTACTATACTATCGCAACCAGCAGTATTCACATACTGCTCCAATACCTCCCCTACTTCATTGATATCACAGCTCGTCGTTGAGATATAGGTCGTATCCAGTAACAATAAGTCCATCTGGGTCAACACCAGACTATCACAGCCATTCGTTGAGGTATACCAATCGCTTATTAATCCCGTATCCTGGGGATTACAGCTCGTATCATATACATACGTCGTATCACTTAATAAATAACTCGTCGTTGTGATTACTACACTATCGCAACCAGCAGTATTCACATACTGCTCCAATACCTCCCCTACTTCATTGATATCACAACTCGTCGTTGAGATATAAGTCGTATCCAATAGCAATAAGTCCGTTTGAGTCAGTACCAGACTATCACAACCATTTATTGAGGTATACCAATCGCTTATCAAACCAGTATCCAATGGATTACAGCTCGTATCATACACATAGGTCGTATCGCTGGACAAATAACTTGTCGTCGTGATTACTATACTATCGCAACCAGCAGTATTCACATACTGCTCCAATACCTCTCCGACTTCGCTGATATCACAACTCGTCGCGGAGATATAGGTCGTATCCAGTAACAATAAGTCTGTTTGGGTTAGCACCAGACTATCACAGCCATTCATCGAGGTATACCAATCGCTCACTAAGCCTGTATCCTGAGGATTACAGCTCGTATCAAATACATAGGTCGTATCACTTAACAAATAACTCGTCGTTGTGATTACTACACTATCGCAACCAGCAGTATTCACATACTGCTCCAATACCTCCCCGACTTCATTGATATCACAACTCGTCGCTGAGATATAAGTCGTATCCAATAACAACAAGTCCGTCTGGGTCAATACCAAACTATCACAACCATTCGTTGAGGTATACCAATCGCTCACCAAGCCCGTATCCTGTGGATTACAGCTCGTATCAAACACATAGGTCGTATCACTTAACAAATAACTTGTCGTCGTGATTACTATACTATCACAACCAACAGTATTAATAAACAACTCCGATACTTGACCTGTATCCTGAACAGAACAGGATGTTTCATCGATATATGTTGTATCACTGAATAGCAAATCTATTTCAGTTATCACCAGTGAATCACATCCATCAATATTTGTCAATAAGGTTGTTTGAAGTCCAGTATCTATGGGGTTACAAGAGGTTTCAAAAAGATAGGTAGTATCACTAAAAATCAAATTCGTCTGCTCATATATCACCGAATCGCAATTATATTGATTCGTTAGATTGTAAATCACCAAACCTGTATCCTGCGCATTACAACTCGCCAAATCGATATACACTGTATCACTGGGTAGTAAAGTCGTCTGTTCATAGATCACCGAATCGCAATTATATTGATTCGTTAGATTATAGATCACCAAACCCGTATCCTGGGGATTACAACTCGCCAAATCGATATACACTGTATCACTGGGTAGTAAATTCGTCTGCTCATATATCACCGAATCGCAGTTATACTGATTCGTTAGATTGTAAATTACCAAACCTGTATCCTGCGCATTACAACTCGTCAAATCTACATACAGCGTATCACTAGGTAGTAAAGTCGTCTGCTCATATATCACCGAGTCACAATTATATTGATTCATTAGATTATAAATTACCAAGCCCGTATCCTGGGGATTGCAACTCGTCAAATCTACATACAACGTATCACTGGGTAGTAAAGTCGTCTGCTCATATATCACCGAGTCACAATTATATTGATTCATTAGATTATAAATTACCAAGCCCGTATCCTGGGGATTACAACTCGTCAAATCTACATACAACGTATCACTGGGTAGTAAATCTGTCTGCTCATATATCACCGAATCGCAATTATACTGATTCGTTAAATTATAGATCACCAAGCCCGTATCCTGGGGATTACAACTGCTCAAATCAATATATACTGTATCACTGGATAGTAAGTCCGTCTGCTCATATATCACCGAATCACAGTTATATTGATTCGTTAAATTATAAATTACAAAGCCGGTGTCCTGCGCATTACAGCTTGTCAAATCGATATACACCGTATCACTAGGTAGTAAATTCGTCTGTTCATAGATTACTGAATCGCAATTGTATTGATTCGTTAGATTAT